>CAZKCM010000062.1:2810-4271 GCA_964551315.1 uncultured Rhodospirillaceae bacterium | reverse complement strand
CGGCGGACGTCTCCGGCTTGTCGAAGACCTCACCCTTGAATATCCACACCTTGACACCGATGACGCCGTAAGTCGTGCGCGCCTCGGCGAAGCCGTAGTCGATGTCGGCGCGCAGCGTGTGCAGCGGCACCCGTCCCTCGCGGTACCACTCCATCCGCGCGATCTCCGCACCGCCCAGGCGGCCGCTGCAATTGATGCGGATCCCCTGCGCCCCCAGCCGCATGGCCGACTGCACCGCGCGTTTCATGGCGCGGCGGAAGGCGACACGCCGCTCCAGCTGCTGGGCGATGTTCTCGGCCACGAGCTTGGCGTCGATCTCCGGCTTGCGGATCTCGACGATGTTGAGATGCACCTCGCTGCCCGTCATCTTTGCCAGATCGGCGCGCAGCTTCTCGATATCCGCGCCCTTCTTGCCAATGACGACGCCCGGCCGAGCCGTGTGGATCGTGATCCGCGCCTTCTTGGCCGGCCTTTCGATGACGATCCGGCTGATGCCAGCCTGGCTCAGGCGATCCTGCAGGTACCGCTTGAGGCGAAGATCCTCGTGCAGCATCGCCGCGTAATCATCATCGCCATACCACCGCGAATCCCAGGTGCGGTTGATGCCGACCCGCAGCCCGATCGGATTGACTTTCTGTCCCATTAAGCCGTCTCCTCGCGCTCGCGCACGACAATGGTGAGGTTGCTCCACGGTTTCAGCACGCGCGCGCCGCGGCCACGGGCCCGGGCATGGAAGCGCTTCATGACGAAGCTGCGGCCGACGGTCGCCTCGGCGACATAAAGCCGGTCGACGTCAAGCTGATGGTTGTTCTCCGCATTGGCGATCGCCGCCTGCAGCACCTTCTTCACGTCGCCCGCGATGCGCCGCTTCGAGAAGGTCAGACGAGCCAGCGCGGGCTGCGCGTTCTCGCCACGGATCATCTGCGCAACCAGGTTCAGCTTGCGCGGGCTCACCCGCAGCATGCGGGCGACCGCCTTGGCCTCATTCTCCGCGAGCCGACGCGGCCTTGCCGGTTTGCTCATGCCTCAGCCCCTCTTCGCCTTCTTGTCGGCGGCATGACCGTGAAAGGTGCGCGTCGGGGCGAACTCGCCGAACTTGTGGCCGATCATGTTCTCGGTCACCAGCACCGGCAGGAACTTCTGCCCATTGTAGACACCAAAGGTCAGGCCGACGAACTGCGGCAGGATCGTCGACCGCCGCGACCAGGTCTTGATCACTTCATTGCGGCCCGAGGCGCGCGCGGCTTCCGCCTTCTTCAGCAGATAGCCGTCGACGAACGGGCCTTTCCAAACAGAGCGGGACACTTACGTCGCCCTCCTCGAACTACTTCGCGTGCCGCCGGCGCAGGATCAGCCGGTCGGTCTTCTTGTTGTTGCGGGTCTTTTTGCCCTTGGTCGGCTTGCCCCACGGGGTCACCGGATGGCGGCCACCCGACGTCCGGCCCTCGCCGCCGCCATGCG
>CAZKCM010000062.1:0-2800 GCA_964551315.1 uncultured Rhodospirillaceae bacterium | reverse complement strand
GCACCGACGGGCGCTTGCCGAGCCAGCGATTGCGACCGGCCTTGCCGAGGTTGATGTTCTGCTGGTCCGGATTGGACACGGCACCGATCGTCGCCATGCACTCGCCCCGGACCATCCGCACCTCGCCGGACCCGAGCCGAAGCAGCGCATAGCCAGCATCGCGGCCAACGATCTGGACGTAGCTTCCGGCGGCGCGGGCAAGCTGACCGCCCCGGCCCGCCTTCAGCTCCACATTGTGGACGATCGTCCCGACCGGAATGCTCTTCAATGGCATCGCATTGCCCGGCTTGACGTCGACGCGCTCGCCAGAGATGACGCGGTCGCCCGCTTTCAGCCGCTGCGGCGCGATGATGTAGGACAGCTCGCCGTCGTCATAGCGGACCAGCGCGATGAAGGCCGTGCGGTTCGGGTCGTACTCCAGCCGTTCGACGACCGCCGGCACGTCGAACTTGCGCCGCTTGAAATCGACAAGCCGGTAACGCCGCTTGTGACCGCCGCCCATCCGGCGCGCCGTGATCCGCCCGTGATTGTTGCGGCCGCCGGTCTTGTGCAAGCCTTCCGTCAGCGCCTTGACCGGCTTGCCCCGGTGGAGCTCCGAGCGGTTGACGATGACCAACTGCCGCTGGCCCGGCGTCGTCGGCTTGTACTGCTTCAGTGCCATTCTTTAGACCCCAGTCGTCACGTCGATGGTGCTGCCCTCGGCGAGGGTGACCATCGCTTTCTTGTAGTCGGGCCGCTTGCCGATCTGGCCGCGAAACCGCTTCACCTTGCCGCGCTGGCGCAGCGTGTT
The DNA here is from genome assembly GCA_964551315.1 of uncultured Rhodospirillaceae bacterium. GTDB lineage: Bacteria > Pseudomonadota > Alphaproteobacteria > Dongiales > Dongiaceae > Virgifigura. The sequence goes on along the minus strand of CAZKCM010000062.1, from coordinate 2,010 downwards.
GACCGCCTTGACCTTGACCTTGAAGATGCCTTCGACGGCCGCCTTGATCTCCGGCTTGGTGGCGTCGAGCGGCACCCGGAAGGTCACCTGGTTGTGCTCCGATCCCATGGTCGACTTCTCGGTCACCACGGGCGACCGGATGAGGTCGTACATCCGTTCCTGACTCAGCTTCACCGGCTGCGCGGAAAACCGTCTTGCCCTGCTCATTTCAGTCGCGCCTCCAGATGCTGCACCGCTTCGCGGGTCAGGACGAGGACGTCGCGGCGCAGAATGTCGTAAACGTTCGCGCCCTGCTGGGGCAGCAGATCGATGCCAGGGATGTTCGCGGCCGCCCGCCGGAACTTTTCGTCGATCGCAGGGCCGTCGATCACCAGCACCGAGTTCCAGCCGAGCTTGTCGAGCCGGCCGGCAAGATCCTTCGTCTTGCCACTGTCGCTCTTCGCCGCCTCCAGCACCACGAGCTTGCCTTCCGCCCGCTTGCTGGACAGCGCCGTCTTCAGCGCCAGCCGCCGGACCTTCTTCGGCAGGTCGTGGGCGTGGCTGCGCACCACCGGGCCGAAGACGGTCGCACCGCCGCGGAACTGCGGCGACCGCAGGCTGCCCTGCCGGGCCCGGCCGGTCCCCTTCTGGCGATAGGGCTTGCGCGTGGTCCCGCTGACTTCGCTGATGCCCTTCGTCTTATGGGTGCCGGCGCGCCGCTTCGCCAGCTGCCAGTTCACCGTCCGCGCCAGGATGTCTTTGCGGACCGGCAGACCGAACACCGCTTCGTCGAGTTCGACCTCGCCGACCGTGTTGTTGTCAAGGTCCACTACCGGGCACTTCATCGCCGCTTATTCCTTCTGTTCTGTCGCGGTCTGCTCGGGCACCGCCTCGGCCTCGGCCGCCGCACTGCGCAGCCCCGCCGGGAACGGAACGCCCTCCGGCAGCTTGCGCTTCACCGCATCACGCACCAGCACGAAACCGCCCTCGGCGCCGGGCACCGCGCCGTGCACCAAGATCAAGCCGCGATCCGCATCGGTCGAAACGACCTTGAGGTTCTGCACCGTGACGCGACGGTTGCCCATGTGTCCGGCCATCTTCTTGCCCTTGAAGACCTTGCCGGGGTCCTGTCGCTGGCCGGTCGAGCCGTGGCTGCGATGCGAGATCGAGACACCGTGCGAGGCCCGCAACCCGCCGAAATTGTGCCGCTTCATGACACCGGCGAAGCCCTTGCCGATGCTGGTGCCCACGACGTCGACGTACTGGCCGGGCACAAAATGGTCCGCCGTCAGTTCGGAGCCGACCTCAAGAAGCGCATCCGGGCTGACCCGGAACTCCGTGAGCTTGCGCTTCGGCTCGACCTTCGCCTTGGCGAAATGACCGCGCATCGGCTTGGTCACGTTCTTGACCTTCGCCGTACCGACACCGAGCTGCACCGCCGTGTAGCCGTCGCGCTCCTCCGTGCGCACGGCGACCACCTGGCAGTTGTCGACTTTCAGCACCGTCACCGGAACATGCTCCCCCTCTTCGGTGAAGAGGCGGGTCATGCCCAGCTTGCGGGCAATGAGACCGGCTCGCATCGATGCCCCTCCTTAACTCTTCAGCTTGATCTCGACGTCGACGCCGGAGGCGAGATCGAGCTTCATCAGCGCGTCCACCGTCTGCGGCGTCGGGTCGACGATGTCGAGCAGGCGCTTGTGGGTGCGGATTTCAAACTGTTCGCGGCTCTTCTTGTCGATATGCGGCGAGCGCAATACCGTGAACCGTTCGATCCGGGTCGGCAGCGGGATTGGCCCCCGCACCTGCGCGCCGGTTCGCTTGGCCGTGTTCACGATCTCGCTCGTCGACTGGTCGAGCACGCGATGGTCGAACGCCTTAAGGCGTATGCGGATATTCTGGCTCTCCATGGTCAACGTCCGTTCGGCGACCGGCACCAAGGCGCGGTGGCCTTTTCTCCTTCGTGGCTACGACGGCTTCCGCCCTTATTGGTCATTCGATGATCTGGGCGACGACGCCGGCGCCGACGGTGCG
>CAZKCM010000061.1:0-25966 GCA_964551315.1 uncultured Rhodospirillaceae bacterium | reverse complement strand
CGCATCAGGCGGCAGACCTCGCGCCCGTCCATGTCCGGCAGGCCGACGTCGAGAAGGATGGCGTCGAAATGCTCCCGCTTCACGCGGTCGAGCGCTTCGGCGCCCGTTGCCGCCTCCACGGTGGCGAATTCCTCGTAGAGCCGGAGCTGCTCGGCCAGGGATTGGCGCAACGCGTCGTCGTCGTCGATGACGAGGATCTTCTTGCCGGTCGCCACGATGCGGTCTCTGCCTGCCAGATCCGGGCCGCCGGGGGTCACCCTTCGACCATTGGCCAAAGCGGCGCGGGGCCGCAGAGTCAGGGAGATAGCACCGGTCCGATGACCGTGCAAGCGCGGGCTGGGACGGGCCGCCGGGGCGGCAAGGCGGCTTCGGCGCGGCGGGGCGGCGTGGCGATCCGCGCGGATCGGCGGCCCGCGCATGGGTTGCCTGCCCATCGGTCGCTTGACCGGGCGGCCCCGGCCGGGCCTAATGCGGCGGCGCGAAGGGCGCAACGACATGGTCCCCGGCGGAAGGGCCCATGGACGGCCGCTTCGCCCGTTCCTATTTGGTGTCCGACGATGTCTGAGCCCCTGCCGAACGAAGCGCCGGAGCCGGCCCGGGACGCGGCCGGAATTCTCGTCGCCGTGGACCGCGCCACGGCGGAGCTGCGCCGTGGCGGGCTCGTCCTGATTCACGACCGGCCCGAAGACCGCCGCGGATGCGGCCCGGCGGCGCTGGTCCAGGCGGCGGAGGCCGCCACCGAGGCGAGCCTCGCGCGGCTGCGGGCGACGGCCGGGGCCGAGGCGCAGCTGGCGCTGACGGCACAGCGGGCGGCGGTGCTGGGCCTCCGCCGGGAGGCGGGGACGGACGGCGTCGTCCTTCTGCCGCTCGGCGCGGCGGCCGAGGCGGGGCTGCTGCGGCGCCTGGCCGATCCGACCGCGCCGGCCCCGGCGGCGGACCGGGTCGAGGAGGAGCCCGCCGCCCGGCCGGCCCCGGACGGCATCGCCGGCGCGGCGGTCGAGCTCACGAAGCTGGCGCGGCTGCTTCCGGCGGCGGTCGTCTGCCGTATCGGGCCTTCGGCGGTCGGCTCATCGGGATTTGGCGATTGGCGCGGCTGGGCGGCGGCGCGCGACCTGCTGGCCGTGGCGGCGGCGGACATCGCGGCGTACCGCACCGTGGCAGCGCGCAGCCTGCGGCCGGTCGGCGAGGCGCGCGTGCCCCTGGCCGACGCGGAGAAGACGCGGATCGTCGCGTTCCGCCCGAGCGATGGCGGGATCGAGCACCTTGCCATCATCATCGGCGACCCGTCGCCCGACGAGCCGGTGCTGACGCGCCTTCATTCGGAATGCTTCACCGGCGACCTGCTGGGCAGCCTGCGCTGCGACTGCGGCGACCAGCTTCGCGGGGCGATCGCCGAGATCGCCCGCCACGGCAGCGGCCTGCTGCTCTACCTGGCGCAGGAGGGGCGGGGGATCGGCCTCGTCAACAAGCTGCGCGCCTACCGGCTGCAGGACGGCGGCGCCGATACGCTGGAGGCGAACCTGCAGCTCGGCTTCGACGCCGACGAGCGGGTCTATCTGCCGGCGGCGGAGATGTTGCGCCGTCTGGGGTTCCAGCGGGTCCGGCTGATGACGAACAACCCGGAGAAGGTGGCCGCGCTGGCGCGCTGCGGCATCGCGGTCGTCGAGCGGGTGCCGCATGTCTTTCCCGCCAACGGTCACAACGACCACTACCTCCGCACCAAGGCCACCAAGTTCGGGCATATGTTCTGAGGAGGAAAAACACCACAGAGAAATCTTAATGCGGCTCTTGGATTGGCTTGGCGGCGATTGTCTCTTGTCATGCCCGGGCTTGACCCGGGCATCCAGGAATTGACGGTGCCGGTTCCTGGATTGCCGGGTCAAGCCCGGCAATGACACGAGGCGGCAACGGCGGCAAGGCAATCCAAGGTCCGCTTTCTTCTCTGTGCCTTTGTGGTTTCATAAGGGACGATGGAGCTTCGGGTTACGCAGGACGGGCCGCATACGGGTGTCGCGGTCTGGGGTGGGCGGTCGTTTCGCTGCGCCTTGGGCGCGGCGGGCATCCGCGCCGACAAGCGCGAAGGCGACGGCGCGACGCCCAGCGGGAGCTTCGCGCTGCGGCGCGTGTTGTACCGGCCGGACCGCCTGGCCCGGCCGGAGACGAGGCTGCCCGTCATGCCGATCGCGCCGGAGGACGGCTGGTGCGACGATCCGGCCGACCCGTTCTACAACCGGCCGGTGAAGCTGCCCTATGCGGGGCGGCACGAGAGGCTGTGGCGGGACGACCACCTTTATGACCTCGTGGTGGTGCTGGGCCACAACGACGACCCGGTGGTGCCGGGGCGGGGCAGCGCCGTGTTCCTGCACCTGGCGCGGCCGGACTACGGCCCGACCGAGGGCTGCGTGGCGCTGGCGCGCGACGACCTGCTGACGGTCCTGGCCGAGGCCGGGCCGGGCGACCGCATCAGCGTGACCGCGCCGGCGGGGCAGCCGGCGGACGATTTCGGGACACCACAGAGGCACGGAGACAGAGAGGGGTCTTGAGCCCTTCTCCGTGCCTCCGTGGTTTGTCGGTCCGACCCCGGCCGGGATCGCGGCGCTCTCAGGGCCGGGGGCGTTCGCCGAAGATGGCGGTGCCGATGCGGACATGGGTGGCGCCGAGGCGCACCGCCGTTTCGTAATCGCCGCTCATCCCCATGCTGACGTCCGGCAAGCCGTGGCGGCGGGCCATTTCCGCCAGCAGGGCGAAATGGGGCGCGGGCTCCTCGTCCACGGGCGGGATGCACATGAGCCCGCGTATCGGCAGGCCGAGCTCGTCCCGGCAGAGCGCGATGAAGTCGTCGGCCTCCGCCGGCGGGACGCCGGCCTTCTGCGGCTCCTCGCCGGTGTTCACCTGGATGTAGCAGACCGGGCGGCGGCCCGACCGCTCCATCTCCGCCGCAAGGGCGCGGGCGAGCTTCGGCCGGTCCACGGATTCGATGACGTCGAACAGGGCGACCGCGTCGCGGACCTTGTTCGTCTGCAGCGGGCCGAGGAGGTGGAGCTCGATGCCCGGCCAGCGCGCGCGGAGCGCGGGCCATTTCGCCCGCGCCTCCTGCACGCGGTTCTCGCCGAAGACGCGCTGGCCGGCCTCGAGCGCGAGGGCGATCCGCTCCGGCGGGTGGGTCTTGTCAACGGCAACGTGGGTGCCGGAGTCGGGCGCGCGGCCGACGGCCCGTGCCGCGGCGGCGATGCGCGCGCGCACGGCCTGGAGGCGTTCGGCGACGCCGGCGACGGTTTCGGAATCGGGCTGGGTCATGCGGCGAGTCTCGACCGGAACGGCCGGGTTGGCAAGGGGCGAGGATCGCGCCGGATGAGCGGAGAAAAGAGAAAAAAGAAGGGAGGGCGGCGAACCGCCCTCCCCGCTCCGAGAGTCTGAGAACGTGTGGTCTTAGAAGTTGATGCCGAAACCGATGCCGGCCTCGATGCCGTCGTAGTCGTTTCCGCCATCGCTGTCGTACTTGTTGTAGCCGACCAGCGCATCCACCGTCACCCCCGGGCCAAGCGCATAGGCCGCGGTGAACTGGATGATGTCGTAGGTGTCCTCGGTGTCCGGCCCTTGCACGTTGTCGTACTCGCCGCGAGTCCAGCCGAGGCCGACCGTCCAGGCGTCGAAGCCGTAGGTCGCGCCGGCACCGTAGACGACGCTGTCGCCATCGCAGACGGCATTGTTGCGGATCTCGGTCGCGCCGCCGATGGTCCAGCCGGCGAAGCCGACCTGGGCGTAGGCGTTGTAGAACTTCGGATCGTCGGCACCCGGGCAGCCGGTGGGATCGGATTCGAGCTTGCCGAAGGCCGCGCCGCCGCCGAGCGCGACGCTGAAGCCGTTGAGCTCCGTGGCGTAGGTCCCCGCGAGCGACCAGATGTTCTCGATGCTGCCCCGGAACTGATCCGGGTCACCAGGATCGTTGTTGTCCGGAGCCGTGCCGAAGACGCCGAGGGTGTTGCGGCGGTCCTCGGTGTTCTCCGGCGCGAAGGAGGCCGCGAGCTGGAACCCGCCGAAGCTCGGCGTGAAGTAGATGAGCTTCGTCGAGTTGTCGGACAGGCCGTAGCAGGTGCCGTTGGTGGCGCCATAGCCGACGACGCCGGCGTTCGAGAAGTTGAGGAAGGGGCTGTCCGCGCCGAACGCGCCCGAAGCCGTCGGCACCAGGTAGCAGAGCTGGGCGTAGGCGTCGTCGTCGTCACCGAAGCGGATCTCGCCGAAGCCGCCGCTGAAATAGGCGAAGACCTCGTCGATCTGGTCGCCCGACTGCTGGCCCTCGATCTCGACCCGGGCGCCGACGGTCAGGCCGTTGTCGAGCGTGGCCTCGCCGCGGACATGGACCTCGAGGTCCTGCTTGAAGGCGTAGTCGCGGACATTATCGTCGGCATCGTCGAAATCCTCGTCGATGTTGCCGCCGGCGGCGCCGAAGTAATAGCCGCCGAGACCGAGCTGGACCCCTTGCTGGGCCGCCGCCGGTCCAGCCATCAGCCCGGCCGCGACCAGAGCGGTCGTTCCGAGAAGAATGTGCTTCATAATGTGCGTTCCCTATTACAGTAACCTGACCGGCGGTTAGACCCACGACCGGCCACCCCATCGACCGCGCCCGGTTTCGCCACAGCAGTGAGCAAGAAAAGCTTAATCTTTCCTGCGATCACAGTTGCGTCTTAACCAAAAGGACGCGGTACGAGGCGTATCCTATTGAGACTCTTTAGCCGGTCAAGGCGCGTACAGGCGCGTTTGTGACTTTCGCACAATACTGTGGCAACGATGCCACAGTGACGGCCGCGTCCTCGGGGGCGGTAACGGTTCGTCAACCGATGGTCCGGAGGGGCTACTCCGTTGTCATTGCCGGGCTTGACCCGGCAATCCAGGAGCGGGCGGCACCATGGATGCCCGGATCAAGTCCGGGCATGACAATCCGAGACGGTCCAGCCCGGCATGTTGCTCTCCGGCTGCGGATGCTCGAGTCCGAACCGGGCGGCAATGGGCTTGATCCGGGACTCCATTCCCGTTCCGCTAGGAGCACGGCGACATACCACGTCTACATGTTGGCCAGCCGGAGAAACGGCACGTTGTATATCGGCGTGACCAACGATCTTGTCCGCCGGGTCTATGAGCACAAGCACAAGCTGGTCGACGGCTTCAGCAAGAAATACGGCGTCGACAAGCTGGTTTGGTTCGACACCACACCCTATACGCGCCGCGATCCAGCGCGAGAAGACGATGAAGCACTGGAGCCGAGCCTGGAAGGTCGCTCTGATCGAGAAGGATGATCCGGAGTGGATCGACCTGTACGATCGCATCTCCTCCTGACGCGGCTTGGATGCCCGGATCAGGTCCGGGCATGAAACGGGGCGGCCGTTGCCGAACGCAGCCGGAACCCGCGTCTACCGGCCGCCGGGCGGGGGCCAGTAGCCGAAGCGGGCCATCTGCGCGCGGTGGGCGGCGGCGAGCGCCTCCACCTGCTCCGGGGTCAGGCGCTTGCGCCCCTCGCCCGCCTTGCCCGCGCGGAAGAACCGCTCCGACTTCAGGCTGCGCTCCTTGAAGCCGTGCCGCTTCTCCTGCTCCTGCAGGACGCGGAAGGAGCTGTGGCGGATCGCCCGCTCCAGCCGCCGCCGGTCCGGCGGCAGCCGCAGGAAGGCGACGATGCCGCCGAAGGTCTTGAGCGGTGCGGCCAGCATGTCCTCGTAGCGGACGACGTGGAGCCCCGGGCTGGGCCGCGCCGTCCAGCTTTCGACGTTCAGCGACCAGGAGCCGTGCAGCTCGTAGACGAAATGGGGCTCGTTGCTGGCGCTTTGCGTGTCGGGCGCGTTCATCCGGGCGATCGCCTCGTCGAGGGTGAGGCCGTAATGCGCGGCGTAGGAGACGACGACGTCGAGCGGGTTGCGGACCACGTAGATGGCGCCGGCGGTGTGCTCCATCGTGATCATCGGCGTGCCGCGGTCCTCGACCAGGGCGTTGTGCGTCTTGACGAACACCGAGTCCGGGAAGGCCCGGGTCATCCGCTCGTGCACCTTCGGCCGCAGCGCCGCCACCTCTTCCTTCGTCCATTCGGTGACGGGCCGCGGGTCGAACGCCTGGTACCAGTGCGCGTGGGAATCGACGAGCGTGAAGTCCGTGAGCCGGTTGATGTCGTAGGGCTCGTCCGGGTTGCGCATGTAGTTGTGCAAGAAGGTGCGCAGCCAGGTGTTGCCCGACCGCGGGTAGGACGCCAGCCAGATGATCTTTCCCATGTCGTCCCGTTCCGCCTCAGCCCGTCCGTCGCCGTCGTCGCGGCCGGAGTGATAGCACAAAACGCCGCGGACGGCGCCATTGCGCGGGCCGGGCGGAGCCGCTAGCGTCGGGCCTTGCGCATCCTGGACCGCGCCCATCGCGGAAAGGACGGAGGAGATGGAGAAACGGCCGGTGAGCCTGGCGGCCGGCGACCGGGCGCCGAACTTCGTGCTGCCCAACCCGGAGGGCAAGTTCCTGATGCTGTACGAGCGGGTGAAGGGCAACCCGTTCGTGCTGTTCTTCTGCCGCCCCGGGGACGAGGCCGGGCGCGCCGCGCTGGCCGGCTTCGCCGCGCGGCGGGCGGCGTTCGCCGAGGCGGGCATCGACCTGTTCGTGGTGGTCGATGGCAGCCTCGCCGAGGCGGCCGCCCTGCCCTGCCCCTTCCCTGTCTTCGCCGATCCCAAGGGCGCGATCACCGCGGGCTATCGCGACGCCGCCGGGCTGCCGCGCGGCGGCACGGCCTGCTTCCTGCTCGACGGCAACCAGCGGGTGATCGACCTTCGGGCCGGAGGCGGCCTGGGGGACGGCCGGGGCGACGGCACAGGATTCGGCGAGGGCGAAGAGTCGGAGCTGGCCGACTGGGCGTTGCGGCGGTTTCGCAAGCGGCGGCCGACGGAGCGGCTGCGGATTTCCGCGGTGGCGCCGGTGCTGGTGGTGCCGGAGGTGCTCGATCCCGAAGCCTGCGCGGCGCTGATCCGCCGGTGGGAGACGGAGGGCCACCAGGAAGGCGCCGTCGATTCGATGTCCGACGGCGTCGAGATGCAGCGCATCTACCACGCCATGAAGAAGCGGCGCGACCACCCGATCCACGACCGCGGGCTGCTGCAGGAGCTGGTGGCGCTGATCGGCCGCCGGATCGCGCCGGAGCTCGACAAGGCGTTCGGCTTCAAGGGCTTCCGCTTCGACCGGTTCATCGTGACCTGCTATGCCGCCGACCGGGGCGACCACTTCGCCCGGCACCGCGACAACCTCAGCCCCAGCACGGCGAACCGCCGCTTCGCCCTGACGGTGAACCTGAACGACGGCTATGAAGGCGGCGAGCTGCACTTCCCGGAATACGGGCCCCACCTCTACCGGCCGGAGGCGGGCGGCGCCATCCTGTTCTCCTGCTCGCTGCTGCACGAGGTCCTGCCGGTGACGCGCGGCCGGCGCTTCACCCTGCTCTCCTTCCTGCGCGATCCGGCGGCACCGAAGGACCGGTGACCACGGAGGCACCGGGAGAAAACCCTCTGCCCCAAGGCGAGAGGGCGTCTCGATCCGCTTTCCTCCGCGCCACCGCGCCTCGGTGGTTCCGGGAGCGGAACGACCGGGCGCCCGGCGGCTGCGGCCCTATTTGCCGCCGGGCAGGGGCCAATAGCCGAAGCGTTCCATCTGCTCGCGGTGGACGGAGGTGAGCGCCTCGACCTGCTCCGGGGTCAGGCGCTTGCGCCACTGCCCGGCGCGGCCTTCGCGGAAGAACATCTCCGTATGGGTGCTGCGCTCGATGAAGCCGTGCCGCTTCTCCTGCTCGCGCAGGACCTTGAAGGAGCTGAGGCGGATCGCCTTCTGCAGCCGCTCGCGCGAGGGTTTCAGGCCGAGGAAGGTCGCGATCCCGCCGAAGGTCTTGACCGGTGCCTCCAGCATGTCCTCGTAGCGGACGATGTGCAGCGCCGGGCTGGGCCGTGCCGTCCAGCTCATCACATGCTCGGACCAGGAGCCGTGCCGCTCGTAGACGTGGATGTCGTCGTTGATCGACTGCAGCCCCGGCGTGTTGAGCGCCTTGATCGATTCGTCGATGGTGAGGCCGTAATGGTGGCTGTGCGAGATCACCACGTCGAGCGGGTTGCGGATCACGTAGATGGCACCGGCGGTGTACTCCATCGTGATCATCGGCGTGCCGTGGTCCTCGACTAGGGCGTTGTGTGTCTTGACGAACACCGAGTCCGGGAAGGCCCGGGTCATCCGCTCGTGCACCTTCGGCCGCAGCGCCGCCACCTCCTCCTTCGTGATCTCCGGCCCGGGCCGCGGGTCGAAGAGCTGGAACCAGCGGAGCTGGTTGTCGGACAGCGTGAAGTCGGTGAGCCGGTTGAGGTCGTAGGGTCCGGACGGGTTGCGCAGCAGGTTGTGGAGGAACGCCCGCAACCAGGTGTTGCCGGATTTCGGGTAGGAAGCGAGCCAGATGATCTTTCCCATGCGGTCCTGGTCCTGCTCTTGAGTTCGGGGCGACGCGCCGCCCATTGGCCGGCGGACGGGGTGGAAACCGGCGCGCGGCCGGGCCGAGGAGGTTCCGCCCTCCCTCCCCTCCCGGCGGGCGAGCGGTCCGCGTTGCGATCTCCGCGGCTGGTTTACATACGGTAAGCAGGGACCGCAGCCAAGAGCAAAGCGGCCGCGGCCGGGCCGACCGGCCTGTTTGCCCGGCCCCGGCGCGGCCTTGACCTGCTTCGGCGGGTCTGCTTTAAGTCGCCGAATTCCTTTGGACTTCCTGGAGTGGGACGCGGCGATGGTTGGGTCTGCCTGGCGGAAGGGGCTTGCCGTATTGCTCCTGCTCGCCCTTGCCGGCTGCGCCTATGGCGAGGCCAAATACCCGAAGAACCGCCAGAAGGGCCAGGCGAAGCCGAGCTGGGAGGAGCCGCAGACGATCTTCGGCGAAGGCGGGCTCGTCTTCGGCGGTGGCGGCGGCGGCGGCGATGACCGGCAGGAAGCCACGTCGGGCATCGGGGTGAACAGCTTCTTGTGGCGGGCCTCGCTCGACACCATCTCGTTCATGCCCCTGGTTTCGGCCGATCCCTTCGGCGGCGTCATCATCACGGACTGGTACTCCCCGCCGGAGGCGCCGGACGAGCGATTCAAGGTGAACCTGTTCATCCTCGGCCGCGCGCTGCGCGCCGACGGCATCCGCGCGAGCGTGTTCCGCCAGCGGCTGGAGAACGGCACCGGATGGATCGACGCGCCGCTGGACGAGGACACCGCCACCAAGCTGGAGAACGCCATTCTCATGCGCGCGCGGGAGCTTCGGCTGGCGCAGCAGGCGAGCCGATAGCCGGGCCGCGCGTCCGCGGAGGACCGGGGTCGCCGTTGTCGGGTTCCGCCCCGATGGTCCGGCGCCAATGAGCTGGCCCCCAACGAGCGGGTCTGGGTAATGTCGCGATACAATTTCAAAGAAACCGAGCGGAAATGGCAGCGGATCTGGGAAGAGAGCCGCTGCTTCGAGGTGTCGGCCGATCCGGATCGGCCAAAATATTACGTCCTCGAAATGTTTCCCTATCCGTCCGGGCGGATCCATATGGGGCACGTCCGCAACTACACGCTGGGCGATGTCGTGGCGCGGTACAAGCGCGCCCAGGGGTTCAACGTCCTCCATCCGATGGGCTGGGATGCCTTCGGCCTTCCGGCGGAGAACGCGGCGATCGCCCAGGGCGTCCATCCGGCGACCTGGACCTATGAGAACATCGCCGTGATGCGCGACCAGCTGAAGTCCATGGGCCTGTCGCTGGACTGGTCGCGCGAGATCGCGACCTGCCATCCGGAGTACTACCGGCACGAGCAGCGGATGTTCCTGGAGTTTCTCGAGGCCGGGCTGGTCTATCGCAAGGAATCCTGGGTCAACTGGGACCCGGTGGACCAGACGGTGCTGGCCAACGAGCAGGTGATCGACGGACGCGGCTGGCGCTCCGGCGCGCCGGTGGAGAAGCGGCAGCTCGCCCAGTGGTTCTTCAAGATCACCGATTACGCCGACGAGCTTCTCGAGGCGCTCGACAGGCTGGAGCGCTGGCCGGCCAAGGTCCGCCTGATGCAGGAGAAATGGATCGGGCGGTCTGAGGGCGCGCGCGTCTTCTTCGGGCTCAAGGGCCGGGACGAGAGCCTGGAGGTGTTCACGACGCGTCCCGATACCCTGTACGGCGCGTCCTTCTGCGCCCTCTCGCCGGACCACCCGCTGACCTTGGAGCTGGCCGCCGGGAATTCGGAGCTCGCCGCCTTCGTCGCCGAATGCCGGCGGCTCGGCACCAGCGAGGCGGCGCTCGAAAGCGCCGAGAAGAAGGGCTTCGACACGGGGCTGAAGGCGCTTCACCCCTTCGACCCGTCCTGGGAGCTGCCGGTCTATGTGGCGAATTTCGTGCTCATGGAGTACGGCGCCGGCGCGATCTTCGGCTGCCCGGCGCACGACCAGCGCGACCTCGACTTCGCCCGGAAATACGGCCTGCCGGTCCGCACCGTGGTGGCGCCCAAGGGAATGAAAGCCAAGGGCCAGGACCCGGCCTCGTTCACGGTCGGCGACGAGGCCTATGTGGACGACGGGATCATCGTCAATTCGGACTTCCTGAACGGCCTCGACGTGGCGGCGGCGAAGCGCGCGGCGATCGAGCGCCTCGAGAAGACAGGCCGGGGCAAGGGAACGGTGGCCTATCGGCTGCGCGACTGGGGCGTATCGCGCCAGCGCTACTGGGGCTGCCCGATTCCGGTGATCCACTGCGCGGATTGCGGCATCGTTCCGGTGCCCGTCGCCGACCTGCCGGTGCTGCTGCCGGAGGATGTGAGCTTCGACAAGCCGGGCAACCCGCTGGAGCACCACCCGACCTGGAAACATGTGGACTGCCCGCGCTGCGGCCGTGCGGCGCGGCGCGAGACCGACACCTTCGACACCTTCGTCGAATCGTCCTGGTACTTCGCCCGATTCTGCTCGCCGCGGGCGGAGACGCCGACGGACCGGACGCAGGTCGATTACTGGCTTCCGGTGGACCAGTATATCGGCGGGATCGAGCACGCGGTGCTGCACCTTCTCTATTCCCGCTTCTTCACCCGGGCGATGAAGCGCACCGGCCACGTCGCGGTCGACGAGCCCTTCGCCGGGTTGTTCACCCAGGGCATGGTCTGCCACGAGACCTACCGCGCGCCCTCGGGCGAGTGGCTGTTCCCGAGCGAGGTGGTCAAGGGGCCGGACGGCCGGCTCGTGACCGCCAAGGGCGGAGAGCCGGTGACGGTCGGCCGCTCGGAGAAGATGAGCAAGTCGCGCAAGAACGTCGTCGATCCGACCCACATCATCGAGACCTACGGGGCGGACACGGCGCGCTGGTTCATGCTGTCGGACAGCCCGCCGGACCGCGATCTCGAATGGACGGAGGCGGGGGTGGAGGGCGCCTGGCGCTTCACCCAGCGGCTGTGGCGCCTGGTCAGCGGCGCGGTCCCCGCGCTGGCACCCGTCGGGACACCCAAGCCAGAGGCCTTCGACGAGCAGGCGACGGCGCTGCGACGGACCACGCACAAGACGATCCTGGGCGTCACCGAGGACATCGAGAAGTTCCATTTCAACCGGGCGGTGGCGCGGCTCTACGAGTTCGTCAATGCGCTGTCGGCAGCCGTTCCCGCAGAGAACGGGGCCGACCGGACCGCGGCCGGGTCGGCCGATGGCGGGCGCGGTTGGGCCCTGCGCGAGGCCTTCGAGGCGCTGGCCCGCCTGGTCGGGCCGATGATGCCGCATCTGGCGGAGGAGATCTGGCAGACGCTGGGCCACGACACGCTGCTGGCGAACGCGCCCTGGCCCGAGGCCGAGCCGGCGCTCACGGTCGAGGCGAGCGTCACGATCGCCGTGCAGGTGAACGGCAAGCTGCGCTCGACCATCAAGCTGCCGCGCGACAGCGCGGCCGAAGCCGCGGAGGCGGCGGCGCTCGCCGATCCGGCGGTGCAGCGGGCGCTCGACGGCAAGCGCCCGCGCAAGGTGATCGTGGTGCCGAACCGGATCGTCAATGTCGTGGTCTGAGGGGTCGCTGCGGCGGATGGCATCGGCGGCGTTCCGCCTCGGGGCCGTCGTCCCTGCCCTCCTCTTCCTCCTCTCCGCCTGCGGGTTTCAGCCGCTTTACGCGGAGCGCGGGCCCGAGGAGCCCGGCGTGAGTCAGGAGCTCGCCGCGATCCGGGTCCTGCCGATCCCCAACCGCAGCGGCCAGCAACTTTACAACCTACTCGTCGAGCGCCTGACGCCCTATGGGCGGCCGGGGGATCCGGAATACCTGCTCACCGTCCGGCTCGCGACCACGACCGAGCGGCTGGCGTTCCGGACGGACGAAACGGCGACGCGCGCCAACCTGAACCTGCGGGCCCGTTACCAGCTCCGGCGGGCGAGCGACGGCGCGGTCGTGTTCTCCGGGATGAGCCGCAGCACGAGCAGCTACGACATCCTCGAGAACCCGTTCGCCACGACCGTTTCGGAGGACGACGCCTTCGACCGCGCGGCGCGCGAGCTCAGCGAGGAGATCCGCACCCGCCTGGCGGTGTTCCTGTCGAGCACCGTCGCCGACACGCCGTAATGAGGCTTGCCGGCCGGCAGATCGAAGCCTTCCTGGCTCGGCCCGATCCCGCGGTCGGCGCGGTTCTGCTGTACGGGCCGGACGCCGGCCTCGTGCGGGAGCGCGCGGACCGGCTCGCGGCCGACCTGGCCGGCGACGCCGCGGACCCGTTCCGGATCTCCGAGCTGACCGCGGCATCGCTGCGCGACGATCCGGCACGGCTGGCGGACGAAGCCGCGGCCCTGACCTTCGGCGGCGGCCGGCGCGTGGTGCGGGTGCGCGATGCCGGCGACACGGCAACCGGCCCGTTCCGCGCCTTCCTGGAGGGACCGCCGGCGCCGGCCATGGTGGTGGTCGAGGCCGGCGACCTTCCACCGAAGTCGAGCCTGCGGAAACTGTTCGAGGCGGCGGATCGGGCGGTCGCCCTGCCCTGCTACCGCGACGAGGGCGCGGATCTCGGCCGTCTCATCGAGGACCAGCTCCGGTCGCAGGGGCTTACGGTGGCGCCGGAGGCACTGGCCTATCTCGTCGGCCATCTCGGCAACGACCGGGCCGTCACGCGGGCAGAACTGGAGAAGCTCGCGCTCTTCATGGGTCCGGGCGGCGGGCGCGTCGAGATCGACGACGCCGTCGCCTGCATCGGCGACAACTCGGCGCGGTCGCTCGACGACCTGGTGTTCGCGGTCGCCGACGGCGACCTGCAAGGGCTCGACCGGACCTTCCCCATCTGCCTGGCGTTGCCGCAGAGCACGCCCGTCCGGCTCCTTCGAGCGGCCGCCGGGCACTTTCTGCGGATTCATTTCGTTCGCGCAAAGACCCAGGCAGGCGCTTCGCGAGAGGCCGTTGTGCGAGGGTTGAAGCCGCCGGTGTTCTACAAACTCGTCGGCCGGTTCAACGACCAGCTCGACCGCTGGACAGAACCGGCCCTGGCCCAGGCCTTGAACCGGCTGACGGAGGCGGAGCGGGCCTGCAAACGGACCGGAGCGCCGGCCGAGGCGCTCGCCCACCGCGCCCTGATGCAGGTGGCCCAGCAGGCGCGGTTCGGCCGCCGGGGAGCGGGGATCTAACCGGCGACGGGCGTCGCCCCGCCGACCGCCTTCTGGCCCGGATGGCTCAGCCGGTGCAGCACGTCGTCGAGCTGCTCCAGCGTGCCGTAGTGAATCGTCAGCGCCCCGCCCTGCCCCAGGATCTTGATGGTGACGCGAAGGCCCAGGAGGCTCGAGAGATCGCGTTCGAGGGCGGCCGTGTCGGGATCGTTCTCGGTGACCGTTTTCGCCGCGGACCGCCCGGCCGGCGCCGGGGCCTCCGACCGTTGTTTCTTGGCGTGGACGAGCTGCTCGGTCTGTCGAACGCTCAGGCCCTTGGCCCGGACCTCCTCCGCCAACGCGACAGGATCGGCGGCGCCAAGCAGGGCGCGCGCATGGCCGGCGCTGAGCTCGCCGGATTCGACCATCTTCTTGACCGGTTCGGGCAGATTGAGCAGCCGCAGGCTGTTCGCAATGTGGCTGCGGCTCTTGCCCACCCGGCGAGCGAGATCCTCCTGCGTGTTCTGGAACTCGTCGATCAGCCGCCGATAGCCTTCCGCCTCCTCGAGCGGCGAGAGGTCCTGGCGCTGCACGTTCTCGACGAGGGCGAGTTCCAGCGCCTCGCTGTCGCTCAGCTCCTTGATGATGATCGGCACCTCGTGGAGCTGCGCCAGCTGGGCCGCGCGCCAGCGGCGTTCGCCGGCGACGATCTCGAAGGCGTTCGGCATGCTGGGATGGCGGCGGACGACCAGCGGCTGCAGGATGCCGTTCTGCCGGATCGAATCGGCCAGGGCCTTGAGCTGTTCCTCGTCGAAATGATGGCGCGGCTGGACCGGTCCCGGATGGACCATCTGGATCGGCACCATCTTCGAGAGACGGACGCGGTCGAGCGAGGCGTAATCTTCGCTCTCGGCGCCGAGCAGCGCCGAAAGCCCACGGCCGAGATTGCGGCGGACGCCCTCTTCGCTCACCCCATCATCTCCCGATCGCGCCACGCGCCACGCCCGCCTGTTCGCGGCGCAGCACCTCGCTGGCCAGATGGATATAAGCCTGCGATCCGGCGCATCGGATGTCGTAGAGGAGCACCGGCTTGCCGTGGGACGGCGCCTCCGAGACGCGGACGTTGCGCGGAATCACCGTATCGTAGACCTTGCTGCCGAAATAGCCCCGGACGTCGGCCGCGACCAAGTCGCACAGATTGCTGCGCTTGTCGAACATGGTCAGCACAACGCCCTGGATTTCCAAGGATGGATTGAAGGCGCGCTTGACGCGTTCGATGGTCTTGACGAGCTGGCTCAGGCCCTCGAGGGCGTAGAACTCGCATTGCAGGGGCACCAGCACCGCGTCGGCGGCGACCAGCGCGTTGAGCGTGAGCAGGTTGAGCGAGGGCGGGCAGTCGATCAGGATGAAGTCGTAGTCCTGGACCACGGCGGCGACGGCGTCGCGCAGACGGTATTCGCGCCGCGTCGCATGGACCAGCTCGATCTCGACCCCGGAAAGATCCTGGGAGGCCGGCACGATGAACATGCCGGGGACGGCCGTGGGCCGGACGGCATCGCCGAGCGGCGCCTCGCCGGACAGCACCTCGTAGGAAGTCAGCGACCGGATCGGGCGATGGAGGCCAAGGCCGGTGCTGGCATTGCCTTGCGGATCGATATCGATGATCAGGACCCGCTTCTCGCAGGCGGCGAGCGCCGTCGCGAGGTTGATGGCGGTCGTGGTCTTGCCGACGCCGCCCTTCTGGTTGGCCGTGGCAAGAATCTTGGCCCGTTTCGGGCTCTCATGACGTGGCAGAGGAGCCTGATTCACGGCGGATATGTCCCAATTGCAGGATGACCCCTGAGGATTCGGCGACGCTCGGCCGCCGCTCGACGGTCATACTCCATGTTTTGGCGGCCTCGGTCAATTCCTCATTAACCGTACGACCTTTCAGAAACAGGCAGATGGTTCCCTCACCCAGGAAGGGTTCGGCATAGGCCAACAGCCGGTCGAGCCGTGCACAGGCGCGCGCGGTGATGACATCCACCGGCCAGGGCTCCAGGTCTTCGATCCGGCAGGAATGGATGGTGACATTGCCCGGGATCATTCCGGTGATTCGTCCGGCTTCCCGGAGAAAGGCGCATTTCCGCGAATCCGACTCCACCAGATGAACCTCGGGCACGCCCAGTATCGCGAGGACGAGGCCGGGAAAGCCGGCGCCGCTGCCGAGGTCGAGCAGCGTCCGGGCACCGGGCGGGATAAGCGGATAGAGCTGCGCGGAATCGAGCATGTGACGGCGCCACAGATCCGGCAGCGTATCCGGCCCGACGAGATTGATCGCCCGCTGCCACTTTCGCAGGAGCTCGGCGTAGCGCTCGAGCCGCGCGAGTGTTTCACGTGAAACATTGGTCTGTTGCCGGAACGCCTCCGGGGTGAGCGGCGGTAGCGCGGTCACGCGGACAACCGCCCGCCACGCCGCACATGGCGGAGAAGCGCCGTCAGGGCCGCGGGCGTCACGCCGGAGATCCGGGCGGCCGCGCCGAGCGTCGCCGGCCGGGCAGCGTCCAGCTTCTGGCGCACCTCGGCCGACAGTCCGCCGATCGTACCGTAGTCGAGGTCGGGCGGCAGGCGCAGCGCCTCGTCCCTGCGGAAAGCAAGGATATCGGCCTCCTGCCGCTTCAGATAGCCGGCATACTGCGCCTCGATCTCGAGCTGCTCCACCACATCGGCCCGCAGACCGCGGAGCGCCGGCCAGATGGGCGCCAGCACCGCGAGGTCGATGCCCGGATAAGCCAGCAGCTCGGCCACGCTGCGACGCACCCCATCCTGCGAGATCTTCAGCCCGTGGCGCCGCAGCTCCGCCGGCGTCGCGCCGAGCGTCCGCAGCAGCCCTCGCCCGGCCTCCAGCGCCTCCATCTTCTTCCGGAAGGCCCGGGCCCGTGCCGCGCCGACACAGCCGATGGCCTCCCCCTTCGCCGTCAACCGCTGGTCGGCGTTGTCGGCGCGAAGGAGAAGGCGATACTCCGCCCGCGAGGTGAACATCCGGTAGGGTTCGTTCGTGCCCCGGGTCACCAGGTCGTCGATCATCACCCCGATATAGGCGTCCGCCCGGTCGAGCAGGAACGGCTCGGCGCCCGTGACGCGCCGTGCGGCGTTCAGCCCGGCCATGAGCCCCTGCGCCGCTGCCTCTTCATAGCCGGTGGTGCCGTTGATCTGCCCTGCGAAGAACAGCCGCGGGATGCGGCGCGTCTCCAGGGACGGCAGCAGTTCCCGGGGATCGACGAAATCGTACTCGATCGCGTAGCCGGGCCGGATCATCGCCGCCCGCTCCAGGCCCGGGATCGTCTTGAGGAGCGCGCGCTGCACCTCCTCGGGCAGAGAGGTCGAGATCCCGTTCGGGTAGACGGTCGAATCGTCGAGTCCTTCCGGCTCGAGGAAGATCTGGTGCCGGTTGCGATCGGCGAAGCGAACAACCTTGTCCTCGATCGAGGGGCAGTAGCGCGGTCCGACGCTCTCGATCTGCCCGGAATAGATCGGCGAGCGATGCAGATTGGCGTTGATGATCGCGTGCGTCGCCGGCGTCGTCTCGGTGATGTGGCA
This sequence comes from uncultured Rhodospirillaceae bacterium, assembly GCA_964551315.1. Taxonomy (GTDB): domain Bacteria; phylum Pseudomonadota; class Alphaproteobacteria; order Dongiales; family Dongiaceae; genus Virgifigura. The sequence continues at coordinate 8,811 of CAZKCM010000061.1, read as the reverse complement.
GAATACTTGCGGCGTCGTGATCCGCTCCGTCATGTAGGAGAGCGGCGGCGGCGGATCGTCGCCCGGCTGGAGGTCCAATCCGGCCCAATCGATCGTCCGGCCATCGAGCCGCGGCGGCGTCCCCGTCTTGAGGCGGCCCAGCCGAAAGCCGAAGCGCGCAAGCGTCTCGGCGAGGGCCCGGGAAGGCGCCTCCCCCACCCGGCCGGCAGCGATTTGCCGCTCGCCGATATGGATCACCCCGCGCAGAAAGGTTCCGGTCGTCACGATGACGGCCCCGGCGGCGATGGTCTCCCCCGCCTCGGTCACGACGCCCGCGGCCGCGCCCGATCGGTCGATCAGGATGTCGGCGACTGCGCCGGCCCGAATAATAAGGCCTGGCTGCTCGGCCAGGAGATCCTGGACCGCCTGGCGGTACAGCGCCCGGTCCGCCTGGGCGCGCGGGCCGCGCACGGCGGGCCCCTTGCTCCGGTTGAGGACGCGGAACTGGATCCCGGCGTGATCGATCGCCCGCGCCATGATGCCGTCGAGCGCGTCGATCTCGCGAACGAGATGACCTTTCGCCAGGCCGCCGATCGCCGGGTTGCAGGACATCTCGCCGATCTTGGCCGGATCGTGGGTCAGCAGGAGGGTTCGCGCACCGAGCCGCGCTGCGGCGCTCGCCGCCTCCGTCCCGGCATGGCCACCGCCCACCACGATGACGTCGAACTCGGTCATTGCGTTATTGACCCAATATCGGCTTTGAGAGGCCTCTCGGCCGCCTGGCACCGGGTCCCGCCCCGGGCACGACCACAGAAGAAACGTGGCTCCCGTATAGTCCGTTGGCCGGCTCAAGTCAAAAATCGAGACCGCTCCGAGCCCCAATGTTTCACGTGAAACATTGGGCCGGCGCCCATTGACCCGACCGTTCTCCGCCTACTTTCCGATGCAGAACTCGCGAAAGATTCGGTCGAGAACCTCCTCGACATCGACGCGTCCGGTGATCCGCCCCAGCGCCGTCACCGCCAGCCGCAGGTCCTCCGCTGCGAGTTCCGGAAGCGCGGCCGTTCCGGCCCGCCTCAGCGCATCCCGGCAGTCCTCCAGGGCCCGGCGATGGCGCACCCGTGTCAGGGGTGGCGTACCGCCCTCTCCGATCCGCTCCGCGACCGCCCCTGTTACAGTTTCCAGAAAGGCCGCGATCCCTTCGCCCGTCAGCGCCGAAAGGCGCAGGGCCGGCCGGCCGCCGATCCGCACCCCCTCTTCTACCGGTCGCAGGTCGATCTTGTTGAGGACCGGGATGCTGTCCCCATCCAGGAGCTTGACCGTCTCCGCGTCGAGCTCTGGCCAGCGCTGCGCGTCGAAGAGGGCGATCTTCAGATCGGCGGCGGCAGCTCGGTCCAATGCCCGCCGCACGCCCTCGGCCTCGATCTCGTCCCGGGCGGCGCGCAGCCCGGCCGTATCGGCGACGATCACCGGATAGCCGCCCAAGTCCAGATGGACCTCGATGACGTCGCGCGTCGTCCCCGCCGTCGCCGAAACGATCGCGGCGTCCCGACGCGCCAGCCGGTTGAGCAGGCTCGACTTGCCGGCATTCGGTGCCCCGATCAGGGCGATCGACACGCCCTCCCGCAGCCGCTCGCCCCGTCGGTTGTCCGCCAGATGCTGCTCGATCTCCTCGCACACTCCAGAGATCCGCTCGGCCACGCGCTCCTGCAGCTCGGCCGGCAGATCCTCGTCGGGAAAGTCGATCGCCGCCTCGGCCTCGGCAAGCGCCGCGATCAGCCGCTCCCTCCAGCCGTCATAAAGCCGCCCGAGCTCGCCCTGCATCTGGCGCAGGGCCTGACGGCGCTGCGCCTCCGTCTCCGCCCCGACAAGATCCGCCAGGCCCTCGGCCGCCGTGAGGTCGAGCTTGCCGTTCTCGAACGCCCGACGCGTAAATTCCCCCGGCTCGGCCGGCCGCAATCCCGGGCAATCGCCGAGCGCATCGACCGTCGCCGCGATGACCGCAGGGCCGCCATGGAGATGGAGCTCTGCCACATCCTCGCCGGTGAAGCTCGCCGGGCCCGGAAACCACAGCACCAGCCCCTCATCCAGCACGGCGCCGCTTCCGTTGACGAGGCGCCGAAGCACCGCACGGCGCGGCGCCGGCGGCTCGCGACCGGTGAGCCGGCGCACCGCCGCGCCCGCCTCCGGGCCGGAGACGCGAATCACCGCAACGCCCGACCGACCGGGCGCCGAGGCCAGCGCGAAGATCGTCTCTCTCGTCATTGCAGTTGTGGTTCCGGAAATCGGGACCGTCCGGGCCGGACGCCCCGGTTATGCCGTCTCGGAGCGGGGCCGGTCCGCAGGCTCTTTGTCCTCAGGCCGCAGCATCAGCCGCTCGACCCGCCCGCCTTCGATCAGATGCGTCTGCAGAATCTCGTCGATATCCGCCGGGGTCGCGTAGCTGTACCACACGCCTTCCGGATAGATGACCATGGTCGGTCCGAGCTCGCAGCGGTCGAGGCAGCCGGCCGTGTTGATCCGCACGTCCGATAAGCCGAGTTCCTTGGCCCGTGCCTTCATATAGTTGCGCAGCCGGATCGCCCCCTTTTCCTTGCAGCAGCCGCGCGGATGTCCCGCCGGCCGCTCGTTCGTGCAGCAGAAGACGTGCCTGCGGTAGTAAAGCGGCGGGTCTGCCCGCCCCTGCCCATTGCCGTTCCGGTGCTCTCCGCCCTGATGAATCGTCGTCACGCGCCCTCGTCCTTCTTTCCGCCTTTGCCCTCTCCCCGAGCCCCGAACTGCCGCCAGAACGCCTTCTGAAGCTGCTCCCAGCCCTGGAGGCCGGCCGGCATCCAGGTCTTGAACAGCGTCTCCGGATCCATCGCCCGCAGATTCGCTGTCATCCGGTCCTGAATCTCCTTCATCAGCGCGTCCTGCATCGGCCGAACGTCCGGCAGCCCGAAGAATGCCCGCGCCTCTTCCGGCGTGCATTCGATGTCGATCTTAACCTTCATGGGACGAATCCCCTTAGCGGCCCTGTTGCCATCGGGCGGCGAGTCATAGATAGGATGGTGTCAAGAGTGTGGTGCCCGCCTCGTCATTCCGCAAGGATGTTGGTCCCGTCAGGGGTTGCCGGTCCTTTTGGGATGGCCCCGCCGGCTCGCCGACCGGTCGGCTCTGTGCTCGATCGGTCGTCGCCGAAGAAGGACCCGGACATGACTCGCAACCGTCTCGACCAGGAAACCAGCCCCTATCTGCTGCAGCACAAGGACAACCCGGTGCATTGGCAGCCCTGGGACGACGAGGCCCTCGCCCTGGCCCGCCGGGAGAACAAGCCGATCCTGCTGTCGGTCGGCTACGCCGCATGCCACTGGTGCCACGTGATGGCGCATGAAAGCTTCGAGGATCCGGAGACGGCCGCCCTGATGAACGCCCATTTCGTCAACATCAAGGTGGACCGCGAGGAACGGCCGGACCTCGACGGCATCTACCAGACGGCGCTGGCGCTGCTCGGCCAGCAGGGTGGCTGGCCGCTCACCATGTTCCTGACGCCCGAGGGCGAGCCGTTCTGGGGGGGTACCTATTTCCCGCCGGTCGCGCATTACGGCCGTCCCGCCTTCCGCGACGTCCTGAAGGGCATCGCCGAGGTCTACCGCTCGGAACCCGACAAGGTCACGCAGAACGTCACCGCCCTGCGCGACGCCTTGACGAAACTGGCCCAACCCGCCCCCGGTCCCGGCATAAGCCTCGAGGTCACGACGCAGATCGCCGATCGGCTGGTCCGCGAGGTGGACACCGCCCATGGCGGTCTCGGCGGGGCGCCGAAATTTCCGCAGGTGCCTATTTTCGAGCTCTTCTGGCGGGCCTGGAAACGCACCGGCGACGCGCGCTACCGCGACGCGGTCACCGTCACCCTGACCCATATGGCGCAGGGCGGGATCTACGACCATCTCGGCGGCGGCTTCGCCCGCTATGCCGTCGATGCGACCTGGCTCGTGCCGCATTTCGAGAAGATGCTCTACGACAACGCGGAGCTCGTCGACCTGCTCACTCTGGTCTGGCAGGAAACGCGAGATCCCCTATACGAGGTGCGCGTCCGCGAGACGATCGGCTGGGTCCTTCGCGAAATGCGGGCCCCGCCGGGCCAGGACAGCAGGCAGGCTTTCGCCAGCAGCCTCGATGCGGACAGCGAGGGCGAGGAGGGCAAGTTCTACGTCTGGACCGAGGCGGAGGTCGATCGCGTGCTGGGCGACGACGCCCCGCTCTTCAAGGCGACGTATGGCGTCCGCCCCGGCGGCAACTGGGAGGGCAAGACCATCCTCAACCGCCTCGGCCAGCCTGCGCTCGGAGACGCGGCGTTCGAAGCCAAGATGGAGGCCTGCCGCGCCCGCCTTTTCGCCGCCCGCGAAACGCGCGTCCGGCCCGGGTGGGACGACAAGATCCTCGCCGACTGGAATGGTCTGATGATCGCGGCCCTCGCCAACGCCGCCATCGCCTTCCGCGAGCCCGCCTGGCTCACGGCCGCCCGCGAGGCCTTTGCCTTCATTCGCGACAGGATGAGCATCGAGGGTCAGGATCGTTTGCTCCACAGCTGGCGCAATGGCCAAGCAAAGCACGCCGCCACCCTCGACGACTATGCGCATCTCTGCCGCGCCGCCCTCGCCCTCCACGAGGCGACCGGTGCGGGCACCTATCTCGCGCAGGCGCGCCGTTGGGTCGAGACGCTCGACCGCCACTACTGGGACGGCGCCAATGGCGGCTACTTCTTCACCGCCGACGACGCCGGCGACTTGATCGTCCGGACCAAGAACGCGGCCGACAGCGCCATTCCTTCCGGGAACGGAACGATGGTCGGGGTCCTTGCCCGGCTTCATCACCTCACCGGAGAGACCGCCTATCGCGACCGGGCCGACGCCCTCGTCGCCGCTTTCGCAGGCGAGATCGGTCGCAATGTCTTTCCTCTTGCGACCCTGCTCAACAACAACGAGCTTCTGCAGAACGCACTCCAGGTCGTCATCGTCGGCCGCCGCGGCGAAGACGACACCGAGGCGCTCCTCCAGGCACTCGCCGGCTGCTCGCTGCCGAACCGCGTCCTCACCGTGCTGCCGCCCGGCGAAAGCCTTCCGCCGAATCATCCCGCCGCCGGAAAACCGCAGATCGACGGCCGAGCGACCGCCTATGTCTGCCGCGGCCCGACCTGCTCCCTTCCCATCGCCGAGCCCGGCGGGCTCGGGCAAGCCCTGGCGCTGGGGTGATGGAGACGGCGCGACTCACCGTCGAGAGCCCTCTCGGGCCGCTGACCCTCGACGAGCGGAACGGCGCAATCGTCGCCCTTGACTGGGGCGCCGCCGCGCCCGCTTCGGAAACCCCTCTCCTCGCCGCGGCCGCCCGGCAACTCAAAGCCTATTTCGACGGCCGGCTGACGCGGTTCGACCTGCCGCTCGCGCCATCCGGCAGCCGCTTTCAGCAGGCGGTCTGGGACGCGATGTGCCGCATCCCCTACGGGACCACGCGCAGTTACGCCGAGATCGCCCGCGCGCTCGGCTCCGTCCCGCGCGCGGTCGGCGCGGCCTGCGGGCAGAATCCGATCCCGATCCTGATCCCCTGTCACCGGATCGTCGCCGCGGCAAACCGCCTCGGCGGCTATAGCGGCGCGGGCGGTCTGGAGACCAAGTGGTTCCTGCTGGGTCTTGAAGGCGTCCTCCTCCGCCTCGAACCGCCCTGACCGACTCCGGGCCCGTCCAAAGAATGTCATCAGCGCGATCGATGACAAGCCAATCGCTTCCCGCTACTGTAATCCTTTAAAATCCGTAAAGGATTGGCACGAAATTGGGGGCTGTGATGCCAGATATTTTGATCGAGGGCCCAGACGGCAGCTTTTCGGCCTATCTCGCCAAACCCACGGGCGTGGGACCGGGCGAGTCGGCGCCGGCAGTCCTGGTCATCCAGGAGATTTTCGGGGTCAATGCCGTTATGCGCGGGATCTGTGACGACCTCGCGGCCGAAGGCTACATCGCGCTCTGTCCGGATTTGTTCTGGCGGCAGCAGCCCGGCGTTCAACTCACCGACAAGACCGATGCCGAGTGGCAGAGAGCCTTCGAGCTCATGCAGGGATTCAATCAGTCGAAGGGTGTCGACGACCTGATCACCAGCCTCGATCACCTCCGCGGAATCCCGGGCTGTTCCGGCAAGGCCGGCACGGTCGGGTACTGCCTCGGCGGCAAGCTCGCCTATCTGATGGCGACCCGCTCGAATGCCGATTGCAACGTCAGCTATTACGGCGTCGATATCGACTCGGTCCTCGGCGAGGCATCGGCCATCACGAAGCCGCTTCTCCTGCACATCGCCGAAGAAGACCAGTTCGTGTCCAAGGAGGCCCAGGCCAAGATCAAGGAGACGCTGGGACGGAACAGCAACGTCACGATCTACAGTTATCCCGGCGTCAACCACGCCTTCGCCCGGGTTGGCGGGGCCCATTGGAACGAAGAGGCGGCGCGACTCGCCAACGAGCGCACGGCGAGCTTCCTGCGCAGGCATCTGGCCTGAACCTCTCGGCCAGGACGAGAGTTCGCCGATGCCTCACGCCATTCGCTTTCACGAAGCCGGCGGCCCGGAGGTTCTGCGCTGGGAGGAGGTGGAGGTCGGCGCGCCGGCGTCGGGCCAGGTTCGCCTTCGCCAGACCGCCGTCGGGCTGAACTTCATCGATATCTACCACCGGACCGGTCTCTACCCGGTACCGGGGTTTCCGTCCGGCATCGGGCTGGAGGCCGCCGGCGTGGTCGAAGCCGTGGGCCCCGATGTCGCGGAACTGCGGCCGGGCGACCGCGTCGCCTATGCCTCGCCGCCGATCGGCGCCTATGCCGAGGTCCGTCTCATGCCGGCCGATCGCCTCGTGAAGCTGCCGGACGACATCGACGACCGGACCGCGGCGGCGATGATGCTGCAGGGCATGACCGCGCAGTACCTCCTTCGGCGGACGCATCGCGTCGCGCCCGGCGAGACGATCCTCGTTCACGCCGCCGCCGGCGGTGTCGGACTGATCCTCTGCCAGTGGGCGAAGCACCTCGGCGCCACGGTGATCGGGACGGTCGGTTCGGAAGAGAAGGCGGCAGTCGCCCGCGCCCATGGCTGCGATCACCCCATCCTCTATCGCACCGAGAACGTCGTCGACCGCGTGCGCGAGATCACCGGCGGCGTCGGCGTGCCGGTCGTCTATGACGGGGTTGGGAAGGACACGTTCGCATCGTCCCTCGACTGCTTGGCGCCCTTGGGCCTGATGGTGACCTTCGGCAACTCGTCCGGCCCCGTGCCGCCGGTCGACGTCTCCGTCCTGTCGGCCAAGGGCTCGCTCTTCCTCACCCGGCCGACGCTCTTCACCTACACGGCCAAGCGGGCGGATCTCCTCGCCTCCGCAACGGACCTCTTCGACGTCGTCCGTCGCGGCGCCGTCCGCATTGCGGTCAACCAGACCTATCCCCTGCGCGAAGCCGCGCAGGCGCACCGGGACCTCGAGGCGCGCCGAACCACGGGATCGACGGTCCTGCTCCCGTGACCCCGCTCTTCCAATGACTCCGGACCGCCCGCTCCTCGACCGCACCGTCTTCTGGGCTCCCTGGAGCGGGCCGGGTCTCGAACATCTGCGCCTGCGCGCGGCTGACGACGTGGGCTATGTGGCGAACGGCACCGTCCTCGGCCTCGAAGACGGCGTGCCGTTTCGCCTTCAATACGAGATCAAGATCGACGGGGACTGGCGGGTCCGGCAGACGATCCTGGACCTGCACCACAGCGGCGGCAGCCGCGTCCTTACGCTGCGGACGGACGGACGCGGCCACTGGCGGTCCGATGACGGCGGGTCATTGACCGGGCTCGACGGGTGCTTCGACATCGACATCTCGGCCACGCCCTTCACGAACACCCTGCCAGTCCGGCGGCTCGACCTCCGCCCCGGACAGCGGGCCGACCTCCGGATGGTCTATGTCCTCGTCCCGTCCCTCGGCGTCCGTGCTGTGGATCAGCGCTACACCTGCCGCGACCGGGACGAGCGCGGCTGGACGGTCATCTTCGAGGATCGTGGTCTGTTCACCGGCTTCACGGCCGAGCTGCCCATCGATCCCGATGGGCTGGTGATCGATTATCCGGACCTGTTCCGCCGCATCGAACCGCCATCGTAACGAACCTCGGGCAGATCCTCGACGCGGGCAGAGACCGGCCGGCCGAGATCCCGAATCAGCGCAACCTCGCGGTCCGCACCCGGCGAGCGGCCGATCTGGAGCGCCATGGCGGAGAACCCCCGCCGCAGCCCGGTTCATCGCCGCAAGATTCGCGGCGTGTAGCGCGGCGCTGTCCGCCGAATACGGCCCCGCGACAGAGCGACCAACCGGCCGCCATCCGCATGCCCCGGAGACCGTGCCATTGCTCCTTCGTGGTCTTGCGCGCCCGCGCGGTTCGCGTTCGGGCGTGGCAGAGAGAAAGAATGGCCCGCCGCCGATTGTGCAGCGGCATTTGCACGCGCCAAGAGATGAAAAAGTAATCCGAAAGGAAAATCCGTCGATTACTGATTCATCGCACTGAAGAAGTCGGCGTTCGTCTTCGACTGCTTCAGCTTGTCCAGCAGGAACTCCATCGCGTCGACAACGCCCATCGGCATGAGCACGCGGCGAAGCACCCACATCTTCTGGAGCGTGGCCTTGTCGACCAGCAGCTCCTCCTTCCGGGTGCCGGACCGGGTGATGTCGATGGACGGGAAGGTGCGCTTGTCCGACAGCTTCCGGTCGAGGATGATCTCGGAGTTGCCGGTTCCCTTGAACTCCTCGAAGATCACCTCGTCCATGCGGCTGCCGGTGTCGATCAGCG
>CAZKCM010000060.1:0-26188 GCA_964551315.1 uncultured Rhodospirillaceae bacterium | reverse complement strand
ATCATGGGCATCACCATGTTCCTGCAGCAGAAGCTCAATCCGCCGCCGCCGGACCCGGTGCAGGCACGGGTGTTCATGCTGCTGCCCGTCATCTTCACCTTCATGCTGGCGCAGTTCCCGGCCGGACTGGTGATCTATTGGGCCTGGAACAACATTCTGTCGATCGCACAGCAATGGGTGATCATGCGACGCATGGGGGTGAAGGCCTGAACGCTTCCGCGAACGATCCGGCCAACGGTACAGCGGCGGAGACCGGGGAAGAGGCACGTGCCGCGTGGCTGGAGGCGGGGCGCCGCCTCTTCGCCCAGGACTGCCGCTTCGTCGCCGGCGCGGCGCGGATCGAGGCACTGCCGCCGATCGGTCTGCCGGAAGTGGCGTTCGCCGGCCGCTCGAACGTCGGCAAGTCGAGCCTGGTCAACGCGCTGACCGGGCGCAAGACTCTGGCGCGAGTCTCGCACACCCCGGGCCGCACGCAGCAGATCAACTTCTTCGATCTCGGCGGGCGTCTCATGCTGGTCGACCTGCCCGGCTATGGCTTCGCGCGCGCCTCGAAGGGTTTGATCAAGCACTGGACCGGACTGACCGAAAGCTACCTCAAGGGCCGGCCGAATCTGCGCCGCCTCTGCCTTCTGGTCGATGCCCGGCACGGGCTTAAGGAGGCGGACCGCAACGCGATGGCACTACTCGACGCCGCGGCGCAGTCCTACCAGATCGTCCTCACCAAAATCGACAAGGTGAAGCCCGGTCCGCTGGCCGCGATCCGGGCCGCGACGGCCGAAGAGATCGCCCGGCACACCGCCGCGCATCCGGAGATCCTCGCCACCAGCGCCCATTCCGGCGAAGGCATCGCGGAGCTGCGCGCCGCCCTCGCCGCACTGGCAACGCCCGAGTAACGGCCCGGATGAGCCGCCGAGACAACAAGAACCGGGGCGATGCTGGCACGCCCCACACTATTCGGATAAAGTCCCCGCCCATGGCACAGACGAACTTCGCCGAAACCAAGCATTGGCTGCGCACGGCGCGCACCCTGACCGAGGCGCTGCCCTATATGCGGCGCTACGCGGGAAAGACCTTCGTCATCAAGTATGGCGGCCACGCGATGATCGACGCGGAGCTTGCTGAGCTGTTCGCCCGAGACATCGTGCTGCTGAAGCAGGTCGGCATCAACCCGATCGTCGTGCATGGCGGCGGCCCGCAGATCGGTCAGATGCTGGAGCGGCTGCAGATCAAGAGCCGGTTCGTCGACGGCCTGCGGGTGACGGACGCGGCGACCGTCGAGGTCGTCGAGATGGTGTTGGCCGGAACGATCAACAAGCAGATCGTCTCGGCGATCGGCGCCGCCGGGGGCAGCGCCGTCGGCCTCTCCGGCAAGGACGCCGGTCTGATTCGGGCGCGCCGGATGCAGGTAAGCAAGCAGGGCGAGCCCGTGGATTTGGGGTTCGTCGGCCTGCCCGACCGCATCAACGCGCAGGCGATCGAGGCCATCGAGGGTGCCGGCCTCATCCCGGTCATCGCGCCGATCGGATTCGGCGATTCCGGCGAGACCTATAACATCAACGCCGACACGGCGGCGGGCGCCATCGCCGCCGCGCTCAAGGCCACGCGCCTCCTCATGCTGACCGACGTGGCCGGCGTGCTCGACAAGTCCGGCGCGCTCATGGAGACCCTGTCGGTCGAGCAGGTGCGCATTCTCATCGAAGACGGCACGATTCACGGAGGCATGATCCCCAAGATTGAGACCTGCCTCGACGCCGTCGAGAACGGCGTCGAGGCCGCGGTCATCCTGGACGGGCGCGTCCCCCACGCACTGCTGCTCGAGATCTTCACCGCGCACGGCGTCGGCACCATCATCCGCCGCACCTGACCGCCGCCGGGGTGCAGAAGCCCCGCCGACCGCGCCCGCGGAGGGAGGTCCGGCGGGAACATCCCGACGGCCATGGACGTTGGCTAGTTTAGCCCGGGAGCAGCGCCGGGCGCCCCCTCTCCCTCGCACGGGGCTTGCCATGTCCACAGCATCACGCAGCTCGGCGCTCGGACCGATCTTGATAGCCGCCCTGATCCTGATCGGCCTCGGCGGCGCGCCCTCTTCGGCCGCGGAGGATCCACGCGCGTTCATCGACCGGCTCGGCAACGAAGCGGTCGACATTCTCGACGGCTCCGATCCCGTGGCCGAACGTCAGGCGGCGCTCGAGGATCTGCTTCGCCGGGCCTTCGACTTCGACACGATCAGCCGTCTGGTTCTCGGCCGGTTCTGGCATACCGCCACGCCCGAGCAGCAGCAGGCCTACCAGGAAGCCTTCGCGACCTTCGTCGTACAGACCTATGCCCGGCGCCTGGCGGACAAACGAATCGACGACTTCGCCATCACCGACGTGCGGACGCTGAGCGACCGGGACACCCTGGTCGAGACGGTCATCGAGCAACCGGGCGAAGCGCCGACGCGCTTCGGCTGGCGGGTGCGGCGCGACGGCGACCGACTGAAGCTGGTCGACGTCGTCGTCGATGGCGTGAGCATGGTCATCAGCAGGCGGTCCGAGTTCACCTCGGTGGTGCAGCGCGAAGGGATGGACGGGCTGATCAAGTCGTTGCGGGCCAACATCACCTGACATGACCCGCTCGCGGCCTCCGCGGGGCGCGATGACCGGAGCCGCGGGGCCGGGGGCGGACGCGTCCGCCGGCCCTCGGGCGGGTGCCGAGGGGACCGGTGGCGCATTCCCGGGGGCGCCGCGGCGGCCGGGCAAGGGACGGAAAGGGTTGTTTTGCGTCGGCGGCGACCCTACTCTTTGGGCATGCCTGACATAGGTTCCGCGCCTCCACGTCCGGACAGATCGGTCGCTTCCGGGCTTCCAGCCGAAGGCGCGCTCGATCACGTCGAAGCCTGGATCTTCGACCTCGACAACACCCTCTATCCGGCGTCCTGCAACCTGTTTGCCCAGGTCGATGCCCGGATGAACGCCTTCATCCAGAGGTTCCTCTCCGTCGACGCGACGGAGGCGCACCGGATCCAGAAGCAGTACTTCCGCGAGTACGGCACGACGCTCCGCGGCCTGATGATCCGCCACGGGCTGGCGCCTGCCGAGTTCCTCGAATACGTCCACGCCATCGACTGCTCGCCGGTGCAGCCGAGCCCGGCGCTCGACGCCGCGCTCGGCCGGTTGCCGGGGCGCAAGGTGATCTTCACCAACGGCTCCGTGCGCCATGCGGAGAACGTGATTGCGCGGCTCGGCGTCGGCCACCACTTCCACGGCATCTTCGACATCATCGCCATGGACTACGTGCCGAAGCCCGACCCGAGCTGCTATGCCAACCTGGTGGCGCGCCACGACATCGACCCGCGGGCGGCGGCGATGTTCGAAGACCTGCCCCGAAACCTGGCGCCCGCAGCGGCTTTGGGTATGACCACGGTCCTGGTCCGCACCGACGCGGAATGGGCGCAGGACGGCGCCGACGGCGACCACATCGACTACGTCACCGACGATCTGGTCGGCTGGCTGGAAGCCGCCGCGGCCACCCGGCGCGGCTGAGCCCCGCCGCGGTCATTACCGCCGCGCCCGCGCCTGACCGGGGCGGCGTTCCCTTCCTCGTTCGCGACGGCGTTACCGCCGATCGCGCGGCGTCTTCTTGTAGAGGTGGGAGGTTTCCCCGAGAAGAGCCGGGAAATGCTTCCGCATGGCCATCCGAACGCGGCCGTCGATTCGGAGAACGGCGTCGCGCAGCGGCTGTTCCGGCCTTCCCCTGAATGTCGTCACGTGGAAGTAACTCCGATCGTCGGCTGGATACCTTGAAAAGTAGTAGTTGGACACGCAGCACCGCCGCCCGTCGCTTTTGACTCGATTGACGGAGTGCCAGGAGTTCCGATTCGTGATCATCAGCACGAGGCGGTTGAACCGGCTGACGATCTCGCGCGGTCGCCCCTTGGGCCCATCGTCCCAAAGTTCGAGATTGCCGCCGTTCTCCGGTTTCCAGTCTGGGGTGACGTAGTAGAGCAGGTTGAGGACGCGGTAGCGTTCGCGATCCTTGTCGTGGGAATTGTCGAGATGCGGGTTGAGGAAATGCCCCCGCGACATGACGCTGATTCCGCCGGCATACAGATGCTCGTCCGGTTCGAGCGCCCGCAACCCCGTGATCCGGGCGACCGTCTCGACGACGCGCGCGTCCTGAAAGGCATAGATGGCTTCTTCGAGGATGGGATCGTAGCGGTCCATTTGGGCGGCGACGTGCTTGCGTTCGCGCAGCGTGTTGTTGAACCGCATCCGCCCCTGCGCCGGAAACGCCTCGAATATCCGCAATGCGATCTCTTCCGGGAGCAGATCGTCGAGGACGCAGGCGTTGATCCCGTTCGGTTTCCGGAAATCAGCCGACAGACGATCGAGCTCCTGCGCCATCCTGGCAGCGATCAGGCCGGCGAGCTGTTCCCGGGTCGGGTCAACCGCCCTTCGTTCCGGCGTTCCATGGTCCTGGCTCATCTCCCCTCCTCCGGCCCGGTGCACTCGGCACCGGTCAATTTATCCGAACTTCCATTCGCCGGAAGCGGGCAAAGAGCGCGAGCGGCCGAGGCGACGGCGTTGACAGGCCGTACGCGCTGCACCATCTTCGGGAACCTTTCGCCAACCCTGCCGCCGGGAATCAGCGGAACCAGCCCATGAATACCGACGATCTGCAAGCCACCATCGACGCGGCCTGGGACGAGCGCGACGGCCTGTCGCCGACGACCGGGGGCGCCGTCCGGGACGCCGTCGAGACGGCACTCGACGCCCTCGATCGCGGCGCCCTCCGGGTTGCCGAGAAGCGCAACGGCCTCTGGGTCACCCACCAGTGGCTGAAGAAGGCCGTGCTGCTGTCCTTCCGCCTCTATGACATGGCGCCGATTCCCGGCGGCGGCCGCTTCGGCAGACTGGTCTCGCCGGAAGGCAGCGACGGCGAGGCGGAAGCCGCCTGGTTCGACAAGGTGCCGTCGAAGTTCGCCGGCTGGGACGATGCGGCATTCCGCGCCGCCGGCTTCCGCGCGGTGCCGACCTGCGTCGTCCGCCGCTCGGCCTATATCGCGCCGGGCGTCGTGCTGATGCCGAGCTTCGTCAATGTCGGCGCCTATGTCGATCGCGGCACGATGATCGACACCTGGGCGACCGTCGGATCTTGCGCCCAGATCGGCAAGAACTGCCACATCTCCGGAGGAGCCGGCATCGGGGGCGTGCTGGAGCCGATCCAGGCCGGGCCGGTAATCATCGAGGACAACTGCTTCATCGGCGCGCGGGCAGAGGTCGCCGAGGGCGTCGTCGTCGAGGAAGGCGCGGTGCTGTCGATGGGCGTCTATCTCGGCGCCTCGACGAAGATCGTCGATCGCGCGACCGGCGAGGTCCATTACGGGCGCGTCCCGGCCTATTCGGTCGTTGTGCCGGGAACGCTGCCCGGCAAGCCGCTGCCGAACGGCGAGCCAGGTCCCGGTCTCTACTGCGCGGTGATCGTGAAGCGCGTCGACGAGCGCACGCGAAGCAGGACCTCGATCAACGAGCTGCTGCGGGATTGACGGGAACGGGATTGACCGAAGACGGCCCCACGGGCGCGGCGGCATTCGATATCGATCCGGTCGAGCTGGCACGCGCGCTGATCCGCTGCCCGAGCGTGACCCCGGCGGAAGCCGGCGCCCTCGACCTGCTGCAACGGGTGCTGGAGCCGCTCGGGTTCACCTGCCATCGCTTGCGCTTCGAGGGCGGCGGCAGCCCGCCCGTCGACAACCTCTACGCCGCGGTCGGCCGCGAGGACGGGCCGAACTTCTGCTTCGCCGGTCACACCGACGTGGTGCCGACGGGCGAGCCCGCGACCTGGCGCGTCGACCCCTTCGGCGGCGAGATCGTGGACGGAATGCTGTATGGCCGCGGCGCCGCTGACATGAAGGGGGCCGTTGCCTGCTTCGCCGCCGCGGCCGCGCGCTTCCTCAAGACGCACGGACCCGATTTCGGCGGACGGATCAGCCTTCTCATCACCGGCGACGAGGAGGGACCGGCGGTCAACGGAACGCGCCGCGTCCTCGACTGGCTGAAGGACCGCGGCGAGACGCTCGACGCCTGCCTGGTCGGCGAGCCGACCAATCCGACACGGCTGGGCGAGATGATCAAGATCGGCCGCCGCGGCAGCCTGAACGGGCGGCTCACCGTGCACGGCGTCCAGGGCCACACCGCGTACCCGCATCTGGCGGACAACCCGGTGCACCGGCTCGTGCGCATGCTGAACGCGATCATTTCGGAGCCGCTCGACGAGGGCAGCGCGCATTTCCAGCCCTCGACCCTTCAGGTTGCAACGATCGACGTCGGCAACCCGGCGAGCAACGTCATCCCGGCACGGGCGCAGGCCGTGTTCAACATCCGCTTCAACGACCGCCATCGCGCCGCCGACATCGAGCGCTGGCTGCGCGCCCGCTTCGATGCTGCGCTCGGGGAGGGGAGCGGTCGCTACGACCTCGAGATCGCGGTCAGCGGCGAGGCTTTCCTGACGCCGCCGGGCCCGCTTTCGGACCTGATCGCCGATGCCGTGGAGCAGGTGCTGGGCCGACGGCCGGAGCTCAGCACCACCGGTGGCACCTCGGACGCCCGCTTCATAAAGGACTACTGCCCGGTCGCGGAGTTCGGGCTTGCCGGGCAGACCATGCACAAGACGGACGAGCACGTCCCGGTCGCCGATCTTCGGGCGCTGGCCGACATCTACACGGCGGTCCTCGACGGCTATTTCGGTCGCTCCGCGCGGGCTGCGGCGGATCCATGCTGACCGTGCGCGAGACGGCGCTGGCGCTCACCGGCGTCTGGCAGCTGGCGCATTTCGATCCGCAGGGCATGGCCTTTTTCGACAAGTCCGTGGAGGGCTTCTGGCGCTCCTTTCGGGTCGCGGTCGTGGTTGCGCCGGCCTACGCGCTGCTCGCCGCGCTGCACTTCCTGGAGACTCCGGTCGAGGCCGGGCTTCTGCGCCTGCTCCTCGTCGAGGCGATCGCCTATGTCACGAGCTGGGTGGCGTTCCCCTTGGCCGCCTACTACGCCAGCCAGATGATCGACCGGAACGCCGAATATGTCGGCTACATCGTCGCCTACAACTGGGCGACGATCCTGCGCATCGGCGTTTATCTGCCGGTTATGCTGCTGGCCACCGGCCGCGTCCTGCCGGGAGGCCTCGGCTCGGTCCTTCTTCTGCTCGTGACGCTGGCGATCCTGATCTTCGACTGGTTCATCGCACGGACGGCGCTGCGCGTCGGCGGACTGGCCGCCAGCGGCGTAGTCGCGCTCGACGTTGCAATCAGCCTGCTGATCAGGTCCACGGCAGACGGGATGGTAACCTAGGCCCGGTTACCGCCGCGCCGCGTCCGCGCGGTCGTTCCGGGAGGCGTGGACCTCCTGCCCGCGCTCGTCCATGCAGCCTTCCGGGTCGATTTCCACCGTGGAGTGCGCGATGCCGAACCGGTCCAGGAGGCGGGCCTTGACGGCCGGCAGCACCTCCCCGGGGCGCGCGTCGGGGGCCAGGCGCAGATGGAGCGTCGCGAGCAGCCGGCCCGAGGTGAGCGACCAGACATGGACGTGGTGGGCGTCCTCCACCCCCGGCACGGTGGCGAGATCCCGCTCGATCGCCTCGGCGTCGATGCCTTCGGGCGCGCCTTCCAGGAGGATGTGGCCGGAGCGGCGCACCACCGCCAGGCCGCTTCGCACGATGAGGAACGCCACGAACAGGGACAGGATCGAGTCGATCGGCGTCCAGCCGGTCGCCAGGATCACGACCGCGGCGACGATGGCGGCGAGAGAGCCCAGGAGGTCACCGACGACATGCGCGAGCGCGCCGCGGATGTTGATGTTCTCTTGGTCGCCGCCGTGCAGAATCCACAGCGCGCCCACATTGACCAGGAGGCCGGCCGCGGCTATGGCGAGCATGGGGCCGCTCAGGATCTCCACCGGCTCCAAGAAGCGGCGGACCGCTTCGATCGCGATCCAGACGGTGAGCGCCAGGAGCATCACGCCATTGACGAAGGCGGCAAGCACTTCGAGGCGCCGATAGCCGTATGAGCGCCGCGGGTCGGCCGGGCGGCGGCCGAGCCGGACGCCCCCATAGGCGAGGGCCAGGGCACCGACGTCCGTCAGCATGTGCCCGGCATCGGCGAGGAGCGTCAGCGAGCCCGACAGGACGCCGCCAACCGCTTCGACGAGCATGAAACCGCCGGTCAGCAGCATCGCCCAGAAGATCCGCCGCTCGCTCGCGTCGGCGCCGTGCGCGTGGCTGTGGTCGTGCGCGGCCATCTCGATCCTTCCGCCCCGACAATGAAAGATGCGGATCTCGTCCGGAGAACGGCCTGGGCCCTGGAAGGTTGCCCCGCTCAGTACCGCACTTCGGTGAGATAAAGGCCCTCGGCCGGCGCCGTGGGACCGGCGGCGGCGCGATCACGCGCCGCGAGCGCCCGGGCGACGTCGTCGCGGGTCCATTTGCCTTCGCCCACCAGCTTCAGCGTGCCGACGATGTTGCGGACCTGGTGGTGCAGGAAGGACCGGGCGCGGGCCGCGATCCGCAGCTCCGCGCCGTCGCGGGTCACCTCCAGCGCGTCGAGCGTCTTCACCGGCGACTTCGCCTGGCACAGGACGGCGCGGAAGCTTGTGAAGTCGTGGCGGCCGACGAGGACCTGGGCGGCCGCCTGCATCGCCTCGGCGTCGAGCGGCTGCAGCACGTGCCAGGCGCGCCCGCGATCGAGCGTGAGCGGTGCCCGGCGGTTGACGATGCGATAGAGATAGACGCGCGCGGTCGCCGAGAAGCGGGCGTGGAAGTCCGGTCCCACCGCCTCCGCCCGCAGCACCGCGATGGGCGCGGGCTTGAGGTGGAAGTTGAGGGCGTCGCGCACGGTGTCGGCCGAGGTCTCGCGGGCGATATCGAGATGGGCGACCTGGCCCAGGGCATGGACGCCGGCATCGGTGCGGCCGGCGGCGTGGACCGTCACGGCTTCGCCGCAGAAGGCCCGCACCGCCTCCTCGACCGCCTGCTGCACCGAGGGGCCGTTCTCCTGGCGCTGCCAGCCGACGAAGCCGCCGCCGTCATATTCGAGGGTCAGCTTGAAGCGAGTCATGCCGCCGCCCCGCCTTCCGCCGGCAGGTCGGTTCCGGCCGGCAGGGGAAAGCCGCGGAGGAACTCGGCTGCGCCCATCGGGGCCTTGCCGGCGCGCTGGACGCGGGTGAGTCGCAAAGCGCCCTCGCCGCAGGCCACGGTCAGCCGATCGTCCAGCACCCGGCCGGGCGGTCCCTCGCCCGGCGCCGGTTCGGCCGCCAGCACCTTGATCCGGTCGCCGCCCGCCTCGAACCACGCCCCCGGCCAGGGCGCGAGCGCCCGCACCTGCCGCTCCAGCACGGATGCCGGCCGGCGCCAATCGAGCCGCCCTTCCGCGCGCGTCAGCTTGGCCGCGTAGGTTACGCCCTCCGCAGGCTGCGGCACCGGATGGAGCCGCCCGGTGGCGAGCCCGTCGAGCGCGGCCACGATCAGCCGCGCGCCGAGGGCGGCCAACCGGTCATGAAGCGTCGCCGCCGTCTCGTCCGGCCCGATCGGAATGCGCTCGGCGAGGAGAGTCGGTCCCGTGTCGAGCCCCTCGTCCATGACCATGATGGTGACGCCGGTCTCCCGGTCGCCGGCCAGGATCGCCCGCTGGATCGGCGCCGCGCCGCGCCAGCGGGGCAGCAGCGAGGCATGGACATTGAGGCAGCCGAGGCGCGGCGCCTCGAGCACCGGGCGCGGCAGGATCAGGCCATAGGCGACGACGACCGCGGCGTCGAGCCCGAGCTCGGCAAAGGCCATCTGCTCAGCCGGGTCCTTCAGGGTAACGGGAGTGCGAACCGGGAGGTTGTGGGCCTCCGCCGCGACCTGGACCGGCGAGGGTTTCGGCCGCTGGCCGCGGCCGGCGGGACGCGGCGGCTGGGTGTAGACGGCGGCGATCTCGTGGCCGGCCTCGATCAGAGCGTTGAGGCTGGGGACGGCGAAGTCCGGGCTGCCCATGAAGGCCAGACGGAGCCGGGGCATCGGCCGGCCTCGGCAGCGCTCAGCCGGCGCGGGCGATGCCGGCGGATGCGCCCACGGGAGCCTCGGCCTTGCGCGCCTTCAGGAGCTTGCGCAGGATCATGTTGCGCTTCAGCGACGACAGATGGTCGATGAAGAGAATGCCGTCGAGATGCTCGATCTCGTGCTGGACGCAGGTGGCGAGCAGCCCGTCCGCCTCCAGCTCGCGGATCTCGTTCTCGTGATCGAGATAGCGCACACGGCAGCGCGCCGGGCGCACCACGTCGGCGTAATGGTCCGGAACGGACAGGCAGCCTTCGTTGTAGACCGCCTCCTCATCGGAGACCCAGAGCAGCTCCGGATTTGCCATGCGCAGCGGACGCGGCGGTTCGTCCTCGCCGGAGACGTCGATGACGATGACCCGCTTCGATACGCCGACCTGCGGCGCAGCGAGGCCGATGCCCGGCGCGGCGTACATCGTTTCCAGCATGTCGTCCATCAATCGACGGACCTCGTCGTCGACGCGCTCCACCGGCTTGGATTTTACCTTGAGGCGCGGATCGGGAGCGGTCAGAATCTTACGGATAGCCATGGATTAAGTTGTCTGTCGGCGCTTCGCTATGCATTAGGTATGGCCTGGGCTTGGCGCCGTCAAGCCGACGCTCCGGGCCGAGAAGTCCCAGGCAGGGGAATCCCGGGCCAACGGCCGGCCCGCCGACCAAAGGGGGCGCAGCGCGCGCGTCGATCATGGACCTCGATACGATTCTCATCCTGACCGCCCTGGTGGCCATCGCGGCCGTGGGCGCCGCCTTGGCCCTGCGCCGCCCGCGCGAGAGCGCGGCCTCGACCGCGGTGGCGGAGTTGGCCGGTCGGCTCGAGCAGATGGCGGCGAGCCAGGCGGCGGCGCAGGCGGCGCTGGCCGAGCGGATGCAGGCACAGGAGCGGGCACTGGCCAAGACGCTCGAAGAACGGTTGACCGAACTCGGCAAGCGGGTGGGCGACCGGCTTCAGGAATCGGCCACGCAGGCGCAGCAGTCGATGGCCGACCTCAAGGAGCGGTTGGCGGTGATCGACGCGGCCCAGAAGAACATTACCGAGCTGTCGTCTCAGGTCGTCGGGCTGCAGGAGATCCTTGCCAACAAGCAGGCCCGCGGCGCCTTCGGCGAGATCCAGCTTCAGGACCTTGTCCGGAGTGTGCTGCCGCCCTCCGCCTTCGAGTTCCAGGCGACGCTGAACGGCGGGCGCCGGGTCGATTGCCTGTTGCGGCTGCCGAACCCGCCCGGGCCGATCGCGCTCGACGCGAAGTTCCCGCTCGAGAGCTACCGGGCGCTGCGCGAAGCCAAGGACGAGGCGGCGCTGATCCAGGCGCGCCGCGACTTCGCGACGGCTATCCGCACCCATTTCCGGGCCATCGCCGAGCGTTACATCGTGGCCGGCGAGACCGCCGAATCGGCGCTGATGTTCCTGCCGAGCGAGGCGGTCTATGCCGAGCTGCACGCCAATTTCCCGAACGTGGTCGAGGAGTCCTTCCGGCACCGGGTCTGGATCGTCTCGCCGACGACGCTGATGGCGACGCTCACCACCGTGCGCGCCGTGCTCAAGGACGTGCGCATGCGCGAACAGGCGGACATCATCCAGAACGAGGTCCGCGCGCTGCTGACCGACATGGCGCGCCTCGACGACCGCGTCGGCAAGCTGCAGCGGCATTTCGACCAGGCGGCCGAGGACCTGCGGCAGATCCGGACCTCGACTGACAAGGTCACCAAACGGGCGGAGCGGATCGAGGAACTTCAGCTCGAAGAAGCCACCCCGGCCGCTCTGGTCACCGCGCCGGTCGCCGGCGCGCGCGGGTAGAACCCGGCGCCCGCCAAACCTTTAACTGATACACAGTTAATAACTCGATTTTAGTTTATTTCTGCTCGTTTGGCTTGCCACAGGGCCGCACCGCCTCTCTCTTCGCATCGGACGTTCAATACCGCACGCGGGCCCGGTAGGTCAGCTCCACCCTACCGTTAGCGGGGATCTCCAGCCTCCATTCCGCCTGCCGCGCGCTGCTGCGCTCGTGCGGATGGCTCTCCTCGACGATCTCCCACTCGCCGGGGATCTGCTCGACCACGGTCACATTGACGGGTTGCGGCTTCGCGTTCCTGAGTTCGACCGCGAAGGCGGTCTCGAAGGCCTGCTCGCCGAGTCGCTCGAACGCCGTCTGACGCGACCGCGCGGTGACGTCGAAGGCGCGACCGAGTTCCAGCCGCAGGGTCTCCCCCTCCGGCGTGTGGTCGATTCTGTCCTCGCCAAGGAACAGGAAGTCGCCGGCGCTGTCGCCACCATAGACGCGGACGATACCCTGCGGCATCGGCAGGCCGAGCCCCGCCGCCTTCGCATTCTCGAAGCTCAAACGGACGACGGCGCTCGCCCGCCTCGGTTCGCCGGCGCGATGGTCGTACATCTGGTTGAGGCCGACGAAGCGGTACTCCTTCTCGACTGGAACGTTCTCGGCGGACAGCAGCGCCACCTGCTTGGTCTCGTTCTCGCCGAGCGTGACCGGCCGGTCGAGGCGGTAGAGGTGATAGTCGAACAGCGCCTCGCGCTTTGGCGCGGGCGCCGCGGCCATCTCCATCGTCACTGTCCGGGCCGCGTCGTGCATCAGATAGGGCTGCACCTGGTTCACGTCGCCGGCCACCAGCGAAATGCGGGCGTTCCGATAGGAAGCGCCGCTGCCGTTGGCGAGCGTGATCCACCCCCTGAGGCTGAGCCGGTCTTCATCCGGATCGAGTTCCGCGACGTAGTCCGTCTGCCAGCTCAGCCCGCCGGTGAGGTAGCGGAGCTCGACCGGCGTTTCGCCGGCCCCGCCGCCTTCGACCAGCGCCACGAGGCTCGGCTGCGCGCGCAGCCCCTCTGGCACCGCCGGGAGCACAATGCGGCCGGGCGGGTCGATCTCCACCCGGTCGCCGACACGGAGCACCGGGCCGGCGGCGCTCAGCAACACCGCCTCCTCGACACGCTCCTCGCCCGTCTCCGGATGGGTGCGGACGAGGCGCACGGTTTCGCCGACATAGGTCTCCAGCAGACGCTCGGGGCCCAGCAGGCCGGGCCGGAAGGTCTGCTCGACCACCGTGAGTCCGCCCTCGGCGCCGAGCAATGCCGTCTCCGGCCGGATCTGCCGGCTGAGCCCGAGGAAGGCGAGGCGGCTGGGGCCGCTGTCCAGCACCACCCGGCGCCGGTCCCGGACCAGCGCCAGATTCTCGTTATAGATCGTCAGCGCGATGCCGGTCTGATCCTCAAGCGTGACGGTCCGTTCCGCAGCGTCCGGCCGCTCCTGCGCCCCGGCGGCCGCCGCCAGCAGGCCGGCCAGCGCAAAGGCCGCGAAGGGTGCCAATCTCGCCGGACCGCGCCGGGTCGGCGCGCGGCGACCGTCGTTCTGCCTCATCATCCGGTCTCTCCATCGGACTCGTTGCGAATGCGGATCAAAGCTTCGGCGATTTCTTGGGCGGAAATTGGGCAGCGCCGCACGAGTCGACGCCCGGCGGCCGGACGACACAGGCTCAGCGCGCGTCCTACAGCGGCCGGCGCGCCCGCAGGGCGGCGGTGAGGGTACCGTCGTCGAGATAGTCGAGCTCGCCGCCGACCGGCACGCCGTGGGCGAGCCGCGTCACCTTGACGTCGAGGCCGGCCAGCCGGTCCATGATGTAATGAGCCGTCGTCTGGCCATCGACGGTGGCGCCGGTGGCGAGGATGACCTCCTGCACCGCCGGATCGGCGGCGCGCTTCACGAGGCCGTCGATATTGAGCTGCTCCGGCCCGACGCCGTCGATGGCCGAGAGCGTGCCCCCCAGCACGTGATAGCGCCCGCGGAACGAGGCCGTGCGTTCGAGCGCCCAAAGATCGGCCACGTCCTCGACAACGCATATGATCGCGGCGTCGCGGCGCGGATCGCGGCAGATGCCGCAGGGATCGAGGGTGTCAAGATTGCCGCAGGCCGAGCAGTTGCGGATGTTCGCCGCCGCCTCGCCCAGGGCGGTCGCGAGCGGCAGCATCAGCGATTCGCGCTTCCGGATCAGATGGAGCGCCGCGCGCCGCGCCGAGCGCGGGCCGAGTCCCGGCAGCTTCGCGAGCAACTGGATCAGCCGCTCCATATCGGAGATCGTCATGCAGAAACCGCTCCCTCGAATTGAGGTCCCTTGTCCGAGACTCCGCGACTCGGCCCGAAGCATAGCCATTTGCGGGATGCGCGCCCGCGATTTCTCGCGCCGAACCGCCGAGGCGCGGTCCCGACGCAAGCCCCGCGAACGCAGGCGATAAATAGGGATTGCGCAGGCTTCGGTCGAGCCCGGGCGTCGATGCCGCCCGCGGAATCAGAAGGGGAGCTTCAGGCCCGGCGGCAGCTGCATGCCGCCGGTCAGCTTCGCCATCTCGCTCGAGACATGCTGCTCGACCTTCGCCTTGGCGTCGCCGAAGGCGGCGACGATCAGGTCCTCCAGCACCTCGACCTCGGCCGGGTCGACAAGCTTCGGGTCGATCTTGACGGCACGCATGTCGCCTTTGCCGGTGAGGGTGACGGAGACCATGCCGCCGCCCGAGCTGCCGGTGATCTCCACGCGCTCGAGCTCGCTCTGCATCTCCGCCATCTTGGCCTGCATCTGCTGGGCCTGTTTCATGATCTGGCCGATGTTCTTCATGGGCTTTCGTCTCCGTTGCTGGGCTCCGGGTCGGCGCCGTCGCCGTCCGGATCGCCGCCCTCTTCACCCCAATCCGGCGAGATTGCGTCCATCGGTCCGGCCACCGTGGGGATCAGGTCGCGAACCGCCTCGACGGTGGCGCCCGGGAAGCGCCGCATCACCGCCTCGACCAGCGGATGGGCAAGCACCGCCTGGCGCTCCCGCTCGGCCGCGGCCGCCGCCTGCTCGGCCAGCGTGGGCGCGCCGGGCTCGCTCGAAACGCTGACTACCCAGCGCCGACCGGTCCAGTCCGAAAGGCTGGCGCCGAGCCGGTTGGCCAGATTCGCGGGGGCCCGCCCAGTCGGCCGCAGCTCGATGCGACCCGGCTCGAAGCGGACCAGATGAACGCTGTTCACGAGATGGGCATGGAGCAGCGCTTCGCGCCGCTCGGCGCAGAGCGCAACCACCTCCGCAAAGCTCTTCGGATCGGGCGCCGCGACCGCCGCCGTCTCGGCCTCCGGCTCGCGAGACGCGGCAATCGGCCCGCCGAAAGGATCGCCGGCGGGATCCCCGACGGCGAACGCCGCGCGCGGCCGCGGATCGGCCGGCAGCGCCCCGCCGCGCCCGGACTCGCCGCCGCCGATGGTCGCGCCGACGGCTGCACCGGCGTCCGGCCGGCCGCTCGCATCCGATCGCGCGCCGTGCCTGGCCGGACCGCTGCCGCGCCCGGGCCCGTTCCCCGGCTCGGTCCCAGTTCCGGCCGCGGCATCTTGAAGCCGCTGGACCAGCTCGGCCGGGGTCGGCAGCTCGGCGGCGTGGGTCAGCCGGATCAGCACCATCTCGGCCGCCTGCAGCGGCGCCGGCGCGGCCTGCGCCTCACCCAGTCCCTTGAGCAACATCTGCCAGGTCCGCGCCAGGACACCCATCGACAGCTTTTCCGCCATCGCCCGGCCGCGCACGCGCTCCGTCTCCGGCACCGTCGGGCCCTCGGCCGCCTGCGGAACCACCTTGATCCGGGTCAGCCAGTGAGTCAGCTCCAGAAGATCCTGCAGCACGACCACCGGATCGGCGCCGGCGTTGTACATTTCCGCCATCAGGCCGAGCGCGCCGGCCGCGTCACCCCTCATCGTCCGGTCAAACAGGTCGAAGAGCTGCGCCCGGTCGGCGAGGCCCAGCATCTCGCGGACCTGGGCCTCCGTCACCTCGCCCTCGGCAAGCGCGATCGCCTGATCGAGCAGCGACAGACCGTCACGCACCGACCCGTCCGCGGCGCGCGCGATCAGCGCCACCGCCTGCGGCGCGATGCGGGCGCCCTCGATCTCGGCGATCCGGGCGAAGTGCCGCGTGAGCGTCTCCGCATCGACCCGGCGCAGGTCGAACCGCTGGCAGCGCGACAGGACAGTGACCGGCACCTTGCGGATCTCCGTCGTCGCGAAGATGAACTTCACGTGAGACGGCGGCTCTTCCAGCGTCTTCAGCAGCGCGTTGAACGCGCTGTTCGACAGCATATGGACTTCGTCGATGATGTAGATCTTGTAGCGCGCCGCGACGGGGCGGTAGCGCACGCCCTCGATCAGCTCGCGGATGTCGTTGACACCGGTGCGGCTGGCCGCGTCCATCTCCAGCACGTCGACGTGGCGATCCTCGGCGATCGCCCGGCAGTTCTCGCAGACGCCGCAGGGCTCCGCCGTCGGACCGCCGTTCCCGTCCGGACCCACGCAGTTGAGCCCGCGCGCCAGGATGCGGGCCGTCGTCGTCTTGCCCACGCCGCGGACGCCCGTGAGAACGAAGGCATGTGCCAGCCGGCCGGCGGCGATCGCGTTCGTGAGGGTGCGGACCATCGCCTCCTGGCCGATGAGCTGGCCGAAGGTGGCCGGGCGGTACTTGCGCGCCAGGACGCGATAATGGGCATCCTCCGCCGCAGGGCCTCGCGCCGTGTCATCAGCGGGCGACAGGCTGGTGGAAGAGGACTGATCGGACATCGCGCCAGGGGATGGACCTGAAGGGTGGGAGGCTGGTTGGGCGACCCGAGCGGAAACTCGTTACGGCTGCTTCCTTCCGGACCTGACCGGGTTGGCGAGGCGCCCGTCCGCCGCCAACCTCCCGGCCCACTATATCAGGTCTCAGCCCGGGAAGGACAAGGGGCCTGTTGCCCGAATGTCGTCGTTATTCTCCTTGAGCGTGGACGATCGCAGGATGAACGTGATCTCGGAGCCGTCCTCGGCCGGAAAACGGACCTGCAGCAGGTGACCGTCCGGTCCGTACCAGAGCTCCCGTTTGATCTGTCCGGTGATCGAGTAGCGGTGGGTGATGACGGACCGGCCGTCCACGGTGATCTTTTCCTCGCCTCTGTCATGGACGGCGATCTCGCGCGACCGCCCCTTGATCGGATCGAGCAGCGCCGATTGCAGAATCGTTCCCGGATGCCAGAGGCTTGCCGGCAGCAGGTCGCCCGGAAGGTCACGCGCCTTGCCGTTGTAGGTACCGCGCAGCCTTTCGCCCTCGCGCCGGAGCTCGACCCGGCGCTTCTTCCCGTCGTCGTTCGTGCGCGAACTGAGCGCGACGAGCCGGCCGTCGCGCCACAGCTCCTCCGCGTCGTGCCGGAACCGGAACACCGTGATCGACAGCCAGGAGACGGCGATCTCCATGCGGCTGCGCACGACGAGGCTGCCCTCGCCGGACGGGCGGAATTCGAGGGTCAGGGTTCCGATGTCGTCGCCGCGGCGCAGGACGTCGTAGACCAATTGCCCCTCTGGCCGGAGGGTCGTGCCGTCCCCTCCCGCTTCCGACGACAGGGCGGGAGCGGCCGCGGACAGCAGGGCGACGAGAAGGACGAGAAGGAGGAGCGCCGGCCTTCCCAGCCGCGTCGCGGGCTCTTTGCGGTCGCCCGCCGGCCACGATCCTTCTCGCTTGTCATTCGCGCCGCTGACGTTTAGCAGATACATGCGCTTCGCTTTCTTGTCGGGATGCCCCGCTCATGGACTGGCTCGCCGACCCGCAGATCTGGCTCAGCCTGCTCACCCTGACGACGCTCGAGATCGTGCTGGGCATCGACAATCTGGTGTTCATCGCCGTTCTTGTCGAGAAGCTACCTGCGCATCGACGGACGATGGCGCGGCGAATCGGCATCGGGCTGGCGCTGATCACCCGTCTGATGCTGCTCTCGGCCATCGCCTGGATCATCGGCCTCACGGCGCCGGTCTTCGCGCTCTTTGACCACGCCTTCTCCTGGCGCGACCTGATCCTGATCGGCGGCGGGCTGTTCCTCCTCTACAAGGGGACGTCCGAGATCCACGAACGGCTGGAGGGCGAGGAGGGCGAAAAGTCCGCGCGGGTCGCGGCCAGCTTCGCCGCGGTGGTGACGCAGATCGCCATCCTCGACATCGTCTTCTCCCTCGATTCCGTGATCACGGCCGTCGGCATGGCCGACGAGCTCTGGGTCATGGTCACGGCGGTGATCATTGCCGTCTTCATCATGCTGGTGGCCTCCGGCCCGGTCAGCAGCTTTGTCGCCCGCCATCCGACGGTCAAGATGCTGGCCCTCAGCTTCCTGCTGCTGATCGGCATGACCCTGGTGGCGGACGGCTTCGGCTTCCACATCCCGAAGGGCTACATCTACGCCGCGATGGGTTTCTCCGTCTTCGTCGAGACGCTCAATCTTCTGGCGCGGCGCAAGCCACGGGTGCGGCTCCAGCCGGTGCATCTGCGCCTTCCCTACGACTCGCCCAAGGCGAAGGGCGGCGAGAGCGACGGATCGTGACCGGAACCGGTGGCCGGCCGATGGGCGATACGGCTCGATGACCAAGACGGAGGAAAAACGGAACGTCTACGCCGGCTGCCCGCTTGACCGTGCGGCCGCGCAACGGCGGGACGCCGCCTGGATCGCCGCGCGTCTCGCGGAGCCTACGACCCGTATCCTGCCGGTCTGGCGCGACCGCAACCTGGTTGCCGAAGACGATCCGCCGCGGCCGGTCTTCGTTCCGGCGGCAGCGGCCGAGGCGCTGCTCGCGCAGGCGTCTACCGTCGCGTTCCTCGGGCTGGCCGCGGATTGTGCGCATTTCGCGGTCGATCTCTCGCATTTGGAGGATCCCGCGGTCGTCCTGCCGTCGCGGCCCGGCGCGTTCCTCGACCTTCGGGCCGTCGGGGCGGTGATCGGCCACGCGGACGGGGCCCTTCTCGCCTATGCGCGCGGGCTCATGCACTGGCACGGCCGCAACCGCTTCTGCGGCGCCTGCGGCAGTCCGACGGAAAGCCTCGAGGCCGGCCATCTGCGCCGCTGCACGAACGCCGACTGCGGCGGCTTGCACCACCCGCGAACCGATCCCGCCGTGATCATGCTGGTCACCGACGGCGACCGGGTGCTCCTGGGCCGCCAGCCGCGGTGGCCCGCCGGGCGATACTCCGTGCTGGCCGGCTTCGTGGAGCCCGGTGAGAGCCTGGAGGAGGCGGTGCGCCGGGAAGTTCTGGAGGAAGTCGGCGTCGAGACCGAGGCCATCCACTATCACTCGTCCCAGCCTTGGCCGTTTCCCGCCTCGATCATGCTGGGCTTCACCGCCCGGGCGCGGTCGACGGCGCTCCGCGTCGCCGAGGACGAGCTGGAGGACGCGCGCTGGTTCGACCGCGAAGAGTTGCGCCGCGGCCCGGAGGACGAGCACTTCAGCCTGCCAAGCCGCGCATCCATCGCCCGGCGGCTGATCGAGGATTGGCTGGCGGGGTCGGTGTAGGTTCTCCGGCCGGCCCCCACGGCCGACCCTGGGCACCCTAAGAAGGCGTCCCCTTCCGCCGGAAGGGGTGGGCCGGATAGACGCCGAGGATGCGGACCTCGCGCGAGAAGAAGCCGAGTTCCTCGAACGCCAGACGCACCGGGCGCTGGTCCGGATGGCCTTCGATGTCGGCATAGAATTGGGCGACCGTGAAGTTGCCGTCGACGATGTAGCTTTCCAGCTTGGTGATGTTGACGCCGTTGGTGGCGAAGCCGCCGAGCGCCTTGTAGAGCGCAGCCGGCACGCTGCGCACGCGGAAGACGAAGCTGGTGATCATCGGCCCGGCGGACGCGTCCGGATGGACCGGGTCGCGCGCCATGATGACGAAACGGGTGGTGTTGTGCTCGGCGTTCTCGATGCCGACCCGCAGCGTGTCGAGGTCGTAGATTTCGCCGGCGAGCGAGGAGGCGATCGCCGCCTCGCTCGGATCGCCGCGGGCCGCCACTTCGGCCGCGGCACCGGCGGTGTCGGCGTGAACAACGGGCTTGAGCCCCAACTCGCGGATCAGGTTGCGGCACTGGGACAGCGCCTGGACGTGGCTGTGAACGGTCTTGAGGTCTGCGATCGTGGCACCCTTCGGCGCCAGCAGATGGTGGTTCACCCGCTGGAAGTGCTCACCGACGATGTGCAGGCCCGAATCCGGAATCAGGTGATGGATGTCAGCGACGCGCCCGGCCACCGAGTTTTCGATCGGGATCATGGCCAGCTGCGCCAGGCCGTCGCGCACCGCAGCGAAGGCGTCCTCGAAGGCCGCGCAGGGCAGCGTCTCCATGCCCGGGTAGACGCTGCGGCAGGCGAGATCGGAATAAGCGCCGGGCGAGCCCTGGAAGGCGATCCGGCGGGACGCCTTGTCCGCGTCCACCGTGGACTCCTCCGCGATCTGGTCTTGTTCGGTCATCGGGCCCGGTACTTCCCTTGTCGTCCGCGCGCGAGCGGCGGCGCGGCGCCCGCTCTCGTTCATGGCCGCGCCTCGGTCACGCCGGACGCCGCGGCGCCAGCAGGGCGCGGGCCCGGGCGAGATCGGCCGGAGTATCAACGCCGAGCGGAACCGTGTCAACGAGCGCGGCGTCGATCCGCATGCCCGCCTCGAGGGCACGCAGCTGCTCCAGCCGCTCGCGCCGTTCCAATAGCCCCGGCGGCAGCCGCACGAAGCGGGCAAGCGCCGCGCGGCGATAGGCGTAGAGACCGATATGGTGGTAGTGCGGCCCGTCGCCGCCGGGGACGGCGGCGCGGCTGAAGTAGAGCGCGCGGGCGACGGGCGGGCGGGCGGCGGCGCCGGAAGGCGGCGGTGCGTCGGGAAAGGCAACGACCGCCTTGACGACGTTCGGGTCATCCCGCTCCGCCGAGTCGGCGATAGGCGTGACGAGGGTGGCGATGTCCACCGCCGCGTCGGTGAACGGGGCAAGCACGGCGCGCACCACCTCCGGGGCCACGGTCGGCAGGTCACCCTGAAGGTTCACCACGAGATCATGCCGTTGGTCCGGGTCGATCCGCTGGACCGCCTCGTGGACGCGGTCCGAGCCCGAGGGATGATCCGGCCGGGTGAGCACGGCACGGCCGCCGGCGGCCTCCACCGCGTCGGCGATCGCCCGGTCGGCGCAGGCGACCAGCACCGGCCCAACATCGGCTTCGACCGCCCGTCGCCAGACGTGGGCGATCATCGGCTCGCCGTGGATGTCCGCCAGCGGCTTGTCGGGCAGGCGGGTCGAGGCAAGCCGGGCAGGGATGACGACGATCGGATTGCGCGGGACGGCCATCGGCATGAAACGGTTGGAAACGGGTGGATGGAATTCGGTTCGGACGGGTCTTGGCGGCTGCGACATATCGCCGCGTTCCCTCGCTGCCCAGGCTGCGGCAAGAGGACGTCGGCCGGTGCAAGATACCGCCGCCAAGCCCCATTAGGAACTGCGTTTTCTTGCCAGTCGGGCAGGTATTGGACAGCCGGCGCGGAAGGCGGTACAGTCCGCGCCCGTTGCACCCCCTCCAAACCGGGTCCGAGTCGAGCTAGAGGTTTTTTCCGAATGTCGTCTCTCGAGCTAAACAAGATTGCCGGCGCCATTCTCGTCGGCGGCATGGTTGCCCTCGTATCCGGCATCCTCGCCGACCGACTCGTGGAGCCGGAGCCGCTCGAGACCGGGGCGGTCGTTGTCGCCGGTACCGAGCCGGAGGGCGAAACCGCGCCGCCAGCCAAAGAAGAAGCCGGTGTCGAGCCGGTGAGCCCGCTGCTCGCCGCGGCCGACGTGGCCGCGGGCGAGAAGATCTCGAGCCGCTGCACCGCCTGCCACACCTTCGACCAGGGCGGCGCCAACAAGGTCGGGCCGAACCTGTGGAACATCGTCGGCGCGCCGAAGGGCCACATCGAGGGCTTCAGCTACTCCAACGCGATCGCCGAGATGGAAGGGAACTGGACCTACGAGGATCTGAACGCCTTCCTCGCCAGCCCACGGGAGTACGCGCCCGGCACGAAGATGACCTTCGCCGGGTTGAAAAGCGTCCAGGACCGCGCGAACCTCATCGCCTGGCTGCGCACCCTGAGCGACAACCCCCAGCCGCTTCCGGAGCCGACCGCGGCCGCCGAGCCGGCCGAGGGCGGCGAGACCGGCGCGGCGGAGGCCGAGCCCGCGGAAGAGACGGCGCCCGCGGCGACGGCCCAGCCGGGCGAGGAGTCCACGGCACCGGCGGAGACCGCAGGCGGCGAGGCCATGCAGCAGGCCGCGGCGCCCGCGGACGGTTCGGTCGGCGCCCTGATCGCGAACGCCGATCCCGCCGCGGGTGAAAAGATCTCGAAGCGCTGCGTCGCCTGCCACAGCTTCGAGCAGGGCGGGCCGAACAAGGTCGGGCCGAACCTGTGGAACGTCGTCGGCGCGCCGAAGGGCCACATCGAGGGCTACAACTACTCCGACGCGATCGCCGGGCTCGGCGGCGAGTGGACTTACGAGGACCTCGACAAGTTTCTCGAGAGCCCGCGGGGATACGCGCCGGGGACCAAGATGACCTTCGCCGGGCTGCGGGATCCGGAGGATCGCGCCAACCTCATCGCCTGGTTGCGCACGCTGAGCGACAATCCGCAGCCGCTGCCATGACGAACGGCAGCGGCCGCTGCTTGCGATGACCGAAGTGACCGAGGCCTGCCCGGAGCCATTCGTCGCGCTTGCCGCGCGCTTGGCCGATACGAGCGGCGCCATCATCCGTCGCTACTTCCGCTCCGGCCTCGCCGTCGAGGACAAGCCGGACCTGAGCCCGGTGACGGCGGCGGACCGGGAGGCGGAGGCCGCCTTGCGCGACCTGATCCGCGAGAACTTCCCGGACCACGGCGTCATCGGCGAGGAGTATCCGGCGGAACGGCCGGACGCCGAGCACGTCTGGGTCCTCGACCCGATCGACGGCACCAAGTCCTTCGTCACCGGACGGCCGCTGTTCGGCACCCTGATCGGGCTGGTGCGGCGGGGATCGCCGATCCTCGGGGTCATCGACCATCCCGCCCTGGGCGAGCGCTGGATCGGCGCCGCCGGCCGGCCGACCAGCTTCAACGGCCGCCCGGTTCGCGCCCGCCCCTGCCCCGAGCTGGAGCAGGCGGCACTCTTCGCCAGTTCGCCGCACCAGTTCGAAGGACCGGCGGCGGCGGCGTTCGACCGGGTCCGGCGGCGGACGCGGCAGGTGCTCTACGGCTCCGATTGCTACCACTACGCGCTGGTTGCCAGCGGGTTCGGCGACCTGGCGATCGAGGCCGGCCTGGGCCTTCACGACTTCATCGCCGTGGTCCCGGTGATCGAGGGTGCCGGCGGGACGGTCACCGATTGGCGGGGCCGGCCCCTCACGCTCGAATCCGGCGACCGCATCGTCGCCGCCGGAGACGCACGCGTTCACGCCCAGGCTCTGGAAATCCTCGCCGAGGCCTGACGGCCTCCTCGATCATCGTCTCGATGGGCGAGATCGGAACCGGGCGCGGACGGCTTGCGCTTCGGTTGGCGGCTTTTACCGATCCTAAAGGGCTCCCCTTCCAGAACGGGCCTGCACAAGGCACGCGATGGCACCCAAGGGCCCGCATCGGCCAGAGAGAAGGAATTCCGATGGTTGATTCGCGGCCGGAATCGTCCGACGTCTCGCCGGAGACCATCGCGAAGCTCCCCGTCCGGGAATTGGTTTCGGCGGGGTATCGCGGCCTGTTCCGCGACTGGCGCGCCTTCGTCGCGAGCGCGTGGCCCTGGTGGGTCGTCCTCCTGCTGCTTACCTTCGGCATCGAGGCATTCGCGGATCCCGGCCTCCGAAGCATCACGGGCGCCATCGTCGCTCTTGTTCTCTGGACGGTCGCCGGCGCGGTTTTCCTTGTCGGATGGCATCGGCACGTCCTGCTCGGCGAGGCGGTGGCGGGTCGGGCCAGCCTGCACTTCGGCCGGCGGGAGCTGCGTTTTCTCGTCACGGGCATCCTGTTCTACCTGGTGCTCGTCGCGCCGATGGTCGCGATCGGTCTTTTCGTCGGGATACTGGGTCCCGCAGTGGCAGGCACCGTGCTGGATCGGGTACTCGCGTTTGGTCCGGTCGCCGCGCTTGCCATCATGATCATCGTCGCGCCGCGTCTTTCGCTGGCCTTCCCGATGGTGGCGCTCGACGCGCCCGGCCGCCCGCTGGCGACCGCCTGGCAACTCGGCCGCGGGCAGACCTGGCGCCTTTTCGGCGGCGCCCTATTGGTGATCGTGCCGTTCGGACTTGTCGAACACACCTTGGATAAAGGCATCGAAGCCCTGACGCGGGTGCCCTACATGGCGGCCCTGGGATATGGGCTCACCCTGGCGTGGGTCGTGGTGTTCTTCGCGAACTTCGCTGTCGCCGTCGGCTTCGTCTCGCACGCATATGCGCGCCTCACCAGCCACCCGCTTCCCCCGGCCCCCGACCAATCCTAAACCGGCGGTCGGTCCCGGCGCGCCCTGCACGGGCCTTGCGTCCCGGCCCGACCGCTCCAGGTGCATTCCTTGAAACGACGGTATAGGCTGGACCGACGGTCGGCGCCGGATGGGCAACCCCGGACCTTGCCGATTCTTAATGTTGCAAGGCCTTGATAATCATCGCAAACAAGTCCCATCTGGTGCCAGACTTCCCGCAACGCCCGGAGAGAGTGGGACCGACATGAAACCGAGAGCCGTCGCCATTGCGCTGTCTGCGGTGTTCCTTCTGCCGACCGCCGCGCCGTCATCGGCCTCCGAGGAGGTCCACACTGCCCACGCCATGGCGATGCATGGCGAGCCGAAATACGGGCCGGATTTCAAGCATTTCGACTACGTCAATCCGGACGCGCCGAAGGGCGGCACCGTCACTTACGGGGCGATCGGCACCTTTGACAGCCTCAATCCTTTCATCCTCAAAGGCACCGCCGCCGCGGGGTCGTCTCTGCCGTTCGAGACCCTTCTGGTGTCGAGCCAGGACGAAGCCTTCACCATGTATGGGCTGATCGCCGAGACGATCACGGTGCCGGAGAACCGGTCCTGGGTGGAGTTCACGCTGCGGCCGCAGGCGCGCTGGCACGACGGCGAGCCGATCACGGTCGAGGACGTGATCTTCTCCTTCCGGACCCTGAAGGAGAAAGGGCATCCCTTCTATCGCGCCTACTACGCCAACGTGGAGACGGTGGAGAAGGTCGGCGAGCGCAAGGTCAGGTTCACCTTCGGCGGTGGCGACAACCGGGAGCTGCCGCTGATCATCGGCCAGATGCCGGTCCTGCCGAAGCATTACTGGGAAGGGCGCGACTTCGAGCAGACGACGCTGGAGCCGCCGCTCGGCAGCGGCCCCTACAGGATCGAGAAGGTCGACAGCGGCCGCTCGATCACGCTCAAACGGGTCGAGGACTATTGGGGCAAGGACCTGCCGGTCAATGTCGGGCAGAACAACTTCGACCGCATCCGCTACGAGTACTATCGCGACAGCACGGTCGCCCTGCAGGCGCTGTTCGCCGGCGGCATCGACTTCCGGCTGGAAAATACGGCGAAGCTGTGGGCCACGGCCTATGACGTCCCGCAGGTGCGGGACGGCCGCATCGTCAAGGAGATGATCCCGAACCAGCTCCCGACCGGCATGCAGGGCTTCGCCTACAACATCCGCCGCGAGATCTTCAAGGACCCGCGGGTGCGCCAAGCGCTGGCCTACGCCTTCGATTTCGAATGGACCAACGAGACCCTTTTCTACGGCCAGTACGCCCGGACCGAGAGCTACTTCTCCAACTCGGAGCTCGCTTCGCGCGGTCTGCCGACCGGCGAGGAGCTTGAGATCCTGGAGCGGTTCCGGGGCCGCATTCCCGAAGAAGTGTTCACCCAGGAATATGAGGCGCCGAGCACCGAGGGCCCGGGTGGCCTGCGCGCCAACCTGCTGAAGGCGATGAAGCTTCTCGAAGAAGCCGGCTGGGTGATCGAGGACAGGCGGCGCGTCAACGCCGAGACCGGCAGGCCGTTCGAGTTCGAGATCCTGCTGAACAATCCGGACTTCGAGCGGATCTGCCAGCCCTTCGTCCAGAACCTCGCGCGCCTCGGGATCAACGCGCGCATCCGAACGGTCGATACGGCCCAATACCAGAACCGGATGGACAATTTCGACTTCGACATGACGGTCGAGGTCTTCGGCCAGTCGCTGTCGCCCGGCAACGAGCAGCGCGACTTCTGGAGCTCCGAGGCCGCCCAGATCCCCGGCAGCCGGAACGTCATCGGCATCAGTGATCCCGTCATCGACGAGCTGATCAGCCTCGTGATCGCGGCGCCGGACCGCGAAAGCCTGGTCGCC
>CAZKCM010000059.1:0-26309 GCA_964551315.1 uncultured Rhodospirillaceae bacterium | reverse complement strand
CAAGGACATGGCGGCGCATGTTGGGGAGCCGGTGGACCATCATTCCGAGGACTAGCCCACCGAGGACGAGATTATGAGTGCAAGCTGCTGCCACCACGACGCCGACCGCGCCCCCGTCCGGGACCATCGCTACCGCAGGGTCCTGTGGGCGGCGCTCGGCATCAACCTCGCCATGTTCCTGATCGAAATCGCGGCCGGCCTCGCCGCCGGCTCGATCTCGCTGCAGGCCGACGCGCTCGACTTCTTCGGTGATTCGGCCAATTACGGGATCAGCCTCTTCGTCCTCGGGATGGCCTTGCGCTGGCGGGCCTCGGCCGCCCTTCTCAAGGGCGCGTCGATGGGCGTGTTCGGGCTCTGGGTGTTGGGCGCCGCGGTCTACCATGCGGTGTTCGGCGGGATCCCGGAGGCTGAGGTGATGGGCGCTATCGGCTTCACGGCGCTTGCCGCCAACGTTGCCGTCGCGGTGATGCTGTTCGCCTTCCGCGACGGCGACAGCAACCGGCGCTCGGTCTGGCTGTGCAGCCGCAACGACGCGATCGGCAACCTCGCCGTTATGGCGGCGGCGACGGGCGTCTTCGCCACCGGCACGGCCTGGCCCGATCTCGCCGTCGCCGGCGTCATGGCGGCGCTGGCGCTCTCTGCGGCCGTGCAGGTGATCCGCCAGTCGCTCGAGGAGATGCGGCGGGCGGCCGCGCCCCTCGCGGCGGAGTGAGGCGCGGCCGGTCCCTTATCGGAGAACTCTTTCTCCCTGCTGAAAGTAGGCCCGGCTCAGCCGGAACACCACCGGGCTCAGCAGCAGCAGCGCGACGAGGTTTGGCAACGCCATCAGCGCGTTCATGATGTCGGCGATCAGCCAGATCGCGCCGAGATTGCCGATCGCGCCGACGAACACCGCGGCGACCCACACCAGGCGGAACGGCAGGATGATCCGCGTGCCGAACAGGTACTCGGCGCTGCGTTCGCCGTAGTAGCTCCAGCCGAGAATGGTGGTGAAGGCGAAAAGGATCAGGCCGAAGGTCACCACCAGATTTCCCGGTCCCGGCAGGCCCGTGGCGAAGGCGAGGCCCGACAGCGCGGCGCCGGTCTGACCGCTGGTCCAGGCGCCGGTCGTGAGAATCGCGAGCGCGGTCAGGGTGCAGACGATCAGCGTGTCGAAGAAGGGGCTCAGCATCGCGATGACGCCCTGCCGGACCGGGTCGGTCGTCTGCGCCGCGGCGTGCGCGATCGGGGCGCTCCCCAGGCCCGCCTCGTTCGAGAAGATGCCGCGGGCGACGCCGAACTGCAGTGCCGCGAGGAAGCCTGCACCGGCGAACCCGCCCGCCGCGGCCGTGCCGGTGAAGGCGTCGGTGACGATCATGGCCAGGACCGACGGCACGGCGTCGATGTGCAGCAGAACGATGGCAAGCGCGCCCAGGGCGTAGACGGCCGCCATGAAGGGCACGAGCCGCCCGGCCACCTCGCCGATCCGCTTGATGCCGCCGATGATGACGAGGAAGACGAGCGCGGCCATCACCAGGCCGCTCACCGCATGGGGAATCCCGAGCGAGCTTTCCAGGCTGTCGGCCACCGAGTTGGCCTGCACGGTGTTTCCGATGCCGAAGGCGGCGATCGCCGCGAACAGGGCGAAGAGCGTGCCGAGCCACGCCCAGCCGTGGCCGAGCCCGTTCTTGATGTAGTACATCGGGCCGCCGACATAGGCGCCGCGGTCGTCCTGCTCGCGGAACCGGACGGCCAGCACGGCCTCGGCATATTTCGTGGCCATGCCGACCAGGGCCGTCACCCACATCCAGAAGACCGCACCCGGCCCGCCGAGGTAGATCGCCGTGGCGACCCCGGCGATGTTGCCGGTTCCGATCGTCGCCGCCAGCGCGGTCATCAGCGCTTGGTAGGGCGGGATCTCGCCGGCCGCAGCCTTGTCCGTCGGCGCGACGAGCAGGCGCAGGCCGTAGCCGAGCCGGCGCTGCGGCAACAGGCCGAGGCCCACCGTCAAATATAGCCCCGTGCCGAGCAGCAGGACCAGCATTGCCGGCCCCCACACGAAGCTGCTGATCGCACCCAACAGATCGGCAAGACCGGCTTCCATGAGAGGCCCCCCTTTCGAATCAGCGCGCCGCCTGCAGGTGAGCAACGCCGCAGCATTCGATTCCGATCCGGATGGCGGGCTGCCGTTGCCGACATCACTCTTGCCAGAACCATTTTCGCGCCTCGCGCTCGGCATCGGCCCTGGAGACGGCAATGTCCTTTAGCCTGTCGTCGTCGAGGCCGGCAAGCTGACGGCGCTGGCGGCTGCGTTCCTGCCACCGCAGAAGAAGATACAGGAGTCGAAGGAGAAGCCCGTCCGTACGGCGCAGCGGTGCCGCCCACCGGGCGACACCGGCATGCGCCCGGCGACGGCCGTGAGGTGCGTCCTCTCCCTGTATGACGGCATCGTGGGGTAGGGCGGTCGCCTCGCCGGAGCGCCCTGTTCGCCGCTCGGTGCTGATCATCCGTTTCGCCAGCCCGGCCCAACGGAGCCAAAGCGCGGGGCCGGCCGTTCGGCGATCGGCACGTGGAGGAGCGCCGACGCCAGGGCGAGGACGACGCTGAGCCACCAGACCGTTTCGTACGATCCCGTCCGCGCGTACAGCGCGCCGGCCAGCCAGACGCCGACGAACGATCCGAGCTGATGGGTGAAGAAGACGATGCCGAACAACGTCGCCATGTAGCGTGTCCCGAACATCACCGCGACCAAGCCCGAGGTCGGTGGCACCGTGGACAGCCAGAGCAGGCCCATGGCGGCGGCGAACAGCAGCACCGAGGTGGGCGTTACCGGCAGCGTGATGAACAGGGCGGTGGCGATCGCGCGCCCGAGATAGATGCCGGTCAGGAGCCGCGTCTTGCTGCGCCGGGACCCGATGACGCCGGCGGAATAGGCGCCGGCTATGTTGAACAGGCCGACCACGCCGAGCGACCAGGCGGCGAGCGCGGGCGCAATGCCCCGATCGACGAGATAGGGCGGCATGTGGATGGTCATGAAGGCGAGCTGGAATCCGCAGACGAAGAAGCCGGCGAGAAGCAGGAGATAGCTGCCATGCCCGAACGCCGCGCGCAGGGTATCGCCGAAGGACAGCTCGGGCTCCGCCCGCGCGGCCGTTCCCGGCTCGGCGCCGGCAAAGGCGGCGGACAGGATGGGTACAGCCGCGGCGAGACCGGCCAGGAGCAGGGCCGCCGTCTGCCAGCCGTAAGCGGCGATGAAGGCCTGCCCGAGGGGGACCATCAGGAACTGACCCAGGGATCCGGCGGCGGTCGCCAGGCCGAGCGCCCAGGAGCGTCGCTCCGGCGGCACGATCTTGCCGAGCGCGGACAGCACGGTGATGAAGGAGGCGCCGCCCATGCCAAGCCCCACCAACAAGCCGGCCGAGAGGTGCATCGTTCCCGGCGTGGTGCTGGCCGACATCAATGCGATTCCGAAGGCATAGACCGCGCCGCCGCCGGCGAGCACCCGCGCCGGTCCGAAACGGTCGGCAAGCATGCCGCCGAGGGGTTGGGCCACGCCCCAGACCAGGTTCTGGATCGCCATGGCCAGCGCGAAGATCTCGCGGCTCCAGCCGTGGTCCGACGACACCGGGTCGGTGAACACGCCAAAGCTGCTTCGGAGCCCGAAGGTCAGCAGCGAGATCAGGCAGCCGCAGCCGACAATGAACGTCAGAGGGCGTGTCGCCGCCGCATTGGCGATGCCCGTGATCGGCCGGTTTCGGATCATGGCTGTGGCTCCGTTGACGGGATGGGTCCTTCGGCGCGTCCGAACGACCGGCCCTCCCGCGAGTCATCGGCGAGGCGGATAACGAGGTCCGGTTGCCGGGAGCATGCGCCGAACCGGGCTGCAGACGCGGTCATGAAGGCCTCCTTCGAGCGGGCGGGGCAGTCTTGACTCGACACGCATCATTAGAAAAGGCAAACTTGGTAATATGTCGCATTACAGAAACTAATGGACTGCCATGGCTCGCAATCTGGACACCGGCCTCCTGCGAACCTTCGTGACCGTCGCGGACTCGGGCAGCATGACGGCCGCGGCGAATGCCCTCCACCTTACGCAGGGTGCCGTCAGCCAGCAGATCAGGCGCCTGGAGGAGGCGTTCGATTGCAGATTGTTCGAGCGGGATCGGAGCGGCCTCAAGCTGACCGACGCCGGGGAGCGCCTGCTCGGAAAGGCCAAGCGGATGATCAGCCTGCACGACGAGATCTGGGCCACAATGACGGCGCGCGAAGTCAGGGGCGCGATCCGGCTGGGCGTGCCCTATGACCTCGTCGGCACCTATCTGCCGCCCGTCCTGAAGGCGTATGCCCAGGCCTGCCCGCAGGTGGACATTTCTCTGGCCTGCGCGTCTTCGCCGGAGCTCGCCGATGCGCTGTCGGCCGGTCGCGTCGACCTTGCCCTGATCGAGCATCCCGTCGGCCTTTCGCAAGGCGAATGCCTCTGCGTCGAGCGTCTGGTCTGGGTCGGAAGCAAGGGCGGTGAGACCTATCGGAAGCGTCCGCTGCCGCTCTCGGTCGTGAGCGACAGCTGCGCATTCCGGCCCGCGATCTTCGCCGCCTTGCGCGAGCACGGGCTGGAATGGAGGGCGGTGTTCGAGAACGGCAACATCGAGGCGACGATCACCACGGTGCGGGTCGATCTGGCCGTCACCGCCTTGCTCGCCTCCACCGTCCCGCCCGATCTGGATGTCCTTGCGCCCGAGACGGGCCTCCCCGTCCTGCCGAGCTTCGCCATCAGTCTGCGACTCCCGCCTTCCGGCGTGAGCGCCGCCGGGCGAGAGCTGGTTCGGCACCTCCGCGAAGGATTCCGACAACGAATGCGCGACGTCGCCTGAGCGGCCGAACCGGCCCCTCTCCGGAACCGGCGGCCGCGCTCCGCAAGGTCGCAGGCCGCGGTTTGCTCCGCCGGATGGGCACGCTATATAGTGGACCTATTCCCGCCAAACTTGGCCCGATTTCCGGTGAGGACCCGTCATGCAGCAGGCCGTCAAGAAATCTGAACCGCCCCTCTCCCTCAAGGACCCGAAGCTGTTCCGCCAGCAGTGCTACATCAACGGCGCCTGGGTCGATGCCGATTCCGGTGAGGTGATCGAGGTCAACAACCCGGCGACTGGCGAGATCCTCGGCACCGTCCCGAACATGGGCGCCGCCGAGACGCGCCGGGCCATCGAGGCGGCGAACGCCGCCTGGGGCGCCTGGCGCAAGAAGACCGCGAAGGAGCGCGCCAACATCCTGCGCAAGTGGTTCGACCTGATGATGGCGAACCAGGAGGATCTGGCCGTGCTGATGACCGCCGAGCAGGGCAAGCCGCTCGCCGAGGCGAAGGGCGAGGTCGTCTACGGCGCTTCCTTCGTCGAATGGTTCGCAGAGGAGGCGAA
Organism: uncultured Rhodospirillaceae bacterium; assembly: GCA_964551315.1. GTDB lineage: Bacteria > Pseudomonadota > Alphaproteobacteria > Dongiales > Dongiaceae > Virgifigura. The sequence continues at coordinate 20,916 of CAZKCM010000059.1, read as the reverse complement.
GCGCGTCTATGGCGACACCATCCCGGCGCACCAGCCGGACAAGCGCATCGTCGTGGTGAAGGAGCCGATCGGTGTCGTCGCGGCGATCACCCCCTGGAACTTCCCCAACGCGATGATCACGCGGAAATGCGCGCCGGCGCTGGCGGCCGGCTGCCCGGTGGTCGTCAAGCCGGCGACCCAGACGCCCTATTCGGCCCTGGCGCTCGCCGAACTGGCGGAGCGCGCCGGCATCCCGGCCGGAGTCTTCAACATCGTCACCGGGTCGGCCCGGGCGATCGGCGGGGAGATGACCTCGAATCCGATCGTCCGCAAGCTGTCCTTCACCGGCTCGACCGAGGTCGGCAAGCTGCTCATGAAGCAGTGCGCGGACACGGTGAAGAAGGTTTCGCTCGAACTCGGCGGCAACGCGCCGTTCATCGTCTTCGACGACGCCGATCTCGACGCGGCGGTCGAAGGGGCGATCGCCTCCAAGTACCGCAACACCGGCCAGACCTGCGTCTGCGCGAACCGCCTGCTGATCCAGGACAGCGTCTATGACGCCTTCGCCGAAAAGCTCGCCGCCGCCGTCGGCCGGCTCAAGGTCGGCGACGGCCTCAAGGGCGAAACGCATCAGGGGCCGCTCATCGACATGAAGGCGGTCGAGAAGGTCGAGGAGCACATCGCCGACGCCACCGCCAAGGGCGCGCGCATCATCGTCGGTGGCAAGCGCCACGCGCTCGGCGGCACCTTCTTCGAGCCCACCATCCTGGCCGACGTGACGCCGGCCATGGCGGTGGCCCGCGAGGAGACCTTCGGGCCCGTCGCGCCGCTCTTCCGCTTCAAGACGGAGGAGGAGGCGATCGCCATGTCGAACGACACGGAGTTCGGCCTGGCCGCCTATTTCTACGGCCGCGACATCGGCCGCATCTGGCGCGTGGCCGAGGCGCTCGAATATGGCATCGTCGGCATCAACACCGGCATCATCTCGACCGAGGTCGCGCCCTTCGGCGGCGTCAAGGAATCCGGCATCGGCCGCGAGGGGTCGAAATACGGCATCGAGGACTTCCTCGAGATCAAGTACCTCTGCATGGGCGGGATCTGAACGTCCTGGAAGCAGGATGACCACGGAGGCACAGAGACACGGAAGGGGCTTGATCTCTGTGTCCTCTGTGTCTCCGTGGTTCATTGAGATCCGGCGGGGGCTTGATGGCCAAATATGACTACGACCTCTTCGTGATCGGCGCCGGATCGGGCGGGGTCCGGGCGGCACGCATGTCGGCCGTATACGGCGCGCGCGTCGCCATCGCCGAGGAATCCCGCGTCGGCGGCACCTGCGTCATCCGCGGCTGCATCCCGAAGAAGCTGCTGGTCTACGCGTCGCATTTCCGCGAGGACTTCGAGGACGCCGCCGGCTTCGGCTGGACCGTGCCAGAGCCCGCCTTCGACTGGCCGACGCTGATCGCCAACAAGGACCGCGAGATCGACCGGCTGAACGGCATCTACAAGAAGCTGCTTGCGAATGCCGGCGTCACGCTCATCGAGGAGCGGGCCACCGTCATCGACGCCCACAGCGTCGAGGTGGCCGGTCGCCGGATCACCGCGGAGACGATCCTTATTGCCGTCGGCAGCTGGCCGGTCATGCCGCGCGAGCCGGGCGCCGAATTCGGCATCACCTCGAACGAGGCGTTCCATCTGCCGGAGCTGCCGCGCCGTATCGTCATCGCCGGCGGCGGCTACATCGCCTGCGAGTTCGCGGGCATCTTCAACGGCCTCGGCTCGCAGGTCGTCCAGCTTTACCGCGGGGAGCAGATCCTCCGCGGCTTCGACGAGGACATCCGCGCCGCGCTGGCCGAGGAGACCCGCAAGAAGGGCATCGACCTGCGCACGCACACGATCATCCTCGAGACGGAGAAGCAGGACGCGGGCTATCGCCTTCGGCTCAGCGACGGCTCGACGCTCGAGACCGACTGCATCCTCTACGCGATCGGCCGCGAGCCGAAGACCGGCGGGCTGGGTCTGGAGGAGGCCGGCGTGCGGCTGGACGCCGAGGGCGCCGTCATTGTCGACAAATATTCGCGCAGCTCGGTGCCCAGCATCTACGCGATCGGCGATTGCACCAACCGGGTGAACCTGACGCCGGTGGCGATCAAGGAGGGCGCGGCCTTCGCCGATACGGTGTTCGGCAATCGCCCCTGGGCGATGGACCACGACTGCATCCCCTCGGCCGTGTTCAGCCAGCCGCCGGTCGCCACCGTGGGCCTTACCGAAGCCGAAGCGCGCCGCCGCTTCGGCGCCGTCGACGTCTACAAATCGACCTTCCGGCCTCTGAAGCACACGCTCTCGGGCCGCGACCAGAAGACCATGATGAAGCTGGTCGTCGAGCGCGAGGGGCAACGCGTGGTCGGGGCCCATATGGTCGGCGCCGACGCGCCGGAGATCATCCAGGGCATCGCCATCGCCGTGAAGATGGGCGCGACCAAGGCGCAGTTCGACCAGACGGTGGCCATCCACCCGACCGCGGCCGAGGAGTTCGTTCTCATGCGCACCCGGGAACCCGATCCGGTGGCCGAGGCGGCGGAGTAGGGCGGCGCCTTCGCCCGGCTCGCGGACCGGTCGAAGGGGGCCCCGGCCAGTCCGACCCTTTGCGGACCGTCACTCGGCGCGCGGCGTCGGTCGCATCCTGGTCGATGATGCCGCGACCGACGCTCCGATCATCGAGCTCGAAATCGAAGGCTGAGTCGCAAAGGCGGCCGACGGGCAACTTGCCCAAAGCCCACACGCACCGTGCCCTGGCCGCCGGCGCGTCTGCTAATTCATGATCGTCTGCGCGATCAGCACCGCCCCTGAACCGAGCAGCAGGGCGAGCACCGCCTTCCGAAAGGTCTCTTCGCTGACGCCGATATAGACCCGCGCGCCGATCCAGGCGCCGGCCAGCGTCGCCGGAAGGCAGAGGCCGGCAATCAGGAGAACGTCCGGGCCCATCTGGCCGCTCGCGGCCATGCCGAGACTGGCAAGGGCCAGAACGACCAGATTGAACGGTTGGTAGGCGGCGCGCTGTCGATCCCGTGGACCGCCTCGGAGCTGAAGCCAGACGAGCGGCAGCGGACCGGACAGGCCCGCGAACCCTCCCAGGAAGCCACCGCCCAGCCCTACGGCGCCGTCGGCTTTTTGCCCGCCCCAGTTACCGATCTCGACTCGGCCCGTTCCGCCGAGCTGGAGCAGGGCGTACGCGACAAGAAAGATGCCAACCGACGTTCTCAACACGTCCGGCGAGGCCGCGCTCAGGGCCGCGACGCCGACGGGGACTCCGATCGCACCGCCCAGGAGGAACGGCGCGGTGCGTCGCCAGTCGAACGCCTTTCGCACCGCGATCAGCCCGACGAGCTGTGCCGCGACGGATGCCAGGGCGACCAGCGGCGGGACCGTCGCCGCGGGAAGGGCGTGAAACCAGAGGCCGGACGCCACGAGCCCGGTGCCGAAGCCGGCGAAGCCCGTGGTGAACCCCGCGACGAAGGCGCCCGAGAGGACGATCAGCAGAGTGGGGGCGTCGGGCGAGTCGAGCATCGTCAACGGGTTGGAGGCGGAGGTTCATAGCTGGGATGCGGCCGCGGGGCGGTCCTTATCCCGCGCGGGAACGTTCGGCGCAAGTACCTCGCGCGACGTTCGGCCGGTCCCGCGGCTGCGCCAGGAGGCAACGCGCGATATGGTGCCTGCCTTCGGTCCGAAGGTCCGCCTTCGCGGGCCGGATGCAGGGCCTTGCCCCGAGGATCGGTTCCCACGTCCCATTCGCGCCGTAGGCCACGTCATGGTAAACGATCCGGCTCGGTTGAAAACGCCCTGTTTCCAGCGTATACCCGTGGTTTCCTCAGGTTGAAGCAGATTGGACCCTTGAGATGATGGCGAAGTGGAGCCCCGACAGCTGGCGGACGAAGCCGATCTGCCAGGTTCCGGAATATCCGGATCCGGCCCGTCTCGCGGAGGTCGAGCAGCGGTTGCGGAGCTATCCGCCGCTGGTCTTCGCCGGCGAGGCGCGGCGGCTGACCGAGGCTCTGGGCGAGGTGGCGGAGGGCCGGGCCTTCCTGCTGCAGGGCGGCGACTGTGCCGAAAGCTTCGCCGAGTTCCACCCGGACAACATCCGAGACACCTTCCGCGTCCTGCTCCAGATGGCCGTGGTGCTCACCTTCGGCGCGGCCTGCCCGGTGGTCAAGGTCGGCCGCATGGCGGGCCAGTTCGCCAAGCCGCGCTCCGCGCCCACGGAAACCGTGGACGGCGTGGAACTGCCGAGCTACCGCGGCGACATCGTCAACGGCATCGAGTTCGACGCCGCGGCGCGCGTGCCGGATCCGGAGCGGCTGATCCAGGCCTACAACCAGTCGGCGGCGACGCTCAACCTGCTGCGCGCCTTCGCCCAGGGCGGCTTTGCCGATCTCCACAAGGTGCATCGCTGGAACCTCGACTTCGTTTCCGGCAGCGCCCAAGGGCATCGCTATCAGGAGCTGGCAGACCGCATCGGCGAGGCGCTGGATTTCATGGCGGCCTGCGGCCTCACCGCCGAGACGGCGCCGCAGATCCGCGAGACCGAGTTCTTCACCAGTCACGAGGCTCTGCTGCTGCCTTACGAGCAGGCCTTGACCCGGACCGACAGCCTGACCGGAAAGTGGTATGCCTGCTCGGCACATTTCCTGTGGATCGGTGACCGGACGCGGCAGATCGACGGGGCGCATGTCGAGTACCTGCGCGGCGTGGGCAACCCGATCGGGCTCAAATGCGGGCCCACGATGACGCCCGATGAGCTGCTGCGGCTGATCGAGGTGCTGAACCCGACGAACCAGCCCGGGCGGCTGACCCTAATCGCCCGCATGGGCCACGACAAGGTGGAGGCGAAGCTCCCGCCGCTCATCCGCGCGGTGCAGCGCGCCGGCGCCAAGGTCGTCTGGTCCTGCGACCCGATGCATGGCAACACCATCAAATCGTCCAACGGGTATAAGACGCGTCCGTTCGACCGGATCCTGGCCGAGGTGAAGGGCTTCTTCGCCGTTCATCAGGCCGAGGGCACCCATGCCGGCGGCGTTCATTTCGAGATGACGGGGCGCGACGTGACGGAGTGCATCGGCGGCGCCCAGGCGATCAGCGAGGAATCGCTGGCGGACCGCTACCATACCCATTGCGACCCGCGGCTCAACGCCAGCCAGTCGCTGGAGCTTGCGTTCCTCATCGCCGAGGGGCTGAAGGCAGGGCGCGTGGCGCAGGTCCGGCCGATCGCGCAGGCGTCGTAGCCGCGCTCGGGACAGGTGAGGCCACGGCCCTGATGCCGGCCATGCGTCCGAAGCTCGACGAGATTGCCGCCTGGACCGACCACTACTTCTTGCGCACGAAAGAGGCGGTGGGGCGTTTCGGCGACAAGACCGTCACCTACGCGGTCTTCATGCGCCGGCCCGTCATCTCGGCGCCGCGGCTCGCCATCGAATGGCTGGAACGGGTGGCGAAGGCGCGCGACACCGCGTTCAAGATCGAGGTCAGCCATCCCGAGGGGAAGTGGGTCGGTGCCGGCGAGCCGATCCTCTACATAACCGGCTCGCTCTATCATCTCGTCGACCTCGAGACGATCTTCCTGCAGAAGCTGGGCCCGGCCTGCGTCGCCGCATTCAACGCCTACACCATGTGCGCCGACCTGCCGAAGGTCGCCTTCCTGGCAATGGACGCGCGGCATTGCGCCGGGTTGGAAATGGCCGAGATGATGGCCTATGCGGCCAGCGTCGGCTCGGATCGGGCGAAGCGCAAGGTCGGCGCCCGCGGCTTCATCGGCAACGCCACCGCCGCGACGGCGCGTTATTTCGGCCTGACCGAGGGCAAGGGCACCATGCCGCACGCCTTCATCGGCTACGCTGGCTCCACGGTCCGCGCGGCCGAGATGTTCCACGAGACCTTTCCGGACAGCGACATCGTGGTCCTGGTCGATTACTTCGGCCGGGAAATCACGGATTCCCTTGCGGTCTGCCGGCGCTTCCCCGACTTGGCGGCCCAGGGTCGCATCGCAGTCCGATTGGATACGCCGGGCAGCCGGTTCATCGAGGGGCTTGACCCGTCGGCCTCCTATGCGGTGCTGGAACGTCACGTGCCGCGGGCGATCCGCGGCTATCGCAACGAGGCCGAGCTGCGCTACCTGGTCGGCGCCGGCGTCTCGGCGGCCGCGATCTATCACCTGCGCGACGCGCTCGACGGTGCCGGCTTCGGCAAGGTCAAGATCATCGCTTCCTCGGGCTTCGACCCGGCCAAGTGCAAGGTGATGGCCGAGGCTGAGGCCCCCATCGACATCATCGGCACCGGATCCTACCTGCCGCAGCGCTGGAGCGAGACCTACGCCACCGCCGACATCATCGAATATGACGGCCAGCCGCTCGTGAAGGCCGGCCGGGAGTTCCTGCTGCGGAAATAGCCGCAGCGCGCCCGCGCGGCGGACCCGTTCCCTCACAGTCGCGGCCGCCGCGCGGGCGTGTCGAGCCACGGCCGCGCCCGTTCGAAGGCGGCCGCGGCGCGGAAGACGCCGACGTCGTCGAAGGGCCGACCGACGATCTGAAGTCCCGTCGGCACGCCGTTGCCGGCGAAGCCCGAAGGCACGCTCATCACCGGGCAGCGGCTCAGCATGTTGAACGGGTAGGTCATGCACCAGTCGAGATAGGCGTCGATCTTCACGCCGTTCACCGCGAAGTCGGGGTCGGTGAGGTCCTGGTCCGCGTTCACCGAAGGCACTGCCAGGGTCGGGCAGATTAGAAGGTCGTGCGTCCGGAAGACCGCCGCCAGCGCGCCGTACATGGCGGCCTCGACCTCCATGGCGGCCAGGAAGTCCGCCATGGTGACCCGCTGCCCTCGGGCGGCGAACTCCAGGGCATAGTCGGTCATCTCCGACCGGTGCGCCGGAAGCAGCTTCGCCACCCAGGCGCCGAACAGCCCGCCCAGATGCGCCCAGGCGGCGTCGCGAACGGCCCGGGTCCAGCCGAGGTCGATCTCCTCGACCGTCGCGCCGAGGTCCCGGAAGACCTCGACCGCACCGCGCGTGTTCCGCTCCACCTCGGGATCGACCGGGATATAGCCGAGGTCGATGGAGCAGGCGATGCGCCATCCTTTGACGCCGCCGTCGAGCCGTGCCGGGATCCGCAGCTTCGGCCGGATCGTCGCGATGTCGGCGGGATGCGGCCCGCTCAGCACGTTCTGCAGCAACGCGCAATCCGCCACGGTGCGGGCCATCGGTCCCGAATGGTTGTACCAGTCGAGGTTGAAGGGCGGGCCGTCCGGGTTGCGGCCGTAGGGCGGCTTGAAGCCGACGACCCCGCAGGCCGAGGCCGGAATGCGGATCGAGCCGCCGATGTCGGACCCGTTGGCCAGCGTGGTCGAACCGGCGGCCAGGGCGGCCCCGGCGCCGCCCGACGAGCCGCCGGAGCTGTAGTCCAGGTTCCACGGTGTGCGGGTGACGCCCCACAGCCGCGACCGGGTGATCGGCGCGCAGGAGAACTCGGGCGCCGTCGAGCGGGCGTGAACGATGCCGCCGGCGCGCAGGATCCGCTCGGCCGGCGGTGCCGTCTCCCGGTCGATGTTGTCCTTGAAGATGAGCGAGCCGAAGGTGGTCCGGTCACCCGCGATGGTGGTCTCGTCCTTGATGGCGACCGGAAGGCCTTCCAGCGGCCGCGGCCGGCCGTCGGTCTTCATGTACCGGGCTTCGGCCTTTCGGGCCTGCTCCAGCGCCCGGTCGAAATGGCGGATCGTGAAGGCGTTGATCTGCGGCTCGACGGCCTCCGCCCGGGCTATGACGGCCCGCATCAATTCGACGGGCGACAGCCGGCGCGCCTTGAAGCGGGCGATCGCTTCGGTCGCCGGAAGGTAGCAAAGGTCGAGTTCTGACAAATACTTCCTCCGAGTATTTCGAGCAGCGCCTTCAATAATGGCCCGCTGAACCGTCGAACCTGCCGAGCGGGCCCGTCATCGGCTATGGAAAAGAGGAAAATTAATAAATTTTCTCTCGCTTAACAGATAAAATTTTATCAAAATTCTAACTAATTTGTGTGGAGGCCCGGGATCCATGAGTATCGCGACGAATGTCTGGAGTGCCGATGGGCGCGACACCTCGCGGTCGGTCGAGCTGGCGCGGTCCGATCCGCGGACCGATATGGCCCGGCGGCTGCCGGCTGCGGTTCAGCCCTTTCTGACCTGGCTCACGGCGAAGCCGGCGCCGGATGAGAGCTACCATGCGCATACGCCGATCTATCACCTCGCGACGGCGTTCGCCTGGCTCTTCACCGGCCTCGGCCTTAGCATCGCCACGCTCCTCGGACCGCCTCAACTGTTGATTGTCCTGCCGGTCGCGCTGATCGTGACGACCTCCGGGCTCGGCAAACTGCAGGTCAGCATCTATCACCATTGCTCGCACGGCACTGTTCTTCGCACCCGGGAGGCCAATCGGCGTCTGGGCTCCGCACTTTCGGTGTTCCTTCTGATCAAGCATTTCGATGTTTATCAGACGGAGCACATGCGCCATCACAGCCCGAAGCGGCTGTTTACCGAGGAGGATGAGTTCGCGCAGTTCCTCTTCGATCTGTGCGGGCTGCGGCCGGGGCTTCCGAAAGAGGAGCTGTGGCGCCGTGTCGTCTTCGGGGCCCTGCTTTCTCCGGGCTTCCATTTGCGCTTCTTCCTCCGGCGCGTGCAGACATGCCTCCTGTCCCACGACTGGGTCCAGAACTGCATCGGAAGCCTCTTCTGGGCGTCGGTCATTGCCTTGGCGGCGATTTCCGGCGTCTTCCTTGAATTCTCGGTCGTCTGGCTGATCCCCGCCATCCCGCTGTTCCAGATCGCCACGGCGTTGCGAATCCTGTGCGAGCACCGCTTTCCCGATCGGAGTCTGCTGCAGGCCAGGGACAAGGCCTTCGTCGCGGACGCGACCGCCGGCGTGTTTCCGGGGGCGCCGGTTCCCACCCGACGCGCGGATTCGCTTGCTGGATTGCTTGCCTGGGCCCGGTGGTGGGTCGGGATGCTGACGGTTCACCTCTTCACGAGGGTCTTCGTGCTCGTCGGCGACGCCCCGTGCCACGATTATCACCACCGCCGGCCGGCCTCCAGGCGGTGGGCGAGCTACATCCACGAGCGTCAGAAGGACTGCGACCAGGGCTGCGTCGGCTTCCCGGCCAATTACATCGACACCTGGGGGTTGTTCGAGGCGATCGACGGCATGCTGGAATCGCTGTCCGCCTTCGGGGCAGGCGACGGCCGGCTCCAGCTGTCTCAGGCGGACGCGAATCCGGGGCGCTTCTAGAGCACGGATCCCGGATCGCCCGTTTCAGCCGCTTCGATGAGCCGGCTGGCCGGCAGCCGGATCGTCACGGTGGTCCCCTGGTCGGGTGCGCTGCGGATCGCCAGGCTGCCACCGTGGAGCTCGACGAGCGCTTTGCAAATCGGCAGTCCCAGGCCCGTGCCCTTGTGCTGGCGGCTATAGACGTTCTGGATCTGTCCGAATGGCGCCAACGCCTTCGGAATGTCATCGCTCGCCATGCCGATCCCGGTATCTGAAACCTCGATGACGAGCCCTCGTCCGTCGTCGACGAAGGTGTGAAGCGCCACCTTGCCGCCGCTCGGCGTGAACTTGGTCGCGTTGCTCAACAGGTTGGCGATGACCTGCCGTATGCGGCGCGGGTCGGCGAGGAGCAACGGCATCTGATCGGGAACCGACACCTCCACCGCGATGCCCTTTTCCTGCGCGGCGGGCAGGGCATCCTTGAGGGCCTGGTGGACGACGTCGGCGATCTCGAACGGTTCCTCCTGGAGGGGGATGCTCCCCTGTTTCTCCAGCTTCGAGAGGTCGAGGATGTCGTTGATCAGCGACAGCAGATGGGTGCCGCTCTCGTGGATATGGGTGGCGTATTCCCGGTATTTCTCCTGCGTGTCCGGGCCCAGAAGCTGGTCGCGGATGACTTCCGAGAACCCGATGATGGCGTTCAGCGGCGTTCTCAGGTCATGGCTGAGGCTTGCGAGGAACGCCGCCTGCGCCGCCCGGGCCGACTCTGCCTCCCGCTTGGCGGCCCGCAGGTCCTCCTCGGTGCGCTTGCGGTAGACGATGTCGACGTAGACGCTCAAGGCACCCTCGATCAGTTCCCGGTCGCCAGCTTCGAAGGGGCGATTGACGTTGCCTTCCGATCGGTTTCCGATGATCAGGGCGTACTCGCTTTCCGTCTCGAATGCCCACAGAAGGTAGGGAAGCCGGAGGATCCGCACGAGGTCGCGGGCGGGGGGCTCCTCCATCCGGGTTGCCGACGTCGTGTAGTAGAACGACGGCGGCGAGGGCAGGACCAGCTCGTCCGGCGGATCTTCCTCGCCGAACCCCAGCGTGTGCGTGACGATGAATCGCTCTCGGTCCGGGGCCCGCTTAAGAATGGCGGCGCGATCGCATATCGTGTTGTCGACGACGATCTTGAGCATGAGGGCGCCGACCTCGTCGATGCTGCTGGTCCGATCGACGAGCTTGTAGGCCTCGCGGATCAGCCGCGCGACCGTCCGGCTTCGCCTTGCCTCGCGGAAGGCCCGACTCTGCTCCTCTTGCAGGCGCAGGACCCGCGCGCCGAGATCATTGTACTCCCGGCGGTAGAACTCCAGCTCTCGGCCGAGATCCTGCACCGGCGTCGGGACTTCCGGGTTCATCACCCCTCACTGTAAAGAACCGTGAGAACGGCCGTCCAGTCCAGAGGTCGGCTCTGCCCGTTGATGGGCGCGATTTCGACGCCGGAATAGAATCCTATGAGCGGAACGTCGGACCTGAAGCTTTCCAGCATGACGTCCGCCTCCTCGACCGGCGCGCCGCTGCGCGCGCTCGCCCGTCCGGCGCAATCGATGTAGAGGGCGATCTTGCTTGCCCGGTTGGCGGTGCGGCGCATGATCTCCGCGGTGCCCTTTCGCACCGATTCGATCATCAGCGCGTTGTCGCGCGACATGATCTGCACGATCGTGCCGGGCTTGAAATCCGGCTCGAAGAGCGTGATCGAACCCGTGCTCGCGTTCGCGCTCAGGATCAGCCGGTTGACGTAGGCGTCCTCGTGATACGGGCCGAACCGGTCGCCGTGCTTTTCGCCCAGGGTGGCGATCAAGGACGGACTCTGGGCTTGGCCAGAGGTCAGGTTTACGCCCAGCATCTCCTCGAGGACCTGAACCGCCGGACGCCCGTCAAGTTCGTATACCTCCGCGCCCTCGATCCTCGTGATTTCCATGAAGCTGCTGACGGGCACGCAGCCATGGAGGACCGCCGTTTCGGCGTGCAGGTGGGGCGGCATGACGACGGCGACGGCGCTGTGCGCGGCCAGTCCCGTTCCGTCGAAAAGCCAGCTGCCGCTGAGGTTCATGTCGGTCAGCGTCCCGGCGCCGACGAGCGTCAGGTTCCGGTCGCCGAGGCCGTGATAGAACCCACCGACGAGCGGGCTCCCCGGATGGAGCCGGACCGGGGCCGTTGCGGCGACGCTGCTGTAGAACAGCAGGACGGTGCTCTCCTCTGCCGCGTCCTTTCGCACGGCTTCGCCGAGCTCGAGGCCGGCGTCCCATTCGCTGGTGGCGAGCCGTCCCGTCGCGATGATCCGTGGCCGGTCCTTCGGGTCGAGGAAGCCGGCGACCGCCGTCTCGAACCCGCCATAGCCGGTTCCGGCCCGCGTAATCGTTCCGGCGGCCGAGCCCCCGACGACCGGGATGTCGCCCAGCTCGTCTCTCAGCCCTCTCAGGAAGGCCTCGTGGTTGTGCTTTCCGCCGCAGAAGGCGATGGCCCATGTTGCTTGGCCGGCCTCGCGGATCGGCCTTGCGCACTCCTTGGCTGCCGTACTGGAATCGACATTTCGGCTAAACCCGACCCGAACCACAGTCCTGCTCCTTCGCGAAATCGTGCCCGGACAGCCGGGGTATGTCCGCTCGCGCCGAGGCGCGCCGGAGGGGCCCGGCCGCTACTGCAGAGCCTTTGCCCCTGTCTTCTCGTCAACCAACCCGCTGCCCTTTCGGCCGGGACGGCCGAAAGGCGATGAACGTCGTTCGGGCGATCGATTCTCGTGATGCTCGCACCTGGGTCGGACCCGACGGTGCGGGTCGGAGCTTTCCGATCCGCTCCGTCACTCGATACCCAACCGCACAAGCTACAGGAGAAAGGTTAATGTTCGCTGCATACAATGGGTTAACGTCCCGCCCCCGGCCGTGGCCTTTGCGTGATCTAACGCTCTCCGGCGCAAAAATGCTCCGTCGACCTTTATGGCGTTTTCGATGCGCGCCGCTGGCGCGCAGAGTGCCGATGCTATATCTGTCCTGTCACAGGCCCTTACAGGACAAGCGGACAGGATGACCGATACGCTTTCGATCGCGCTCGCACAGCTCAACCCGGTCGTCGGCGACGTCGACGGCAACGCGGCCAGGCTGAGCGCGGCTCGCCGGTCTGCGGCGGAGGGCGGCGCCGACCTGGTGGTGACCACGGAACTCGTGCTCTGCGGCTATCCGCCCGAGGACCTGGTGCTCAAGCCGGCGTTCCAGACGGCCTGCGAGGCGGCGGTCCGACGGCTGGCGGCGGAGACCGCCGACGGCGGCCCCGGGATCATCCTGGGCACGCCCTGGCGCGACGACGGCAAGCTCTACAACGCGGCGTTGCTGCTGGCCGACGGGGCCGTCGCCGCCGCGCGGTTCAAGTCCGACCTGCCCAACTACGGCGTCTTTGACGAGAAGCGGGTCTTCGCCGCGGCCCCGCCACAAGGCCCGGTGAACTTCCGCGGCGTCCGGCTCGGCGTCATGATCTGCGAGGACATGTGGAAGCCGGACATCGCCGAGTGTCTCGCCGAATCCGGCGCCGAGATCCTGCTGGTGCCGAACGGCAGCCCCTATGAGCACGACAAGCTCGACCGGCGCCTCAACCTCGCCGTCGCGCGGATCACGGAGACCGGCCTGCCGCTCGCCTACGTCAACCAGGTCGGCGGCCAGGACGAGCTGGTGTTCGACGGCGCGTCCTTCGTGCTCGATTCGGACTGCAGCTTGCGGGCGCAGTTTCCGTCCTGGCGCGAGCATCTCGCGATCACCCGCTGGCGGCGCGACGGTGAGACCTGGCGCTGCGAACCCGGCGAGATCGTGGCGCCGCCGGAGGGGGAGGAGGGGGCGCTCGCGCAGATCTACGCGGCGATGACGCTGGGTCTGCGCGACTATGTGGAGAAAAACCGTTTCCCGGGCGTCCTGCTGGGCCTCTCCGGCGGCATCGATTCGGCCCTGTCGGCGGCGGTGGCGGTCGATGCGCTGGGCCCCGACCGGGTCTGGGCGGTGATGCTGCCGTCGCCCTATACGAGCGCGCACAGCCTCGAAGACGCCGCCGACTGCGCCCGGCTGCTCGGCATCCGCCTCGATACCATCTCGATCGAGCCGGCGATGCGCGCCTTCGACGCGATGCTGGCGGGGCCCTTCGCCGGCACCGCGCCGGACATCACCGAGGAGAACATCCAAAGCCGCGCGCGCGGCGTGACCTTGATGGCTCTGTCCAACAAGTTTGGCCACATGGTGCTGTCGACCGGCAACAAGTCGGAGATGTCGGTGGGCTACGCCACCCTCTACGGCGATATGTGCGGCGGCTTCTCGGTCCTGAAGGACGTCTACAAGACGACCGTCTACGCTCTCTCACGCTGGCGCAACCGGAAGCGGCCGGAAGGGGCCCTCGGGCCCGACGGCCCGGTGATCCCGGAGCGGATCCTCACCAAGGTGCCTTCGGCCGAGCTGAAGCCGAATCAGACGGATCAGGACACGCTGCCGCCTTACGACGACCTCGACGCCATTCTGCAATGCCTCGTCGAGGGCGAGATGGCGGTCGATGACATCGTCGCCCTCGGTCACGACCGCGCGACCGTCAACAAGGTCTGGCGCATGCTCGACAGGGCAGAGTACAAGCGCCGTCAGGCGCCGCCGGGCGTCAAGATCACCCGGCGTGCCTTCGGCCGCGACCGCCGCTATCCGATCACCAACGCCTTCGGCCGCTCCGCCGGTCCGGACGCGGCCTCGAGGTAAGCTTTCAACCGGTTGTCCAGCCGGATCCGCGCAAACAAAGAGCGGCGGCTCCGCTTGGAAGCCGCCGCTCAGGACGTCGGAATGGATTGACCGGTTCTCAGGCCGTCTTGCGCCGACGCGCGACGACGCCGAGGCCCGCCAGGCCGGCACCGAGGAGCAGCAGCGCGCCCGGCTCCGGAACCGCGGTCACCCGCAGCTCGCCGATATCGAAGCCGTCGGCATCACTCGGAATGATGATGCCCAGATCCGGGTTGTCCGACGCTTCCTCGAACCAAATGGAGTTGTAGGAGCCCGCGCCGGCGACGAGGATCCGGAACAGGCCGCCGTCGGTGTCCGTCGCAAGCGCCTCCAGCGTCGCGATCACGCCGCCCGCATTGTCGGCACCGTACTGGAAGCTGGGCCCCGTGCCGGTTACGTCGGCGTTGAAGAAGTAGCCCAGCAGCACCCTGGTTCCGAGGTCGCCGTCGTTGCCAAGGTAGACGGCAAGCGCTTCCTGATGCACCTGTTTGCCGGGATTGGTGATCTCGATCACCGTGCCGCTCGCGATCCGGTAGTTTGACGGGTTGGTGATCAGGGAGATCGAGCCACCCTTACCAAGGCTGAAGAACGTGTCCGGATTGCCATCGAACATGTTGTTCGGATTGGAGCGGCTGCCGGGGATGGAACCGCCATTGAAGGCGAGCCCCTGATTGACGGTGTAGTCGGACGGGTCGTCATAAACGATGGTGCCCGCCTCGGCGGTGCCCACGGCCAGCATCATCACGGCCGCCGCGGCTCCAAGCTTAACGATATTCATCGGCTTCCCCCACTTAGGAGCTGTTCTGCCAAACTGCGCTGCCCACTTCTTACGCAAGCATCGTGCCAAGTCCCGTGGGAATTGCCCTGTTGCGATAAGCGTATTCTGAGTCAATAACATACAGAAAATCTTCATAGTTATTAATTGATTAATGTTCATTCGACGCGGAATACTGGATCATTTCTGTAAAGTTCTTTGACAGATCGCGGGACGGGTCGAAACCGGCCCGCTTACAGCACCCTCGGCCTCGAGGCTGGATCGATCCGAAAGCGGCCGCCGGAGGCGGCTCGAGTCTTGCGCTCGCATTGCTTTCCAAAGAGTTATGAGGGGGCCTCCCGCCGCTCCGCGACCCGCCGCTGCATGTAATCTTCTCTGACAAAGGGCTGCGAGAGCCCGCGGGTGCCGGTTCGATTCAGCGATCGCGAAAGCCCTTTGGGCCCTTGGCGCCCATCAGGCGTGAGACGTCAGGCGTGAGACGGGGCCGGCTCGCCGGCGAGGGGCACCGGAGGTTGTGCCGCCGTTTCCGAATCCGTCGGGTCGGTCCGCGGCCGGGTCTGTATCTGCGCGATCATGCCTTCGAGATCGGCCGCCGTCTCCGCGACATCCGCGGCGTTGCGGCGGACCTGCTCCGCGCCCGCGCGGTTGGCATCGACCTCCGCCCGGACCTCCCGCATCATCGCGGCCACCGACTCGGCTTCGGTCTTGGCGGCGCGGGCGCGATTGCTCATGCGGTCGGCGATTTCGCTCATGCCGCCGATTCGCGAGTCGATGCCGCGGACCGCGCGGTCGGCGTTGCCCAGTACCGTCTCGAACGTTGCCGTCGCGCTCGTCTGCGCCTCGATCGCCGACTTGATGCCGGAGACCGCGCCATCGATGTTCTGGAGGACTTCCGTGATTTCGCGAAGGGCCGCACCGGCGCCGCGGGCGCTGACGTTCACCCGTGCGATGCAGCGTGACGCCTGGTCCGCGGCCTCGGCGCTGGCGGCCGCCAGCTGCCGGACCTCCTGCGCCACGACGGCGAAGCCCTTGCCGGCCTCGCCGGCCCGCGTCGCCTCGATCGTGGCGTTGAGGGCCAGCATGCGGGTCTTGGTGGCGATCTCCCGTATGGCCTCCAGCACGGTCTCGATCTCGGCCGCCGCGCGCTCGAGGTCCGCCACGGCGTTGCCGGCGCCGGCGCTTCGGGCGACGGCGTCGCGCGACCGTTCCTCGGTTCGCCGGACGTGTTCGGCGATGGCGGCGATGGCCTGGCTCAGCCGCTCGATCTCGACCACCACCGATCCGACCTGGTCGGTTACGGCCGACGCTTCGGCGGAGGCCTGCCGCGCTGCCGCGCCCGCCTCGAGGGCTTGCTCGGAGGTCGCGGCGAGCGAGGCCGAGATCTCTTCGCTCGCCGCGGTCGCCGCGACGCAGCGATGCAGCGCCTGGACGCTGCGAAAGTCGAGCTCCCGCGCCGTGCCGTCGAGCGCCGCCGCCGAACGGGCCAGACGTCTGGCGCTCGTTCCGAGGTTGTCGATCATCGCCTGCAGCCTTGCCATGAGCCGGTTGAAGGCGTTTGCCACCTCGGCGGCCTCGTCGCCCGTGCTGTCGTCGAGGCGCTGCGAAAGATCCATGGTTCCGGCCGCCAGCTTCTCGAGCGCGACCTGGAGCGCCCCGGTGCCCAGCGTCGTGCCGTGTTCGACCGCGTTGAGGCCGAGCAGCTCCTGTTCCATCGAGACCCGCAGCGGGACGACCGCGGCCAGCGCGCGCAACGCCACATAGGCGCAGCCGAAACCCCAGGCGAAGGCGGTCAGGACACCCTCCGCCTGGACCAGGAACTGGTCGATCCGGTCGCCGGCGGCCAGGGCGTCGGGCCGCGCGAAGACCGCGACCAGCAGCGTGCCCCAGGCGCCGCAGAAGCCGTGAACGGGCACCGCGCCGACGGCGTCGTCCAGGCGAAGCACGGCTTCCAGGAGCCGGGTTGCGACGATCACGACCAGCCCGGCGCTGGCCCCGATGGCGATCGCGCCGTAGGTGCCGACGGCGTCGCAACCGGCGGTGATCGCCACCAATCCGCCGAGCACGCCATTGATCGACCGTTCCGGGCGATACAACCCGTCAATGTGCCGGCCGACGATCATCGAAACAATCCCGCCGAACGCCCCGGCCAACATCGTGTTGGAGACGATGTGGGCGAAGGCTGGCGTTCCCGCGGTGGTCGAGCCTCCGTTGAAGCCGATCCAACCCACCCAAAGCACGATGGCCCCGGCGGTGGCCAGCACGGCGCTGTGGCCGGTGATCGGCAGCGGCCGGCCGTCGGCGTCGAACCGTCCGACGCGCGGTCCGATCACGACGAGCCCGGCGAGGGCAACCCAGGCGCCGATGGAGTGAACCACGGTCGAGCCGGCGAAGTCGATGAATCCCTTCTCCGCGAGCCAGGCCGCGTTGTCCAGAAGCAGGTTGCCCCAGGCCCAGTGGCCGAAGACCGGATAGATCAGCACCGAGACGATGACGGAAATGATGAGATAGACGGCGAAGGTCGTCCGCTCGGCGATGGCGCCGGAGACGATCGTCGCGGCCGTACCGCAGAAAACGAGCTGGAAGACGAAGAAGGTGTGGTCCCAGTCCGTCGTCGCCTCGAAAGCAAAGCCGGCGCCGCCCAGCCAGCCGCCGAGGCTCGGCCCGAACATCAGACCGAAGCCGACCAGCCAGAAGCCGCAGGTGGCGACGAGGAAATCGGCGAGGTTCTTCTGGGCCACCGAGATCGAGTTCTTGGAGCGGACCATGCCGGCTTCGAGCAGCAGAAAGCCGAGCTGCATGAACAGCACCAGCGCGGCGGCAAGCATGGTCCAGACATGGTCGAGATTGGTCTGCTGCGCGGCTATCGCCTGCTCGACGAGCGCCTGGATCGCGGCCGCGTCCAGCGGCTCGGCATGGCCGGCTGCGGGCGATGCCACGAGAAGGGCCGCGACCGCGGCCGGTCGCCGGATGCGATGCTGAGGCGTCTGCACGGTTTAGGTTCGGCGTGTCTTCCGGATGGGTGCGCCGTCGAGCACCCCATGCAAGCAGATGCGGCTTAAATTCCGATTAAATTGAGCCCGTCGACCGATCCTGCGCGGCGTCGATCCGCCCAGGTTGCGGCCACCGGGTCCCGCGCCCTAGAATCAATTGGAATCAACACGAAGTCCTTCCCGACGCTTTTGACGCGAGTCCCGAATGGCCGATCCGACGCCGACCGCTTCCCCGACCGCCACGGTTCGGGTCCGTTTCGCCCCGAGCCCGACAGGCCGCCTGCATGTCGGCAACGTCTACATCGCGCTGGCGAACTGGCTGTTCGCGCGCAGCCGGGGCGGGGTGTTCCTGCTGCGCCTCGACGACACGGACCGCGAACGCTCGACGCCGGAATTCGCCGCCGCCATCGAGGCGGACCTGCGCTGGCTCGGGCTCGAATGGGACCAGGAGGCGCGCCAGTCCGATCGCATGGCCCGCTACGACGCGGCGGTGGAGCGGCTGAAGGCGGCGGAGCGGCTCTACCCCTGCTACGAGACGCCGGAGGAGCTGAACCTCAAGCGCAAGAGCCTGCTGCAGCGCGGCCTGCCGCCGGTCTACGACCGCGCGGCGCTCGCCCTCACCGAGGCCGATCGGCGGCGTCTGGAGGCCGAGGGGCGGCGGCCCCATTGGCGCTTCCTGCTGCGGCGGGAAGAGGTCGCCTGGATCGATCTGGTGCGCGGACCGCAGCATATCGACGAGGCCAGCCAGAGCGACCCCATCCTGGTGCGCGAGGACGGTAGCTATCTCTACACCCTGCCGTCCGTCCTCGACGACATCGAGTTCGGCGTCACCCATATCATCCGCGGCAGCGACCACATCACCAACACCGGCGCGCAGATCCAGCTCTTCGAGGCGCTGGGTGCAGAGCCACCGGCCTTTGCCCATCTGCCGCTGCTCCGCGACGCGGCGGGGGAGGGGCTGTCGAAGCGGCTCGGCAGCCTGTCGATCGAGGCCTTGCGCGAGCAGGGCATCGAGGCGATGGCGATCAACAGCTATCTCGCGCGCATCGGCACGGCTGATCCCGTGGAGCCGAAGCAGCGCCTCGAGGACCTTCTGCCGGGCTTCGACCTGTCCCGGTTCGGCCGGGCGGCACCCCGCTTCGACCCAGCGGAGCTCGTCCATCTCAACGCCCGGCTACTGCACGAGATGCCGTTTCAGGCGGTGCGGGGGCGGCTGGAGGCGATGGGCGTCACCGATGTGGACGAGGCCCTCTGGCTGGCCGTGCGCGGCAATATCGGCACGCTGGCGGAGGTCGCGGAGTGGGCGCGGATTTGCCGCGGCCCGGTGACGCCGATCGTCGAGGACCCCGCCTTCGCCCGAACGGCGGCGGATCTGCTGCCGCCGGAGCCCTGGGACGACGGCGTCTGGAGCGCCTGGACGGCGCGGGTCCGCGAGCGCACCGGACGCAGGGGCCGCGACCTGTTCCGGCCCCTGCGCCTGGCGCTGACGGGCCGCGAACATGGACCCGAGCTCCAGAATTTGCTACCCCTCATCGGCCGCAAGCGGGCCGTCGCCCGCCTCTACGGCGAGACGAGCTAGAAACCGCCGCATTTCCGCCGTGCCGATCCATCTTTACAACACGCTGACGCGCCGCAAGGAGGTCTTCGAACCGCTCGACCCGAAACGGGTGCGGATGTACGTCTGCGGGCCGACGGTCTACGACTTCGCCCATATCGGCAACGCCCGGCCGGTGGTCGTCTTCGACGCGCTGTACCGGCTGCTGCGCCACGTCTACGGTGCCGAGCACGTCGTCTATGTCCGCAACATCACGGACGTCGACGACAAGATCATCGCCGCGGCGGCGGAGAGCGGAGAGGATATCCGCGCGCTCACCGAGCGCACGGCGGCCGCCTACCACGCCGACATGGCGCAGCTCAACGCCCTGCCGCCCACGCATGAGCCGCGGGCGACCGAGCACATCCCGCAGATGATCGCCATGATCGAGCGGCTGATCGCCGGCGGCTTCGCCTACGAGGCGGAGGGCCACGTCCTCTTCCACGTGCCGGCGATGGCGGATTACGGCGAGCTCTCGAAGCGCTCGCTCGACGACATGATCGCCGGCGCCCGGGTCGAGGTGGCGCCCTACAAGAAGCACCCGGCCGATTTCGTGCTGTGGAAGCCGAGCACGCCGGACCAGCCGGGCTGGGACAGCCCCTGGGGGCGCGGGCGGCCGGGCTGGCACATCGAATGCTCGGCGATGTCCGAGAGCCTGCTGGGCGAGACCTTCGACATCCACGGCGGCGGCCAGGACCTGATCTTTCCCCATCACGAGAACGAGATCGCGCAAAGCCGCTGCGCCCATGGCGGCGCGCCGCTCGCCCGGGTCTGGATGCACAACGGCTTCGTCCAGGTCGAGGGCGAGAAGATGTCGAAGTCGCTCGGCAACTTCTTCACCGTCCGCCAGCTCCTCGAGGAGGGGCACCGCGGCGAGGCGATCCGCCTGGCTCTGCTTTCGGCCCATTACCGTCAGCCGCTCGACTTCACCCGCGAGGGGCTGCGCGAGGCCAGGGCGCAGCTCGACCGCTTCTACACGGCGCTCGACAAGGTGGCGGCGGTCGAGTGCGACAGGCGCGGCGCCGAGGTGCCCTTGCCGGTCATGGCGGCGCTGGAGGACGACCTCAACGTCCCGGCGGCGCTGTCCCATCTGCACGAGCTGGTGACGAAGCTGAACAAGGCAACGGCCGAGCGGGAGAAGGCGCATCTCAAGGGCGCCCTGCTCGCATCGGGGGCGCTCCTCGGCCTCCTGCAGCAGGATCCGGCGGCCTGGCTGCGCGGCGAGGCCGCCGCGGAGGCGGGCCTGACGGCCGAGGACATCGAAGCCCGGATTGCCGCCCGCGCCGCCGCCCGGAAGGCGCGGAACTTCGCCGAGGCGGATCGCATCCGCGACGAGCTTGCGGCAGCGGGGATCGTCCTGGAGGACGGCCCGTCCGGCACCACCTGGCGCCGCGCCGGTTAGCGCGGTCGGGACCACGCCGCGCGCGAGGCGGAGGAGCGCCGCACCGAGGGGCGGCTCGCCGGCGTCGTCCGCATGAGCGGGGACGCCCCGCACTGAGAAGTCCATCCGGCCGGCGACG
>CAZKCM010000058.1:11682-27252 GCA_964551315.1 uncultured Rhodospirillaceae bacterium | reverse complement strand
AATGGCCCGGTTCTGGGAAAGCCGATTCGACGATCTCGAAGACCTGCTCAAAAGGATGGATCAATGAACGAGACGTCGGCCGAAACGCGCTCCGTCGTCGTCGAACGCGAGTTCCCGCATCCGCCGGAAAAGATCTGGCGCGCGCACACGCGACCGCACCTGATCGAGGAGTGGCTGATGAAGAACGACTTCAAGCCCGTCGTAGGCAGCCGCTTCAATCTCAGCGCGGACTGGGGCGCCGTCGACTGCCAGGTCCAGGAAGCCGAGCCGAACAAGACGCTGTCCTATACCTGGGATACCAAGGATCTCAGGAGCGTCGTCACCTGGACGCTCGTCCCGACGAGCACAGGAACCCTCCTGCGCATGGAGCAGACGGGCTTCCGGCCGGATCAGGAGCCCTACTACCGGGGCGCCAAGGCCGGATGGCCGCGCTTCTTCGAAAATCTGGAAGAGGTCCTCGCGCGGATGGACTGAGGGCGCCGAACAGGTTCTTTCCATGATCCGCGCCGCCCGATCCGCTGCGATCCGTCTTCAGAGGAGGCCCCATTGAACTGGAACAAGTGGATTCGGCAGATCCACCGCTGGCTGTCGATCATCTTTACCGCGGTCGTCGCCGCCATCTTCATTGCCCAGGGCGCCGGGGAGGAGCCCGCCGATTGGGTGTATTTCCTGCCGCTGCTCCCGCTCGCCTTGCTTACGATCAGCGGCCTGTACCTGTTCGCGCTGCCCTATGCCACCGGGTGGCGCGGCGGGCGGCGCACCGTCGGATAGGAGCGCATAGGGTGGCCAAGCCGCCCGAGGAGCCTGCGCGGGGCGCAAAGAAGCCCGCCGCCAAGGCGACCGCAGCGAAGGCCGCCAAGCCGCGCAGAACGGCGCCGAAGTCGCAGTCCGGCGAGGTCGTCCTCCTCTCGGGCGGCAACCCCCAGATTGCGAAGGGCTACGGCGACGCCCCGGTCCAGGCCTATATCGCGGCCATGCCGGGCTGGAAAAGCGACGTCGGACGCCGCCTCGACGTAATCATCGAGCGCGCCGTCCCCGGCGTGCGCAAGGCGGTCAAATGGAACTCGCCGCTATACGGGATCGACGGCCGGGGCTGGTTCCTCGGCATCCATTGCTTCACGAACTACGTCAAGGTGGCCTTCTTCCGCGGCGCGTCGCTGCGCCCTGTCCCGCCCGTCGCGTCCAAGGACAAGGACACGCGCTACGTCCACATCCACGAGGACGACGAGCTCGACGAGGAGCTGATGGCGCGCTGGATCACGCAGGCATCGGAGCTGCCCGGCTGGATCCCGTAGCGCGGGCGGGACGCATTGCAAGCAGGCTCCTGTTCGGCCCGGCCCGGACACAAGAGCAACGGAAAGCGAGGAGCATCATGGGGAAGAGCGGGGCGCAGGACGGAAAGTCTCCGTCCCAGCTGATCGACGAGAGGATCAGGGAACTGGGCGATTGGCGGGGCGAGACGCTTGCCCGGATCCGAAGCCTGATCAAGGAGGCCGATCCCGACGTGGTCGAGTCGTGGAAGTGGCGCGGGGTTCCGGTGTGGGAGCACGACGGCATCCTCTGCACCGGCGAGGCCTACAAGAACGTCGTGAAGATGACCTTCGCCAAGGGCGCCTTGCTGGAGGACCCTTCGGGCCTCTTCAACGCCAGCCTCGACGGCAACACCAGGCGTGCCATCGATCTCCGCGAAGGCGACAGGATCGATGAAAAGGCGTTGAAGGCGCTCATCCGCGCCGCCGTGGCACTGAACAGGTCGGCGCGCGCGACCGCTCGCCCCGCCCGCTCTCGGAAGAGACCGCAGGACGCTTGAGGAACGTCCTTGCGACCGGCTGTCCGATGATCTGCCGCGCGGTCCGGACGGCCGAAGACGCGTATTCCCGCGCGCGATACTTTGCTTTCGGAAGTAAAAGCCGGGACATGGACGGCTTGACACTTCGACCGATACGGCCTAACGATCGCGACGACGGTGCCCTTCGGGGCTTAAACGGGAACACGGTGCGGGCGGCTTCGCCCAACTCCGTGGCTGCCCCCGCAACTGTAAGCGGCGAGCCTTTCGTCATCACGCCACTGGCGTCACCGGGACGCTGGGAAGGCGGCGAAAGGCAAGGACCCGCGAGCCAGGAGACCTGCCGTCAGCCGTGGTCACGCGCGGGCACGCCGGGCGGGGTAGGACCGGTGGGGAGTCGCTGAAGGGGGTCGAGGACCGCCCGTCAACGATGCCTGCTTCGCGGTGACGTGCCACAACTGTTGCCGCGGAACCTGCCGTGTTCATCGCTTCCCGTTGCCGTTCGGTCCGCCCGCATCGGGCGGTGCCCAGGCGATTTGCGTCCTGCTTTCCTTCCGTCGAATCGCTCCCGACGCCGGGAGCGGTCCTCCTCGCCATCGCCGGCGCGCTTGCCGGCGCACCCGCCCTTGCCCAGGACGGCCCGCCGGTCGGGCTTTCCCCCATCGTGGTCAGCGCGACCCGGACCGAGCTGCCGCTCGATCAGGTCGGCAGCTCGATGACGGTGATCACCGGCGAAGAGCTGGAGCGGCGCCAGATCCGCTTCCTGTCCGAAGCGCTCCGGACGGTGCCGGGCCTGGCCGTCACGCGGGTCGGAGGCACCGGCTCGCAAACGCAGGTCCGCATCCGGGGCGCGGAGTCGAACCAGACGCTCGTCCTCGTCGACGGGATCGAGGTGAACGATCCGTCGATCGAATCGGAGTTCGACTTCGGCAACCTCCTGGTCACCGATATCGATCGCGTCGAGATCCTGCGGGGGCCGCAGAGCGTTCTGTACGGCTCGGACGCGGCGGGCGGCGTCATCAACGTCATCACCCGCAGGGGCCGCGGCCGGCCCCGCGCCTCGGCAAGCCTGGAAGGCGGCTCATTCGGAACCGTGGAGGGCCGCGCGAGCCTGTCCGGCGGCCTCGGCGAAGACCGATTCCGCTTCGCCCTTGCCGCGGCGCGCCTCCACACCGACGGGATCTCCTCGGCGGCCGAGGATCGCGGGAACACGGAACGGGACGGCTACGACAACGGCACCCTCTCTGCCGTCCTGGACGTGAGCCCGCTCGACACCCTCGACGTGGAGATCGTGGGTCGGCTCACCGACGTCGATCGGGAGGGAGACGGCTTCGTCGGCGGCGTCGGCGCCGTCGATGCCGAGGAGGACAGCGCCACGACCCAGCGCTTCGGCCGGATCACGGCCAGCCTGTCGACGTTCGACGGCCGATGGCGGCATCGGATCGGCGTCTCCGGCGCGGAGACCCTCACCGACTACCGGTCGGAGGGACAGGACGCCGGCTCCTACGACGGCACGCGAACCAAGATCGACTACCAGACCGATCTCCTCGTCTCGACCGGCAGGGTCGTCCCGGCCGACCACACGATCAGCCTCGGCGTCGAACGGGAGCGGGAGTCGGTGACCGCGGTCGGCCCCTTCGTCAATTTCGACCGGTCCATCACCGGCCACAGCGTCTACGGCCTGTACCAGCTTGCGCTGTTCGACGACCTGTTCCTGACCGCCGGCGGCCGCTTCGACGACAACGAGCGCTTCGAGGACGCGACGACCTATCGGTTCACCGCCGCCTATCGGCTCGAAGGGACGGGCACGCGGTTGCACGGCTCCTACGGCACCGGCGTCAAGAATCCCGCCTTGTTCGAGCTTTACGGCAGCACGGCGGATTTCCGCCCTAATCCGGACCTGGAGCCGGAGCGGACGCGCGGCTGGGACCTCGGCGTCGAGCAGGCGCTGCTGGGCGGGTGGCTCCTGCTCGGCGCGGTCTATTTCGATCAGCGCGTCGACAACCTCATCGCCCTGACGGGGCAGTCGGTTGCCAATCTCGACGGGGAATCCCGCGCCCGCGGCGTCGAACTGACGGCGACCGTCTACCTGCTCGACGATCTCGACCTCACGGGAACCTACACCTACACCGACAGCCGCGATCCGGACGGAAACGAGCTGGTCCGCCGCCCGCGTCACCAGGCGGCCGCCGACCTCTCCTACCGCTTTCTCGAAGACCGCGCGGCGGTCCATCTCGGTGTCGTCCGGGTCGGCGCCCGGAACGATTCCGCCTTCGACGCCGCCTACAACCGGTCGGTCGTCCGGCTCGACCCCTACACCCTCGTCAACCTCGCGGCCTCGGTCCGGGTGACCGGCCGCCTCGAAGTCTTCGGCCGGATCGAGAACCTGCTCGACGAGGACTACGAGGAAGCCTTCACCTACGGCGCGCCGGGCCGCGCCGGATATATCGGCCTTCGCGCGCACTTCTGATGCCGGTTCCCGTTCGTTCGATCCCGTTCACAACAGAGGAGGAGAAGACCACCATGAGCAAAGCATCTCTTGAAGCGCCGGCGGCGCGCCGCGACGCGGGCGGGGAGGGGCGGCGCTGGCTTTGGCTGGGGCTGCTGACGGCCGCGAGCGCCCTGTTCAGCTTCGGCCTCGCCTGCGCGACGCCGTTCGCCGCCCTGGGGGCGCTCGCCGCCGCGAACATGGGGCGGCGCGACGCCGTGGCGCTGACGCTGGCGGCGTGGCTCGCCAACCAGGCGATCGGGTACGGGCTCCTCGCCTATCCGCAGACCGTCGAGAGCGCGGCCTGGGGGCTCGCCCTGGGCGCTGCCGCCCTTCTCGGAACCCTAGCTGCCTGCGCCGTCGCCGGGCGCCTGGCCGGGGCCGGGCGCGTCGCCGGCACGGCCGCCGCGTTCGCGGCCGCCTTCGTCGCTTTCGAGGCGACCCTCTATGGCGCCTCCTTCCTGCTGCCGGGAGGCGGGGAGGCGTTCAGCCCCGCGGTCGTCGGACAGATCCTGCTGACGAACGCCGGCGCCCTTGCGGGGCTGCTGGTGCTGCATCGCCTCGGGACCGCCTCCGGGCTGGTCGCGGGCGACCTGCCGCGCGGCGCGGCCTCGGTGCCGGCCGCGTAACGCGGCGCGGCTACGGGTCCTGCGAAAAGGGTCGGGCCGCCCCGGGCGATTCCCCTTGGGCGATTCCCCTTGGGCGATTCCCTGGGGCGTTCCCGGCCTCCGCAGGGCTGCGTCCCGTTCTCGGCCTCCGGTACCGCCAGGGCGGGGGTTGCAGGAGGCCCGCAGAGCGCTATTCTGTGGAGCCTCCCCTGCGGGCCGCCGGCCGTGGCGGCGCGTGCCTCTCCCGTCGGCGGGAGGGGCGGGGAGCGGCGGCAAGGCATGATGGTTTCCGCATGACGGCTCCGGGCGAATCCTACAGTTTCCCCACTTGGCGGCAGCCCGACGGGCAGCCGGTATCCTGCGTAGAGAAGATCAAGGTGCTGAACGAGAACCTCGCCGAAATTCAACAGATGGCGCAGGACGCGTTCGAAGACGCGATCCTGATGGGCTGCGACGAAGCGCAGGTGCGGGCGGTCCTCCACGAGCTCGTGGACTCGCTGGACAACCCTTATCGGAAGGAGGGCTGACCCGTGCACCCGATGCTGCGCCGCGCGGCGGCGACCGTTCTTGCGGCGGCGCTGACCGCACCCGTCGTCGCTGCGGCGATGCCGATGGACGTCGTCGTGCTGCAGGCGCTGGACAAGATCACAGCGCGGGTGTCCACCCTTGAGGTGCCGATCAACGGCACGATCCAGTTCGGCACGCTGCACATCACCGCCCGCCACTGCGACAAGCGGCCGCCCGAGGAGCCGCCGGAGAGCGCCGCGTTCCTGGAGATCGTCGAGACGCGGCCGGACGAGGAGCCCGTCGAGCGGTTCACCGGCTGGATGTTCGCCTCCAGCCCGGCGCTCTCGGCCCTGGAGCACCCGGTCTACGATCTGTGGGTGATCGACTGCAGGAACGCCTCGAGCTCGGAGTCGGGCACGTCGGGATAGAAGCGGGCCGGCACGGCGATGGCGCGGGTCAGCCGCTGGCGGTACTCGGCGCGGCTGATCTCGACGGCGCCGAAGCGTTCGAGATGCCGCGTGACGAACTGCGTGTCGAGAAGCCGAAAGCCGCCCAGGCGCAGCCGAAGCACGAGATGCACGAGCGCCACCTTGCTGGCGTCGCGGACGCGGCTGAACATGCTCTCGCCGAAGAAGGCGCCGCCGATGGCGATGCCGTAAAGCCCGCCGACGAGGGTATCGTCGCGCCAGCATTCGACGGTGTGGGCGTAGCCCATCTCGAAAAGCTCGGTGTTCAGCCGCAGGATCTCGTCGTTGATCCAGGTGTCCGGGCGGTCGGGCGCCGGCTCCGCGCAGCCGAGGATCACCTCTCGAAAGGCGGTGTCGCAGCGGATCTCGAAGGGGCGCTGGCGAAGCGTCCGGCGCAGCCGGCGCGGCACGTGAAAGTTTTCGAGCGGCAGGATCCCACGGTCCTCCGGATCGATCCAGTAGATCTCCGGATCCTGCCGCCCTTCGGCCATCGGGAACACGCCGAGGGCGTAGGCCCGCAGCAGCATCTGGGGCGTCAGCTCGCTCATAATCCGTCCCAAGGCCGCCGCGGCATCCCGCGGACGCAGCTTATTCCTTTGACGCGACGAACCTCTCCAGCCACCGGATGTCGTAATCCCCGTTGATGAAGTCGGGGGCCGCGATCAGCCGGCGATGGAGCGGAACGCTGGTGTCTATGCCGCCGATGACGAACTCCTCCAATGCACGGCGCAGACGCATCAGGCATTCGTTGCGGCTCGCGCCGTGGACGATCAGCTTCGCAACCAAGCTATCGTAATGCGCCGGCACGCGGTAGCCAGCATAGAGCGCCGAATCGACCCGAACGCCGAACCCGCCGGGCGCGTGGTAGTCGGTGACCAGGCCGGGCGACGGCGCGAAGGTGTCCGGGTGCTCGGCGTTGATGCGGCACTCGATGGCGTGGCCGGAGAAGTCGATGTCGCTCTGCCGGAAGGTGAGCGGCGTGCCGGCCGCCACCCGGATCTGCTCGCGCACCAGGTCGATGCCCGTGATCATCTCCGACACCGGATGTTCGACCTGAAGACGCGTGTTCATCTCGATGAAATAGAACTCGCCGTCCTGGTAGAGGAACTCCAGCGTGCCGACCCCGCGGTAGCCGAGGCGGCGCATCGCCTCCGTCGCGACCTCGCCGATGGCGGTCCGCTGGCTGGCGTTGAGGGCAGGCGAGGGGGCTTCCTCGAGCAGCTTCTGGTGGCGCCGCTGCAGCGAGCAGTCGCGCTCGCCGAGATGGACCACGTTGCCGTGCGTGTCCGCAAGGATCTGGATCTCGATATGACGCGGAGACGGCAGGTACTTCTCCAGATAGACGGCGTCGCTGCCGAAGTTCGCCTTCGCCTCCGCCCGCGCGAGGCTGAGCGCCTGCAGCAGATGGTTGCGCGACTCGGCGACCTTCATGCCCTTGCCGCCGCCGCCGGCGGCCGCTTTCACGAGGACGGGATAGCCGATTTCGTCGGCGATCTGCATTGCCTCGACGTCGTTCGTGACCGCGCCGTCCGATCCGGGGACGACGGGAATGCCGAGCGAGCGCGCGGCCTCCTTCGCCCGCACCTTGTCGCCCATAAGGGCGATGTGCTCGGCCGTCGGCCCGATGAAGACGAAGCCGTGCTCCTCGACCATCGCGGCGAACTGCGCGTTCTCGGACAGAAAGCCGATGCCCGGATGGATGGCGTCGGCGCCGGCGATCGTCGCCGCCGACAGGATCGCCGGCATGTTGAGGTAGCTCTGGCGCGACGGCGGGGGGCCGATGCACACGCTCTCGTCGGCCAGGCGCACATGCATCGCATCGGCGTCGGCCGTCGAATGGACGGCGACGGTGCGAATACCCATCTCGCGACAGGCGCGGTGAATCCGCAGCGCGATCTCGCCGCGATTCGCGATCAGGACCTTTTCGAACATGGCGGCGGGCCCGGCGCGATCAGTTCACGACCATCAGCACTTCGCCGTACTCGACCGGCTGCGCGTCGCTGATGAGGATCTGCCGGACCGTGCCCGCGCGGGGCGCCGGGATCGGGTTCATCACCTTCATCGCCTCGACGATCAGGAGAGTCTGGCCTTCGGTCACCCGGTCGCCAACCTTTACGAAGGGCGGCGCGCCCGGCTCGGGGCTGACATAGACCGTGCCGACCATGGGCGACAGCACGGCACCGTCGGGCGGCGTGTCGGACGCCGGCGCGGCGTCGGCCGTCGCTACGCCGTTCTGCACCGGCGCCGCGGCCACGCCCGGCGAAGCAAGGACCGTCGCGCCCGCGCCGCCGCGCGTCACCCGGATGCGCTGCTCGCCCGCCTCGTACTCGATCTCGTTCAGACCGGTTTCCTCAAGCAGCCCGGCCAGCTTGCGGACCAGGCTCTCGTCGACATCGAATTTCGGCATCAGATCTCTTTCTCGGTTCCCAGAAGCTGCGCCATGGCCTCGAGGGCAAGCGGGTAGCCGACCGCGCCCAGCCCGCAAATGACGCCGCGCGCCACCTCGCTGACGTAGGAATGCCGCCGGTAGGGTTCGCGCCGGAAGATGTTGGACAGGTGCACCTCGATCACCGGCAACTCCGCGAGCTGCAGGGCATCGAGGATGGCGATCGAGGTGTGGCTGTAGGCTCCGGCGTTGATGATGATCCCCGCGGCGCGGGCGCGCGCCTCCTGGATCCAGGTGACGATCTCGCCCTCGGCGTTGGATTGCCGGAAATCGACGGCAAGCCCGAGCTCGCCCGCGCGCCGACGGCAAAGCCGCTCGATGTCCGCGAGGCTGTCGCGCCCATAGACCGCCGGGTCACGCACGCCAAGCATGTTCAAGTTCGGCCCGTTCACGATCAGAATGGTCGGAGCCTTGGCCAACCCGCGAATCCTCTCCCTTTACCTTAACCGGCCCGGCGACGGTTTATAACACGGCCCGCCCGGCGCGCAACGGCGCGCGGTGCCTTCCCTTCGCTCCGCGGGCGAGGGAGGAAGGACCGCAAGGCGGGAGGGTGAAGCGGCGAAGGTTAAAGAGTTATTTGCGCGGCCCGCGCGAATACCGGATCGCCCCGGCTTTCGCGGCTTCGCGTTCGGCCCGTCGACGATCAGCCCATGGACATGCCGCCGTTGACCCGAAGGGTCTGCCCGGTGATGTAGGCCGCCTCGTCGGAGGCGAGGAAGGCCATCGCCGCGGCGATCTCCTCGGGCTTGCCGTAGCGGCGCATCGGCACCAGGCGCAGCGCGGCCTCCAGGCCCGCCGGGTCGATCTCGCCCAGCATCTCGGTTGCGATGTAGCCGGGCGACACCGCGTTGACGGTGATGCCGTGACGCGCGACCTCCGCCGCCATCGGCCGCAGCATCGAGACGATGCCCCCCTTGGACGCGGCGCAGACGGAATAGGTGTTGCCGCCGAAGTCGGCGACCTCGGCGATGCAGGAGGCGGTGGCGATGATGCGGCCGTACTGGCGCTCGATCATGTGCGGAAGCACGGCCCGGGCCACGTTGAAGAAGCCGCGCAGGTTGGTCTCGATCGCCCGCGTCCAGTCCTCGTCGGTGCTCTCGACGAAGGGGCGGTCGATGACGACGCCGGCGTTGCTGATCAGGATGTCCACCTTGCCGAACGCGGCGATGGTCTCCGCGATCAGCCGCTCCGCGTCCTCGCGTCTGGAGACGTCGGCCTGGACCACGATGGCCTCGCCGCCGCCCTCGCGGATCTCCTCGGCCACCGCCGCCGCCTTGTCGCGATTGCCCACATAGTTGACCGTCACCTTTGCCCCGTCGCGGGCGAAGCGCAGCGCGACCGCCCTGCCGATGCCACGCGAGCTCCCCGTGACGATGGCTGTCTTGTCGCGAAGGTCCATGACTTCTCCGTAGGTCTTTTTCCCTGCCGTGCCGCGCGCGGCTCCCCCGGAACCTAGCGGAGAGATCGCGGTGCGCGCAACGCGCTGGTGGCGGCGTGGTTTCGTCCGGCTTTCTCAGCTGCCGCGTTCCGCCGCGATCAGCTCGCGCATCCGCTCCATGCTGATGGCGCCGGGAACGACCTCGTCGCCGATGACGAAAGCGGGCGTGCCGCGAACCTGGAGAATCTCGGCGAGCGCCTGGTTGCGGGCCAGGGCCTCGGCGATCCACGGCGCCTCCATGTCGACCCGAAGGCGATCGAGGTCGAGGCCGCTCCGTTCCGCCACCACGAGCACCTGGTCCTCGCTCAGCTTGCCGCGCGAGGCCATCAGGGCAAGATGGAAGTCGAGATACTTGCCTTGCTGGTGCGCCGCCAGCGCCGCCTTCGCGGCGAACTCGGACGCGGGGCCGAGGATCGGGAACTCCTTGAAGATGATCCGGACGTCGCCCTCGCCCTCGACCGTCTCGACCAGCGTGCCGGCCACCGACTTGCAATAGGGGCACTGGTAATCGAAGAACTCCACCACGGTGACGGCGCCGTCGGGATTGCCGCCGACCGGGGCCGCGGGATCGTTGAGCAGCTCGTCCCGCCGCTCGGCGACCGCCTTGCGCTGGGCGTCGGCCGCCTGCCGCGCGGCGCGGGCCTCGAACTCCTTGAGCGCCTCGACGAGAACCTCCGGATGGCGCAGGAGATAGTCGCGGACCACGCGCTCGATCGCCTCGACCTCCGCCGGCGTCATCTGGTCCGGCGTCGATCGTTCCTGGGCCGATGCCGGCGCCCACAGGGCCAGCGCCAGCCCGGCTGCGACAAGCGCCCGAAGGCGGATCTTGGCCATGGCTTTCCCTTCAAAGATGCGGCGTTCCCCGCTGCCGCGCCATCTTGGCCGATGGCCGTCGCGGGCACAACAGGCGATCCGGCCGGATCGCCGGGACTCGAAGACTCGCGGGATTCAGGGAACGGGGACTGGGCGGCGGATCAGCCCTTTGCCTCGCGCACGGCGGCGTCGAAGATGTCGCGTGCCCTCAGCCAGGCGGCGGAGTCTTCGGGAAGCTGGTGCATCGCCCGGTCGGCCTGGGCGCGCGCCTCCCTCCAGTCGCCGCGGGCACTCGCAGCCTCGGCGAGGGCGAGCGCCGCCATCGGAAGCTGCCCATCGCGGCCGTAGGCGATGCTCAGGAAGCGCCAGGCGCCGGCGTTGCGCGGCTCGACGCGGACGACCTCCTCCAGGTTCGCCACCGCCGATTTGGTGGTGGCCGGGTCTTCGAGGTCGATCTGCACCCGGGCCAGGCCCAGCCGGAGCATCGGCTCGGCGGGCCGTAGGGCGACGGCCTTCTCGTAATGGGGCAGGGCTGCCGCTATCCGGCCGTTCTCGTAGAGCATCTGCCCCTTGAGTTCCTGGAAATAGGGGTCGTCCGGCTGCGCCGCGATCAGCCGGTCGATCAGGGCGAGCGCCCGATCCAGCCGCGAGTCGCGATAATAGGCGATCGCCCGCGCATAGAGCGCCTCCGGTCTCTCGTCGGATTCGGGATATTCCTGCAGGACCCGGCCGAGCGGTTGGAGGAAGCCGACGAGCTTGGCCCGCATCCGCTTGTGCATCTCCGCGAACTCGGGCGAGACCGGCGTATCGCCGTAGGGCGAGCTTTCGACATGCCGCCGCACGACGTCCATGCGCTCCGACGTCAGCGGGTGGGTGCGGAGATACGGATCCTGGTTGTTCGACAGGAGCAGATCCTGGTGGCCGAGGACCTCGAAGAAGGTGAGCAGCCCGCGCGCCGACTGGCCGGTGGCGTCGAGGTAGGAGAGGGCGGCGTGGTCGGCCGCCGATTCCTCGGTGCGGCTGTGCCGCAGGAACGTCTGCTGCGCGAAGGCCTGACCGCCGCCGATGACCGCCGCGCCCGCGCGCCCGTCGCCGGTCGCCACCGCGGCGCCGATGCCGAGAATCGTCGCGATGATCGCTTCCGCCGTTGCGCCGCGCATCGCCTCCTGGGCGCGGGCCAGATGGCCGCCGGCGATGTGCCCGGTCTCGTGGGCGATCACGCCGATCACCTGATCGGCGCTTTCGGTCCGCATCAGCAGCCCGGTGTTGAGGAACAGGTTCATCCCGCCCGCGACGAAGGCGTTCAGCGTGTTGTCGTTGACGATGTAGATGTTCACCGACTCGGCGTCGAGGCCGGCGGCGGCGAACAGTGGCGTGGCGTAGGCCCGGATGGTAGCTTCGATCTCCGCATCGCGGATGAGACCGATGCCCTGCGCGGAAGCGGCGCTCGGCGCCAGCAGATTCAGGCCGAACGAGGCGAGGACGAGAAGGGGGAGAAGGCGCTTGCTCAAAAGACGAATCCCGTTTGCCCCGTCAATAGTCAGAACAGTTAGGAACGACAGCCGCCGGTTTCAACGCGCGACGGCGTTGGCCATGGCTGCGGCCCTGCTTCTCGCGGGGTGTGCGGCCGCCCAGCGGTCCGGTGCCGGCGCGGACGGCTTCGCCGGTGCGGTCGCCGCCGACGAGCCGCGTGCGGCCCTGGTCGCCCGCGACGTGCTGAGCGACGGCGGCAACGCGGCCGACGCCGCGGTGGCTCTCTACTTTGCCCTTTCCGTGACCCTGCCGTCCACCGCCGGTCTCGGTGGCGGTGGGGTCTGCCTGATTCACGATCCGGAAAACGGGCGCACCGAGGCGCTGGACTTCCTGCCACGGGCGGCGGCCGGGGGGCCGGTC
Source organism: uncultured Rhodospirillaceae bacterium (assembly GCA_964551315.1). GTDB lineage: Bacteria > Pseudomonadota > Alphaproteobacteria > Dongiales > Dongiaceae > Virgifigura. The sequence goes on along the minus strand of CAZKCM010000058.1, from coordinate 14,806 downwards.
GCGGTCCCGGCCAATCTTCGCGGCATGGCGGCGCTCCACGCCCGCTATGGCCGGCTGCGCTGGGCGCGGGTCCTGAGCCCCGCGGAGAACCTGGCGCGGTTCGGCACCCGGGTCAGCCGCGCGCTGGCGCGTGAGATCGCGACCGCCGGCGACAAGCTGCTCGCCGACCCGGGGGTCCGTGACGTCTTCACGGGCCCGGACGGCCGTCTGCTCGAGGAGGGTGACACGCTGCGGCAGGTCGAGCTGGCCGCGATCCTTGCGCGGGTCCGGCAGAAGGGCGTCGGAGAATTCTACACCGGCCAGACAGGCATGCAGCTGGCCCAGGCGGCGCAGTCGATCGGCGCACCCCTGACGGCAGCGGACCTGCGGGCGAGTGCGCCGGCGTTCCGCGAGACGGTGCGGGTGCCGTTCCGCAACCATGTCCTGCACGTCGCCCCGCCGCCGGCCGCAGGCGGCCCGGTGACGGTCCAACTCGTCCGCATGCTGACCGAGGCGCGCGACATCGCGGACGCCTCGACGGAGGCGGACCGGGCGCATCTGTTCATCGAGGCTTCGGCCCGCGCGCTGGAGGCGCGCGAGGGCTGGATGACCGCGAGCGGCGACAGCGCGGAGCCGGTTGCCGAGCTGGTCTCGGAGGAGCGGGCCGAGGCGCTCATGAAGGGCTACGACTTCGAGGCCGCAGCCGCCGTGTCCGGGCCCGAGACGGAGGTCCGCCGCCCCGAGAACCCATGGGCGACCGGTTTCGCGGTCGCCGACGGGCAAGGCATGGCGGTTGCCTGCAACGTCACGATGAACGATCTCTTCGGTAGCGGGCGGATGGCGCCCGAGACCGGCATCATCCTGGCGCCGGCGCCCGCGGACCGCCCGGCCTCCGTCGCGCTCGGCCCGATGCTCCTGGTGAACGAGCCGACCGGCCGTTTCTTCTACGCCGCCGCGGCCTCGGGCGGGCCGGTGGCGCCGACGGCGATGGCCGATGTCTTCCTTCGGGCCGCCGTCGAGAAGCAGTCGCTCGAAGCCGCCATTGCGGCCAAGCGGCTGCACCATAACGGCAGCCCCGACATCGTCTTTCACGAGCCGGGCGAAAGCCAGGATCGGCTGGCGGCCCTGGCGCGGCGCGGCTACGCCTTGCGCGAGGCCGGGATCCTCGGCCGCGTCGACGCCATCTGGTGTCCGGGCGGGCTGCCGCAGCAGCCGGAAAGCTGCGAAGCCCGGTCCGATCCGCGGGGCCACGGGTTGGCCACCATCCTTGCCCGATAGAGTCCGGATGAACCCATGCCCTTGAAGATCGCGAAGCGGGGGTCGATCCCGCCGTTCATCGCCCTCGAGGTGCTGCGGGCGGCGAACGAGCGGTCGGCCGCCGGCGACGACGTGCTGCACCTCGAGATCGGCCAGCCCGCCACCGGCGCCCCCCGCGCCGTCGTTGAGGCCGCGAAGCGCGCGCTCGAAACGGACGCTCTCGGCTACACCGAGGCCCTCGGCCTGCCGGCGCTGCGCCGGCGGATCGCCCGGCACTACGCGGAGACCTACGGGGTCGAGATCGACCCCGCCCGGGTCGCGGTGACGACGGGGTCCTCCGGTGCGTTCCTGTTGGGATTCCTGGCCGCCTTCGACCCCGGGGACCGCGTCGCCCTGGCGAGCCCGGGCTATCCCGCCTATCGCAACATCCTCATGGCGCTCGGCATCACCCCGGTCGACCTGCCGACCGGGCCGGAGACCCGCTTCCAGCCGACGCCCGCGCTGCTCGACGCGGTCGATGGCCGCCTCGACGGGCTGATCGTCGCCAGCCCGTCCAATCCGGCCGGGACGATGCTGGACGCCGCGGCCCTTCGCGACCTGGTCGCGTACTGCGCCGAGCGCGGCATCCGGTTCGTCTCCGACGAGATCTATCACGGCATTTCCTATGGCAAGGAACCGGCCACCGTCGCGTCGCTTACCGAGGACGCGCTGATCGTCAACAGCTTCTCGAAGTACTTCGCGATGACCGGCTGGCGGCTCGGCTGGATGGTCCTGCCGCCGTCGCTGCTGCGCCCGGTGGAGCGCCTGGCGCAGAGCCTGTTCATCTCGCCGCCGACCCTGCCGCAGCACGGCGCGATGGCGGCGTTCGACTGCCGGGAGGAGCTTGACGCGAACGTCCGACGGTATGCGGAGAACCGGGCGCGGCTGCTGGAGGAACTGCCCAAGGCCGGCTTCGACCGGCTGGCGCCGTCGGACGGGGCCTTCTACCTCTTCGCCGATGTCGGGCGGCTGACCAACGACAGCGAGGCGTTCTGCCGCCGGATGCTTGCGGAGACCGGCGTCGCGATGACGCCGGGGCGGGATTTCGATCCCGAGCGCGGCCACCGCTATCTGCGGATTTCCTTCGCCGGATCGGCCGCCGATATCGACGAGGCCCTGCGCCGACTGATCGCCTGGCGGCGTTGACCCTCGGCCGCGGCGGATGTCGTAGGGGCGGGTTTCAAACCCGCCCCTACCTGGATGTATCCGGACGGAGCGCTATTCAGCGTGCCGCTGCCACCAGCCGCGCCGGCGCACCGGCACGACCGATTCCGCCCTGTCGGATCGGGCGGAGTGATCCTCCTCGGCCGAGTCCGGCTCGCTCTCGTCGCGCGAGGCCGCCGGCAGCGGCATATAGGAGAACCTTTCGGTCGACGACGGTGCTTCGTCCTTCCTGAGGTCGGAGGAGGGCGAAGCCGGCTCGCTACGGTGTGCCTGGTCCGGTTGAAGGCCGACGGGCTGGGGCGCGGCAGGCTCAGGGCCGGTCACGTCCTCGGGCCGCGCCGCTGCCTCCTCATGGGGGGCGGCCTCCGGTTCCCGCTCGCCGAACGGCGCCTCCGGCCTAGCCGGCGCTACAAGCCGCGGGGCGGGCTCACCTTCGGCCCAGGCGTAGGGCGCGACCGACGGCTCCGTGCCGGACGGTTCGGCCTTCGTTGTTTCCGTCTCTGTCGTTTCAACGTCCGTCGCTTTGGCTTCTATCGCTTCAGGCCGGATCGGTTCAGGCCGGATCGATTCGGGCTGGGCCGGAGGCTCGCTCGGGGCCGGTTCGGGACCGACGGCCATCTCCTCGCGGAGCGGCTCCTCCTCGACCGCGACCCATGGGGCTTCACCGCCGCTGGTCTCCGCCTCG
>CAZKCM010000058.1:0-11582 GCA_964551315.1 uncultured Rhodospirillaceae bacterium | reverse complement strand
CTGAGCCTCACCCCCGTGGGGCTCGGCTGCTTGGGACTCGGCTACCTGGAGCTCGGCTTCCCGGACCACGACTTCGTGGGCCACGACTTCGTGGGCCTCGAGGATGGGGATGGTGACGACATTGCCGGCCGGCTCAGAGCTTGTCGGTTCAGGGCCCACCGGCTCGGCCGGTTGCTCCGCCGTCGCGGCCGTCCCGACCTCCTCGGGCCGGGCGATCACCTCAGCCCCCTGTTCGCTGCGGCGGCCCCGGCGTCGGCCGCCGCGCCGGCCGCGCCGCCGCCGGCGTCGCTGGCCGGGCTCCTCGGCGCTCTCGTCGGCGGGGGCGCCCGCCTCGGCCCGGGCTTCGTCGGACTCCTCTTCGCCGGTCGCCTCGGCCGCCGTCTCTCCGGCTTCGGCCTCCGGCCGGGCCTCATCGCGCCGCCGCCGGCGCCGCCGCGAGCGGCGGCGGCCGCCGCCCCGCTCCTCGCCGGCCTCCGCAGTCTCGGCCGTTTCCTCGGTTTCTCCTTCCTCCAGCTCGACCTCCTCGAACTCCTCGTCGAGGAGGGGTGCGCTCACATGGCTCACCGGATGGGCCCTTTCCGCTTCCGGCGCGAGCGTCTTCATCCGCTCGATCCGGAAGTCCGGCGGAACCAGCGTGTCGTCGCCGTCGAGGAAGACGCGCAGGCCGTGGCGCGCCTCGATCTCTGCCAGGGCGCGGCGCTTCTGATTGAGAATGTAGAGCGCGACCGCCGTCGGCACCTCGACCGTGATCGCGGTGCTGCGGTTGCGGATTCCCTCTTCCTCGATCGACCGCAGGACGTGCAGGGCGGTGGATTCGGTGGAGCGGATGTAGCCGATTCCGCGGCAGCGCGGGCACACCTCGGTGCTCGTCTCGACGAGGCTCGGACGCAGCCTCTGACGCGAGAGCTCCAGCAGGCCGAACGGGCTGATATGCCCGACCTGGATGCGCGCGCGGTCGTTGCGCATCGCCTCCTTCAGGCGGCGCTCGACCTGCGCGTTGTGCCGCTGCTCTTCCATATCGATGAAGTCGATGACGATGAGCCCGGCGAGATCGCGCAGGCGGAGCTGCCGGGCGATCTCCTCGGCCGCTTCCAGATTGGTCCGCAGCGCGGTTTCCTCGATGTTGCGCTCGCGCGTCGCGCGCCCCGAGTTCACGTCGATGGCGACCAGCGCCTCGGTCTGGTTGATGACGATGTAGCCGCCGGACTTGAGCTGGACGACCGGGTTGTGAATGGCGTCGAGTTGGCTTTCCACCTGGTAGCGGTGGAAGAGGGGGATGGTCGGGTCCTTGTAGAGCTGGACCCGCTTGGCGTGGCTGGGCGTCAGCGTGCGCATGAACGCCTTGGCCGCCTTGTAGCCTTCCTCGCCTTCGACGAGGATATCCTCGATGTCACGGCTGTAGAGGTCGCGGATCGACCGCTTGATCAGATTGGCTTCCTCGTAGATCAGCGCCGGCGCCGTCGATCGCAGCGTCAGCTCGCGGATCTCGTCCCACAGGCGCAGCAGGTATTCGTAATCGCGGCGGATCTCCGCCTTGCTGCGCTCGCTCCCCGCGGTGCGGACGATCACCGCCATCCCCTCGGGGATCTCGAGCTCTTCGATGATGGATTTGAGGCGCTTGCGATCGGCGGGATTGGTGATCTTGCGCGAGATGCCGCCGCCGCGGGCCGTGTTCGGCATGAGGACGCAATAGCGCCCGGCGAGCGACAGGTAGGTCGTGAGTGCGGCGCCCTTGTTGCCGCGCTCCTCTTTCGTCACCTGCACCAGCATGATCTGCCGGCGCTTGATGACCTCCTGGATCTTGTAGCGGCGCATGGTGCGGGCCCGCCGCGGTTGGGCGACCTCTTCGATCTCGTCGCCGCCGATGGTCTCGACCGATTTGGCCCGGTTGGGGCCGTCGGCCTCCCCATTCGCCCCGCTCTCGGCGGGGTCTTCGCCGGACCCGTTCGGCGCTCCGTCCACCGGATGCGGCTCCGGCTCATCCTCCTCTCCCGAATTGCCGGGCCAGGTCCCCGTGAGCGTATCCGAAGGTCCTTCGCGGACGTCGCCTTCGCCGACGGCTTCGAAGGCGTCGGCGGTCTCCCCCGGTTCGTCCGGCGAGCCGGCGAGCCGGTCCGTCGCCGTGCGGGCGGCGGCCCCGCGCGCATGGCCGTTCCCGGCCTCCGCCGCTTCCGAACCCTCGGCCTCGAAGTCCGCTGCACTGTCGTCGAACGAGCCGTTCGCTTCTAGCGCCCGCTCGTGCCGCGTCGGCTCGCCGGCCTGCAGACCGCCGGCGTCGGTGCCGTTCTCGTCCGGCTCGTCGTCGGCCTCGTCCGCGTCTTCGGCGTGGCTTAGCGCGGCTTCCTCGGCCAGCAGGGCTTCGCGATCGGCGACGGGGATCCGGTAATAGTCCGGATGAATTTCGCTGAAGGCGAGAAATCCATGGCGATTGCCGCCGTAATCGACGAACGCTGCCTGAAGCGAGGGTTCTACTCGGGTGACTTTCGCGAGATAGATGTTGCCTTTGAGTTGTTTTTTGCTCGTGGTTTCGAAATCAAACTCTTCCAGTTTCTTGCCCGACACCACGACCACCCGCGTTTCTTCCGGGTGGGTGGCGTCGATCAGCATGCGCTTTGCCATTACTGTGTTGCTCCAATTCGCGCCCGGCACGACCTACGCAAGCCGTAGGCAGCGGCGCGAAGCTGTTATGTGAGAACCAGGTCTGCCTCATGTCCAACCTGTCGGACGGCGCTCCGCAGGGATGCCGCGAGGCGCCAGGACCGGGACCCTGGGACGGACGTGCGTGTTGCGCGGCCGTCGGAAAGGGCTTCGGAACACATCCCTCCCGCTATGTCGCAAAGCCGCCGGCCCCTGACTGACACACCGACCGCCGATTTCCATCAAGCAAGCATCGGGTCGGGGGGCCGCTCTTCGCCGCCGTGCCGGCGCAATGGGCCAGACAAGCCGACAGCGCAGGAGTGGATGCACAGAAAATAACCATTACGCGGCCCTTCTACAACAGCCTTTGTCCGGCCGGCCGGTGCGGCACCTGCGGGGCATGCTTCGGCGGGCAGCGTCGGCAAGCGGGATGTCGCGAGGGCGGCCCTCTATAAAGCCCCAATATTGTGGATAAGAGAAATTTAGCATTGCGATCCGAAGAATTTTCGATGATATATCGGCAAGTTATGGGGCAGAGATTATACCGAATGTTCGGTTTTCATCGGCTCTGGGCGATCCTCCTCATCCTGGTGTTGATTCCGGCTGTCGGCGAGGCGAAGCCGTCCGTTCTCGATGTCCGATTGGGCCTCCACCCCGACATGACGCGGGTGGTGCTCGATCTGTCGGCGGCCCCGGAGTACCGCATTTTCAGCCTTCCGGACCCCTACCGGGTGGTGATCGACATGACCGAGGTGGACTGGCGCCTCTCGGCCGGCGAGCCGCCGGACGGGCGCGGTCTCGTCGCGGCGTTGCGCTATGGCCTGTTCGCCGTCGGCACGTCGCGGCTCGTCCTCGACGTCACGGGGCCGGTCCGGGTCAGGAACGCGATGGTGCTGCCCGCCGCGGGGGAGAAGCCGGTGCGCCTGGTGGTCGATCTGGAGGCGGTTCCGGAGAGCGAGTTCCTCCGCCAGTCAAGGGGAGCGCCGCTGGTCTCGACGCCGATGATGGCGAGCCTGACGCCCGCCTTCGTGCCGCCCCCCCGGAAGCCGACCCTGGACATGACCAATACGAAGCCGGTCGTGGTGATCGATGCCGGCCATGGCGGCGTCGATCCGGGCGCGATCGGGGTCACCGGCGCGACCGAGAAGGAGATCACGCTGGCCATGGCGCGGGAGCTCAAGCGCCAGCTCGAGGAGACGGGTCGCTACAAGGCCGTGCTGACCCGCGACAGCGACATCTTCATCCGGCTGCGCGACCGCGTGGCCATCGCCCGGGAGGCCGGCGCCGATCTCTTCATCTCGCTCCATGCGGATTCCCACGGGAGCCGGGATCTGCGGGGCGCCTCGGTCTATACGCTGTCGGAGACCGCGTCCGACGCAGAGGCCGCCGCCCTGGCCATGAAGGAGAACAAGGCGGACCTGATCGCCGGCATCGATTTGTCCAGCGAAAACGAAATCGTAACCAACATTCTGATCGACTTGGCGCAGCGGGAGACAAAGAACCTGTCGGCACATTTTGCCGCCATGCTGGTCAACGAACTGGAACGCGAGACACGCCTGTTGCGCAACACCCACAGATTCGCGGGGTTCGCCGTTCTCAAGGCGCCGGACGTGCCCTCGGTGCTGGTCGAGCTGGGCTATCTCTCGAACCCCAAGGACGAAGCCCAGTTGCGTTCGGCGGCCCACCGGGCCAAGCTGGCCGGATCGCTGGCGCGGGCCGTAGACAGGTATTTCTCCTGGCAGGAAAGCTTGCGGCGGTCTTGAAGCTGCCACATTTCTACGAGAGCCTGGAAATCGCCATGCCGCACCACGCTTTCAGGGACTCGCTCGCCGTCGCGGCGGCCGGAGGGCGCATATCTTGCTGAGGGCCATCAAGGCCATCCTCGGCCTGACGCTGTTTCTCGCGCTCGCCGGGCTCGCCGTGGTCCTGCTTGCGGTGAACCACTACGGCGCCGACCTGCCCGATTACAAGAAGCTTGCCGCCTACGAGCCGCCGGTGGTCACGCGCGTCCATGCCGGCGACGGCCGGCTGCTCACGCAGTTTGCCGTCGAGGAACGGGTATTCGTGCCGATCGAGGCGATTCCGAAGCGGGTGATCAACGCCTTCCTCTCGGCCGAGGACAAGACGTTCTACAGCCATCCGGGTGTCGACATCCCGGGCGTGATCCAAGCGATCATCACGAACGTCGCCAATCTCGGCAAGAACCGCCGGCCGATCGGCGCTTCGACGATCACCCAGCAGGTCGCGAAGAACTTCCTGCTGACCAGCGAGGTCTCGCTCGAGCGCAAGATCAAGGAGGCGATCCTCGCCTTCCGCATCGAGCAGACCTACAGCAAGGATCGCATTCTCGAACTCTATCTCAACGAGATCTATCTCGGGGGCGGGGCGTATGGCGTGGCGGCGGCGGCCCTGCGCTATTTCAACAAGTCGCTGGACGAGCTGACCATCGCCGAGGCGGCCTATCTGGGAGCGCTTCCGAAGGCGCCGAACAACTACCATCCGGTCCACAACGCGGAGGCGGCGATCGGCCGCCGGAACTGGGTCATCGGCCGGATGGTCGAGGACGGCCACATCACGCGGGCCGAAGCCGAGAAGGCAATGGCCGAGCCGCTGGTCATGCGCGAGACCGAATCCGCCGATTCCTTCACCGCCGCCTATTTCGCCGAAGAGGTGCGGCGCAGGTTGGTCGAGCGGTTCGGCGCGGACCAGCTTTATGGCGGTGGGCTGTCGGTCCGCACGACGCTCGATCCGAGGTTGCAGCAAATCGCCGAGCAGGTCCTGCGCGACGGCCTCATGGCCTATGATCGCCGGCATGGCTGGCGGGGGCCGATCGCCCGCATCGAAACCGGCCCCGACTGGGTGGAACGGCTCGCGGCGGTGGAGCGGCCCCGCGGCCTGCTCAATTGGCAGCTTGCCGTCGTCCTCGCGGTCGAGCCGAACGGCGCCCGGATCGGCCTGCCGGACGGGAGCGAAGGGTGGATCCCGCTGGAAGAGTTGACGTGGGCCCGGGCTTGGCTGGAGGGGCAGTCTCTCGGGCCGGAAGTCCGGCGGGCCTCCGACGTGCTGCGGACGGGCGACGTGGTCGCCGTTGAAGCGGTTGCCGCGGAGGGAACCGGCGGCGGGACAAATCCGCCGGGCAGCTTCGCGCTCCGCCAGATCCCCGCCGTCAGCGGCGCCCTCGTCGCCCTCGATCCGCATACCGGGCGGGTGCTGGCGATGACCGGCGGCTGGAGCTACGAGCGCAGCGAGTTCAACCGCGCGGTTCAGGCGATGCGCCAGCCGGGCTCGGCCTTCAAGCCGTTCGTCTATCTGGCGGCCCTGGAGAACGGCTACACGCCGTCGACGATCATCCTCGACGCACCCATCGTCATCGATCAGGGCCCCGGCCTGCCGAAGTGGAAGCCGGAGAACTATTCCAACAGGTTCTACGGGCCGAGCACGATGCGCCTCGGCATCGAAAAGTCGCGCAACCTCATGACCGTGCGGCTGGCCCAGGCCGTCGGGATGGAGAAGGTCGCGGAGATGGCGAAACGCTTCGGTGTGGTCGACCGGATGCCGACGACGCTCTCCATGGCGCTTGGCGCCGGCGAGACGACGCTGCTTCGCCTCACCACCGCCTACGCGATGATCGTCAACGGCGGCAAGCGCATCGAGCCGACGCTGATCGACCGGGTGCAGGATCGCCGCGGCAACACCGTCTTCCGCCACGACACGCGTCCTTGCGAGGGGTGCCAGGTCTGGACTTGGCTCGGCCAGCCGCCGCCGCAGATCCCCGACACGCGCGAGCAGATCATCGACGCCGGCACCGCCTACCAGATGGTGTCGATGCTGCAAGGCGCGGTCGAGCGCGGGACCGGCGTCCGGGTTTCCACGGTGGGCAAGCCGCTGGCCGGCAAGACCGGCACGACCGACGAAAGCCGCGACACCTGGTTCGTCGGCTTCTCGCCGGACCTAGCCGTCGGCGTCTATGTCGGTTTCGACACACCGCGCTCGCTTGGGGCGCACGAGCAGGGGGCCAGCGTCGCCGCTCCGATCTTCCGCGACTTCATGGCCGCGGCGCTGCGGGGCAAGCCGGGAATCCCCTTCCGCATTCCGCCCGGCATCCGGCTGGTGCGGGTCGACGCGACTACGGGCCAGCGGGCCGGACCGAACACGCAGAATGTCATTCTCGAAGCGTTCAAGCCGGGCACCGAGCCGACGGGCCAAAGCGTCGTCATCGAGGGCTATGGCGAAAGCCCGGTCGTGCCGGCCGGGCGATCGAGCCCGACGCCCACCGGCCTCGGCGGGCTTTACTGATGATCTGACGGGTAATTTTGCCTGGAACCGTCCGCGCACTATCTGTTAGTAGAGCGGCCCGTGCACGGTTGCGGCGCTGCCCTGATGGCCCAGGGGCGCCCTCGGACCCAGTCCGGGGCATGGCCGGAGGGCGTGCGGATCCGCGGCCGGGCACCACATGGCTATAGCTACTGAATCGTTGCTGCTGAGTCATCCACCCGCAAACCGAAGGAGATAGCGCATGCGCGCCGAAGTCCAGGCGGTCGCCGAGGAGATTCGCTCCTCCTTGGCGCTGCTGAGGAGGCATCTTTGACTGGGACAACGCCAACCGACGTCTCGAGGAACTGAACGCCCGGGCCGAGGACCCGCAGCTCTGGGACAACCCCGCCGAGGCGCAGAAGCTCATGCGCGAGCGCACCCACCTGGCGGATGCGATCGAGGGGTATCGGGAGCTCGAACGCGGGCTTGACGACGCGCTGACGCTGATCGAACTCGGCGAGGCCGAAGGCGATGCGGCCGCCGTCGCCGAGGCGGAGACGCTCCTCAGGGAGTTGAAGGAGCGGGCGGCGAAGCGCGAGCTCGAGAGCCTGCTTTCCGGCGAGGCGGACTCAAACGACTGCTATCTCGAAGTGCACGCCGGCGCGGGCGGCACCGAAGCCCAGGACTGGGCGGAGATGCTGCTGCGCATGTATGTGCGCTGGGCCGAGCAGCACGGCTACAAGGTCGAGTGGCTGGAGGAGAGCGGGGGCGAGGAGGCCGGGATCAAGTCCGCCACGATCCGCATCAGCGGCCCGAATGCCTATGGATGGCTGAAGACCGAAAGCGGCGTGCACCGCCTGGTGCGCATCTCGCCCTTCGACAGCCAGGCGCGGCGCCACACCTCCTTCGCCTCGGTCTGGGTCTATCCGGAGGTCGACGACAACATCGAGATCGAGATCCTGGACAAGGACGTGCGGGTCGACACCTACCGCTCGTCCGGGGCCGGCGGCCAGCACGTCAACAAGACCGACAGCGCGATCCGCATCACCCACCTGCCGACGGGCATCGTCGTGCAGTGCCAGAACAACCGTTCGCAGCACCGCAACCGGGCGACCGCCATGGAGATGCTGAAGGCGCGACTCTACGAGCTGGAGCTGAAGAAGCGCGAGGAGGCCGCGGCCGCCCAGGAGGCGGCAAAGGCCGATATAGGCTGGGGCCACCAGATCCGCTCCTACGTGCTGCAGCCCTATCAGATGGTGAAGGACCTGCGCACCGGCGTCGAGACGAGCAACACCGAAGCGGTCCTCAACGGCGAGATCGACGATTTCCTCGCCGCGGCCCTGGCCGCCCGGGTGCAGGGAGAGGATGGCTGAGGCCTGAGGCGGGGCGAAGGCCTCGCCTCGCGGCCCTCCGGGCGATCCGGCCGAACGTCGTCAGCCTTCGGCCAGCGGCGCGTAGAAGTCGGCCGGAAGCCCCGCCTCCGCGCGGGCGGCGTCGTTGAAGGGCCGCTTCAGCCTGCCCCTGAAACGCCGCCGGACCAGATCCTGCCAGGTCGGTTGGGGGTCGAGGCCGCGGCTGGCGCAGACCGCCTCGAACCAGCGCCGGCCGGTGGCGACGTGGCCGATTTCCTCCTCATAGATCACCCGCAGGACGGCGGCGCTGGCCGCGTCGCCCGTGCGCTCGAACTCCGCGATCATCGCCGGAGTCACGTCGAGGCCGCGCGCCTCGAGCACGAGGGGCACCACGGCGAGCCGGGCGAGCAGGTCGTCCGCGGTCGCCATTGCCGCCTGCCACAGCCCGTCATGGGCCGGCAGATCGCCATAGGCGGCGCCGAGCTCCGCCAGCCGCGCGGCGAGAAGGTCGTAGTGCTTGGCTTCCTCGGAAGCGACCCGCAGCCAGTCGTCGAAGAAGGCGCGGGGTAGGTCCTCGGAGCCGAAGCGGGCGACCAGGTCCCAGGCAAGATCGATGGCGTTGAGCTCGATATGGGCAAGGGCGTGGAGGAGGGCGATCCGGCGGGCGCCGCCCTTCCGCTTCGGCATGGCGTGCGGCGGCATGAGCAGGGGCCGCGCCGGCCGCGCCGGCCGGTCCGGCGGCGCGGCCCGGCCGACGGCTTCGATCGTTCCGTCCGACCAGGCCGCGACCGTGGCCCGGGTCCGGCGGATCTTCTCCGCGGGCTCCGCCGCGGCGAGGACGGCGACGGCCCGGCCGCAGAGGCCCTCGGTGGCCGACGGAGGCATCGCGGGCGCGGCGGCTACAGCTCTTTCGCGGCCTTCAGGACCTCCTCGACATGGCCGGGCACCTTGACCTTGCGCCAGATGCGGCGCACCACGCCCTTCTCGTCGATGAGGAAGGTCGACCGTTCGATGCCCATGTACTTCCGTCCGTACATGCTCTTCTCCACCCAGGTGCCGTAGGCCTGGCAGACGTCGCCCTGCTCGTCCGAGGCGAGGGTGAAGGGCAGGTCGTGCTTCTTCTTGAACTTGTCGTGGCTCGCCACGCTGTCGCGCGAGATGCCGATCACCTCGGCGTCGATCTTGCCGAACTCGGGGAACGCGTCGCGGAAGCCGCAGGCCTCCTTCGTGCAGCCGGAGGTGTCGTCCTTCGGGTAGAAGTAGAGGACCACCTTCTTGCCGCGGAGCTTTGACAACGAAACTTTGCCGCCGCCGTCCGTCGGCAGGGTGAAGTTGGGGGCCTTGTCGCCTGGCTTCAGCTCGCCAAGGTTCTGGCTCATCGATCGCGCTCCTCCTGCTTGCCTTGCTCTCCGGACCGCGCGGCGGCGGGCGTTTCGATCAGCCGGTCGAACTGTGCCCGCACCTGCCCTGCGGCGTCCGCCATTCTTTCCTTCAACTCGGTGAAGTCAACGGCGCCGCCGGCCTCCGCCAAGCTGCGCCGGAGTCCCTCCGGGATGGCCGCCTCGTCGAGCCCCTCGCCGACAGTGAGGCGCAGCAGGCCCTGGAGCCGCCGCCACAGCCGGTCGGCCGCGATCAGCGCGTCGGCGACGGCCTGCTCCAGGACGCCTGCCGCCGCCATGCGCGCCAGCGCATCGGCGGTGTTGGTCGAGAGGATCTCGGGATGCGCCGCGGCGTGGCGGAGCTGAAGATACTGGGCGATGAAGTCGAGATCGACGAGGCCGCCGCGGACGTGCTTCAGGTCCCAGGTCCGATCGGTCGGGTGCTGGCCGGCGATCCGCGCCCGCATGTCGGCCACGTCCCGGGCCAGCTTCTCCGGATCGCGCGGCCGGGTCAGGACGTCGCGAAGGATGGCGTTGACGGCCGCGGTCAATGCCGGAGCGCCGGTGATCGGCCGCGCCCGGGTCAGGGCCATGTGCTCCCAGGTCCAGGCGGATTCCTCGTGGTAGCGGCGGAAGCTCGAAAGGGCGGAGGCGATCGGGCCGGCGGTGCCCGAGGGCCGCAGCCGCATGTCCACCTCGAACAGGCGGCCCTCGCCGGTCGGCGCGGTGATGGCGTTGATCAGCCGCTGCGACAGCCGGGCGTAGTAGTGGGGCGGGGCCAGCGGCTTCGGCCCGTCCGACAGAAGGTCGGCCTGCTCGGGCCAGTCGTAGACGAAGATGAGGTCGAGGTCGGAGCCGATGGTCATCTCCCGTCCGCCCAGCTTGCCGAGCGCGACAATGGCGAGACCCGCACCGGGCAGCGTTCCGTGGTTTCGGGCGAACTCCGCCTCGACCCGCGGCTGGAGGGCGGCGAGGGCGACCTCCGCGACGTCCGACAGCGGTCCGCCGGCCTCGTCGGCTTTGGTGACGTTGCGCAGGATGCGAACGCCCAGCTGGAACTTCCGGTCGTTGGTCCAGCGGCGGACAATGTCGAGTACGTCCTGGAAATCGCCCGCCTGCCGAAGGGCGTCGTCCAGCTCCTGCCGAAGCGCCTCCGCGGCGGGCGGCGCTTCGCCGAGGCCATGGGTCAGCACCACTTCGAGCAATGCCGGGTTCCGGCTGAGGTGATCGGCCAGCCGCGGCGCGCCGCCCATGATCTCGGCCAGCAGGTCGAGCAGCGCCGGGTTGGCGTAGAGCAGGGAGAAGAGCTGCACGCCGGCCGGCAGGCCGGCGAGGAACTCGTCGAACTTGGCGAAGGCCGAGTCGGGGTTCGGCGTGCGCGCCAGCGCCTGCAGCAGCGTCGGCATCAGCTCGGTCAGCAGCTCGCGGGCCCGGGTGCTGCGCGTCGCGCGGTAGCGACCGTGGTGCCAGCCGCGGATGACGCCCGAGATCGAGGCGCCGTCCTTGAAGCCCATCCGGGTCAGGGTCTGGACCGTCTCGGGATCGTTCTCGGCGCCGGTGAACACGAGGCTGCCCGGTCCGCCGAGGGACGGCGCCTCTTCGAAGAGCTCGGCGTAGTTGTCCTCCACCCGGCCGAGATGGCCGAGCAGCTCGGCGGTGAAGGCCTCGGTGGTCGGATGGCCGACGAAGCGGGCGACCGCGTCGAGTTCCGGTCCCTCGGGGGGCAGGGTATGGGTCTGGCGGTCGTCGATCATCTGAAGCCGGTGCTCGACCCGGCGGAGGTAGCGATAGGCGGCGATCATCTCCTCCGCCACCCGGTCGTCGACCCGGCCGGCGGCGGCAAGGGCGCGAATCGCGTCGCAGGTCGCGATCTGCCGCAGGGCCGGGTCGCGGCCGCCCCAGATGAGCTGCTGGGTCTGGGCGAAGAACTCGATCTCGCGGATGCCGCCGCGACCCAGCT
>CAZKCM010000057.1:0-27483 GCA_964551315.1 uncultured Rhodospirillaceae bacterium | reverse complement strand
TTGGTGAGCCCGTAGATCTGGTTGATGAAGAGGAGGAGCTGGAGCTCGACGTTGCGGCGGAGGACGTGGAGGAAGTGGTTGCCGCCGATCGACAGGCCGTCGCCGTCGCCGGTGATGACCCAGACGTCGAGCTCCGGATTGACGATCTTCAGCCCGGTCGCGATCGCCGGGGCGCGCCCGTGGATCGTGTGGAAGCCGTAGGTCGCCATGTAGTAGGGGAACCGCGAGGAGCAGCCGATGCCGGAGACGAAGACCGTCTTGTGCGGCTCGGCCCCGAGCGCCGGCAGGGTCCGCTGCAGCGCCTTGAGGATGGCGTAGTCGCCGCAGCCCGGGCACCAGCGGACCTCCTGGTCCGATGCGAAGTCCTTCTCGGACAGCGGCTTGCTCATCGTCGCGACGGACATGGCACTACTCCAGATTGGCGTCGATGGCGGCGCTCAGCTCCGAGACCTTGAAGGGCTGCCCCTGCACCTTGGCGTGCGGCGTCACCTCGAGCAGTAGCTCGGCCCGCAGCAGCATGGCGAGCTGGCCGGTGTTGAGCTCCGGCACGAGGACCTTCCGGAACCCCTTGAGAAGCGTTCCCAGGTTGGGCGGCAGCGGCCAGAGGTGGCGCAGGTGGATGTGGGAGACCCGCTTGCCCTGCGCGCGGGCGCGGCCGACCGCCACCCGGATGGCGCCGTAGGTGGAGCCCCAGCCGACCACCGCCAGGTCGCCTTCCGCTTCGCCCTGGTCGATCGCCTGCGGGGGCATCGCCGCGGCGATCCGCTTCAGCTTGCCCATCCGGGCGTCGGTCATCCGCTGATGGTTCGGGCCGTCGTAGGAGATGTTGCCGCTGTCGTAGTCCTTCTCCAGCCCGCCGATCCGGTGCATGAGCCCCGGGGTGCCCGGCCGCACCCAGGGCCGGGCCAGGGTGTCGGGATCGCGCAGGAAGGGATGGAACCCCTCCGGGTCGGTGCGGAAGGCGACCGGGAACGGAGACAGCATCTCCGCCGTCGGCAGCTTCCAGGGTTGCGCCGCGTTCGCGATGTAGCCGTCGGACAGCAGCATCACCGGCGTCATGTGGGTCACGGCGAGGCGGACCGCCTCGATGGCGCAGGCGAAGCAATCGGCCGGCGTGGCGGCGGCGATCACGGGGATCTGGGCGTCGCCGTTGCGCCCGCAGACCGCCTGCAGCAGGTCCGCCTGCTCCGTCTTGGTGGGCAGCCCGGTGGACGGGCCGCCGCGCTGGACGTTGACGACCACGAGCGGCAGCTCGGCGCTGATGGCGAGGCCGATGCCCTCGGTCTTCAGCGCGATGCCCGGGCCGGAGCTCGTCGTGACGCCGAGCGCCCCGCCGTAGGAGGCGCCGATCGCGGCGCAGACCGCGGCGATCTCGTCCTCGGCCTGGAAGGTCACCACGCCGTGCCGCTTCATGCGCGCGAGGGCGTGCAGCATGGGCGAGGCCGGCGTGATCGGGTAGGAGCCGAGGAACAGGTCGAGGCCGGCCAGCCGCGCGCCGGCATAAAGGCCCCAGGCCAGGGTCTCAGAGCCGGTCACGGTGCGATAGGTCCCGGGTTCCGACGGCGCGGCCGGGATGTCGAATCGGCGCACCGCCTCGCCCAGCTCGGCCACCTCGCCGTAGCGGTGCCCGGCGCGGAGCGCGGCGAGGTTGGCGTTCATGATGTCGGGCTGGCCGCCGAACTTGGCGCGCAGCCAGGTCTCGATCGGCTCGATGCCGCGCCCGAACATCCACAGGACCAGGCCGAGGGTCCACATGTTCTTGCAGCGCAGGGCGTCCGGCTGCGACAGGCCGAACTCGGCCACCGCCTTCAGCGTGAGCGCCGAAATGTCCAGCCGCAGCAGGCGGAACTTCGCAAGCGTGCCGTCGTCGAGCGGGTTCGTCGCGTAGCCGACCTTGCGGAGCTGCTTCTCGGTGAAGGCCCCCTCGTCGGCGATGATCAGGCCGGATTCCCGGACGTCCTTCAGGTTCACCTTCAGGGCGGCCGGGTTGAGCGCGACCAGAACGTCCGGGTTGTCGCCTGCCGTCCGGATCTCCGTCTGGCCGATGTTGATGGAGTAGGCGGAGACGCCGTAGGTCGTGCCGGCCGGCGCCCGGATCTCCGCGGGGTAGTCCGGGAAGGTGGCGAAGTCGTTGCCGAAGCGGGCGGTCGCGGCGGCCAGCCGCGTGCCCGTGAGCTGCACGCCGTCGCCCGAGTCGCCGGCGAAACGGATGCGGACGAAGTCCACCTCCGGCGTCATCGAGACGCGGCGGCGCCCGCGCTCGCTCGTGACCGTCTGCAGGCTGGCGCTCATGGCGGTTCCTCCCGGAAAGGGGGCGAAGGACGGCGGCGCCTCAGGCGTCGTCGTCCTCAGAAAGCTTCAGATACGCGCGCTTGCCCTCGACGCCGCGCCACTGGTCGGCGTCTTCGGGCGGCGTCCCCTTCGCCGTGATGTTGGGCCAGACCTGGGACAGCCGCGCGTTCAGCGCGATCCAGTCGGCGGCGCGCTCGTCCGAATCGGGCAGGATGGCGTCCGCCGGGCATTCCGGCTCGCAGACGCCGCAGTCGATGCATTCGTCGGGGTTGATGACCAGCATGGTCTCGCCCTCGTAGAAGCAGTCGACCGGGCAGACCTCCACGCAGTCCTGGTACTTGCACCGGATGCATTGCTCGGTGACGACGTAGGTCATGGGTCCTCCCGCCGGAGTCGCGCGTCGAAAATCGAGTGTATACAAACGATATTCGCGGCGTCAACCGGCGGCCCGCGGCCGGCCGGGATCTTCCCGCGCGCAACAATATTGCCTTGTATGGTGTGGGTTCTGAGAAATTCTTCCTCGGGCGCGGTAGTGGCTTGCGCGCCGCGCGCTAATTTGGGAGACTGCGGTCAACAATAGTATACAAACGAACGACCTGCGCTTCGCGCCGGTGCCACGCGACGTACAGGAGGAACGGGAGGAGTTTCATGGCCGCGCCCGCCCAGTCCGCTTCCACGAACGGCAAGCTCGTCATCCGCAACATCGGCCTCATCCTGTCCGGCGATATCGGGCGGCCGATCCTTGACGGCGATACGATCGTCGCCGTCGACGGCCGCATCGCGCAGGTCGGGGCGGAAAAGGACTGCGACACGGAGAACGCCGACCGGATCGTCGACGCCAAGGGAACGGCCGTCGCGCCCGGCCTGATCGACAGCCATGTTCATCCGGTCCTCGGCGACTGGACGCCGCGGCAGAACCAGTTCGGCTGGATCGACAGCTTCCTGAACGGCGGCGTCACCACCATGATCTCGGCCGGCGAGGTCCACGTGCCGGGCCGGCCCAAGGACGTGGTGGGGTTGAAGGCGATGGCGGTCTTCGCGCAGCGCGCCTTCTCCAATCTGCGTCCGGGCGGCGTGAAAGTGCATGCCGGCGCGCCGGTCATCGAGAAGGGCATGACCGAGGAGGACTTCAAGGAACTGGCCGAGTCCGGCGTGAAGCTTCTGGGCGAGGTCGGGCTCGGCGGCGTGAAGGCCGGGGACGAGGCGCGGCAGATGGTTGCCTGGGCCCGCAAATACGGGATCCAGAGCACGATCCACACGGGCGGCCCCTCGATCCCGGGCTCCGGCCTGATCGACGCCGACGTGGTTCTCGAGGCCGACGCCGACATCATCGGCCACATCAACGGCGGCCACACCGCGCTTCCCCAGGACCAGATCCGCTGCCTGTGCGAACGCTGCGCGCGCGGAATCGAGATCGTTCACAACGGCAACGAGAAGATGGCGCTCTTCGCCATGCGCACGGCCTTCGAGCTGGGCCAGCCGGAGCGGGTGATCCTCGGGACCGACAGCCCGGCCGGCTCCGGGGTGCAGCCCCTGGGCATCCTGCGCATGATCAGCATGCTGAGCAGCCTCGGCGACGTGCCCGCGGAAACCGCCTTCTGCTTCGCGACCGGCAACACTGCGCGCATGCGCGACCTCGACTGCGGCCTCATCGAGCCCGGCCGGGCGGCGGACTTCGTCGTCATGGACCGGGCGCAGCACAGCGCCGGCAAGGACATCCTGGAAAGCGTCCGCCTGGGCGACCTTCCGGGCATCGGCATGACGATCATCGACGGCGTCGTGCGGAGCGGGCGGTCGCGCAACACGCCGCCCGCGGAGCGCCTTCCCGAGGTGGTGAAAGGGTGAGCGCGAGGGCGCGCGTTGACGGGGGCGCGTGAGGAGGACGCCGTGACGCCCTATGTTCGTGTGCACGCCCTCGACGAGGCGCTCGAGCATCTGTCCCGCATGCCATTCCGGATCGTCGCCGGCGGGACCGACTTCTACCCGGCGCTCGGCGACCGGCCGCTGCGCGAGCCCGTGATGGACGTGAGCGGCATCGCCGCGCTGCGCGGGATCGCGCGCGACGGGGCATGGTTCCGCATCGGCGCCCTGACGACCTGGACCGACGTGATCCGGGCGGATCTGCCGGCCTGGTTCGACGGGTTGAAGCTCGCCGCCCGCGAGGTCGGCTCCGTCCAGATCCAGAACGCCGCCACGGTGGCGGGAAACATTTGCAACGCCTCGCCGGCCGCCGACGGCACGGTCGCCCTGATGGCGATGGATGCGCAAGTGGAGGTGACGGGGGCGGGCGGCGCGCGCGTGCTTCCCTTGGGCGAGTTCGTCCTGGGGCCGCGGAAGACGGCCCTGGGCCCCGGCGAAATGGTCACGGCCGTTCTGGTTCCGGCGGTCGAGGAACGGGGCGCGTCGGACTTCCTGAAGCTCGGCGCCCGGCATTACCTCGTCATCTCCATCGCGATGGTCGGCGCGGTCGTCCACGCCGACGAGACGGGGCGGGTGACGCGGGCCGGCATCGCCGTCGGGTCCTGCTCGCCGGTCGCCCGCCGGATCGACCGGCTCGAGCGGAAGCTCCTCGGTCGCCGCGCGGGGGAGGGACTGGCGGATCTTGCCGAGCCGGAGGATCTGGACGTGCTGGCACCGATCGACGACGTGCGGGCGACCGGCGAGTACCGGCGCGACGCCGCGCTGACGCTCCTGCGCCGAACCCTTGCCCGATGCGAGGAGGCCCTGCGATGAGCCGCGCTTCGAGCCTGACGACGCCGGCGGCGGACGCCGCCGCTCCGGAACGCGATCCGGGAAAGATAACGGTCGCCTTCACGCTGAACGGACGGCCGGTGACGATGGCGGTCGCGCCCATGCGCCGCCTCACCCTGATGCTGCGGGAAGAGCTCGGCCTGACCGGCACCAAGGTCGGCTGCGACGCCGGCGATTGCGGCGCCTGCACGGTCCTGATCGACGGCGAGGCGGTGTGCGCCTGCATGGTCCCGGCCGGCCGCCTGGAGGGGCGCAGCGTCGAGACGGTGGAGGCGCTGGCCCGCGACGGCGCGCCGTCGCCGCTGCAGGAATCCTTCCTCCGGCACGGCGCCGCGCAGTGCGGCATCTGCACGCCCGGCATGCTCATGTCGGCGGAGGCCCTCCTGCGGCGGAACCCGTTGCCGAGCGAGCAGGAGGTGAAGGACGCCATCGGCGGCGTCCTGTGCCGGTGCACCGGCTATGCGAAGATCATCCAGGCGGTGAAGAACGCGGCCACCGTGCTGCCCGCCGCCGCCAGGGCGGAGGGCGGCCGGGCCGTGGGCGCCCGCGTCGATCGCCTGGACGGCCTGCCGAAGGTCATGGGCACCGACGCCTTCGGCGCCGACCGGTGGCCGGCCGACAGCCTCGTCGCCAAGGTCGTCCGCTGCCCGCACCACCGGGCGCGGTTCCGCATCGGCGACGTCGAGGCCTTCAAGGCGCGGCATCCGGGCATCGTCGACGTGATCACGGCGCGGGACATCCCCGGGCGCAACTGCTTCGGCGTCATCCCGCCCATGGCCGACCAGCCGGTGTTCGCGGAGGCGGAGTGCCGCTTCAAGGGCGAGGCCGTGGCGGCCATCGTCGGCGAGGCGGACGCGATCGCCGCCCTGGCGGCGGAGGACTTCCCCGTCGAGTGGGAGCCGCTCACGCCTTACCTCACACCGGAGGAGGCGCTGGCCGACGGCGCCGATCTCGTGCACGCGAACCGTCCGGGCAACGTGCTGGTCCGCGGCTATGTGAAGAGGGGCGACCCGGAGGCCGCCCTGCGCGCGGCGGACCATGTGGTCGAGGGGACCTATTCCACCGGCTTCATCGAGCACGCCTATATCGAGCCGGAGGCGGGCTTCGCGCGCCGGATCGGCGACCGGATCGAGGTCCATGCCTGCACCCAGGCGCCCTATATGGACCGCGACGACCTCGCGGCGATCCTGGGGCTGCCGCAGGACGCGGTGCGGATCGTGCCGACCGCCGTCGGCGGCGGCTTCGGGAGCAAGCTCGACCTGTCGCTGCAGCCCTATATCGCGCTTGCCGCCTGGCGGACGGGCCGGCCGGTGCGCATGGTCTACACGCGCCCGGAATCCATGGCCTCGACCACCAAGCGCCACCCGTCGCGCATCACCGCGCGCATCGGGGCGCGCCGCGACGGACGCCTTTCGGGCATGGAGTTCGAGGGGGTGTTCAACACCGGCGCCTACGCCTCCTGGGGACCCACCGTCGCCAACCGCGTGCCGGTGCACGCCTCCGGCCCCTATCTGCACGAGCACTACCGGGCCCGCTCGGTGGCCGTGCACACCCACACGGTGCCGGCCGGCGCCTTCCGCGGGTTCGGCGTGCCGCAGTCGGCGGTCGCGCAGGAGACCCTGTTCGACGAGCTGGCCGACGCGGTCGGCATGGACCGGCTCGACTTCCGGATCCTGAACGCCCTGGACAACGGCCTGCCGACCGTGACCGGCCAGGTGTTCCGCCAGGGGGTCGGCATCCGCCGCTGCTTCGAGGCCCTGAAGCCGCATTGGGACGAGGCGCGCCGGGCGGCGGCCGCCTTCAACGCGGCCAACACGGAATCGGGCGGAACGCTGCGGCGCGGGGTCGGCGTCGCCGGCATGTGGTACGGCTGCGGCAACACCTCGCTGCCCAACCCCTCGACCATCCGCGTGGCGCTGAAGGCGGACGGGACCGTCGCGCTGTTCCAGGGGGCGGTGGACATCGGGCAGGGCTCCAACACGGTGATCGCGCAGATCTGCGCCGATGCCCTGGGCCTGCCGCTGGACCGGATCGCGCTGGTCGGCGGCGACACCGACAGCACGCCCGACGCCGGCAAGACCTCGGCCTCGCGCCAGACCTTCGTATCGGGCAAGGCCGCCTATCTCGCGGGACGCGCGCTGCGCGACCAGATCCTCCTGCGGATGAACGCGGCCGAGGACGCCTCCCTGGCCCTGGAGGGGAGCACCGTCATCGCCCGCTTCGGGGCGGAGGAGCGGCGGCTCGAGCTTTCGGCGTTGCCGGTCGATGAAGACGGGTTCGTGCTCCGCGGCGAAGGCATGTTCGACCCGCCGACATCGCCCCTCGACGAGAACGGCCAGGGCGAGCCCTACGCCGCCTTCGGCTGGGGCGCGCATCTGGTCGAGGTGGAGGTCGATTGCGCGCTGGGGCGGACCCGGGTGCTGCGCCTGATCGCCGCGCACGACGTGGGGCGCGCCGTCAATCCGACGCTGATCGAGGGGCAGGTCGAGGGCGGGTCCGCCCAGGGCATCGGCCTCGCGCTCATGGAGGAATTCATCCCGGCGCGGACCGAGAACCTGCACGACTATCTGATTCCGACGGCCGGCGACGTCCCGGAGGTCCGGACCATCCTGATCGAAGAACCGGATCCGCATGGGCCGTTCGGCGCGAAGGGCATCGGCGAGCAGGTGCTGATCCCCACCGCGCCGGCCATCCTCAATGCGATCCGCGACGCCACCGGTGTGCTGGTGCGCGACCTGCCGGTGACGCCCGACAGGCTCCGCAAGGCCCTTCTCGCGGCCGGCGTCACGACGCGCGCATGAAAGGTCCCGTGGAAATGAGCACCGCAGAAGAAAAAGAGACGCAGGCCGGCGCCGCCGCCGGGAAGATCCGCTGCGACGCCTGCCCCGTCATGTGCTACATCGCGGAGGGCAAGGCCGGCGCCTGCGACCGGTATGCCAATTTCGGCGGCCAGCTGACGCGCGTCGATCCGCTGGTGATCCTCGAGGACGCGCGGGACAAGGGCAGGGAGCTCGTGCCCTTCGCGGCGGGCAGTGCCGATTGGGACGGCGATCTCGTGTACGCGGAGCGGAGCTTCGTCACGGCCGTCGGCGCCGGAACGACCTATCCCGACTACAAGCCGGCCCCGTTCATCGTGTCGAGCCAAGTGGACGGGGTCGACATGGTGACGGTCGTCACCGAGGGGATCTTCAGCTATTGCGGCGCCAAGGTGAAGATCGACACCGACCGCCATCTCGGCCCGGAGCGCAGCCTCGTGCGGCGGGACGGGGAGGCGGTCGGCCATGTCACAACCGGCGAGTACGGCTCGCAGATGCTGTCGGTGGGCGGTGTCAACCACCTGACCGGCGGCTCCAAGAAGGAAGGCCGGGTCACCTGCCAGACCATCATGGACCTGTGCAACCGGCAGCCCGTCGAACTGACGATCGACGACGGCGCGACCGTGGTCGTCCAGGCCGGCCAGGCCCCGATCGTCAACGGCGAGCGGGAGACGCGCATGCGCGTCGGCTGCGGCTCCGCGACGATCGGCATGTTCGCCAAGCAGTGGTACGAGCATGTGGACGAGGTGGTGGTCGTCGACGACCACATCACCGGCGTTCTTTCGGAGCACCAGGCGGGCAAGGTCCTCGGCGTGAAGCCGACCGGCATCAGGGTCAAGGGGCGCCGGTCGACGCCCGGCCGCTACTTCCAGGTCGCCGAGCCCGGCACGGGCTGGGGCGGCACCAACATCACCGACCCGATGTCCATCCTGGGCGACTTCGACGCGAAGGTCGCGTGGCCGGGCCTGACCATGCTGATGGTGAGCACGACGGGTGACCACTATGCCTATTACGTGCTCGACGAATCGTTGAAGCCGGTGCAGCAGGAGCTGCCGCCGGCGCTGCGGTTCAGCGTCGAGCGCATCCAGGAGAATTGCGAGCCGGCGCTGTGCTCCGTCATGTTCATCGGCGGCGCCGGCGGCAGCCTGCGGGCCGGCGTGACCGAAAACCCGGTCCAGCTCACCCGGTCGGTCAAGGACATGCTGACCTACGTTTCCAGCGGCGGCGCGCCCGTCTTCATCTGGCCCGGCGGCGGCATCACCTTCATGGTCGATGTCACCCGCATGCCGGACAATTCCTTCGGCTACGTACCGACGCCGGCGATCGTCGCGCCCATTGAGTTCACCACGCGGCTGGAGGACTACCGGTTGCTGGGCGGCCATGTCGGATCGGTGGTGAAGCTGGAGGACGTCCGCGGGGTGGAGCGGCGGCGGAGCCTGTCGCATCGGCGCGACAACCCCTGGCCGATGGCGCCCATCAACTTCCGCTGGTAACGAGTCGAACGGGGACCGATGCAGCAAGCAGTCCATCGCCTGTTGCCCGACGGCCGCCGGCTGCATCTGCAGCACGGCCCGATCGACCTGATCGTCGGGGCGGACGGCGCACCGGGTGAGGTGGAGCGCGCCTACGGGCAGGCGATCGACCGGTTCCGGACGATCCTTCCGGAGCTGGTCCGGGAGCTGCCGCGGCTGCGCCGGCCGGTGACGCACGAAGCCTGCCCGCTGCGCGGCCCGACGGCGCGGCGGATGTGGGCGGCGACGGCGCGCCACCTGCCCGCCTTCGTGACGCCGATGGCGGCGGTCGCCGGTTCGGTGGCGGACGAGGTCCTCGAGGCCATGCTCGCCGGACGCGATCTTTCCCGCGCCTATGTCAACGATGGCGGGGACATCGCTCTTCATCTGCGGCCGGGCGCGCGCTTTCGGCTGGGCGTCGTCGTCGACCCGGCCCGGCCGCGCAGCCCCGGCGGGTTCGACGTGACCCACGCCATGCCGGTGCGTGGCGTGGCGACGAGCGGGCGGCACGGCCGGAGCTTCTCCTTGGGAATCGCCGATTCCGTGACGGTGCTCGCGCGGACGGGCGCGGAGGCCGACGCGGCCGCGACGCTCCTGGCGAATGCGGTGGATTTGCCGGGCCATCCGGCGGTGCGCCGCGTGCCCGCGCGCGAGCTCGATCCCGACAGCGATCTGGGCGACCGGCCGGTCACGGTGGAGGTCGGCGTCCTGTCCGCCGCCGAGACCGACGCCGCGCTCGAATCCGGTGCCGCGCTGGCGGCGGAGATGATCGACCGGGATCTCATCGCGGCGGCCGTCCTGGTCCTGGCGGACCGGGTCAGGACCGTCGGAATTCCCAGCGGCGCCGATCCGGTCCAAGATGGCCCCGTCGTACAGACCCGCAACAACCTGCGGATGGAGAGGATCACGTATGCCTGAGGTCGTCCTGCGAAAGCAGCAGATCGTCGTCGAAGAGATCTTTCACGAGGGCGGGCCGCGCGCCGACACGCCGCTGCGTCGCGCGGCGATGATCAGCGTCGTCCGCAATCCCTTTGCCGGTCGCTACGAGCCGGAGATCGCCGGCTTCATGGAGGACCTCAAGCCGCTCGGGCTCGACATGGCGCGGCGCCTGATCGCCGCGCTCGGCGGGCGGGAGGCCGTCGAGGGATACGGGAAGGGGGCCATCGTCGGCGAGGCCGGCGAGATCGAGCACGGCGCGCTGTGGCACGTGCCCGGCGGCTATGCCATGCGGGAGGTGCTCGGCGGTGCAAGGGCGATCGTGCCCTCCACCAAGAAGGTGGGCGCGGCCGGGGCGCGCCTCGACGTACCGGTCACGCACATCAACGCGTCTTACGTCCGCAGCCACTTCGACGCGATGGAGGTCGGGATCAACGACGCGCCGCGGCCGGACGAGATGGCGCTGGTCCTGGTGATGACAACCGGGCCGCGCATTCACGAGCGGGTGGGCGGCCTGAAGGCTTCGGAGATCAAAGGGGAGGATGGGCTGCGATGAAGGCGGACATTCGCAAGATCGTCGTCGTGATGGACGAGACGCATCGGGAGATGGGGCGCGAGATCGCGCCGCCGACCCGGCGGGCAGCGGCCGTCGCGGTGATTGCCAATCCCTTCGCCGGACGCTATGTCGAGGACCTCGCGGAACTCATGGACATCGGCGCCGAGCTGGGCGGCCTGCTGGGCCGGCGCGCCGTGGCCGCCCTCGGGATCGAGCCCGGCCAGGCGCAGAGCTACGGCAAGGCGGCCATGGTCGGCGAGAACGGCGAGCTTGAGCACGCGGCCGCCATCCTGCATCCGAAGCTGGGCGCTCCCTTGCGTGCGGCGGTCGAGAAGGGCGCGGCGCTGGTTCCCTCATCGAAGAAGATGGGCGGCCCGGGGCAACCGCTCGACATCCCGCTCGGCCATAAGGACGCGGCCTATGTGCGCAGCCACTTCGACGGGATGGAAGTGCGCGTCAACGACGCACCGCGCGCCAACGAGATCATGGTCGCGGTTGCCGTGACCGACAGCGGGCGGCCGCTGGCCCGCGTGGGCGGGCTGACCGTAAGCGAGATCAAAGGGGAGGACGGCTTGCGTTGATCGCTTCGCTTTTCACGAAGACCAAGGGAGAGCAGAAGGGGAAACCAATGACACATGGGAGGTCTATCATGAACTGGGCAACGCGAATTCTCGGCGGGGCACTCTGCGCCGGCGCCGTCGCGCTGTCGTCGGCGGCGGTCCACGCGGCCGATCCGATCAAGATCGGGGAGATCAACAGCTACACGGCGCTCCCCGCCTTCACGGAGCCGTACCGGCTGGGCTGGAAGCTCGCGCTCGAGGAGATCAACGAAGCGGGCGGCGTGCTGGGCCGTCCGCTGGAGGTGATCTCGCGGGACGACGCGGGCAAGCCGGCCGATGCGGTGACGGCCGCGAACGAGCTGGTCAGCCGGGAAGAGGTGGTCATGCTGATGGGGGCGTTCTTCTCCCATGTCGGCTTGGCGATCGCCGATTTCGCCAATCAGAAGAAGGTGTTCTATCTGGCCGCCGAACCCCTAACGGACGCGATGGTCTGGGAGAACGGCAACGACTATACGTTCCGCCTGCGCCCGTCGGTGTACATGCAGGCGAACATGCTCGCCGAGGAGGCGGCCAGGCTTCCGGTGACGCGCTGGGCCGTGATCGCGCCCAACTACGAGTACGGCACCTCGGCCGTCGCCGCGTTCAAAGAGGCGCTCGAGGCGCGCAAGCCCGACGTCGAATGGGTCGATGAGCAGTGGCCGCCCTTCGGCAAGATCGATGCGGGCTCGACGGTGCAGGCGCTGGCCGCGGCCAAGCCGGAGGCGATCTTCAACGTGACCTTCGGCCCCGACCTCACGAAGTTCGTTCGCGAAGGCCAGACCCGCGGCCTCTTCAAGGACCGGATCGTCGTGAGCCTGCTGACGGGAGAGCCGGAGTACATGGATCCCCTGGGCAGCGAGACACCGGAAGGGTGGATCGTGACGGGCTATCCCTGGTACGGGATCGACACGCCGGAGCATGACAGGTTCCTCAAGGCGTATCAGGAGAAGTTCAACGACTACCCGCGCCTGGGCTCCATCGTCGGCTACGTCGCGATGAAATCGGCCGCCGCGATTCTGGAAAAGGCCGGCTCGACCGACACCGAGGCGCTGATCAAGGCCGCCAAAGGGATTCGGGTGGACACGCCGCTCGGCGAGATCACCTACCGTGCCGCCGACCACCAGGCCACGATGGGCGCCTATGTCGGCAAGACGGCGGTCCGGGACGGGAAGGGCGTGATGGTCGACTTCACCTATCGCGACGGCGCCGATTACCTGCCGAGCGAGGAGGTGGCCGCGGAGCTGCGGCCCCGATAAGGCCGTTCGCGACGCAATGGAGGCCGCGGGCCGTGTGAACGGCCCGCGGTCGGTTCCACACCCAATTCCGGAGACCGGTGTTGGATTTCCTGTTCGTTCAGTTTCTCAACGGCCTCGCCAGCGCGTCGTCCCTGTTCCTCGTGGCGTCGGGTCTGTCGATCATCTTCGGCGTCACCCGCATCGTGAACTTCGCCCACGGCGCGTTCTACATGCTCGGCGCCTATGTCGCGTACACGCTGACGCAGACCTTTGCCGGGCCCTTCGGCTTCTACGGCGGGTTGCTGCTGGCGTCGCTCCTCGTCGCGTTGCTCGGTGCGGCGGTGGAGATGACGCTGCTGCGGCGCATCTACGATGCGCCGGAACTGTTTCAGCTCCTCGCCACCTTCGGCCTGACGCTCGTCGTCGAGGACCTGGTGGTGATGATCTGGGGGGCGCAAGACCTGCTCGGGCGGCGCGCGCCGGGGCTGGAGGGGGCGGTCAGCATCTTCGGCCAGATGTTCCCGGCCTATGACCTCATGCTGATCGCGCTCGGGCCCTGCGTGCTCGGCCTGATCTGGCTCCTGCTGCACAAGACGCGCTGGGGCGTGCTGGTGCGCGCCGCGACGCAGGATCGCATGATGGTCTCCGCGCTCGGCGTCAACCAGGCCTGGCTGTTCACCAGCGTCTTCACGCTCGGCATCTTCCTGGCCGCGCTGGGCGGCGCCGTGCAGATCCCGCGCGAGGCGGTGCACCACGGCATGGATCTCCAGATCATCGTCGAGGCCTTCGTGATCGTCGTGATCGGCGGGCTCGGCAGCGTGCCGGGCGCCTTCCTCGCCGCCGTGATCATCAGCGAGCTGAACGCCTTCGGCATCCTGCTCTTCCCGAAGATCAGCCTCGTCCTGGTGTTCCTCGTCATGGCCGTCGTGCTGGTCATTCGCCCCTGGGGGCTGCTCGGCCGGCCGGAAAGCCATCCCCGGGCCTCGCTCGGCGCCTCTCCGATGCCCTTCAGGCCCCTGTCCGCCCGCGGCCGCGGGGCGGCGCTCGGGGCGGTCGCGCTGATGGGGTTGCTGCCGCTGGTCACGGGCAACTACCTGATCGGCGTCGCGACCGAGATCCTGATCTTCATGCTGTTCGCCGCCAGCCTGCACCTGATGATGTCGGTCGGCGGGATGGTCAGCTTCGGCCACGCCGCCTATTTCGGCCTCGGCGGATACGGCGCCGCGCTGCTGGCCAAGCATCTCGGCGCGCCGATGGAGATCGGCCTGATCGCCGGGCCGCTGCTGGCGGCGGCCGGGGCCGTCCTGTTCGGCTGGTTCTGCGTGCGCCTGTCGGGTATCTACCTTGCCATGCTGACGCTGGCCTTCGCACAGATCGTCTGGTCGATCGTCTTCCAGTGGTATGACTTCACCGGCGGCGACAACGGCATCCTGGGCGTGTGGCCGAGCGACTGGGCGTCCGATCCGGTGGCCTTCTACTATTTCGCGCTGGTGGTTTGCGTGCTGGGCGTGGCCGCGATTCGCCGCATCATCTTCTCGCCGTTCGGCTATGTGGTGCGGGCCTGCCGGGACAGCAGCCTGCGGGCCGAGGCCATCGGCGTCGACCGGCTGTCGATCCAATGGCTGTGCTTCGTCATCGCCGGCGCCTTTGCCGGCGTCGCCGGGGCGCTCTACGCCTATCTGAAAGGCAGCGTGTTCCCGGACAACCTGGCGATTCCCACCTCGGTGGACGGGCTGGTGATGGTTCTGCTCGGCGGCATTCACACCGTCGGCGGGCCGATCGTCGGCGCCGCCGTCTACAAGTTCCTCGCCATCTTCATGACGAGCCAGACCGATTCCTGGAAGCTGATCCTCGGCGCCCTGATCATTCTCCTCGTCGTCGCCTTCCCGGAGGGTATCGTCGGCTTCTTCCGGCGCGCGGTCCTGCCGCGGCTCGGCCGTTGGGACGAGGGGGACCGTGCGGCGGAGGAGAAGGAGAAGAGGGTGGCCGAGGCATGAATCCACTGGTGGTCGAAGGCCTGTCCCGTTCCTTCGGCGGCGTTCAGGCCGTCCGGAACGTTTCCTTTGCCTTGCGGCCGAACGAGCTGCTGGCGCTGATCGGGCCCAACGGAGCCGGGAAGAGCACCTGCTTCAACATGCTGAACGGGCAGCTGTCGCCCGATTCCGGCTCCATCAAGCTGTTCGGGCGCGAGATCGTGGGCCTGAAGCCGCGGCAGGTCTGGCGGCTTGGCGTCGGGCGCACCTTCCAGGTCACGGCGACCTTCCCGTCGATGACGGTCATCGAGAACGTGCAGATGGCGCTGATCTCCCATCACCGCCGCCTGCACGCGATGCTGCCCTTCGCCGGCAATCTCTACAAGGAAGAGGCGCGCGGGCTGCTCGCGCTCGTCGGCATGGACGACCAGGCCGACCGGACGAGCAGCATGCTGGCCTATGGCGACCTGAAGCGGCTGGAGCTGGCGATCGCGCTGGCCAACGAGCCGAAGGTCCTGCTGATGGACGAGCCGGCCGCCGGCATGGCGCCCCGGGAGCGTGTCCAGCTTACGCAGCTGATCGCCGATATCGTCCGCTCCCGGGGCCTGAGCGTGCTGTTCACCGAGCACGACATGGACGTCGTGTTCACGCATGCCGACCGGATCATGGTCCTCAACCGCGGCGAACTGATCGCCGAGGGGTCGGCGAACGAGGTTCGCAACAACCCGGAGGTCCAGGCCGTCTATCTCGGCTCCGGGGCACTGTATGGCGGCGCGGCGGGGGCGTGACATGGCATCCTTGGAAGTGAACGGGCTGAACAGCTGGTACGGCCGCGCCCATATCCTCTTCGACCTGCAGCTCCGGGTTTCGGCGGGCGAGGTCGTCGCCCTGCTTGGCCGCAACGGGGCCGGGAAGAGCACCACCTTCGCAAGCGTCATGGGCATCCTGCCGGAGGTCCAGGGCGACATCCTGTTCGACGGCCGCCGGATCACCGGGTTGAAGCCCCACGAGATCGCCCGGCTGGGGCTGGGCTATGTGCCCGAAGACCGCCGGATCTTCACGGACCTGACGGTCGAGGAAAACCTGGAGGTCGGCCGGCGGCCCCCGCGCCCGGGGCTCGATCCCTGGACGCCGGAACGCCTCTACGACCTGTTCCCGAACCTGGCCGCGATGCGCCGCCGCCGCGGCGGGCACATGTCCGGCGGCGAGCAGCAGATGCTCACCATCGCGCGGACGCTCATGGGAAACCCGTCCCTAGTCCTGCTCGACGAGCCCTCGGAGGGGCTCGCGCCGAAGATCGTGGAGCAGATGGCCACGGCCCTCATCGAGATGAAGCGGCGGGGGCTGACGACGATCATCTCCGAGCAGAACCTGCATTTCGCGCGGCTGATATCGGATCGTGCCTACATCATCGAGAAGGGCCGCATCCGCTTCGCGGGCACGATGGCGGAGCTCGATGCGAACCCCGCAATCAGGGACGCCTACCTTGCGGTGTAGCCCGTCTGCCGCGCGCGGCCGCGACCGGCTCGTGACCGGCGGTGACCCATGCCGCGTGCGGTGAAGGAACGCGAAGGCGGCGCGGCCGAACCGGCTGGCGGCGCCGACCCGGGGAAGCCTCCCGCGAAGCCCCGGAAGGGGCGGCGGGGCTACGCGCTCAACGCGCAGGTCGGCTTCCTGCTGCGGAAGGCGCAGCAGCGCCATGTGAGCATCTTCACCACCCATATCCATGAGGATCTCACGCCGATGCAGTTCGCGGCCCTGGCGAAGTTGGCGGAGACGGGACCTTGTTCGCAAAACAGCCTCGGGCGCCGCACGGCGATGGACGTGGCGACCATCAAGGGGGTCGTCGCCCGGCTGGAGGAACGCGGCCTGGTCGAGAAGCGGCCCTCGCCCGACGACCGGCGCAAGCTCCTCATCGACCTCACGCCCGAGGGGCGCCGCACGTTCGAGCGGGCGGTGCCGCAGGCGATGGAGATCTCGGCCATGACGCTGGCGGCGCTGACGAAGGAGGAGCAGTCGGTCTTCATGCGGCTGCTCAAGAAGCTGACCTAGCGACGACCGTCCACGCCTCTGCGTGTCCGCGTGCCCGGCCGGGCGCTTGGCCGGTTGGCAGGCTTGGCGCAAAATACGCCGAGAAATTTACCCGATTTCAGCACTTTTGATGCAGCATCGGTGCCAAATCCCGATCGCAGGACCGCAGGATCGTGACAGTCGATGCGCCATCCACGCCGGGACGCGAGCAGAGCGCGCTGGTCCAGCGGGCTCTCTTGCTGCTTCGCCGAGGCAAGCTGAGCGAGGCGCAGCAGGCCCTCGAAAGCGCCCTCGCGGACGATCCGGCGAATGCCGAGGCGATGAACGGCCTCGGTATACTGTCGGTCCTCAGGGGGGATCGCGAGCGGGCTCTGTACTGGTTTCATCAGGCCGTCCGAATCGCGCCCGGCAATCCCGAGGTGCTGAACAACCTGATCGACGTTCTCCTCGAGCGGAGCCTTGCCGCCATGAAGGACGGCCGGCTGGACGAGGCCGTTGCCCTCGGTTTCGAGGCCTTCGGACTGGTCGAGGCTCTGCCCGCGGCCAAGCCGCGGATGAGCGTGGTCTTCGTCACGATCTCCGACACGCTCCACCGCGCGGGTCGCGTGGATGACGCGATCCGGATGGCGGAGGCGGCGGCCCAACTGACGCCCGGCCGGCCGAGCGTTCACAGCCATCTGCATCTGCTGCTCGCCGCGCGCAAACAAGAATGCGGCGATCGCGCGCGCGGTGCCGCGGAAGCGCCGCTCGGCAGGCATTTCCTCGTGACCGGTTTTCCAGAAAGCGGGCTCGAGACGCTTGCGGAAGCCGTCCGGTCGAGCCTCGGCTATGTGGGCGCGCAGCTCGCCGAGCCCTCCTATCACACCGAGGACGCCCTGTCCGAATCGCGTCTCCGGGCGGTCGCGGCCGTCGACACCGTTTCGCGTCTGCATTGCGCGGCGACGGAGGAGAACATCAGCCTCATGCGCCGGTTTGCCATCAGGCCGATGATTCTCGTCCGAAACGTCTATGACACCCTTCTGAGCTGGCGGCGATCGGCCTTTCCGGACATCCATTTCCTGCCGCTCAGATCGACGCACGACGCCGCCATCATTCAGCAGATCGACATCATCATGGCCGAGAGGGCGGCCTGGCTCGTGCACTTCTACGCCGAATGGCGGCGGGCGACCGAACGGAAGGCCGTTGACGCGCTCTGGATCACCGCGGAGGCCGCCGCGGCGTATCCGGAGGAGACCGCCGTCCGCATCATTCGCTTCCTTGGCCGTCCCTGCCCCGAAGAAACGATCGTCGCCGCCCTGTCGAAGCTGGCCGCAACGGCGCCCGAAGCCCCGGAGAGCGGCGATTCGTTCACCGATCGACAGAAGGCGGCCATCCGGCGTCTCGCCGATCAATACCCGGACGTCGACTTTTCAACGATCGGTTTCTAGCGACGGCCAAGAGGCAAGCCGCCTCCGAGCTTGCGCCGGCGATACGTCGCGCGGCGCCTGACCGGTCCGGTCCGGCCCCGGGCCCGTCCGGCAGCCCATCTGCCTCCCGCTCTGCGGTGAAGACGGCTTGCGTGGCATCGTCGGGGGTGCCGGCTCGGTCCCGGCCGCGCTCGCCACCCGAAGACCGAAGACAACAGGGCGTTGGCCTCCGGGGCCGTGCCGCGGCAGTCCGGAGCAGGAATGGATTGTGGGGTGTCGGCGTTAGAGACAGCAGTGGATCGACGGAAAGAACGCTCGGGACCGTGGATGGCGGCAGTTTCGGATGATGCGGTCGCAAGCGGGCCGGCGCCCTTGCCGCGGGGCTTTTCCGTCTATCTGGATGCGGTGCGGGTAACCGCGGCCCTGGTTGTCTTCGGCGCGCACGCGACGAGCCCGGAGTTTCTGACGGGCGTCCTGTGGCTGCAGGAGTTCGCCCACGACGCCGTGATCACGTTCTTCGTTCTGTCCGGTTACGTCATCGCCCACACCGCGGCGACGCGCGATCGCGGCCTCGGCGCCTATGGCGTCAACCGGTCCGCGCGGATCTATTCCGTGGCGCTTCCCGCGGTTCTGCTGGTGCCGGTGCTCGATCAGATCGCGATGGACTGGCGCCCCGATCTGTACGGACGCCAGTACCAGTACGAGGCCCTCTGGCTCTACGTTCCGTTCTTTCTCGTCTTCGCGACGGATCTGTGGTTCCTGGCCGAAGACGCCTTCTCCAACGTGCCCTATTGGTCTCTGTGTTACGAGGTCTGGTACTACGTCTTGTTTGCCGCGGTGTTCTTCCTGCGCGGCGCGCGGCGGATCGCCGCGGTCGGCGCCGTGCTGCTGATCATGGGGCCGCGGTTGTGGCTGCTGCTTCCCCTTTGGGCGGCTGGGGCGTGGGCGGCTCTGAGCGTCCCGCGGGTCCCGGCGCCCAGACTCGCCTTCGTCCTGTCTCTGATGGGCCTTACGGCGATGAAGGCGACCGGCCTCGACACCGCCGCCGATGGCTGGGTGAACGGCCTCCTCGGCGGATGGCCGGAGAGCCATCTCCGGTACTCCAAGTATTTTCTCGGCGATTGGCTGATCGGCACGCTGATCCTGACGAACATCCTGGCCGCGAGAACCTGCGGTTTCCACGGGCTGGCGCGGGGGCCGGTCCGGCGGCCGATCGTCGCCGTGGCCTCGATCAGCTTCACGATCTACCTGTTTCATGTACCGCTTCTGAAGTTCTTCACGGCCGCCCTGGATCATGACCCGGCGTCCGTGGAGAGCTGGACCGTCTTGATGGTCGCGGTCGGCGTCACTCTGATCGGGCTGGGCCTGGCGACAGAGCGCCAGAAGCGACATGTTCGGCGGCTCTTCTCATGGGCCACGGACAGTCTACGGCGCCTTCTCTCGCGGTCGTTCGGGGCCAGGGCGCTCGGGCGCTGATCGCGCCGCAATCAGCGACCGCTCTCCCGTTCGGTACGGGGATTCGGCACAGGGCTGGGGAGCGCCTGAACGGCGCCGCGAGAGCCTTTGGTTTTAAAGGGGCAAAGGGGAGATGGCTGGGGGACCTGGATTCGAACCAGGGTTAACGGAGTCAGAGTCCGCTGTCCTACCGCTAGACGATCCCCCAGCAGGCACTGCGCGGAGGTGAAGCCAAGTGTTGGCTGCTGCAACCGCGATCGGTCGCAAAGTTAGTGTGGTCCGGCTCGGCTTTCAACCTCTTTTGGACCGAGTCGGCCCCGTCGGCGTCGTGCCCCGCCGCCGCTTGCACCATCCGTTACAACGGTTTCCGAGGCAAATTCGCCGAAAACTTGGTTCAATGGCGCATTCCATGTAGATTGTCTGTACGTCAACCGGAGAGCATCCGGACGCCATCCGGGCGAGGGGACCGGAGCCCGAAAGGAGGAGAGCGAGCGTTGAGCGCCATCGTCACCACGCGTCGTCTCGGCGCTCGCCCGGCCTGGGGTGGCGACAGGGTTCATCACACCTTCGCGGCGCTCGATCTCGGAACCAACAACTGCCGGTTGCTCATCGCCCGCCCGGCCGGCGACGGCTTCCGGGTCATCGACGCCTTCTCCCGCATCGTCCGACTCGGCGAGGGGCTGATGAGCAGCGGCCACCTCTCGGAAGAGGCGATGGGCCGCACGATCGAGGCGCTCAAGGTCTGCGCCAGCAAGATCCGTCGGCGCGGCGTCACCCGGGCCCGCAGCGTCGCGACCGAGGCCTGCCGACGGGCCGCCAACTGCGCCGGGTTCATGGCGCGGGTGCAGGAAGAAACCGGACTCGACATCGAGATCATCTCGACCCAGGAGGAGGCCCAGCTCGCGTTCGCCGGCTGCGCGCCGCTGCTCGACTGGGGCTATCCTCGCGCGCTCGTCTTCGACATCGGCGGCGGCAGCACCGAGCTCGGCTGGCTCGGCCTGCTGCCCGGTCGCCCGCCGAAGCTCCTGTCCTGGATTTCGATCCCGATCGGGGTCGTCACGCTGACGGAGCGGTTCGGCGGAGAC
Source organism: uncultured Rhodospirillaceae bacterium (assembly GCA_964551315.1). GTDB lineage: Bacteria > Pseudomonadota > Alphaproteobacteria > Dongiales > Dongiaceae > Virgifigura. The sequence goes on along the minus strand of CAZKCM010000057.1, from coordinate 6,837 downwards.
GTCCTGCCGCCCGGGGCCTACGAGACCATGATCGAGGAGGTGCTGGAGCGGCTGCGCCCCTTCGAGGCGGCCAATCAGATCAGCGCACATGTCGAGGCCGGCGCCGTTCAGATGCTCGGCACCTCGGGCACGGTGACGACCCTGGCCGGGGTGCATATCGGGCTGCCGCGCTACGACCGCGCCGTGGTCGACGGCAGCTTCCTTGGCTTCGAGGCGATCCGGTCCGTGAGCCGGGCGCTCGCCGCCATGAACTTCGCCCAGCGGTCGGAGAATCCCTGCATCGGGCGCGAACGCGCGGACCTCGTCGTCTCCGGTTGCGCCATCCTCGAGGCGATCTGCCGCCTCTGGCCCGTCGGCCGACTCCGGGTCGCCGACCGCGGGGTGCGCGAGGGCATTCTGCTTGGCCTGATGATCGCCGAAAGCGGGCGCCGGCGCGACGCGGCCGGCCGTCGCTGGCGGTGAGCGGGCGCGGCAAGGGGCGAGGTCCCGGCGGGTCCGGTGGCGGAGGCGGCGGCAAGTCCCGCCGCGGCAAAGGCCCCGCCGGGACGCGCCCGACGGGCCGTGGCACGACGGTCCGGGTGAAGACGGCGGCCAAGCGCAGGGCTTCCTCCACGCGTTGGCTCGAGCGCCAGCTCAACGACCCCTACGTCGCCGAGGCGCAGCGGCTGGGCTACCGTTCGCGGGCCGCCTTCAAGCTGCTGCAGCTCGACGACCGATTCCATCTGCTGGCGCCGGGCCGGCGGGTCGTCGATCTCGGCGCCGCGCCGGGTGGCTGGACGCAGGTGGCGGTGCAACGGGTCAAGCCGCAGGAGAACCCCGCCGGCCGGGTCGTGGCGATCGACCTCTCGCCCATGGAGCCGATCCCGGGCGCGATCATCCTGCACCAGGATTTCCTGGCCGAGGAGGCGCCGGCGCGGATCCGGGCGGCGCTCGATGGCCCCGCCGACGTCGTGCTCAGCGACATGGCGGCGCCCTCGACCGGCCATCCGAAGACCGACCATCTGCGAATCATGATGCTCGCCGAGGCCGCCTACGAATTCGCCGCGGAGGTTCTTGCCCCCGGCGGCGCCTTCGTCGCCAAGGTGCTGCAGGGCGGCACGGAGCGGGAGCTCCTGCAACGGCTCCGGCGCGACTTCACATCCGTGCGCCACGTCAAGCCGCCGGCGAGCCGCAGCGACTCGGCGGAGATCTACGTCGTCGCCACCGGATTCCGCGCGGAGACCGCGTGACGCCGGCATTCGCCGGGACGATTCGATCCTGCCTTCACGCGGTTGTTGTTCGCGTCCGGGACCCCAGTTTTCCGCCTCGATTCACCGCCGCCCGGGAGGCCCGGGATCGGCGCCCGGCAGATGGCCGCGGCGCGCCGCAATTGCCTTGGCAATACAACCGTCTTGTGTATGATGGCGCGCCATTCACCGCCGGGCAGGTCGGGAGGTTGGCATGGAAATCCGCGAGGCACTCACTTTCGACGACGTTCTGTTGAGGCCCGCGGAATCGGCCGTGCTGCCGAGTCAGGCCGACACCCGGACCCGACTCACCCGGTCGATCGAGCTACGCATCCCGCTGGTCTCCGCGGCGATGGATACGGTGACCGAAAGCCGGCTCGCCATTGCCATGGCCCAGGCCGGCGGCATCGGCGTCATCCACAAGAACCTCGAACCCGCGGAGCAGGCCGACGAGGTCCGGAAGGTCAAGAAGTTCGAGTCGGGCATGGTGATCAACCCGGTCACCATCCACCCGGACCAGACGCTGGCCGATGCGCTCAAGCTCATGGCGGACCACCAGATCTCCGGCATTCCGGTGGTCGAGCGCGACAGCGGCCGGCTCGCCGGTATCCTGACCAACCGCGACGTCCGCTTTGCCAGCAACCCCAACGAGCCGGTGCGCGAGCTGATGACCAAGGACCGTCTGGTGACGGTGCGCGAGGGCGTCGACCGCGAGGAGGCGAAGCGCCTGCTTCACCAGCACCGGATCGAGAAGCTGCTGGTCGTCGATGACGCCTATCGCTGCATCGGGCTCATCACCGTCAAGGACATCGAGAAGGCGCAGACCTTTCCCAATGCCTGCAAGGACGAAAAGGGGCGCCTGCGCGTCGCCGCCGCGACCGGTGTCGGACCCGACGGCCTGCGGCGGGCCGAGGCCCTGCTCGAGGCCGAGGTCGACGTCATCGTCATCGATACCGCGCACGGCCATTCCCGCGGCGTGCTGGAAGCCGTCGGCGCGATCAAGCGGCTGAGCAACGCCTGTCAGGTGGTGGCCGGCAACGTCGCCACCGCGGAGGGCGCCCAGGCGCTGATCGACGCCGGCGCCGACGCCATCAAGGTCGGGATCGGGCCGGGCTCGATCTGCACCACCCGGGTCGTCGCCGGGGTCGGGGTGCCGCAGCTCAGCGCCATTCTCGAGACGGCCGAGCGTGCCCGAAAGCACGGCGTGCCGGTGATCTCCGACGGCGGCGTCAAGTACTCCGGCGACCTCGCAAAGGCGATCGCCGCCGGCGCCGACTGCGTCATGGTCGGTTCGCTCCTCGCCGGCACGGACGAGAGCCCGGGCGAGGTGTTCCTCTATCAGGGCCGGTCCTACAAGGCCTATCGGGGCATGGGCTCGCTCGGCGCCATGGCGCGCGGCTCGGCCGATCGCTACTTCCAGCAGGAGGTTTCCGACGCCCTCAAGCTGGTGCCCGAAGGGGTCGAGGGGCAGGTGCCCTACAAGGGACCGGTGGCCACGGTCATCCACCAGCTCGTCGGCGGGCTGAAGGCGGCGATGGGCTACACCGGCAACGCGACCATCGCCGAGATGCAGAAGAACTGCGTCTTCCTGCGCATCACCAGCGCCGGCCTGCGCGAGAGCCACGTCCACGACGTGACCGTTACCCGCGAGGCGCCGAACTACCGGCCGAGGATGTGACCCCCGGGGCAAGGCTGCAGGCGGCGATCGAGCTGCTGGCGGAGATCCACGGGGGCGGCGCGCCCGCCGACCGTACCGCGGCGACCTTCTTTCGGGCCCGGCGCTACGCCGGCGGCCAGGACCGTCGGGCCATCACCGACCGCGTCTATGCGGTGCTCCGCCGCCGCGCCGCCCTCGACTGGTGGATCGCGCGAACGGAGTCCGACGCCGCGGCGACGGACACACAGTATTCTCAGGACCGCGCGCGATTGATCGCCGCCCTCGCACTGCTCGAGGGCTGGTCCGCCGATCGCATCGCCGGGGCATTCGACGGCGGCCGCTACCGGCCCGCCCGGCTCAATCCGGCGGAGCGGCGGCTCGCCAAGGCGCTGGCCGGGCAGGACATCGCCCATCCGGACCAGCCGCGCTGGGTCCGGCTCGAGTTCCCGGAGTGGCTGGAGCCGGCGCTCGAGGCGGCCCTCGGCTCGCGGTTCGAGGCGGAGATGGCGGCGCTGATAGCGGAGGCTCCGGTCGACCTCAGGGTGAACGGGCTGAAAGCCACGCGGGAGGAGGCCGCGGCGGCCCTGGCGGCCGAGGGCATCGCGACGGTGCCGACGCCGCTCTCGCCGATCGGGCTCCGGATTGCGGAGGCGGGGCGGCCGCCGCTCGCCGGGCTCGACGCTTTCCGGCGCGGCCTGATCGAGGTCCAGGACGAAGGCTCGCAGCTCATCGCGATTCTCACCGACGCGCGGCCCGGGCAGCGCGTGGTGGATTTCTGCGCCGGCGCCGGCGGCAAGACACTGGCGCTGGCCGCCGCCATGGAGAACAAGGGCCAGGTGATCGCCTGCGACGTGCTGCCCGGCCGCATCGAGCGCGCGGCCGTCCGCCTGCGCCGCGCCGGCGTGCATAACGTCGAGCGCCGACAGCTGAGCTCCGAGCGCGATCCCTGGGTCCGCCGCCACGCCGCCGCCTTCGACCGCGTGCTGATCGACGCGCCCTGCACCGGCAGCGGCACCTGGCGGCGCAACCCCGACGCGAAGTGGCGCCTGCGGCCCGAGGACCTGGCCGAGCTCAACGCGCTGCAGCGGCGGATCCTCGACAGCGCCTGGCGGCTGGTGAAGCCGGGCGGGCGGCTCGTCTACGCGACCTGCTCGCTGCTGCCGGCCGAGAACGGCGCGCAGGTGGAGTGGTTCCTGGCGCAGCGGCCGGAGTTCGCGATCCGGCCGATCCCCGCCGTCTGGGCCGAGACGATCGGCGACGCCGCGGCCTGCCCGACGGAGGAGCCCTGCCTCTCGCTCACGCCGGCGCGTGACGGCACCGACGGGTTCTTCCTCGCGGTGCTGGAGCGGCGGCGGGAGGAGGCGGCGCCGTGACCGGCGAGATCACGATCCGCCCGGCGACCCGCGCCGACGCCCGCGCCATCGCCCGCGTCCATGTGGAGACCTGGCGCTCGACCTATGCCGGCATGCTGCCCGATCGCGTCATGGTGCGGATGTCCGTCGAGGCCAAGGCGGCGACCTGGCGGGAGATGATCGCCCGGCGCGGGCCCCGCGAGGCGATCCTGGTCGCCGCGGCGCCCGGCGCCGGCGTCGTCGGCTTCGCGAGCTGCGGCCCCGCCGCCGCGGTCTTGCCGCGGCCGGGATCGGGGGCCGGCCGGGCCGATCCCTATCGCGGCGAGGTCTACACCCTCTACGTCCTGCCCGACTGGCAGGAGCGGGGGATCGGCCGCCGGCTCCTCTGCGCCTGCTTCCGGGCGCTGCGCGAGGCGGGGTTCGATTCGGCGTTCCTCTGGGTTCTCGCCGCCAACCCGTCGCGCTTCTTCTACGAGGCGATGGGCGGTATCCGTACCGGCGAGCGCGACGAGGCGCTGTGGGGCACGGTGCTGCACGAGACCGCCTATGGCTGGCCGGACCTGACCAGGCTTCCGGCCGCTTGCGGCGGGGAGTGAGGCCGTTGGAGGCACGGAGAATTCGAATTTTCCCTCTGCGCCTCGGCGTCTCTGTGGCCTGTCTTATGATGCCTTGCCTCGGGCGAAGGAATTCACAATTATGCCCCACCCATCATGAGCGCCCACCATATGAGCGAACGCGTCCTCATCCTCGATTTCGGGTCGCAAGTGACCCAGCTCATCGCGCGGCGGGTGCGCGAGAGCGGGGTCTACTGCGAGATCCTGCCGTTCAACGCCGACCCCGGGCGGATCGCGGATTTCGCGCCGAAGGCGATCATCCTGTCCGGCGGCCCTGCTTCGGTCGTCGGCAGCGACACGCCGCGCGCGCCGCAGATCGTCTTCGATCTCGGCGTGCCGGTGCTCGGCATCTGCTACGGCCAGCAGACGATCTGCGCCCAGCTCGGCGGGGCCGTTGAGACCTCCGACCATCGGGAGTTCGGCCGCGCCTTCCTCGAGGTGACGGACGACTGCGCGCTCTTCGACGGCGTCTGGCGCAAGGGCGACCGCGAGCAGGTGTGGATGAGCCACGGCGACCGGGTCGTCCGCCTGCCGCCCGGCTTCCGCGTCGTCGGGGTCAGCGACGGCGCGCCCTTCGCCGCCATCGCCGACGACGAGCGGCGGATCTACGGCGTCCAGTTCCATCCCGAGGTGGTGCACACGCCGCATGGCGGGCGCCTGCTGGCGAACTTCGTCCGCCGGGTCGCGGGCTGCGCCGGCGACTGGACGATGGCCGCCTTCAAGGACCAAGCGATCGAGAAGATCCGCCACGAGGTGGGCAAGGGCCGCGTCATCTGCGGGCTGTCCGGCGGCGTCGATTCCGCCGTCGCGGCCGTGCTGATCCACGAGGCGATCGGCGACCAGCTCACCTGCATCTTCGTCGATCACGGCCTCCTGCGCGAGGGCGAGGCGGAGCAGGTGGTGGCGCTCTTCCGCGACCACTACAACATCCCGCTCGTCCACCGCGACGCGAGCGAGCTGTTCCTCGGCCGGCTGGCCGGCGTGACCGATCCCGAGCAGAAGCGCAAGATCATCGGCGGGCTGTTCATCGACGTGTTCGACGAGGAGGCGCAGAAGCTGGGCGGCGCCGACTTCCTGGCGCAGGGGACGCTCTATCCGGACGTCATCGAGTCGGTCTCCTTCACCGGCGGGCCCAGCGTCACCATCAAGTCGCACCACAACGTCGGCGGCCTGCCGGAGCGGATGAATCTCAAGCTGGTGGAGCCGCTGCGCGAGCTGTTCAAGGACGAGGTGCGGGCGCTGGGCCGCGAGCTCGGGCTGCCGGAGCGGATGATCCGCCGCCACCCCTTCCCGGGGCCGGGGCTGGCGATCCGCATTCCGGGCGAGGTCACGCCCGAGAAGCTCGCCATCCTGCGCAAGGCCGACGCGATCTACCTCGAGGAGATCGAGCGCGCCGGCCTCTACGACGCGATCTGGCAGGCCTTCGCCGTGCTCCTGCCGGTGAAGACCGTCGGCGTCATGGGCGACGCCCGCTCCTACGAGCATGTCTGCGCGCTGCGCGCCGTCACCTCGACCGACGGCATGACGGCCGACTACTACCCCTTCCCGCACGACTTCCTCGGCCGCACCGCCACCCGCATCATCAACGAGGTCCGCGGCATCAACCGCGTCGTCTACGACGTGACCAGCAAGCCCCCCGGCACCATCGAGTGGGAGTGAGGCCATTTCCGGCTCTGGCCGGTAGGCGTAGGTTCAGAACACAGAGAAGCCCGCGTTGACGCGGGCTTTTTGTTTTTGTGCTCGGGGGGGGGAGAGTATTTGACTTGGTACCCAGATCGGTGCAGATTCTGTTGGGTCATTACATCCATGGCTTATAGCCGCTAGGCCGACGGCGTGTCAAGCGTAGTCACCTGCCACCGCGCTTTGATAAAGCGCCTTCGCGTCCTCGGCTTCGAGAATCGCCTTTCGAACGTTCGCGCGGGTCAAGTCCAGCACACGAAATTTTCCTCCGACCTCGGCGACGGCTTCGATCCGGCGATAGAACTTCG
>CAZKCM010000056.1:0-28028 GCA_964551315.1 uncultured Rhodospirillaceae bacterium | reverse complement strand
GGTGGGTGGGATCGAGTGCGACCCGGTTTCCGTCGAGCTGACCTACGGTCTGGAGCGCCTTGCCATGTATGTCCAGGGCGTCGACAACGTCTACGAGCTCGACTGGAACGGCGTGGCCGGTGCCGGCAACGTCCGCTACGGCGACGTCTTCCTGCAGGCGGAGCGGGAGTACTCAATCTACAACTTCGAGCGCGCCAACACGGAGCGCCTGTTCGAGCGCTTCGCCGACGTCGAGCAGGAGTGCCGGGCGCTCCTCGACGGCGAGCGGCCGTTGCCGCTGCCGGCCTACGACCAGTGCCTGAAGGCAAGCCACATCTTCAACCTACTCGACGCGCGCGGCGTCATCTCGGTCACCGAGCGACAGGCCTATATCGGCCGGGTGCGGGCGCTGGCCAAGGCCTGCTGCGAGGCGTGGCTGGCAACCCAGCTCCAGCCTCAGGACCCGCCGCAATCCCGGCCCCAGTCCCAGAGCGGCGATCATGAGTGAGCTGCTGCTCGAGCTGCTGTCCGAGGAGATCCCGGCGCGCATGCAGGCGCGGGCGGCGGAGGACCTCAAGCGGCTCGTCACCGACAGGCTGGCGGAGGCGAGGCTGAGCTTCCGGACGGCCGCGGCCTATGTGACGCCGCGGCGGCTCGCGCTGGTTGTGGAGGGCCTCCCGGCGCAGCAGCCGGACCTCACCGACGAGCGGAAGGGACCGCGCGTCGGTGCGCCGGAACAGGCGATCCAGGGTTTCCTGAAGAGCGCCGGCCTTGAAAGCCTCGACCAGTGCGAACAGCGGGACACCGGCAAGGGCATGTTCTGGTTCGCGGTCATCCGGAAGCAGGGGCGGCCGACCGTCGCGGTGCTGCCGTCGCTGGTAAGCGAGGCCGTGGCCGCGCTGTCCTGGCCGAAATCGATGCGGTGGGCGGACCACGAATTCCGCTGGGTGCGGCCGCTGCACCGCATCCTGGCGATCTTCGACGGTGCTGTCCTGGACGGGGCGTTGTCTCTGGGCGGCGGCGCATCCATTCCCTTCGAGGGCGCCACCAGGGGCCATCGTTTCCTTGGTCCCGGCGACATCGCGGTCACCCGCTTTGCCGATTACAAGGCCAAGCTCTACGATGCGAAGGTCGTGCTCGACCCGGCCGATCGCCGGGCGGCGATCCGCGCGCAGGCTGACCGGCTGGCCGCCGGAGAGGGGCTGACGGTCAAGGCGGACGAGGCGCTGCTGGAGGAGGTCGTCGGACTTGTCGAATGGCCGGTCGTGCTGATGGGCCGGATCGACGAGAGCTTCATGGGGCTGCCGCCGGAAGTGCTGACCACCGCGATGCGCGCGCACCAGAAGTACTTCTCCCTTCTCGACGGTGAGGGCCGGCTGGCCCCGTGCTTCCTGGTGGTCTCGAACATGGAGACCGCCGACGGGGGACGGGCCATCGTCGCCGGAAACGAGCGGGTCTTAAAGGCCAGGCTGGCCGACGCAAAATTCTTCTGGGACCAGGATCGCAAGACCAAGCTCGAGGAGCGGGTTCCGGCGCTCCAAGACATCGTCTTTCACGCCAAGCTCGGGACCGTCCGGCAGAAGGTCGATCGCATTCAGACCCTGGCGGCCCAGCTGGCCCCTCTTGTGCCCGGGGCCGACCTGGACCAAGTGCGCAGAGCGGCGCTGCTCGCCAAGGCGGACCTGACGACCGGCATGGTCGGCGAGTTCCCCGAGCTTCAGGGGATCATGGGGCGCTATTATGCGCTGGAGGAGGGGGAGCGGCCGGCCGTGGCCGAGGCCATCGCGGAGCATTACGCGCCGCTCGGCCCGAACGATCGCTGCCCGGTCGCGCCGGTCAGCGTGGCGGTGGCGCTTGCCGACAAAATCGACACGCTGGTCGGCTTCTTCGCGATCGACGAAAAACCCACCGGTTCGAAGGATCCGTATGCGTTGCGCCGGGCCGCGCTGGGCGTCATTCGTCTAATCGTCGAGAACCGGCTGCGGATTCCACTTGTGCAGATCTTCGAGGCGGCGGACGCGAATTTGACGATCGCTGGCCCCCGGCCGACTCAGACGGAACTCGCGCCCGGGTGGGAGCGTAGAATACAGAAACATATCCTCGATCTGCTCGACTTTTTTGCCGACCGGCTCAAGGTGGCGTTGAGGGAGCAGGGCGTCCGGCATGACCTGATCGCGGCCGTGTTCGCCCGCGGCGGCGAGGATGACCTGGTCCGGCTGCTGGCGCGGGTGGATGCGCTGAAGGCGTTTCTCGAAAGCGAGGACGGCGCCAACCTCCTGACCGCCTACAAGCGGGCCAGCAACATCGTGCGCATCGAGGAGAGGAAGGACAAGCGGAGCTATGACGGCGCGGTGGAGGAGGGTCTGCTTCGTGCGCCGGAGGAGCAGGCATTGGAGGCGGCGTTGACCGAGGCCGCGGACGCGAGCCGACGGGCGCTTGCCGCGGAAGATTTTACCGGCGCGATGGCGGCTCTGGCGCGGCTGCGCCGGCCGGTCGACGTTTTCTTCGATAAGGTGACGGTGAACGCCGAAGATGCTGATCTGCGTGCCAACCGGCTTCGCCTTTTGTCGCAGATCCGGGCGACGCTCGGGGGTGTCGCCGATTTCTCAAAGATCGAGGGGTAGACAGGACGATGAGCCAGTGGGTGTACGGGTTCGGTGACGGTCGGGCCGAGGGGCGTGCGGACATGAAGAACCTGCTCGGCGGAAAGGGTGCCAACCTCGCAGAGATGGCCAATCTCGGGCTTCCGGTTCCGCCCGGCTTCACGATCACCACCGAGGTCTGCACCTATTACTACGCCAACGGCAAGACCTATCCCGCCGATCTCGAAGCGCAGGTCAATGCGGCTCTCGCCAAGGTCGAGAAGGCGGTGGGGGCAAAGTTCGGCGACCCGAAGAACCCGCTGCTGGTCTCCGTGCGTTCGGGGGCACGTGTCTCGATGCCGGGCATGATGGACACGGTGCTGAACCTTGGTCTCAACGACGAGACGGTCGAGGGGCTCGCCAACCAGTCCGGCGATCCGCGCTTCGCCTATGACAGCTATCGCCGGTTCATCCAGATGTACGGCGACGTCGTCCTGGGCGTGGACCACCATCACTTCGAGGAGATCCTGGAGCTGCACAAGGAGGACCGCGGCGTCGCCCTGGATACGGAGCTGAATGCCGAGGACTGGAAGCGGGTGGTCGAGGCCTACAAGGCCAAGGTCGAGGAGGAGAAGGGCGAGCCTTTCCCCCAGGACCCCATGGTCCAGCTTTGGGGCGCCATCGGCGCCGTGTTCGGTAGCTGGAACACGCCGCGCGCCGTCACCTATCGCCGCCTCCATCGCATTCCGGAGGATTGGGGCACGGCGGTGAACGTCCAGGCCATGGTGTTCGGCAACATGGGCGACGACTGCGCCACCGGCGTCGCCTTTACCCGCAACCCTTCCACCGGCGAGGACGAGTTCTACGGCGAGTTCCTGGTCAACGCGCAGGGCGAGGACGTCGTCGCCGGCATCCGCACGCCGCAGCACCTGACGATCAAGGGCAAGGAAGCGAACCGGTCGACCATGCCGACCATGGAAGAGGTGATGCCGGAGGTCTTCAGCCAACTGCTGCGGGTCCGCGAGACGCTGGAGTCGCATTACCGCGATATGCAGGACATCGAGTTCACGGTCCAGAAGGGCAAGCTCTGGATGCTGCAGACGCGCAGCGGAAAGCGAACGGCGGCCGCGGCGCTGAAGATCGCCGTGGACATGGAGCGGCAGGGGTTGATCGACCGCCGCCAGGCGGTCGCCCGTATCGATCCCGCGTCCCTCGACCAGCTGCTGCATCCGATGCTGGACCCGAAGGCGCCGCGCAACGTTATCGCCCGTGGCCTGCCGGCCTCGCCGGGTGCCGCGGCGGGCCGTGCGGTGTTCTCCGCGGACGAGGCGGAGGACCGGGCGGCCAAGGGCGAGACGGTGATCCTGGTGCGGGTCGAGACCAGTCCGGAGGACATCCACGGCATGCATGCGGCGGCGGGCATCCTGACCACACGTGGAGGCATGACGAGCCACGCGGCCGTCGTCGCCCGCGGCATGGGGCGTCCCTGCGTCGCCGGGGCCGGCGACCTGCGCATCGACCCGAAGGCGCGCACCATGAAGGTCCGCGACGTGGTGGTGCGCGACGGGGACATGATCACGATCGACGGCGGCACCGGCGAGGTGATCCTGGGCGAGGTGCCGACGATCCAGCCGGAGCTTTCGGGCGATTTCGCGACGCTGATGGAGTGGGCCGATGAGATCCGCCGGCTCGGGATCCGTGCCAACGCCGACACGCCCCCCGATGCGCGCATGGCCCGGCGCTTCGGTGCGGAAGGCATCGGGCTGTGCCGGACCGAGCACATGTTCTTCGATGGCGACCGGATCGTCGCCGTGCGCGAGATGATTATCGCCGACACCGAAGCGGGGCGCCGCGCCGCGCTCGACAAGATACTGCCGATGCAGCGGGCCGACTTCATCGAGCTCTTCCGCATCATGAAGGGGCTGCCGGTCACGATCCGGCTGCTCGATCCACCGCTCCACGAGTTCCTGCCGCACTCTACGGCCGAGATGGAAGAGGTGGCCAAGGCGGCCGGCGTCGATCTGGAGGCGGTTCGCCACCGGGCCGCCATGCTGAAGGAACAAAACCCGATGCTCGGCCATCGGGGCTGCCGTCTCGGCATCAGCTACCCGGAAATCTACGAGATGCAGGCCCGCGCCATCTTCGAGGCGGCGGCGGCCGTGCAGAAGGAGACAGGCGAGACCGTCAAGCCAGAAGTTATGATTCCGCTGGTCTCGGTGCTGCGCGAGTTCGAGATCCTCAAGGAGATGATCGACCGGGTGGCGGGCGAGGTCGCGAAGGCGACCGGGGTCGAGGTTTCCTATCTTGTCGGCACCATGATCGAGCTGCCGCGGGCCTGCCTGCGTGCCGCCGAGATCGCCAAGGGCGCGGAGTTCTTCAGCTACGGCACCAACGACCTGACGCAGACCACCTATGGTCTCAGCCGCGACGATGCGGCGAGCTTCCTCCAGGCCTACGAGCGCCGCGGGATCCTGACGCAGGATCCCTTCGTCAGCCTCGATGTCGAGGGCGTCGGCGAGCTGGTGCGCATCGGGACCGAGCGCGGGCGGAGCGTGCGGCCGGACCTGAAGCTCGGCATTTGCGGTGAGCATGGCGGCGACCCGGCCTCGGTTCGCTTCTGCCACGAGGTCGGCCTCGACTACGTCTCCTGCTCACCCTACCGCGTGCCGATCGCCAAGCTCGCGGCGGCGCAAGCGGCCCTCGCCGAAGCCGAGACGCAGGCGGCGCCAAGCCAGGTCTGATCGACCCGCTCTTGGAGCTGTGATTCAGCTGCCGGCACGTCCAGAGACCGCCGGACAGTCCTGCGCGCTTCGGTTGTAGGCCCGCCAGGTAAGAAACACATGCGGCAGCACGCCGAACGCGACGATGCTGCGCCAGAGCCAGCGTTCCGGATCGGTGGGGGCGAGATCGCGGTAGAGTGCCATCAGGAGCACCGCGCCGATGAGTGCGGCCCCGAGGGCGCCGCCCGATACATGGGCGCGAAAGCGTATGTCGTGCCAGCGGCCTTCGTCCGATCCGTGCAGGCCCAGATGCATTCCATACCCGAACATGGCGCCGCCGGCCGCAAAGACGGCAACGACGGGCACGACGTGCACTGGGGCGCGAAGTGCCGGAAAGACGGTGATCGCCATCATTATAGTGCCAATCGAAAAGGTGACCAACGGGAGGCACAGAACGAATACGGCGAGCCACGTCACGGGCGCGAACCACATGGACAGGAGCAGGGTGGAGAGGCGTTCCGCGACGCGGAGTCTCGGAACGGTGGAGAGCAGCGCCTGGACGAAGATCCAATAGTAGACGATGGAAAGAACCGGAAGATACGTAATAAGGTTGCCGCGGCTTTCGACAAAAAAATAAAGGATTGCTGCCTGAACAATGGCGTGGGGAAGCAGAATTCTCGCGGCCCAGTTGGCCGCGCTTATTCTGCAGCGCGCTACCGCAGGTGCCAAGGGGCGACGAAGCAACGGATTCCGCATTGGCCAATCCTTCAATCGGTCTGGCGCACCGCGTCGGCCGAACGGTGCAAAGACGTGACCTCGAACCGCGTAAACGGACCCGCTTACGCTTGGAGCGCCGATGGAATCATCCTATAGCAAAGGTCGAAATTTCGACAAGATAAATCGCGCGTAAGTTGTATTATCGTAGTGCGGTCGTGCCAGTGACAGACGCGATTGTCCGCGCCGTGGCGCGAAACCGATGCCGCTCCGGCCATCTCGGCCGCCGACCCAGGGAGCGGCGTTGCTTGACCCCCGGGACGGGCCTTCGCTAAATGGCGACCATGGTTGATTTCTTCCTGTATCCGCCTGCCTTTTGGTGCGGCCACCGACGGCGGGCAAGGCTCGAGCCGACCGCGGAGGGCGAGCTCTGACCGCGGTGGCACCCGATACCGCGACGGGCCTCCACCGCCTCCGCGCCGGTGGTAAGGCGGCGCTCGCGCAGGCTTTGGCGGCGCTCGAACGACGGCCGGACGCGCCGGAGAGCCTTGCCCTGCTCGACGAGGCCTACGCGGCGCCGCGGGCGCATGTGGTCGGGTTCACCGGACCGCCCGGCGTGGGCAAATCGACACTCCTCGGCGCGCTCATCGCGTCGTTGCGACGCGAGGGGCGAACCGTGGGGGTCATCGCCGTTGATCCGTCCTCCCGGCGCTCGGGCGGAGCGCTGCTCGGCGACCGCACCCGCTTCTCCACCGACCCGGAGGACTCGGGCGTCTTCGTCCGGTCCATGGCGGCCCGCGACCGGCTGGGTGGGCTGGCGGAGCAGACGGTCTCCGCCATGGTGGTGATGCGAGCGCTCTTCGACGTGGTGCTGATCGAGACGGTGGGGGTCGGACAGTCGGAGACGGACGTCGCCGGAACGGTCGATACCGTGGTCTTCTGCGTCCAGCCCGGGGCCGGCGACAGCCTGCAGTTCATGAAGGCGGGAATCGTCGAGATCCCGCATGTGGTCGTCGTCACGAAGGGGGACGTCGGGGCGGCGGCGCGGCGCGCCCGAGCCGACGTGAAAGGAGCGCTGGGGCTCGCCGAAGCGGAAGAGGGGGGCTGGTCGACGCCGGTGCTGATCGTGTCCGTCCTTCGGCGCGAAGGGATCTCCGAGCTGATCGATGCGGTGGATCGCCATAGCCGATGGCTGAAGGAGACCGGCCGGCTTGCGACGCAGCGGCAGGAGCAGGCGGCATTCTGGCTCTCCGAGGCGGTGCGCGAACGGTTCGGCCGCGAAGGCCTGAAGCGCGCCGGGTCGCTCCGGCTGGCGCCCGGCGAATCGCCCTTCGCGCGGCTGGCGGCGGTTACGGAGCGCTTGGCGCGCTGAGGCCCGGCCGATAGCGGCGCATCACCTCCTGCAGGCGGTCGAGCGGCAGGGCGTGGGCCGTCCGGCCGCGATAGCCGGTCATCGTCTCGGCGGCGGTCAGGGCGTTGAGGATCGCCTCCTGCGTGGCCTCGGCGGCGGCCAGGAACAGCGGCGTCATCGCCTCAGGCGCGAGGGTTTGCACGTCGCTGACGCCGGCGCCGGCCCGGACCGTGTTGGCGGTCGAGAAGGCCAGGAAGATGTCGCCGCTGCCGTTCGCGCCGATGCCGCCGACCCAGGCGAGCCCCGTTGTTGCCCGGCGCGCCAGACGCTTGCACTGGATGGGGAGGAGCGGTGCGTCGGTCGCCAGGACGACGATGATGGAGCCGGCGTCCGTCGGCATGTCCCGATGGGACGGCACCTCGGCGGTCCCGATCTCCTGGCCGACCGGGACGCCATCAACGCGCAGCAGCTCGCGGCTGCCGTAGTTCGCCTGGACCAGGGCGCCGACGGTGTAGGCCGTTCCGGTTTCCGCGACCACGCGCGAGGCGGTGCCGATACCGCCTTTGAACTCGTGGCAGATCATGCCCGTGCCGCCGCCGACATTGCCCTCGGCGACCGGACCGCCGGAGGCCGAGTCGAGGGCGGCGAAGGCCAATTCCTGCGTTACCGGAAAGCTGTCCGCGTCACTCAGCCAGCCGTCATAGGTCTCGGCCACCACCGGCAGGTGAAAGGCCTGGAAGGCCCCTTCGCGGACGGCGTAGGCGCAGATCGCATCGCGGACCACGCCGACGGCATGGGTGTTGGTGAGGCCGATCGGCGCGCCGAGGAGCCCCTGTTCCTCAAGCCAGACGACACCGGTCATCTCGCCATAGCCGTTGAAGGAATGGTAGCCGGCGAAGACGTACTCGTCCCAGATCTCGGGTCCGCGCGGCCAGATTGCCGTGACGCCGGTGCGGACGACGGAGGGTTCGTCGCGGATCAGGGTCGCGTGGCCCACGCGAACACCGGCGACATCGGTGATGGCATTGAGCGGGCCGGTCGGCAGCCGGCCCGGGGCGATGCCGAGGTCGCGAAGGCGCGCGCGGGTCATGAGGCGCCGACGCCGGCTGACGGAAGCGCCATCCAGTCCGGCACGCGCGGGGTCAGCCGGCTGTCACCCGCGCGAAAGACACCGCGGCCGGCGGCCGCCTGCTCAAGATATTCGAGGCGGATCATCGCCAGGCCGATGCCGTCCGCGCTCGACCGCATCTCACCGGCGTCCTTGCCCTCGAAGAGGACCGGCGTTCCCCGGGGCGGGGCGGGACCGTCGATCTCCACCGGCAACAGCCGCTTGCGGACCAGCCCGCGATAGCGGGTCCGGGCGGTCAGCTCCTGACCCATGTAGCAGCCCTTCTGCCAGTCGATGCCGTGCAGCTCATCGAAGCCGTTCTCCAGCAGGATCGCCTTCTCGACGGGAAGGTCGCGGCTACCATCGGGGACGCCCAGCGAGAGGCGCAGCCTGTCGTAATCCTGCGCCGATCCGGGGGCGAAGCCGGCGGCGGAGAACTCCTTGGCGGCGGTTGCCCGCGGCAGAATGGCCCGCGCCCCCAGCGCGGCCAAGCGCGGATCGGTGAAGACGGCGCCGCCGCCGCGCGCGACGGCGGTCCCGGGGGCCTCCGGCAGGCCGAGGGCATCCAAGGCTCCGGCGCCGAACCCCTGGACGACCGCGAAATCGGCCGTGGCGTCCTCGATGCTCACCTTGGAGCGGAGCTTGTAGATGGAGAGTCGCCGACGCAGATCCTCGCGCCGCTCCGCCTCGCAGTCGAGGTAGAGAACCTCACCGATCTCGGCGATGAAGAAGTCGTGCAGATACTTGCCCTGCGGCGTGAGGAAGGCGGCGTAGATGGCCTGCACGGGCGAGACCTTGGTGACGTCGTTCGACACCAGCCCCTGCAGGAATGTGCGACGATCTTCTCCGGCCAGGGCGAGGACGCCGCGGTCCTCGGCGAGGCGATAGAATGTCTCCGTCATGACCGCCTTTCCGGTGACGCGATGATGCGATGCGTCGCATAAGATCGGGCAAGTCAGGCCGCTTCGCAAGGGCAGCCCGGTTCCGTCCCGTCGAGCGGTTCGGCAGGCTTGCCGGGAGGGGGCCCGGCCGCTACAGGTGACGCGGCAGCAAGAGGAACCGGACCCATGGCCACGAATTACGACCTCATCGTGAAAGGGGGCACCGCGGCGACGCCGAACGGCATCGCACCGGCGGACATCGCGGTGCGCGACGGCAAGGTCGCTGCGATCGGCGACCTCGGCGGCGCCTCGGCGGCCGAGGTCTTCGACGCCCGAGGGCTCCACGTCCTGCCTGGCGTGATCGACAGCCAGGTGCATTTCCGCGAGCCGGGGCTGGAGCATAAGGAGGATCTGGCCACGGGCACGGCCGGCGCGGTGCTTGGCGGTGTCACGGCGGTGTTCGAAATGCCGAACACGAAGCCGAACACGCTGACCGAAGCCGACCTCGCCGACAAGCTGGCCCGGGCCGCCGGACGGGCCTGGTGCGACGTCGCGTTCTTCATCGGCGCGGCGGAATCGAACGCGGCGGAGCTGGGGGAGCTCGAGCGGCTGCCCGGCTGCGCCGGGGTGAAGGTCTTCATGGGTAGCTCCACGGGCAACCTGCTGGTCGACGATGACGACACACTGCGCGCGGTCCTGCGGAGCGGCCGGCGCCGGGTCGCGGTGCATGCCGAGGACGAGAACCGCCTGCGGGAGCGGCACGCGCTTGTGCGCGACGGCACCGATGTCGCCCGGCATCCGGAATGGCGGGACGTGGAGACGGCGACCGCCGCGACCCGACGCCTGATGCGTCTGGCGCGTGAAGCCGGACGGCGCGTCCATGTGCTGCACGTGACGACGGCGGAGGAGACGGAGATCCTGGCGGCGCACAAGGACATCGCCACTTTCGAGGTCACGCCGCAGCACCTCACGCTTGTCGCGCCCGACTGCTACGCCGAGCTCGGCACGCTCGCCCAGATGAACCCGCCGATCCGTGAAGCGCGCCATCGCGAGGGGCTATGGCGGGCAGTCGGTCAGGGGCTTGCCGACTGCATCGGCTCGGATCACGCGCCGCACACCCGCGAGGAGAAGGCGCGGCCCTATCCGCAGAGCCCGTCGGGCATGCCGGGGGTGCAGACGCTTCTGCCCCTGATGCTCGACCATGTGAACGCGGGACGGCTGTCGCTCGAGCGGCTGGTCGACCTGACCAGTGCGGGGCCGGCGCGGATCTACAACGTCGCCGGCAAGGGGCGACTCGCGGTCGGCTACGACGCCGACCTGACGATCGTCGACCTCAAGGCGCAGCGGACGATCACCAACGCCTGGATGGCGACCAAGAGCGGCTGGACACCGTTCGACGGGCGGCGCGTGACCGGCTGGCCCAAGGCGACGATCCTGCGCGGGCGAATCGTCATGCGCGAGGACGAGCTGATCGGGGCGCCAAGCGGCATTCCGGTGCGCTTCGCGGAGTGCCTGCCGCCCGAGGCCGGCATAGCCTAGAGGGAGCAGGGTTGCGCGATCGGCCGCAAACCGCTTTGCTATGCGTCCGGTCCGGGCACCGGGCGCGATCGCGGCGCCGGAGCCGAGGCTTTTGCGAGGGCGAGGGATGACGGCTTGCATCGTCGGCTGGGGCCATACGCCCTTCGGACGCCACCCGGAAGAGGACGTCGAGAGTCTGATCGTCCGTGCCGCCGGAGCGGCCTTGGCGGATGCGGGCATCGCCGCGGCGGACATCGACGAGATCGTCGTCGGACACTTCAACGGCGGATTCTCCCCGCAGGGATTCCCGGCCTCGCTGACGCTGCAGGTCGATCCGGCCTTGCGCTTCAAGCCCGCGACCCGGGTCGAGAACGCCTGCGCGACAGGGAGCGCGGCAATCCATGCGGGGCTGCGGAGCATCGCCGCCCGCCGGGCACGGCTCGTCCTCGTCGTCGGCGCGGAGAAAATGACCGACAGCGCGGCACCCGAGGTTGCCGCCAACCTGCTGAAGGCCAGCTACGTCAAGGAGGAGGCGGCGATCGAGGGCGGCTTCGCCGGAGTCTTCGGCCGGATCGCCGAACTCTACTTCCAGAAGCACGGCGATCGGTCCGATGCGCTGGCGCGGATCGCGGCGAAGAACCACAGGAACGGCGCGGCGAACCCCCTGGCGCAAATTCAAAAGGATCTGGGCTACGCATTCTGCCGCACCGTCTCGGACAAGAACCCGCGAGTCGCGGGACCGCTGCGGCGCACCGACTGCAGCCCGGTCTCAGACGGAGCCGCGGCGGTCGTGCTGGCCGATGTCGAGACCGCGATCGCCCTGCGCAAGGCGGTGGTCTTCCGCGCCGCCGAGCAAGTGAACGACTTCCTGCCGATGAGCCGGCGCGACGTTACCCTGTTCGAGGGTGCCGCGGTTGCCTGGCGGCGGGCGCTGGACGCCGCGCACCTGACGCTCGACGACCTGAGCCTGGTCGAGACCCATGACTGCTTCACGATCGCCGAACTGATCGAGTACGAGGCGATGGGGCTGACCGGGCCGGGCGAGGGCGAGCGGGCCGTCCTCGAGGGGTGGACGGAGAAGGACGGTCGGCTTCCCGTCAATCCGTCCGGGGGCCTGAAGGCCAAGGGGCACCCGATCGGCGCGACCGGCGTATCCATGCATGTGATGGCGGCCATGCAGGTTCGCGGCGAGGCCGGCGACATGCAGGTGAGGGACGCCCGGCTCGCCGGGATCTTCAACATGGGCGGGACCGCGGTCGCCAACTACGTCAGCATTCTGGAGCCGCTGCGGTAGCCGCACTGTCAAAGCAGCAAAAGAAGGAGGTGGAATCGGTCATGTTCAAGGCGCTCGTCCTGCAAGAGAACGACGGCAAGGTGTCGAGCTCGATCCAGGAATTGGAGGAGTCCGCGCTGCCGGCCGGCGACGTGACCGTCGCCGTCGAGTATTCGACGCTGAACTACAAGGACGGGCTGATCCTGAACGGGCTCGGCCGTCTGGTGCGCAGCTACCCGCATGTGCCGGGCATCGACTTCGTCGGCCGGGTGGAGCAGTCCGACAATCCGAATTGGAAGCCGGGAGACTCCGTGATCCTCACCGGCTGGCGCGTCGGTGAAACGCATTGGGGCGGCTATGCGCAGAAGGCGCGGGTGAAGGGCGAGTGGCTGGTTCCGCTGCCAGCGGGCCTGACGCCGCGGCGGGCCATGGCGATCGGCACGGCCGGGCTCGCCGCGATGTTGGCGGTGATGGCGCTGGAGGAACACGGGCTGACGCCGGAGCGCGGCGAGGTGCTGGTCACCGGAGCGGCGGGCGGCGTGGGGAGCATCGCCACGGCCGTGCTTGCCAAGCTCGGCTACTCGGTGGTTGCCTCGACGGGGCGTCCGGAGACGCACGATTACCTGAGGGAACTCGGCGCCACTACGATCATCGAGCGGTCGGCTCTCGAAACGCCGTCCGGCAAGCCGCTGGAGTCGGAGCGCTGGGCGGGCTGCGTCGATTCGGTCGGCGGCTCGACCTTGGCGACGATTCTTCCGGCGATGAAATACGGTGCTTCCGTCGCCGCGGTGGGCCTGGCCGCCGGAACGAAGCTGGAGACGACCGTGATCCCCTTCCTGCTCCGCGGGGTCAATCTGCTCGGCATCGACACGGTCATGTGCCCGACGGAACGCCGGCGCGAGGCCTGGGGCCGGTTGGTGCGGGACCTGCCGACGGAGAAGCTCGACGCGATGATCGAGCCGGCCAAGCTGGCCGATCTGCCACGGCTTGGGCGCGACATCCTGGCCGGCAAGGTTCGCGGCCGGGTGGTCGTGGACGTCAACGCGTAGCGCCTCATGAAAGGCGCTTGCCGGGCGATCGCGTCGGCGGCGCTGGCGCTGGGACTGTCGGCCTGCAATCCGTTTGCGGGATTTACGCCCAGCGAGACCGAGATCCTGCGGGCCGGCTTCGTCGAGCGCGACCGCGTCGCGCCGCCGAAGCCGGTCTTCTGCTACGCGACGCTGGCGGAGGTGGACTGTTTCCGGACGCCCCGGCGCGGCGAAGACAATCGGCTAGTGGGCGCCTACCTGCCGGTCTATGTGATCGAGTAGGAAGCGGTGCGTCAGGCCGCGGCGGCGCCGCCGCTCGCCGGCCTCTCGAGCGAGGCGCCGATCGTCGTCACCTCGACGGAGCCAGCGCCACCGACCGCAATCACGGCGAGGTTGGCGACCGTGATCCGCCCGTCCTCGACAAGGTTGACGATGATCTGGTCGCCGCTGCGCAGCATCTCGCGCGCCGCATCGAAATAGCCCCCACCGGCGACACCCGGTCGACGGGTCAGCGTCTCGAGCCTATCATCGGTGCGATAGTGCCAAAGGGTGAAGCCGTTGGCATAGGCCAGAACGCTGAGCTCGCGGGATCTGAACGCCATGCTGCCCTCCGCAGTGCCGGGTGAAACCGCTGCCGAATGTAACGCATGTTGCGTAAAATGGCAACGCGGAAGCACGTCCTTCGATCGGGTCGCCGGGCTCAGCCGGCTTCGCCGGACCCGGTGATCCGGTAGATCCGCTTCACGTCCCGGGCCGGCAGCCGGATCTCCTTCCGCGGGTTGAACTGGCGAAGGACGACGGTGGTGTCGCTGCGGCTCACGAACTGCTTGATCAGGCCCTGACCGTCGTTCAGCTCGACCGCCACGAAGCAGTTCCGGGTGATCGGACGGTTCGGGTTGACGTACAGAATCTCACCGGCGAAGTAGCGCGGCTCCATGCTGTCGCCATAGACATAGAGGGCGAATGCGTTGCTGACCCCGGCCAGATTGGCCGGGCGGAGAACGAACTCCTTGGCCTCGCCCTCATTGAAGTAAAACCCTTCCGATCCGCCCTTTACGGCCCCCATGACCGGCAGATCACGGACCGGACCGGCAAGGGGGACCGGCCCGCCGAGCCGGAACTCGCTGGGCGCGCCCGTGCCCGCTCCGCCCATCTGGGGCGGCGGCGCCAATCCGATCCCGGCGAGCTCGAGCACCGAAGCTGGGTCGACCCCTTCGGCCTTGAAGACCTCCGCCAGGGCGTAGGCCAGATCCGCCGGCAGGAACGGGCGTTTGTAGCGGTCCTCGTAGTGCTGGTATCGCGTCAGCGTCCAGCCGAGCGCGTCGGCGACCGCCCGCATGGACAGTCCCGAGCGTTCCCGCAGCGCCTTGAGCCGCCGGGCGGCTTCCGAGACCTCGGTCATGGCATCAATCAGGGTCCCTTCGGTTCATACGCAAAATACGGTTGACAGTTAAACGGAATAAGCATAATAGTCGCGTATGACCACGCGACAGTCAAGCCAGAACCCTCCGAGACTCGAGACGCCGCCGGCCTCCACTCTTCCCTTAAAGCCGCGGCCGGCCACCGGACAAACGCCGCGGCGGGTTCGGGCCTGCCTGTTCTGCGGCGTGTCATTCGCGAGCGCCGGCAGCCATGAGCGGATCTGCGGTTCCTGCAAGGAGCACGATGACTGGGCCTATGGCGCGGCCGTGACGAAAGGGCACACGGCGTGGTAGCAGGCCGGCATCGCGCCGCAGGTGGGGCGGAGGAACGACCGTGGGCCGCGTGATCGCCTTCCCGCCCTCGGAGACGCTGCGCCCGAAGCAGGCCGTTGCCGAGATCGGCAAGGTCGAGTGGGAGCAGGTGATTGCGTTGGGCGTGACGGCCGAAGGGAACTTCGAGGTCATCAACAGCGAGATGACCGCCGAGCGGGCGCTGTGGCTGCTGGAATGGGCGAAGCGCTGGGCCATGGGTCTTGAAGAGAACGAATCGTGATCATCGAGCCGGATCGGTAATCTGGAGAGGAGACGCAATGAAGGCATGGCGAAGCGGCCGGCGGGGGCGGCCAAGAAGCGAGAGGCCAAAGGTCGATCAGGGGACGCCCGAACTGCGCGCGCATCGGGCGGCGCTTGCGGGCGGTGCCGACCCGGCACTCACCGAACACCCGCTGGGCCTGATGCTGGCCCGCGGCCTCGTAACGCCGCAGCAGCACGAGGCGGGGTTCTACTACGCCTATCTCTACCGCCGCGCCGTCGGCCGGACCCAGATCGCCTGCGATCGAATCTACGCGCAGCTCGCGGCGGGTGCGGGCGGCGGGCGTGAGCTCGAGGAGGAGACCCTGGCCCGGATCGAGAGCCTGTTCCGCCTGGGCAAGAACCGGCTCCTGGCGGCGGGCCGGCGGGTCTGCGACGCGACCGAGAACCTCGTGGTGTTCGCGCGCCCGCCGCGGTTCCTCGACACGGCGTCGCGCCGGCCGCTCTCCGCTCGTCGGGCCGATGGCCATGAGCTGGAAGCGGTGAAGACAGGGCTGGACGTTCTCGTGGCCTGCTATGGCCGCTCGTCCGGTCGGCTCGGCCGCATGGAGACGCACCGCGCGCCAAGCCTCGTGCAGAGCGGTCGCGATTTTTCTGTTGACAGAAATAGGAATAAAAGCCGATAATCGGCTTATTCTTTGATGGGGTCGTGCGCCGACAGCGCCGACCCCTTTTTTCGTTGACGGCCCGGTGTTCGGCCGAGCCCGAATCCGAAACGGAGCTCCATGGTCAAGCCGCCCCGTGAGCGCAATGGGACGACGGCGAGCGGCGCCGATCCGTCCGCCGGGCAAGCCGCTGGCAAGTCATCCGCGGTGTCGGTCTCGTCGAAGGCGGCGACGGCACGCCGCAGAAGGAACCCGGCGGTCCGAGCGCTGGCGCGCGAGCATGCGGCCGCGGCGGTGGCGGCACTGGCGGCGGTGATGAACGACCCGGCTGCAACGCCGGCGGCGCGGGTTTCGGCGGCGAGCGCGCTGCTCAACTGGGGCTATGGCAAGCCCGGACCGGGACCGGCGGATGGGGCGGCCACCGGCGGACGCGGCGTAACGGAACAGGTGATCCGATTGGTATGGGGCGGCGAAGCGAACTCCTGATCGAGCTACCCTACAAGCCGCGACCGCTGCAGGCAGGGCTGCACCGGAGCCTCAAGCGCTTCAACGTGCTGGTGGCGCACCGGCGGTTCGGCAAGACGGTCTTCTGTATCAACGAGCTGATCGCGAAGGCGGTCGCGAGTTCGCTTCCGGAGCCGCGCTACGCCTATATCGCGCCGTTCTATCGGCAGGCCAAGACGGTGGCCTGGGACTATCTGAAGCGGTTCACCGGGCCGATCCCTGGCACGCGCCACAACGAGAGCGAGCTGCGTTGCGACCTAGCAGGCGGCGCGCGCATCCGGTTGTTCGGCGCCGACGATCCGGACCGGCTGCGCGGCCTCTATCTCGACGGCGTCGTGCTCGACGAATTCGCCCAGATGAATCCGCGCGTCTGGTCGGAGGTGATCCGGCCGGCCCTCGCCGACCGGGAAGGGTGGGCGATCTTCATCGGCACGCCGATGGGGCGCAACGCGTTCTGGGAGATCTACGACCGGGCGACGCGCGACGAAAGCTGGTTCGCGGCGCGGTTCAGGGCCTCCGAGACCGGCGTGATCGGCGCGGCGGAGCTCGCGGCGGCGCGGGCGGTCATGTCGGAGGAGGAATACGCGCAGGAGTTCGAATGCAGCTTCGACGCGGCGGTGGCGGGCGCCTATTACGCGAAGTCGATCGCCGCCGCCGAGGCCGAAGGGCGCGTGACGCGCGTGCCGTGGGAGCCGGCGCTGCCGGTCCACACCGCCTGGGATCTCGGCGTCGGCGATTCCACCGCGATCTGGTTCTGCCAGCAGGCCGGCCGCGAGCTGCGGCTGATCGACTACCACGAGGCGTCGGGGGTGGGGCTCGACCATTACGCCAAGCTCCTGTTCGAGAAGCCTTATGCCTACGGCGACCATTTGCTCCCGCATGACGTGCGGGTGACGGAGCTCGGGACCGGCAAGAGCCGGCTCGAGGTCCTGGCCGGGCTCGGCATCCGGGCGCGGGTGGTGGCGAACCTGCCAGTGGACGACGGCATCCAGGCGGTTCGCAACCTCTTGCCCCGCTGCTGGATCGATGCGGAACGCTGTGCGCGAGGGCTGGAAGCGCTGCGTCAATATCGGCGCGAATACGACGACCGATTGCGGGCGTTCAAGGCGCGGCCGCTGCACGACTGGACGAGCCACGCGGCGGACGCGCTGCGCTACCTCGCGGTGGGTCTGCGGCCGGTCGAAAGCGCGCCGGCACCGATCCGGTACGACAACCGGTGGATCGTGTGAGGGATGAAAGCCTTGAACCGTTCTCGATACCGTCAGAACGCCGCCTTGATCGAGGGAGCACTGCCCTTCGTTGCGGCAAGCGAACCGGTCCGGTTTCGTCCGCCGGGGATATGGACGACACCGCCCATTATCCCGGAAGCCGAAGCCACGGTGCCGCACCACCCAAATCCGTGGCGCACGCCGCCTTTAAATCCGGGCGCGGCATGGTCCGTGTCGCCCGTCGCGGCTCGCGGGCCGGTTTCGGGCGACCTTCCGGATCCGATCGAGAACCTTGACCCGCCGGTGTGCAGCGGCAAGGCGTAGACCCCGACCTGGCGAAAGCCATCGTGTATGTCGAGAACGCGCAAGGACATTATTTCGGCGGAGCTTGGCTTGCTGAGCGGCTTGGGTTGGCCAGAAGCCTGTTTCCAATGAACATCAATCCAGTCTTTGGGCAGAACTGGCGGGGCCCGATGCCGATCTCAGCGATCCGAGGGACAACATTCGTGCCGGTGTGACTCTTCTGCGACGCATTCAGGATCGGCTTGAGCAACCTTCGGTTGCAAAATAACCTCAATATATAATTCTGGTGCCAAGGAGCAGGTGAGCGACTTTGGGGCCCGCGTGGCCACCGTTTACGCGGCAAAGGATTGGCAGCGGTAGTATCGGGGGACGTTGGGCGGATGCGCTTTCGAAGACTGCTTCTCAAGGGCTACATCGTGCTATCGCTGCTGCTCGGCCTTATGGCCGGAGCGGCGACGGCCTATATGGCCTTGGATCACAATCCCCAGGGAGCGTATTGCGCCTATGTCCCGAAGGGCGAAAGCGGAAACTATGTCTCGCAAGGCGATGAATGCAACATCGTCTTCGGCAACTTGGCGCCGCTGGTCGTCTTTAACGCCATACTGGTTGCCGTCGTCTTCCTCTTGCCCGTCGCGTTCTATCTGGGAGTTGCCGCGCTGCTGGCATGGCTGCGGCGGCACTTAGCGGGCCGGGCGGCCGACGAATCCGATGTTCCCACCGGTTTGTCAGGGCGATGAGCGTAGCGGCTCCGCAGGGCCCGAAGCCGGGACGATCGTGGAAGCGGTGTCTGCCGGCGCGTGCCGGGCGGATTTATCTCATATTCGCCGGTGTCTTTTTGCCGCCATGGTTTGGGGTGGTCTCGCCACCTATGCGGCACTGGATCTCAACCCGCAGGGTGTGTTCTGCGACTACAGCCGTTTTGACGGTCGGGGCCTGTCGGCCTGGCTCGGCTTTGACTGTGACCTTCAATGGCGCAATCTCGGCACGTTCGTCTTGATTGCGGCGGGGATCGGTTCCGTTCCAATGATCGCTTATCTGGCCTTCCTGGCAGGGCGGACGGTCTGGCGGCTGTTTCGAGGGGCAGCCTCCGGCGAAAGCTGAGGGCAATTCGGTTTCGTAGCGCCACCCGGAGCGGCGGACGACGTCGACAGGGCCGAGATCGATCCCGTTGCGGCGATGCCGTGACCCGAGGTGAAGCCGGAAACCGGGCCGTTCCGTTCCTTCGCGCTCGCGGCGTCGGCGCATGTTTCCATCAGCATCGATAGGAAAGGACGATTCCATGAGCATCGCTCTGGAAAGACGGCTGCGGCTGCTCGAAGGCCGCGTGGCCGAGCTCGAGCGCCGGAGGGCGCCCGATGCGGCTCCGGACCCGGAAGCCGAAACCGCCGGTGCCGGCGGCCGGCCGACATCGACGGTCTCGCCGAAGCGGCGCTCCAACCCGAAGAAGGACAGGACCGGGCGATGACCAGGATGACGGAAACGGAACTCAAGGCGATCCTCTCCGCGGAGATCGACGGCGCGATCGGGCATCTCGGCGGCGAGCTGACCGAGCAGCGGCGCAAGGCGCTCTCCTACTATCTCGGCGAGCCGTTCGGGAACGAGATGGAGGGCCGCAGCCGCGTCGTATCGACCGACGTGGCGGACACGATCGAGTGGATCCTGCCCTCGCTGCTCAAGGTCTTCACTGCCGGCGACGAGGTGGTGCGCTTCGAGCCGACGGGGCCGGAGGACGAGGAGGCCGCGCGGCAGGCGACCGAATACGTCAACTGGATCTTCAGCCGGGACAATCCGGGATTCCTGATCCTCTACACCCTTTTCAAGGACGCGCTGCTGCAGAAGAACGGCATCGCCAAGGTCTGGTGGGAGGAAGGCGAGGACACGGCGCGGGAAAGCTACCGGCGCAAGACCTTCGAGGAGATGCAGATCGTCCTCGCGGATCCCGAGGTCGAGGTCATTGAGCACAGCGCCTATGAGGACATCGGGATCGTCGCCGGACCGGAGGGGCTGCCGGTCGAAGCCCCGGTCACCTATCACGACTTCGTGGTCAAGCGGCGGACGCGCTATGGTTGCGTCCGAATCATGCCGGTGCCGCCGGAGGAGTTCCTGATCTCGCCGCGGGCGCGGTCGATCGAGGAGACGGCCTTCGTCGGCCACCGCGTGCGAAAGACGGTCTCCGAACTGCTCGCGATGGGGTACGACCCGGAGGTCATCGAACGGCTGGCGAGCGCCGACGAGGATGACCCGACCGGCGAACGGCAGACGCGCTTCGGCCCGGAGGAGGAGGCCGATTTCGGCGATGGCGGCGCGATCAATCGCGCCATGCGCGAGGTCTGGATCACGGAATGCTACGTCAAGGTCGACTGGGACGGGGACGGCATCGCCGAGCGCCGGAAGGTGACGGTCGGCGGCGCGGCGAACGAGATCCTCGACAACGAAGCCTGTGAGGGCGTGCCATTCGTCTCGGTCACGCCGATCATCATGCCGCACCGGTTTTTCGGCCTGTCGGTCGCCGAGCTGGTGATGGACCTGCAGCTCATCAAATCGACGATCCTGCGGCAGATCCTCGACAACCTTTATCTCAGCAACAACGGGCGGCACGTCATCAGCGAGCAGGTCAATCTCGACGACATGCTGACCAGCCGGCCGGGCGGGATCGTGCGTCTCAAGAACGGGGCGCTTCCGGGGCAAGGCCATGTGATGCCGCTCGACACGCCGCTGGTCGCGGCGCAGGCCTTCCCGATGCTCGAATACATCGACGGCGTCCGCGAGAACCGGACGGGGGTGACGAAGTACAATCAGGGGCTCGACGCGAACAGCCTGAACAAGACGGCGAGCGGCATCAATCAGATCATGACGGCGGCGCAGCAGCGCATCGAGCTGATCGCCCGCCTGTTCGCCGAGACGGGCGTGAAGGACCTGTTCCGCAAGATCCTGGAGCTCGTCGGCAAGCACCAGCACGGTCCCCGCATCGTCCGCCTGCGCAACCGCTGGGTGCCGATGGACCCGCGCCAGTGGAACACGGCCATGGACCTGACGATCAATGTCGGGCTGGGCACGGGCAACAAGGATCAGATGCTGGTCCATCTGCAGAATCTGCTCGGCATCCAGGCCCAGGCAATCCGGTTCCAGGGCGGCGTGGACGGGCCGCTGGTCACGCTCGAGAACGTCTACAACACGCTCGCCAAGATGGTGGAAAACGCGGGGCTCAAGTCGGTCGATCCCTACTTCACCGATCCGGCGCAGAGCGCGGCGGCCGTGCCGCCCGTTTCGCCCGCTGCTCCGCCCCAAGAGGCACCGCCGGACCCGTGGCTGCTCGCGCTGCGGCAGCGGGCGCAGCTCGATGAGGCGCGGCTGCGGTTGGAGCGCGAACGGCAACAGGCGGAGCTTGCCCTGGACCGGGCGAAGCTCGAAGCCGAGCTGGCGCTCAAGCGCGAGGAGCTGATGGCGGAGGTCGCGCTGAAGCGGGAGGAGATGGCGATGCGGGCGAAGATGGCGCGTGAGGGGGGAGGCGCGGCATGAACCTGGAGCGAGACTCGGCGCGCGGGGAGCAGGCCCGCCGCCTGTTGAGCGATCCGCTGTTGATCGAGGCCTTCGAAGCGGTCGAGGGGAATCTGCGGGCGGCCTGGATCGCGACCGGCGAGGGGCAGGATCGCGAGCGGGAGCGGCTGTGGCTGATGGTGAAGCTGCTCGGCCGGTTGAAGGCGCATCTGACCGGCGTTCTGGAAACCGGCAAGCTGGCCGACCGGCAACTGGCGGCGCTGGAAGAACGCCAGACCACACGGGGCGATTGAGTTCATCTGCCCCGGACGAGGCCAAAGTCTTCAGAGTGGCGAGTGCGCCGGCTCCGGCATTCGTCGCCACCCTTCTCAAAGGGATTCAGCGATGTCGTACTTCACGCGATACCGGCCGTCCGCCGGTCTCCTGGACAATCGGGAAGAGCGGTCGCGGGTGCGCGCCGATTGGCCGCACGCCGGGTTCGTGCCGGCGAGAGCGGGTCAGATCCCGGACCGGACGTCACGGTCCGGGAACGAGGACGATCTGATCCCGCCGGCGGTGCTGGCGCTCTACCGCGAGGCGCTCGACGCGGACGGGCTGGATTTTCTAACGCACGGTCCGCGCTCGCCCGAGGAGCGGCTGGCCTTCGCGCAGCGCGTACACCCGCAGGCGCACCGGACGGCGGAACCGCTGCCCGAGGCGGACCAGCGCCGATTCCGCGAGCGCGGGGCGGTCGATGAAGGCAGCGCCTTTCTTGGCCCGGACGGCATCGTCTACCGGCGTGGCGAGGACAGCGGAGAGGGCTTGGCGGCGCGGATCCGGCGCGGGTTCGAGAATGCGGTGGGTGGATATGAGCGACCGAACCTGCAGCAGCTTTTCGCTGAAATAGATTGGCAGGTCGCCGAAGGTCCACAGGCGGTGGAGACCGGTGCGCAGCCGGCGGGCGCAGAAGCGAACGAGCCCTTCGTCTTCGACATCGGCCCGCCGACGAGCGAGATCGTGGATACCGATGCAATGCAACGGGGCTTGCGTTTCGACCCCTCTGGTCCCGGTCAACTGAGAACGGCGCTCGGTATGCCCCTAGATGCGCTCCGGGCGATGCGGCTGAGATACAGGGATGTCGAAGAGGCCGTGGAACGACACTTTCCGGATATCACGGTGGCGCATGACAATGACGCCGACGCCTTCCGCCACGCCCTTTGGAGCTTTCTCGTCACGCGCGAAATGGGAACGGAGGCGGCCAAGAGTTTTGGCGATGCCCACGAGCGCTACGACGAACGTCAGAAGCAAGGCTCACAACTCATGGATCTCTTCAACAACAACGTCGGACGGCGACTGGCCCTTGATCCGAGAAACAAGGATCGATCGGCGGAAGAGGTCATTCTGGAAGCGTTGCGGAACGGGCAATTGCAAACGCGGAGCTTCCGCTTGCCCGGGCCCTCGGCACCCGAGCCGCAATGGCCCGGAATCTTTCTCGGGGGGCCTTATATGAACCGTAACGGAATGTGAACGGAAAGCCTGGGCAAGCCGGCTTGACGGCACGGCTGCATTTGTCGTTGACGCCTGCTCGATCGAAAGGGTACTCTATCAATGGTTGTAAAAATATTGTACGGTGAGCCCTTGTGGTTGAGACTTAACCGTGCGGTTTTGATGGTGCTCTTGGCAGCAGGGCTCGCGGTTTCTGCGATGCCGGCCGTCGTAATCCTCACCGACTGCGAGACGAACCGAGTGTTGCTTCTGAACGGCGGCAAATTCGCGGCACGAATCACGCTGGGGATCGAGGATCGAATCCTGTGGACCGGGACGTTGGAGCCATGGACACCGTCGCGTCAGGGATTTGACATACCCGGGGGAGGCTTCATCGTTTCTATAGAGTTTCCGGAGAGCGATGTCGCGTACACGGAACACGTCGGTTACACCTCGCCGTTCGATGGCATTACGCATGTCATCTTTGTCGACGAACGCGGGGCAAGTACCGGATACTGGGAATTTCCGATGCTAGGCGAAGAACCGATCCTGCTTGAGTTTGTTCGAGTTGCCACACCCATTGCTCTTCAAGCATTGAGCTGTCTTGACAAACGTTTCATCGAAGGGCGGCCGCTCTAGGTCAGGCGTGCGGCAACAGCTTTCATTCAGCCAATTATGCCGATCCTACCGATGGCCGCGCAGCAGGACGCAGGGGCAAGACCGGTTGCCCCAAGAAAAGGCGGATTCAGCAGTTCATCCCTGGCGACCTCTACTGTTTGGGGTTTGTATCGGCCGGTGAACGTCGCATCTCGAAGCCAGGCTTCGTGGCGGTTTGTCTCTGGTCCCGGCACTGCCGTCCGGAGGATACCAGCTGCCGGAACGATCCTTTCAGGATCATCGACGAGCGCCGCCTGACGCGGAGGGTCGAGGGCTGCTGGCGGGCCATAGGGTGCGAGGAAGGCCACTCGACGACCCTGTCTAGCCGGTTGGCTTTCCGATACCCCCTCACGGAAGCCGGCGCTTCGCTCTGCCTAGCTTCGCGATCCTTCGCGGGCCGAACAAGCACGACTCGGACCCGCAGGACCGACCGCCGGATGGGGTGAAACGCGCCTTCATCCGCGGTCACTTGTTTCAACAAACCGAGGTTTATCCCATGACCGACGCAGCGACGCCGGAACCGGCAACTGCACCCGAATCGCCCGCGGACTCGTCGCGGGCGTTGGACCTGCCCGCCGCCGCTCGGAAAATCGAGCGCCTGCTCGATGCCGAAGAAACCGTGTTGGGGCCGACCGATCGGCGCCGGCGGCGCAGGCCCACGGCCTCTGAAACGGACGGGCCGACCGAGCGCAAGAACGAGGCGGGAGACGACACCGACCTCGCCGCCGAGGCGGAGTCGTCCGCCACAACCGAGCCCGAAGAAGAGGAGGGCGAACAGCCCCGCTACACCGTCAAGATCGACGGCGAAGAGCAGGAGGTCACGCTCGCCGAGCTTCTCAAGGGCTACCAGCGCGGCGCCGACTACACGCGCAAGACCATGCGCCTGGGCGAGGAGCGGCGCGAACTCCGGCAGGCGCGGGAGCGCGCAGAGCAGGAGATCGCCTCCGCCCAGGCCGAACGGCAGCGCTACGCGCATGAGCTCGACGTCTTCATCCCCTATCTCCGCCAGCAGATGCAGGCGCAGTTCGCCGGCATCGACTGGGCGCGGCTCGCCGCCGAGGACCCGGTCCGGTTCAATCAGCTCAAGCCGATCCACGACACGCTGGCGGTGCAGCTCGGCCAGGCCGAGGCGGCGCAGATGGCCCTGCGCGAGCAGGAGCGGCAAAGGCTGATCGAGCTGCAACGGGCCGATCAGCGTCACCTGGCCGAGGAACGCCGGGCGCTCGCCGAGCGGCTTCCCGAGTTCGCCGACCCGGTGAAGGGGCCGCGCGAGAAGGCGGCGCTGCGGGCCTATCTGCTCGAGACGGGCTATCGCGACGAGGAGCTGGCCCGCCTCGTCGACCACCGCGACGTCATCCTGGCCCGCAAGGCCATGCTCTACGACCGGATGATGGCGTCGAAGGACAAGGTCGCGCAGCGGGTGGCCGCGCTGCCCCGGGTGCAGACACCGGGCGCGGCAGCGGGGCGGGGCGATCGGGCTGCGACGCGGCGTGCCGCCTTGATGAAACGCCTCAAGAGCACGGGACGGACCGAGGACGCCGCCCGGCTCATCGAGGACATGCTTTAGGAGAAGGAGCGCAATGGCACAACCGACGAACACCTTCGACAGCTACGACGCCATCGGCGGTCGCGAGGATCTGAGCGAGGTGATCTACAATCTCAGCCCGACCCAGACTCCATTCCTCGCCATGGCCCAGAAGCTGAAGGCGAAGAACACCTATCACGAGTGGCAGACCGACAGCCTCGCCAGCCCGGACACGGACAACGCCGTGATCGAAGGCGACGACGCCACGCTGGATGAGGCAACCCCTACCGCCCGCGTCGGCAACTACACGCAGATCTCCGACAAGACCGTGGTGGTCTCGGGCACGCAGGAGGCCACCGACAAGGCCGGGCGCAAGTCGGAGCTCAGTTACCAGATCGCCAAGAAGGCGAAGGAGCTGAAGCGCGACATGGAGGCGATCCTGACGGGCAACCAGGCCTCGGCCGCGGGATCGTCCAGCGTTGCGCGCAAGACGGGTTCGGTGGAGGCATGGCTGACCACCAACGTCAGCCGCGGCACCGGCGGCTTGAGCGGTGGCTTCGCCGCCGGGATCGTTTCGGCCGCGACCGACGGCACGGAGCGGGCCTATACGGAGGACCTCCTGAAGGACGTCATCCAGTCCTGCTGGAGCAATGGCGGCGACCCGTCGGTCATCATCGTCGGGCCGAAGAACAAGGCGGTCGGCTCCGGCTTCTCCGGCATCGCGACCCAGTACCGCGAAAACACCGGCACGAAGCAGGCGACGATCATCGCCGGGGCGGATGTCTACGTCTCCGATTTCGGCGAGCATCGGATCGTTGCGAGCCGCTTCAGCCGCGACCGCTCGGCCCTGGTGCTTGACCCGGAGTACTGGGGCGTGGCCTATCTGCGGCCCTTCCGACAGCACACGCTGTCGAAGACGGGTGACAGCGAAAAGCGGCAGCTCCTCGCCGAGTACACCCTCGTGGCGAAGCAGGAGGCGTCCTCGGGCGTGGTCGCCGATCTGACAACGCCGTAAGCGGGAAAGCAAATTGTCGGAAGGGGCGGCTCGCAGGAGCCGCCCCTTTCCTTATTGGGAAGGCTCCCCTCCATGATCATGCTGCCTCTCCGTCATCCTCGATCTTTCGTTCGCAATTTTCCGCTTGACAGCTATAGGATTATTTGCCTATAATCCGAATATTCTTTGATGGGGTCGTGTGCCGGTGGCCACGGCCCTTTTTCTTTCGGCCGGATGTGGACGAGGCGGCTTTCGGCCGGCCGACATTCCCGGAGACCATCGATGCGCAAACGGATTCTCGGGTTCGATCCGGCAACGGGGCTGCTCGAGTACCACAGCTATGATCCGGCGACGGACCGGACAATCATCGAGAGCGTGCAGGACGTGGCGCCGATCCTGGAACGAAACAAGGCGCTGCAGAACGCCGACGACCAGGGATGGTCGCCGTCCCGGGAGATGCGCCGGGCGGCCGCAATTCCCGACATCATCATCCTGAAATGGCGCAGCGAGGAGGGGATAGACGTGTTCGATCGGAACCACTGGCCGGCGGTCAAGCGGAAGCTGAACAGCAGCGAGTACCGCTATCTGCGGACCGCGCCGGGCCGGCTTTAGGGAGTGTGGTCATGGCTCTCGCCACCTATACCGATCTGCAGGGCGCCATCGCGAACTGGCTCGCCCGGCCGGGAGACGCGACCCTGACGCCGTTCATCCCCGACTTCATCTCGCTCGCCGAGACGCGGATTCATCGTGACCTCCGGCTGCGCGCGATGGAGACGCGGGCGACCGCGACCTTGAGCGGCCCCCGTGTGGCACTGCCGCCAGGTTTCCTGGAGATGCGCAGCTTCCGGTTGAACACCAATCCCGTGACGACGCTGTCCTATGTGACGCCCCAGCAGCTCGACGCCAGCTGGGCCGGATCAAGCACCGGGCGTCCGGCCGTGTACACGGTCATCGGCCAGGAGATTCAGGTCGGCCCCGCACCGGACGCCGACTACGAGGCCGAGATGGCCTACTACAAAAAGTTCGATCCGCTCTCAGCGGGTCAGCCGACGAACTGGCTGCTCGCCAATGCACCGGACGTGTATCTCTACGCCAGCCTCCTCGAAGCCACGACGTTTCTGATGAATGACGAGCGCCTGCCGCTTTGGAGCGCCGCCTATGAGAACGCCGTGCGCGCGGCCAGGGCCGCAGAGGACCGCGCCAAGTGGGGCGGCTCGGCACTTCAGGTCCGCGCCGCCTCGCCCGGTCTGTAGAGCGAATCTCGCCCGGGAGCCGGCGCCGTCAATCCGGCGGCATAGCCGCCGCCTTGTACCGACCGATCCGAAGGAGACCCGTGCATGGCCATTGTCCAGGCGCTTTGCACCAGCTTCAAGCGCGAACTGTTGCAGGGCATCCATGATTTCAGCCAATCCGGCGGTGACGATTTCAAGATCGCGCTCTACACCTCGGCGGCGACGCTGGGGCCCGCCACAGCGACCTATACGACTGTCGGCGAGGTCAGCGGGGCCGGGTACGCGGCGGGCGGCAAGTCACTGGCACGGCTGGGCCCGAGCAGCGATGGCACAACCGCGCTGATCGACTTCGCCGACCTGTCTTGGACCGATGCCAGTTTCACTGCGCGGGGCGCTTTGATCTACAACGCGACCGAAGGCAATCGGGCGGTGGCCGTGCTCGACTTTGGCGTGGACAAGACGGTTTCGAGCGGAACGTTCACAATCCAGTTTCCAGCAGCAGACGCGGCCAACGCGATCATCAGGATTGCGTGACGGTTAATCGAAGAACAGCCCGACGTAATGGGAGCAGACGATAACGGCAAAAACCGCCACGAGAACGGCCCCGATGACGAGCGCGACAACTTCCTGCATTCACTGGTCTCCGTCCTGCGTCGACAAATATAGCGCAAATCTACGGCGTATGGATAACGCCCGGGCCAATAAAGGATAACGAACAGGCGACGAGATGCCCAAGCCTATCACCCCGGTCAACGTCACGCCGGCGCTCACCGGCTGGCAGGACGTAGACATTACCGCCCATGTCGGGGCGGATTCGGGCAACGTCCGCGGCGCGATCCTGCACATCGCCAACCAGACCGGGGCGGCGCGGG
>CAZKCM010000055.1:0-28235 GCA_964551315.1 uncultured Rhodospirillaceae bacterium | reverse complement strand
ACCGGGCGCCCTAGAGCGGCGAACGGAGCCCCCCGCGCGGGGGAGCGCGGCCCGCGCCCTCAACCCGGCCGCAGGGCCGCCGCCAGCCGGCGCAGCGCGGGCTCCATCTCCGCCTCCGGCACCGCCGCGTAGCCGAGCAGCAGGCCCTCGCGTGTGGGCCGACCGGCGAAGTAGGCCGAAAGCGGCGGCGCAGCGATGCCGGCGGCATGGGCCCGGGCCGACGCCTCGCGGTCGCTCATCCGACCGGCGAGCGCGGGCCCGAGATCGGCGACGAGGTGCATGCCCGCCGCATCCGGCACGAGCGTAAGCAGTCCGTCCAGATGCCGTCGGGCCGCGTCCAGAAGCGCCCGCTGCCGGGCCTCGTAGCGACGGCGCATGCGGCGGATATGGGCGGCGAAGTGGCCGGCCGCCACGAACTCGGCCAGCGCCGGCTGCGCCGCCGTCGCGAGGTGGTCGTCGAGCGCGGCCCGCGCCCGCGAAAAAACGTCCACGAGGGGCGGCGGCACCACGAGATAGCCGATGCGCAGCGACGGGAACAGCACCTTGGAAAAGCTGCCGGCGTAAAGGACGCGGCCGTCGGCGTCGAGGCCCTGCAGCGCGCTGAGCGGCCGTCCGGCGTAACGGAACTCGCTGTCGTAGTCGTCCTCCAGGATCCAGGCATCGGCGGCCCGCGCCCAGGCGAGCAGGTCGAGCCGGCGGGCCAAGCTCATGGTGACGCCGAGCGGATACTGATGCGACGGCGCAACGCAGACCAGCCGCGGGACCGACCGGCCTGCACGGCCTCCGTTCGGCGGGCGCAGCCCTTCGGCGTCCACCGGCATCGGACGGATTCGGGCACCGGCTCCCTGCAGGGCGGCGCGGATGCCCGGATAGCCGGGCTCCTCCATCCCGACGACGTCGCCGGGATCGAGCAGGACGCGGGCGACGAGATCGACCGCCTGGCGGATGCCGGAGAGCACGATCACCTGCTCGGCCTCGCAGCGGACCGCGCGGGCGGTGCGCAGATAGGCCGCGATTGCGGATCGCAGCGGGCGATAGCCCGCCGGATCGGTGGCGGCATAGAGGGCCGCGGCCGGACGGCGCCATACCTTCGCCAGAAGCCGGGCCCAAAGCTCGAACGGGAAGTCACCGCAATCCGGCAGACCGGGTGCGAACGCCCCGGGGGCCGGCGAGGCCGCGTCCGACGGCGTCACGGCCGGCCCCGCCGCGATCCGGGCCGGCGCCGCCGCGGCAAGCCGACGCCCGCGGTCCGACGGCCCCGCTTGCAGTCGGCCCGACCTTTCCGCGGAGGTCGCGGCCGCGACAGCAGTCTGCAGCCCGTCCGGCAAGGTCTGCGAGACGAAGGTGCCGGCGCCGACCCGGCCTTCGACGTAGCCTTCGCTCCACAGCTGCTCGAGCCCGAGGAGGACCGTGTTTCGCGAAATGCCCAGGTCCTGGGCAAGGGCCCGGCTGGAGGGCAATCGCGCGCCCGGTCCCAGCCGGCCGGCCAGGATCATCTCCCGGATTTCCGTGTAGAGCTGCCGGTGCAGCGGCGCCGGCGCCGCGGGGTCGAGATGCAGCGGCAGCAGCGGCGCACGGGGCGCGCGGCGGCGGGCGGCGCGGATCGATTCCATTGAAGTGGCCCTATCGGAATGCGGAAACCGGTCCTTTCAATAGAACCACTTTGGTCGTTACGTCCACGAATTGAGAAGCCAGAACCGAAACGGACGGATCGAAATGAGCTCCTTCCAACCCACCGAGCGTTCGCGGGTCAGGCGGACGCCGAAACGCGCACGTTACGATCGCGAAACGATTTACGCGATCCTCGACTCGGCCCTGCTCTGCCATGTCGGCTACGTGATCGACGGCGCACCCTACGTGACGCCGACCGCCTTCTGGCGCGAGGGCGACCGGCTCTATTGGCACGGATCCTCGGCGAGCCGCATGCTGCGTACGCTTTCGGCCGGCGTGCCGGCCTGCCTCACGGTCGCGCATCTCGACGGCTTCGTCCTCGCGCGCTCGGGCTTCCATCACTCGCTCAACTACCGCTCCGTCATGGCCTTCGGCCTCGCCCGGATGGTCGAGAACCCGGCCGAGAAGGCGGCGGCCCTGGACGCCTTCATCGACCGCCTCTACCCGGGTCGGCGGGCGGAGCTGCGGCCGAACAGCGGCCGGGAGATGAAGGCGACCACGGTCCTTTCGATGGCTATCGAAGAGGCCTCGGCCAAGATACGCACCGGTCCGCCCGTCGACGACGAGGAGGACTACGACCTGCCATGCTGGGCCGGTGTGATCCCGGTCCGCACGGTCGTCGGGGAGCCGATCGCCGACCCGCGGCTCCGGCCGGGCATCGCCTGGCCCGAAGGGCTGACCCCTTACGCCGCTGAGGCCGAGCTCGGCGTGATCCTGCAGAAGCTCGCGGGCGCCACCGGTCCGGGAAAGAGCCACGGATAGCGGCAACGATCCGCCCGGTCGCCGCCGCTTGTAAGGCAATCCCATGTCCCGGTAATCTCCGCCCCTCACAACGGAGGGCTTCGGACGCGCATGGATTCGGCCACGCAGTTCAACACGATCGAGGAGGCGATCCGGGCGATCGCCGCGGGCGAGATGGTCGTCGTGGTCGACGACGACGACCGCGAGAACGAAGGCGACCTGATCATGGCGGCGTGCAAGGCAACCCCGGAAAGCGTCGCCTTCATGATCCGCCACACGAGCGGCATCCTTTGCGTGCCGCTGCTGCCCGAACGCGCCCGCAGCCTGCGGCTGGACCCGATGGTCCACGCCAACGACGCGCCTCTGGGCACCGCCTTCACCGTCTCTGTCGATTATCGCCAGGGGCTGACGACCGGGATTTCGGCGGAGGAGCGGACCAACACCATCCGTGCGCTCGCCAACGACAACGCGGCGGCGGCGGATTTCGTGCGTCCCGGCCACATCTTCCCGCTGGTGGCGCGGGAAGGCGGCGTCCTCGTCCGCTCCGGCCATACGGAGGCGGCGACCGACCTCGCCCGGCTGGCAGACTTGCCGCCGGTCGGGCTGCTGGCCGAGCTGGTGAACGACGACGGCACGGTGAAGCGCCTGCCGGAGCTCATGGCGTTCGCGCGGGAGCACGGCTTGAAGATCATATCGATCGCCGACCTCATTGCCCACCGGCAGCAGCGGGAGCGTCTCGTCGAGCGGGTGGGGACCTTCGATGTCGAGACCGAGATCGGCCCGGCCCACGCGGTCGCCTACGCCACGCCGTTCGACGACCTGCAGCACGTGGCCCTTGTCTTCGGCGACATCGGCGACGGGCAGGGGGTGCCGGTGCGCATCCATCGCGAGCAGGTCATCGACGATGTGTTCGGAGGACGCGGCGGGCGCGAGACGAACCTCATCGCCAAGGCACTCCGCCGCATCCAGGCGGATGGCAGGGGCGTCCTGATCTATCTGCGCGAAGGCACGCCCGGCGTTCCCGTCGTCGGCCTTCAGCAGCAGGCCGCCGCCGAGCCCGCACCGGCCGAAGGGAGCGAGGCCATCCGCAAACGGCAGTGGCGCGAGGTCGGCGTCGGAGCACAGATCCTCCGGGACCTTGGGATCCGCTCGATCAAGCTGCTGGCGACGCAGCAGCGCCAATATGTCGGCCTCTCGGGATTCGGAATCGCGATCGCCGGCACGGACATCATCGACGCGACCTGACTACGGGCCGCGGCGCCCGGTCGCCGCCCCCCCCCGTCCCGTCAGAAATCGACGCAGCGGCCGTTCCGTTCCCAATCGCCGTAGCGCGTCGGTTCGGGCCCGGAAGGGCCGCCGATCTCCTTCGGGCGGGGGGGCGTCTTCTGCCCCGGCCGATCGGCCGGCACCCGGTCGGCGGGCGCAGCCCCCGGCTTCGTCTTCGGGTCGTCGGACATGGCACCAATATGGGCGATAGAGGCCTGCTTTGCCAAGGTTTCAAGCCTTGAAGATCGGTGCGCCTGGACCATCTAGGGAGGCGATTCAAAGCCGTATTTCTGAAGACAAGACCATGAACTACGTCCGCACCGCGCTCCTGCTCGCCGCCATGACCGGGCTGTTCCTCGCCGTCGGCTATATGATCGGCGGGCAGGGTGGCATGGTGATCGCCCTGGGTCTGGCGATCGCCATGAACGCCTTCGCCTACTGGAACTCGGACAAGGTCGTCCTGCGCATGTACAATGCGCAGGAGGTCGACGCCCGCACGGCGCCGGAGCTCTATGGCCTCGTGCAAGAGCTGGCGCGGAAGGCGAACCTGCCGATGCCGCGCGTCTATCTGGTCCAGAGCGACCAGCCGAACGCCTTCGCCACCGGACGCAACCCCGAGAACGCGGCGGTGGCGGCAACGACCGGCCTTCTGCGTCGCCTGAGCCGCGAAGAGGTCGCGGGCGTGCTGGCGCATGAGCTCGCGCACATCAAGAACCGCGACACGCTGACCATGACGATCACGGCGACGCTGGCCGGCGCGATCGGCATGCTGGCGAACTTCGCCTTCTTCTTCGGCGGAAACCGCGACAACCCGCTGGGCGCCGTCGGTGTCCTTCTGGCGGCGATCGTCGCGCCCATCGCGGCGATGCTGGTGCAGATGGGCATCAGCCGGACGCGCGAATACGAGGCGGATCGCGGCGGCGCCGAAATCAGCGGCCAGCCGCTCTGGCTCGCTTCGGCCCTGGAGAAGATCGACCGCAGCGCGCGGGTCATCGACAACCATCGGGCCGAGGCCAATCCGGCGACCGCGCATCTGTTCATCATCAATCCGCTGCATGCCCATTCCTACGACAGCCTGTTCTCGACCCATCCCAGCACGGCCAACCGCATACGCCGGCTGCGCGAGATGGCCACGGAGATGAGGGGCGCCGCCGCGGCGGTGCCCGTCCGCCGGGGCCCGTGGGGCTGAGGCCGAAGCCGATATCGGGCCCGGTGCCGGCCACGGGCCGCGCAGAAACAGGCTGAACCGGCGGCGGTCTTGCGCCATAAAGCGGCATGACTGCACCCCATTCCGACGCACCCTCCGCGGACGCCCGCACGGAACCGAAGCCGCGGGCCGTCGCCCTCGACCTGCTCCAGGCCGTGCTGCACCGCCGGCGGCCGTTCGACGAGGCGCTGGCCGACCATCCGGATTTGCCTCGGCTCGCGCCGCGCGACCGCGGTTTCGTCCGGCTACTGACGGCGACGACGCTGCGCCGGCTCGGCCAGATCGACCGCGTCCTCGACCGCTGCCTCGAACGCCCTCTACCGCGGCGCGCCGGCGCCACCCGGGACCTTCTGCGCCTCGGCGCCTGCCAGCTTCTGTTCCTGCGCACCGCCCCGCACGCGGCGGTGGACAGCGCCGTGACGCTGGCCGCCGCACGCGGCGGCGAGGCCGGCTTCAAGGGACTGATCAACGCGGTCCTGCGGCGGATCGGCCGCGAGGGCGACGCGATCCTGGCCGAGGTCGGAGACGGCCGGGCCAATACGCCGGACTGGCTGTGGCAGTCCTGGAGCGCGGCCTATGGCGAAGAGACGGCAGCCGCCATCGCCGCCGCGCATCTCGAGGAGCCGCCGCTCGACATCACCGTGAAGGCCGATTCCGATCAGTGGGCGGAGCGGCTCGGTGCCGTGCTGCTGCCGACGGGAAGCCTGCGGCGGCCGGCGGCCGCCGGGCCCATCGAGGAGCTGCCGGGCTTCGCCGAGGGCGCGTGGTGGGTTCAGGACGCCGCCGCCGCTCTGCCGGCGCGCTTCCTCGGCCCGGTCGCCGGTCGGCGGGTGATCGATCTTTGCGCCGCGCCCGGGGGCAAGACGGCGCAGCTCGCTGCCGCCGGGGCGCGGGTCGTCGCCGTCGACCGCTCGGCGAAGCGGCTCGAGCGGCTGGCCGAGAACCTCGCACGGCTCGATCTCGACGGGGTGGAGATGGTGGCGGCGGACGCCGCCCTCTGGCGGCCGGCCGAGCCGGCCGATGCGGTCCTTCTCGACGCGCCCTGCACCGCCACCGGCACGATCCGGCGGCACCCGGACGTGCCCTGGCTGAAGGGACCGAAGGATCTGGAGAAGCTCGTGCCGCTGCAGGACCGTCTGCTCACCGCCGCCGTCGCCATGACGGCGCCGGGCGGCACGCTCGTCTACTGCGTCTGCTCGCTGCAGCCCGAGGAGGGGCCGGAGCGGATCGCCGCGCTGCTGGCCTCCGGCGCACCGGTCGAGCGCATGCCGATCGCGCCCGACGAGGTCGGCGGTCTTGTCGAGCTGCTGACGCCGCAGGGGGAGCTCCGCAGCCTGCCCTGCCACCTTGCCGACCGCGGCGGCCTCGCCGGCTTCTACGCGGCGCGGCTGCGGCGGCGATGAGGCGCCGATCGTGGAGGCCGCGCGAAGCGGCCGCCGCGATCACGAACGGCCGGCCTCGCGCGGTGACCCGGTCCCGCTAGATCAGCGGACGAAGGGCCTCGTCCACCGCCGCTCGCCACGCGCCGGCCGACACCTCCGTGAGGGGAAAGCGGCCGACCGACGCGCTGGAAATGACGACGTCCGGCTCCAGGCCGCGCAGCAGCTCAAGGCTTCTCCGCAGATCAGGCCTGCTGCTCATCCCAGGCAGGAATCCGTTCTCCCAGGTCTCGCCGTTCCGGTAAATCGTATCGCCGGTGAAGAGATAGGTCCGTCCAAACGACGACTTGACGAGGAAGCACGTGCTGCCAGGGGTGTGGCCGGGCGTCGGTATGACCTCGATGCCGCCCGGGTGCACCTCTCTTGTCTCGAATGTCAGATCGACCGGCGCGGCTTCGCTCACGGCCGGTTCCTCAAGCCGGTGGCAGCACAGCTTGGAGCCGAACACCTGCTTGATACGGAACAAAGCGGGCCCCGCCTCATCCCTGTGGCTCAAATACTGGTGCGTGATCCCGCCCAGCGCCTGGATGCGCCGGTACTCGTCCGAAAGCCCGGAGCCGTAGAACAGGACGTTGCCCTCGTTCCGCAGGAAGAGATAGGCGTGCGTCGAGACGTGGGGCGCCCCGGGAATCGGATGTTCCGGACTGGTCTGCCACAGATCGGGATATATCTGCTTCATGATGCACTCCTGGCTGCCTGTACGGGCTGAGGAGCGCAAGGGCTACGACCTCAACTTAACTTGAGGTCAAGCCGGAAATGACGGGGACGAAAGGAATGGCGAACGCGATCGGCGTGATGGCTCCCTCGACGATCAGGCACCGTTTGCCGCCTTCGCGCCGACCTCCGCGGAGGCTGCGATGAAGGCCTTTCTCACCCTTTTCAGAAACGCACCGACCTGTTAGGAAAGCGCGATGCAGCAACCTGTTCGGATCGCGCCGTCGATCCTGGCGGCCGATTTTGCCCGCCTTGGCGATGAGCTGAGGGCCGTCACGGCAGCGGGCGCCGACGCCATCCACATCGACGTGATGGACGGACACTTCGTTCCGAACATCACGATTGGGCCGGCGGTGGTGAAGGCGCTGAGGCCGCACAGCCCCCTGCCCTTCGACGTGCATCTGATGATCGCGCCGGCGGATCCCTATATCGCGGAGTTCGCCGCCGCCGGTGCGGACATCATCACCGTGCATCCGGAATCGGGCCCGCACCTGCACCGCACGGTCCAGCTCATCAAGGGCTTGGGCAAGCGCGCCGGCGTCTCGCTCAACCCGGCGACGCCGATTGCCGCCATCGAACACGTCCTGGAGGACGTCGACCTCGTTCTCGTGATGAGCGTCAACCCGGGCTTTGGCGGCCAGACGTTCATCCCGAGCCAGCTCGAGAAGATCCGGGCCCTGCGCCGGCGGATCGACGCGATCGTGGCGGCACGGCCGGGGCGACGCATCGACCTCGAGGTCGACGGCGGGATCAACGCCGAAACGGCGCCGGCAGCGATCGCGGCCGGGGCCGACCTGCTGGTTGCCGGCACCGCCACCTTCGCGGGCGGCGCCGCGGCCTATGCCGAGAACATCCGCCGCCTGCGCGGCGAAGGCCAGAACGGAAGCATCAGCGAAAGCCCCAGCAGAGCCCGATGAGCGACAGGCGTCCGATGCACGCCCCCAGCGGTCCGCGCCAACGTTCGCCCGCGTTGCAGGCGCTCCTCGCCGCGCCGCCGGGCCTGACCGTCCGGCGGGCGCTCTACCGCCTGAAGACGCCGCTGTACCGCAACCCGCTCTATCGCTTCACCCTGCCCGCGCGATCGACCGGTTCGGTGACCAGCACCGGACCGGATCCCTGGCCCGGTAGCGCGGCACGCGGCAGCGCCCTCATCCAGGGGGTCTTCACCTTTGCCGGCCAGACGATCCAGGACCCGCGGCCGCTCTGGTATCCGCCCGGGGCGTCGCCCCACTGGCTCGCCGAACTGCACGGTTTCGCCTGGCTGCGCGACCTTCGGGCGGCCGGCGGCGACAACGGCCGCCGCACCGCACGCGAGCTCGTCGGCCGGTGGATCGAGGAGAATGGCCGTCGCTGGACCCCGCTCGCCTGGCGGCCCGACATCATCGGGCGGCGGCTTGCCTCCTGGATCGCCCAGCACGACTTTTACGGGCCAAGCGCCGACACCGCCTTCCGGAGCCGGCTTCTCGTGAGCGCCGGGCAGCAAGCCGCGCATCTCGCGCGGGTACTGCCGGC
Source organism: uncultured Rhodospirillaceae bacterium (assembly GCA_964551315.1). Taxonomy (GTDB): domain Bacteria; phylum Pseudomonadota; class Alphaproteobacteria; order Dongiales; family Dongiaceae; genus Virgifigura. The sequence goes on along the minus strand of CAZKCM010000055.1, from coordinate 19,685 downwards.
GGACCTCACAGGCAGCGCGCTCCTCACCGCCATCAAGGGGCTCATCTATGCCGGCCTGGCACTGCCGCGAGGCGAACCCTGGCTCACCCGCGGGCGCGAAATGCTGGAGCGCGAGCTGCCGCGGCAGATCCTCGCCGATGGCGGGCATATCGAGCGCAGTCCGTCGCTTCATCTGATGGTCCTGCGCCACCTGATCGACCTTCGCGCCGCCTTCGCGACCGCCGGGCGGCCGCAGCCGATCGGACTGCAGACGGCGATCGAGGGGTTGTCGGCGATGCTGCGGCTGTTCCAGCACGGCGATGGTGGGCTGCCGCTTTTCAACGACAGCAACGAGGAAGAGGGCTGGCAGGTGGAGATGGCGCTGTCGCGCGCCAACGCCAAGACGGAGGAGCGAACCCAGGCGCCGCAGAGCGGATTCCAGCGCGTAACGGCAAACCGCACGGTCCTTCTGGTCGACAGCGGGGCCCCGGCGCCGCCCGGCTTCGACCTCCATGCCCATGCCGGGACGCTGAGCTTCGAGATGAGCGTCGGCCGCGACCGGCTGATCGTCAATTGCGGCGCGCATCCGGGGGACCCCGCGTGGCGCCGGGCACAGCGCAGCACGGCGGCCCATTCGACCCTGGTGATCGACGACACGAATTCGAGCACCGTGCTGCCGGGAGGCGGGCTCGCCCGGCGCCCGCGGACCGTCACCTGCCGGCGCGAGGAATCGGACGGCAATGTCTGGCTCGATATGAGCCACGACGGCTACGCGCCGGTCTTCGGCCTGATCCATCGCCGGCGGCTGTTCCTCTCTGCGGCCGGCGATGACCTGCGCGGCGAGGATCGCCTCGTCGCCCGGGAGGGAACAAACGCCAGGTCCAGGGGCGGGATCGACGCCCGCCCCGTCGCCGTTCGCTTCCACCTCCACCCGCAGGTCCAGGTCTCGCTCGCCCAGAACGGCCAGACGGCCCTTCTGCGCCTGCCGAGCGGCACGGGCTGGCGGATGCGCACGGCGGATCACGAGCTCAGCCTCGCCGAAAGCGTCTATCTCGGGCAGCGCGGCGAGATCCGCCGCAGCCAGCAGCTCGTCATCGCCGCCACCTCGGCCCAGGACTCCATCAAATGGGCGCTGACGCGCGAAGGGCGTTGAGGCGGCCCCGGCGCGCCGGCCTTCGGCCGCCCGCCGCCTCTGCTGTCGAGATGCCGTGCCGCCGATGGCCGATCAGAGCTGCCAGCGCTGCAGCCCGGTTGGCAGCGCGACTTCCCGCCACATCCCCTTGATATCGGCGACGATCCCGCCGGGCCTGAGCAACGCCGCGAAGGTTTCGGGGCCGAAGGCGCGATAGGCGTCGTGCGCGACAGCGCCGACGACGCAGTCGTAAGCGCCGTCCGGATCCCCGGGCCCGGGCAGGGTCGCCCGAAGCTTCAGGTCATAGAGGGCGGCGGCCTCTTCCGGATCGGCCAAGCAGTCGTGCACCGCGACCTCGTGCCCGCGCTCCATGAGCCCATGAATCAGGTCGACCACCTTCGAGTTGCGCAGATCGCGCAGGTTCTCCTTGAAGGTGACACCGAGCACCAGCGTGCGCGCCGGGCGCATCCTTTGCGGGCCGAACGCCGCGACATGGGCGGCGATGCGTTCGGCCAGGTGATCGCCCATGCCGTCATTGATCCGCCGGCCGGCGAGAATGATCTCGGGGTCGTGGCCGAGCGCCTGGGCGCAATGGGCGAGGTAGAACGGATCCACGCCGATGCAGTGCCCGCCGACGAGCCCGGGCCGGAAGTCGAGAAAGTTCCACTTGGTCCGCGCCGCCTCGAGCACGTCGTACACGGAGAGGCCGAGGCGGCCGAAGATCATCGCGATCTCGTTGATGAAGGCGATGTTGATGTCGCGCTGGGCGTTCTCGATCACCTTCGCGGCCTCCGCCGTGCGGATGTCGCGTGCCACGAAGACGCCGGCCTTGGTGATCCGGCCGTAGAACGCCACGAGCCGTTCCACGACGTCGGGAGTCTGGGCGGCCACCACCTTCGTGATGCGGTCGATCGTGTGCTCCTCGTCGCCCGGATTGGTCCGTTCGGGCGAGTAGCCGAGAAAGAAGTCGCGACCGGCGCGAAGACCCGAGACGGCCTCGATCGCCGGGCCGCAGATCTCTTCGGTGACACCCGGGTAGACGGTGCTTTCAAACACGACGATCGGCGGGATCGCGGGCGTCGGCGCGCGCGCGAGCGCTTCGCCGACGGTCCGGCAGGCGGCCCGCAAGGGTCCCAGATCGGGCTGCTTCGCGATGTCGACCGGCGTCGGCGCGGTGACGATGAAGATCTCCGCGCCGATCAGGATCTCAGGGTCGTCGGAAACTTCGAGCCCGCAGGATCTGAGCGTGGGCTCGTCCACTTGGCCGGTGCGATCATGCCCCGCGCGAAGCGCGGCGATCCGGCGCGAGTCGATATCGTAGCCCACGACCGGGCCGGCGCCGGACCGGGCGGCCGCGACGGCCAACGGCAACCCGACATAGCCGAGTCCGATCACCGCAACCGCGGCTGCGCGCGCGCTCGACGCGGGAGAGGCGGCGGACTGGCGGGCGGGCGCATTCATCGGACGGACCTCGACGGCAATCTCGGCGCCTTTTCCCTCAGCCGCGGGATGAAGTCAACGACGGCGACGCGATCGCCTTTGATCGTCAGCGGACTCGCGACGGGCTCCGTTACCGCAGGCGAGACGGAGGAAAGCGTTCTGCCTGGTCTCTTCAAAGTGGTATCCGGAAAGCGGTAGCCGTGATGCGATTGTGGCACGCTTGCCGGACGCAGGCTATAACCCGCCTATGGGTTGGATGGGGCTTGCCGTCACTTTCTTCGTCGTGTTCGCGGCAACCGGCATCGCCACCGGGGTGGTGCTGAAGGTGCTGCGCCGCCGCGCGATCCTCGACCTTCCCAATCATCGCAGCAGCCATACGATTCCGACGCCGCGCGGCGGCGGAATCGCGGTCATGGCCGTGCTGCTGCCCGCCTGGGCGACAATCGCGCTGGCAGACGGCGCGTCGCCCCCGGGTCTTCTCGCCGTGCTGGCGGGTGCGCTGGTCCTCGCAGCCGTGTCCTGGATCGACGACCTGCGGACGCTCGGTTGGCCGATACGCCTCGCGGTGCAGCTGGCGGCGGTGGCGCTCGGCCTCGCCGCCATGGCCGAGGACGGTCTTTTTTTCCAGGGCTATCTGCCGTTCTGGCTCGACCGCCTGGCCGCGGCCTTCCTTTGGCTCTGGTTCATCAACCTCTTCAACTTCATGGACGGCATAGACGGCATGGCCGGAACGGAAGCGGCCTGCCTCGGCGGCGGGCTGGCGCTGATCGCGCTGGCCACCGGCTGGCCTGGGTTGACGGCACCGCTCGGCCTTGCCGTCGTGGCCGCGGCGCTCGGCTTCCTGGTCTGGAACTGGCCGCCGGCGAAGGTGTTCCTTGGCGACGTCGGCAGCGTGCCGCTGGGTTATCTTCTGGGTTGGCTGCTGCTCGACGCGGCGGTGGCGGGCGCCTGGGCAGCGGCGCTCATCCTGCCGGCCTACTATCTCGCCGATGCCACGATCACGCTTCTCCGCCGGCTGTCGCGCGGCGAGCCGATCTTCGAGCCGCACGCGCAGCACTTCTATCAGCAGGCCGTTCGCGGCGGCTCCAGCCACGCCGAAGTGGTGCGGGCCGTGCTGTTCGCCAACCTGGTGCTGATCGCCCTGGCGCTTGGCGCGACGCGCGGCGCGGTCCTGGCCGCGCTGGTGGGCGCCGCCGCGACCGTGGCGGTTCTGCTGCGCTATCTGATGCGGGAGCTGCTGTTGCGTTACCTGCTGAGGGATATGCTATCGTTGCGCGCGGCGAAAGAAGCCCGAATGAATCTGAAGTTCCGACTCTCTGCGCATCCTGAGATCGCGTTCTTCCACGACGTGGCGATGGCCGCGGTGTCCTTCGTCCTGTCGCTCTATCTCCGGCTCGGCGGCGAGACGCTGGCCTATGCCGAAACCTTCCTGCCGATCGGGACGATGCTGTTCACCGGCGTTGCCGCGGTCGTGTTCCGGACGATGGGGCTCTACCGCGGCGTCTGGCGTTACGCCTCGATGGACGATCTGCTCGCGATCGCGCGGGCGGTGACGCTGATCATCCTGATCTTCCTGCCGCTGATGTTCCTGGTGACGCGGCTCGAGGCGCTGCCGCGCTCGGTGCTGGTGATCAACTGGTTCGTCCTGATGATCCTGCTGGGCGCGCCGCGCCTCGTCTATCGCGTCATCAAGGACGGCAGCCTGCGGCACGTGCTGGAGCGCGGTAACCCCTTCCGGGTGCCGGTGCTTCTGGTCGGCGCCGGTAACGCCGCCGATGCCTTCATCCGCGAGCTGGCACGCGACAAGGCCGCGCCTTTCGAGGTGGTCGGCATCCTCGACGACAAGCCCGAGCGCATCGGCCGGCGCATTCGCGGCGTCACCGTCAACGGCAGCATCGATTCCGCCCAGGCGGTGATCGACGGGCTGCGGCGCAGCGGGCGCATGCCGCAGCGCTTCGTCGTCACCAGGGCCGGATCGGTCGGACCGCACAAGCTGCGGCACCTGCTCGCCGTTGCCGAGGCGAACGGCATGACGCTGGCGCGCCTGCCGCGGATCACCGAACTGAAGCAGGGCGACGGCGAAGCGGAGACGCCGCTGACGATGAAGCCGATCGCCGTGGAGGACCTGCTGGGCCGGCCGCGCACCGTGCTGGACCGGACGCCGATGCAGCAACTCGTCGCCGGGCGGCGCGTCCTGGTGACCGGGGCCGGCGGATCGATCGGCAGCGAGCTTGTGCGCCAGATCGCCGATTTCGGCCCGTCTCATCTCGCGCTGCTCGACCATGCGGAGTTCCTGCTCTACGAGATCGACCGCGAGGTCCGCGAACGCTGGCCCGCGCTGAGCAGCAGTGCGATCCTCGCAGACATCCGCGACCGGGGACGCATCGACCGCGTCATGGCCGCCGAGCGGCCCGATCTGGTCTTCCATGCCGCGGCGCTGAAGCACGTGCCGATGGCCGAGCTCAACCCGGCGGAGGCGACGCTCACCAACGTCATCGGTACCCGCAACCTCGCCGAGGCGTGCCGCGCCGCCGGCGCCAAGGCGATGGTGCTGATCTCGACCGACAAGGCGGTCAACCCGACGAGCGTCCTCGGCGCCACCAAGCGCCTGGCCGAGAGCTATTGCCAGGCGCTCGACATCGCCGGGCGATCGCCGGACGGACGACATGGCGAAGGAGCGCCGGGCGGCGGCACGCGTTACATCACCGTCCGGTTCGGCAACGTTCTGGGCTCCGCCGGGTCGGTCGTCCCGCTGTTCCAGCGGCAGCTCGCCGAGGGCGGTCCGTTGACCGTCACGCACCCCGACATGACGCGGTACTTCATGACGATCCGCGAGGCGGTCGAGCTGGTGCTGCAGGCCTCGGCGCTCGGCAGTGGCCTCGGCGGCGGCGCGCCGGAAAGCGGCAAGATCTTCGTCCTCGACATGGGCGAGCCGGTGAAAGTCCTGGATCTCGCGCGGCAGATGATCCGCTTGGCCGGCAAGCGGCCGGAGATCGATGTCGAGATCCGCTTCACCGGCGTGAGGCCGGGCGAGAAGCTGACCGAGGAGCTGTTCCATTCCGGCGAAACGCTGGAGTCGACACCCCTGCCCGGCATTCTGCTCGCCGGCCCGCGCACCGCCGATTGGAAGCTATTGCGCAGCGCGCTCGACGAGCTTGCGGAGGCGGCGGCGGCCGGCCGGACCGAGCAGGTGCTCGCGCTGCTGCAGCGCCTCGTGCCGGAATACGAGGCTTCAGAGGTACAGCCCCTTTCGGCCGCCGCCGCGTCGTGAAGACGCGCCCCGCGACAGAACCCTTTCCCAGGAAGGAGAACGCATATCGATGACGGACGATGCGATGCATCCGATCGCCCGGGCCTTGATCTCGGTTTCGGACAAGACCGGGCTGGTGCCCTTCGCCCGCTTTCTCGCCGAGAGCGGCGTCGAGATTCTGTCGACCGGGGGCTCGGCGCGCGCGCTGACGGAGGCCGGCCTGCCCGTCACCGAAGTCTCCGCCCACACCGGCTTTCCCGAGATTCTGGACGGTCGGGTGAAGACGCTGCATCCGGCGATCCACGGCGGGATCCTGGCCCGCAGGGACCGCGCCGAACACCGCGACGCGCTGAGCGCGCACGGCATCGCGGCGATCGACCTCGTCGTCGTCAACCTCTACCCCTTCGAGGCGACGGTCGCCGCCGGGGCAGACCGCGAGGACTGCATCGAGAACATCGACATCGGCGGGCCCGCGCTCATCCGTGCGGCGGCGAAGAACCACGCCTTCGTCGCCGTCGTCACCGACCCCGCCGACTACGAAGCGGTGATGGCGGAGATGCGGAGCCGGGACGGCGCGACGACGCTGGCGCTACGCCGCCGGCTGGCCGCCGCCGCCTTTGCGCGGACCGCCGCCTACGACGCCGCGATCGCCCGCTGGTTCGCCGATCAGGCGGGCGAAGTCTTCCCCGAGCGGCTGGTCCTGCCGGCCCTGCGGCGACAGCGGCTGCGCTACGGCGAGAACCCGCACCAGGAGGCCGCCTTCTACGCCGTCGAAGGGCCGGAGGCCGGACGTCGGCCCGGCGTCGCCACGGCCGTCCAGCTTCAGGGCAAGGAGCTCAGCTTCAACAACCTGAACGACACCAACGCCGCGTTCGAGCTGGTGGCGGAGTTCGCGCGGCCGGCGGTCGCGATCATCAAGCACGCAAACCCCTGCGGCGTGGCCGAGGCCGAGACCCTGGCCGAGGCCTATGCACGGGCGCTGGCATGCGACCCGGTCAGCGCCTATGGCGGCATCATCGCCGTCAACCGGCCTCTGGACGGGCCCACCGCGACGGCGATCGCCGAGCTCTTCGCGGAGGTGGTGATCGCGCCGGCGGTGAGCGAGGCGGCGCGCGCGGCGCTTGCCGGCAAGAAGAACCTGCGCCTGCTTGAGGCGGGCGGCCTGCCCGACCCGGCGGCGCCGGGCCTCGACCTGCGCTCGCTTGCCGGCGGCTATCTGCTGCAGGGCCGCGACAACGGCCGGGTCGATGCGTCGACCCTGAAGGTCGTGACAAAACGCGCACCGAGCGAGCGCGAGCTCGCGGATCTCGTCTTCGCCTTCACCGTCGCCAAGCACGTCAAGTCGAACGCCATCGTCTACGCCCGCGACGGCGCCACGGTCGGCATTGGTGCCGGGCAGATGAGCCGCGTCGACTCGGCCCGCATCGCCGCCTGGAAGGCGCAGGCCGCGGCCGAGGCCACGGGGCAGAGCGAAAGCCGCGCGAAGGGCTCCGTCGTCGCCTCCGACGCCTTCTTCCCCTTTGCCGACGGCCTCATCGCGGCGGCCGAGGCCGGCGCCACGGCCGTGATCCAGCCGGGTGGCTCCCTGCGCGACGAAGAGGTGATCGCCGCCGCCGATGCCCGCGGCCTTGCCATGGTCTTCACCGGCATCCGGCACTTCCGGCACTAGGGAACGCGTCCTTGGACATGCGGATCAGGGCTTACGAGAAACGGGACTATGACCGCGTGCTGGAGATCTGCGTCTCCGCCTTTGCGCCCATTCACCGCGGTTTCGAAGAGGCGTTGGGCAGCAAGATCTTCGACCGCCGCTACCGCGACTGGAAAGAGAAGTACGCCGAATATCTCGGCGGGATCTCGACCTCCGATCCGGCGGTGAAGGTCTATGTCGTCGAAGATGCCGGCACCGTGGTCGCGTTCGTGTTCACGATCCTGGACCGCGAAAGGAAGATCGGGGAGATCGGGCTGAACGCCGTCGATCCCGACCGCCAGGGAAAAGGCATCGGCAAAATGATGTACGCGTTCGCGCTGGAGGACCTGAAGGCGCGCGGCGCCGAGATCGCCTATGTGGGGACCGGCGGTGATTCCGCGCACGCTCCCGCTCGCGCCGCGTACGAGGCCGTCGGCTTCGACAGGGCGATCCCCGCGCTGCACTATTTCAGGACGCTGTAGCGGAGGACGGTGACGGCCGGCATCGCCGGCCGGATCCGAACGGCGCGGCGCAGTTCGCCCGGTATGGGCATCGGCCGGTCACCGATCGGAGAGCGCGAGCCGCAGCCCCAACGCGCCGAAGGCCCCCGCGAAGCCGCGCCGGAGCCAGAGCAGTACGCGGGGGCTGGAGATGACGTATCGCCGAGTCGCCGAGGCGAACGCGCCGTAACCCACGAAAACGACGAAGGTCAGCAGCATGAAGGTGCCGGCCAGCCCCAGCATGGAGGACGTCGCATCGGGCGCGTTTGCCGGCACGAACTGCGGCAGGAACGCGAGGAAGAAGAGCGACAGTTTCGGATTGAGGAGGTTCAGCAGAACGCCGTTGGCGACGATCCTGGCCGGGGAGGTCGAGGCGCTGGGCGCGGAAACCTGCAAGGCTCCGCCGTCCCGCCAAACGCCCCAGGCCATGTAGAACAGATAGGCGACGCCGAGATACTTGACGATCTGGAACGCCAGGGCGCTCGCGTGCAGGAGAGCGGCGAGCCCGACGATGCTCGCGGCGATGTGCGGAACGATGCCGAGGGTGCAGCCCAAGGCCGCCCAGACGCTCGCACGCCAGCCCCGGCCGAGCCCGAAGGCGAGCGTGTAGAGGACGCCCGTGCCCGGCAGAAGAATGACGATCAGCGACGTCAGAAGATAGTCCGGGGACATACGCAACCCTCCGAAGCCACGAGCCAGGATCCGAAGAATAAGAGCAGAGTTCGGCAGGGCTTCCAAGAGGCGGCGCGGATCGGACTCGGAGGCGGAACGGGGCGTCGCCGCCCCGCCCCTGCCCCGCTCATCCTCCGGGCACGCCCGGTCCGTGTCCTTGCGGCCGCAAACCGGCCTCAACGGTCATAGGTGGTGAGCCTGGCATCCGCCTCGGCGACGAAGATGACGAGCAGGCGCGCGGGCTCGGTTCGGCTCGGGTTCTCGGTGAGGGTGTGAACCGTGCCGGGCGGCTCGACAAAACTCTCTCCGGCACGAAAGAGCTTCGCGGGCCCGTCGTTAAGCCGCGAGCGGACTTCGCCGGACAGCACATAGGCGAAGACGAATCCGGCGTGGCGGTGGCTGGGCGATACGGCGCCCGGCGCCAGTTCAACGGTGAGTGCCGTCAGCTCCTTGCCCGGAACGTTGGGCAGCGCCTCCGTCGCCAATGTCGCGTGGCTTACGCCGCTGGAGGCCGATTCGTCCTCAGCCGCGGCGGAACCGCCCGCCAGGACCAAGGTCCCGGCGAGGAGCAGGCCGATCGCCGCAGCAAAGAGACGATTCGCGAATGCAAGTCTCATCGCATGATCCCTTCCGGTGTTGGTTTTACTGGTACCGGCCCTCGACCGGCTGCAAGCCGGTCAGCGCGCCCGTCGCGAGTCAACCGGATGAACGGCCTGGAAGCCGACGCAGATCCGGTTCCAGACGTTGATCAGCCCCACCGCAACGGTGAGCTTCACGAGTTCCTCCTCCGTGAAGTGCCGGCGGGCCTCCTCATACAGCCTGTCTGGGACATGCCTCTCGTCGGAGAGCCGCGTCAGCGCTTCCGTCCAGGCGAGGGCGGCGCGTTCGCGGTCGCTGTAGAGCGGCGATTCCCGCCAGGCGTCGAGCAGGTAAAGCCGCTCTTCGCTTTCGCCCGCGGCCCGCGCATCCCGGGTGTGCATGTGGATGCAGTAGGCGCAGCCATTGATCTGTGACGCGCGCGTCTTGACCAGCTCGAGCAGCGAGAGCTCGAGACCGCATTCGTGCACGTAGCTGTTGAGCGCCCGCACGGCGGCAATGGCGTCGGGGGCGGCGCTGTAGAAGTCGAGTCTGGGCTTCATCCTGTCTTGTCTCCTGCGATCCGGTTCGAGCCTCATGGGCTCTGCAGAGAAGACGGACGGACGGCCCGTTTGTGACAGGCGCGGACTCTCCCCTTCAGGACGCCAGGCTCGGCCGTTCGCCCTGGGCGGGAGCGAGGCCGATGAGACCACCCAGCTTGTCCGGGTTGAGGACGCGGAACACCGCCAGGATCCGCCGGCCATCGGTCTCGATCGCCGTGGCCGAGAACGGGCGGCCGTCGACATAGGTGGCGATGCCGAGCTGGCCGTTGATCGGCACCACCTCGTGGGCGATCCGGCCGGAGATCTTCCGCATGACGCCAAGCGTGCCGCGGGTGATCTTGTCGGCGCCGCGGATGACGTTGAGCGCCGCCACCACTTTGCCGCCGCCGTCGGTGACGAGCGTCGCGTCTTCGGCGAAGAGCGCCACGAGCTTCGCTTCGTCGCGCGTGTTGAGGGCGTCGAGATAGCGGCGCAGCAGGCGTTGGTGGGCGGCTTCGCTCACCTCGAAGCGCGGCTTGTCGCGGCGGACCCGCACGCGGGCACGGTGGACGATCTGCCGGCAGGCCGCCTCGCTCTTGCCGAGTGCGCGGGCGATATCGGGATAGTCGCAGTCGAACACGTCGCGTAGAAGGAAGGCGGCGCGCTCCTCAGGCGCCAGCCGCTCGAGGACGATGAGGAACGCCATCGAAAGATCGGAGGCGAGTTCGACGCGGCGGTCCGGCGCGTCCACCTGCCCGCCGACCAGCGGTTCCGGCAGCCAGGGACCGATATAGGCTTCGCGCTCCGCCGCGGCCGCGCGCAACCGATCGAGACACAGGCGCGTCACCACGGTGACGAGCCAGGCTTCGGGAGAGCGGATCTCTGACATATCGGCGCCGTGCCAGCGCAGAAACGCCTCCTGCACGGCGTCCTCCGCGTCGCCCACGGAGCCGAGCATCCGATAGGCAAGGCCCTGCAGGCGCGGGCGCAGACGCTGAAAAACTTGCGCGTGATCGATCATTCTGCCGGTCCTTCGCCACATCCGAATCCATAGACGGCCGGGTGCAGCGATTGTGACAGGCGCACCGGAAAATTCGAGCCGCAAGGCTAATGGCGCGGTTCCTTCACGAACAGCAGGACCAGCAGCCCGATCATGAAGAAGGGCAGGATGGTCGCCATGCCGGCGCGCTGGCTCGCGAAGGCGTAGGTGGCCCAGCCGAGAACCGCCGGGCCGAGAAAGGAGGTCGCCCGCCCGGCAAAGGCATAGAGGCCGAAGAACTCCGTGCGCAGGTCGGGTGGGGCGAGCCGCGCCATGAGCGATCGGCTTGCCGCCTGCGTCGGTCCCAGGAAGACGCCGATGCCGAGCGCCAGCGCATAGAACGCCGGCTTGCCCTCGACGAACAGCACGGCACCGCCGAGCACCGTCAGCGCCACAAGGGAAATAACGACCGTCGGCTTGGCGCCGATCCAGTCATCGACCCAGGCAAACCCCGCGGCGCCGAGGCCGGCGGTCACGTTGAGCAGGATGCCGAAGATCAGAACTTCTTCGAACGTCATGCCGAAGGTGCCGACGGCGTAGATGCCGCCGAAGGCGAACAGCGTATTCAGCCCGTCGATGTAGATCATCTTGGCGAGCAGAAAGGTTGCGACGTTGCGGTATCGCGGGATCTGCCGCAAGGTACGGGCGAAGACAGCGAGGCCGCCCCGCACCGCAGCGCGGAGCGGCACGGCGCTGCGTGGCCGATCCGGCGTCAGCAGGAACAGCGGCAGGGCGAAGACCGTGAACCACAGCGCCACCAGCAGGGACACGGCGCGGACATGCTCGGCCGCTTCCTTGTCGAGGCCGAAGGGCGGCTGCTCCGGCTGAACGAGGAGCAGAAGGCTCGCCATCAGGCAGGCGAGCCCGCCGGCGTAGCCAAGGCCCCACCCCCAGCCGGACAGACGTCCCAGACGGTCGTTCGGCACAAGATCCGGCAGCATCGCGTTGTAGAAGACGGAGGCCAGCTCGAAGGCGAAACTGGCGAGCCCGGCCACGACGAGCGCGAACACGACGTCGGCCGGATCGGGCCGGACGAACCAGAGCGCCGCCGTGCCCAGGACGCATAAAGCGCTGAACGCCGCCAGCCAGGGCTTGCGGCGCCCGCCCTGATCGGCGATGGCGCCCAGCGGCGGGCTGGCCAGTGCGACCGAGATCCCGAGGATGCTCAGCATCTGGCCCCAGAGCGCCGTGCCGGTCACCGTATCGGAGGCGACGTAGCCGGTGAAGTAGGCGCTGAAGACGAAGGTGGTGATGACCGTGGGAAAGGCGGAGTTCGCCCAGTCGTACAGGCACCAGGCGGCAAGGGCCGCGGTGCCGGCCTGAGCCTCGACCGCCGTCCCGGGTCGTCGATCGATCGCCACACCCGCTGCCTCCTGCCCGCGCATTGCCCTGCCCTCCCAGCCCGCTTAGCATTCAAGAGGCACCGAACGGAAGAGATCCCGAGGAGGACACCCCCGTGTTGACCGTGACGACGCCTTCGGTCGAAGGCAAGGTAATCACCGCCCATTACGGAATCGTGAGCGGCGACGCGATCGTCGGCGCCAATCTCTTCCGCGATTTCTTCGCCCGGGTTCGCGACGTGGTCGGCGGCCGGGCCGGCGGCTATGAGCGGGCGCTACGCGACGCCAAGCGGACCGCGCTCGAGGAGATGGCCGCGGAGGCCGAGCGACTCGGCGCCAATGCCATCGTCGGCGTGGATCTCGACTATGAGACCGTCGGCGAAAGCATGCTGATGGTGAGTGCCACCGGCACCGCCGTCCGCATCGCGTGATTAGCCGCTGACCAGGCTCCGCAGCTGGCGGTTGGCGACCGCCAGCATCGGAAGGTCGATGACGCCGGCCTGGCGGATGTCGGCGAAGAGTGCTTCCATCCGGTGGACGGCGGCGCCGCGCTGATCGACCCAGGCGTCGATCGCCCCATTGCCAGCCGGGGCGCCGTTGCCGGATTCGATCACCCGCAGCGTCAGGTCCTTCTGGTGGCCATAGAGATCCTCGACGATGGCGGCGACGGCCATCCGTTGCCAGTGGTTGTCGCTCGCCCCGACGCTGGCCGCCGCGTCGCGCAGCCAGTCGAATCCGAAACGGTCGCCGACGACGAAATAGGTCCGCGCGACGTCGGGCACGGAGGTCTTGGCCTCCTGGGCGATGCGGACGATGTCGAGACCCGGCGCCAGCAGATGGAGGCTGGCGACGCGGCGGGCCAGGTCTTCGGGTACGCCATCCCCGGCATATTCGGCCATGCGCTGTGCGATCGTCTCGCGCTCGGTCTCTGTCGCGACCTCGCCGAGGCAGCCCGCCAACTCGGCGATGCCGGCGCCGCAGGCCTCGATGTTCGCCGCGATGTCGAGCGGCTGCATCCCGGTGCGCAGGAACCACAGGGTGCCGCGCTCGGCCACCCGGTTGATCTCGACCAGCATGGCGATCTGCGCGCTCGCCGGGGCGCGGGTGTCGAGCGCCTGGATCTCCGACCAGAGGCGCCGCAGGCCGAAGACCCCGCGGGTGATGGCGTAGGCACGGGCGATGTCAGAGGCCGGCATCCCGGTCTTTTCCTTCATCGCGTGGACGAAGGTAGGACCGACGCGGTTCACCAAGCTGTTCGTCACGGCCGTCGCGATGATCTCCCGCCGCAGGCGGTGCCCGGTAATGGCCTCGGCGAAGTTCTCGCGCAACGGCTTGGGAAAGTACTGCATCAGATCATCGACGAGCTGCGGGTCGTCGGGCAGGTCCGACGGCAGCAGCTCCTCGTAGAGCGCGATCTTGGCATAGGCGAGCAGCACCGCCAGCTCCGGGCGGGTCAGCCCCTGGCGGGCGGAGAGACGTTCGGCCAGGTCCTCGTCGTTCGGGAGAAACTCAAGCGCCCGGTTGAGCTTGCCGGCGCGTTCCAGCGCCCGCATGAACCGGCCCTGCTGATCGAGCAGCAACCAGTCCTGCGCCTTGATCACGCTGATCGCCTGACCCTGCAAGTAGTTGTTGCGCAGGACCAGGGACGCGACCTCCTCGGTCATCGCCTCCAGCAGCCGGTCGCGCTGCTTGCGCGTCATGTCGCCCGCCGACATCACCTCGTTGAGCGCGATCTTGATGTTGACCTCGTGGTCCGAGCAATCGACGCCGCCGGAGTTGTCGATCGCGTCCGTGTTGATGCGCCCGCCGCGAAGCGCGTATTCGATGCGGCCGCGCTGCGTGAAGCCGAGATTGGCGCCTTCGCCCACGACCTTGCAGCGAAGCTCGGCACCGTCGACACGAAGCGGGTCGTTCGCGCGGTCGCCCACCTCGGCGTGGCTTTCGGTGCTCGCCTTGACGTAGGTGCCGATGCCGCCCATCCAGAGGAGATCGACCGGGGCGCGCAGCATGGCGCGGATCAGCTCGGCCGGCGTCAGGCTGGCGCGGTCGGTCTCGATTCCGAAGCACCGCCGCATCTCCGGCGTCAGCGGAATCGCCTTCGCCTTGCGGTCGAACACGCCGCCGCCGGGCGAGATCAGCTTCGCGTCGTAATCGGTCCAGGCGGAACGCGGAAGATCAAAGAGGCGCTTGCGTTCCTGCCAGCTCGCCTCCGGGTCCGGATCGGGGTCGACGAAGATGTGCAGGTGGTTGAAAGCGCCCACGAGCCGGATGTGCCGCGACAGCAGCATACCGTTGCCGAAGACGTCGCCGGACATGTCGCCGACGCCCACGACGGTGAAGTCCTGCGTCTGGATGTCCGTGCCGAGCTCGCGGAAGTGGCGCTTCACCGATTCCCAGGCGCCGCGGGCGGTGATGCCCATCTTCTTGTGATCGTACCCCGCCGAGCCGCCGGAGGCGAAGGCGTCACCCAGCCAGAATCCATATTCTTCAGCGACGCCGTTGGCGATGTCGGAGAAGCCGGCGGTTCCCTTGTCGGCGGCGACCACGAGATAGGGATCGTCGTCGTCGTGGCGCACGAGGTCGGCCGGCGGCACGACCTGGCCGCCGACGAGGTTGTCCGTGAGGTCGAGGAGGCCGCGCATCATCGTCTGGTAGCAGGTCACCACCTCCGCCATCAGCGCCTCGCGCCCGCCCGGACTGCCGGCGACGGTCGGCGGGCGCTTGACGACGAAGCCGCCCTTCGAGCCCACCGGCACGATGACCGCGTTCTTCACCAGCTGCGCCTTCATCAGGCCCAGAACCTCGGTGCGGAAGTCCTCGCGCCGGTCGGACCAGCGGATGCCGCCACGCGCCACCTTGCCGCCGCGCAGGTGAACCGCCTCGACGCGCGGGCTGTAGACGAAGATCTCGACCATCGGCCGAGGCAGCGGAAGCTCGTCGATCGCCTGGGAATCGAGCTTCAGCGCCAGATAGGGCTTGGGTTGCCCGTCGGCCGTCTTCTGGAAGAAATTGGTGCGCAGAGTCGATTGGATCAGGTTGAGGAACCGCCGCAGGATACGGTCCTCGTCGAGGCTGGAGACCGCGTCGAGGCCCTTCTCGATCTCGGCGGTGACGGCGGCGGCGCGCTGCTCGACGTCTTTGCGGTCGGCGGGATCGTGCAGGATCTTGAAAAGCTGAACCAGCAGCTTGGCGATCTCCGCGTTGTTGGCCATCGTCTCTTCCATATAGGCGAGACTGAAGGGGATGCCCGCCTGGCGCAGGAAGCGGCTGTAGGCGCGAATCACCGTCACGTCGCGCCAGTCGAACCCGGCGCAAAGGACCAGCCGGTTGAAACCGTCGTCCTCCATCTCGCCCGACCAGACGCGGGCATAGGCCTCGTGGAACTTGTCCTTGACCGCGCCGACGTCGATCTCGGCACCGCCCGGTGCCGTCATGATGAAGTCGTGGATCCAGAATGGCCGTTCCTGACCGCCGGGATGCACCGCGTAGGGCAGCTCGGTGACGATCTTGAGCCCCATATTCTCGAGCATCGGCAGCATGTCGGAGAGCGGGATCAACTCGCCGGCGTTGTAAAGCTTGAGCCTCAGCTCATTGGCTGGCGCCTCGACCGGCCGATAGAGATTCATCGTCATGGCGCCGGTGGCCTGCGCCTCTTCCAGGCGGTCGATGTCGAACACGGCCTGGTGCGCGCTGAACTCTTCCTGATAACTGACGGGAAAGGCCTCGCCGTAGCGCCGCAGCGCCATCAGCCCGCGCTCCTCGCCCTTCGCCTCGATAAGGGCGTCCCGCAGATGATCGGCCCAGGATCGGCCCGCCTCGACGAGCTGACGCTCGATATCGGCCGGATCGACATCCGGGATGGCGCCGGGTGTCGTCTTGACGATGAGGTGCAGCCGCACCTGCGCGTCGTCACCCATATGGGTGAAGAAATCGACCATGCGGCCGTTGTAGGCCCGCGCCAGAATGTCCTGGATGCGCAGACGAAGGTCGGTGTTGTAACGGTCGCGCGGCAGGTAGACGAGGCAGGAGACGAACCGCTCGAACGGGTCGCGGCGGGTGAACAGAGCGATCCTTTGCCGTTCCTGCAGATGCAGAATGCCGAGCGCGATCTCGAGCAGTTCGTCCTCGGAGATCTGGAACAGCTCGTCGCGCGGATAGGTCTCGAGGATGTGCAACAGCGCCTTGCCATCATGGCTCGACGGCGCGAAGCCGGCCCGTTCCACGACGTTCGCAACCTTGCGACGAAGCAGCGGAATGTCGCGCGGGCTGCGGCTGTAGGCGGTGGAGGTCAAGAGGCCGACAAAGAGGCGTTCGCCGGCAATGCGACCCGACTCGTCGAACTTCTTGACGCCGATGATGTCCATATGCACGGGCCGGTGAACCGTGGCGCGCCGGTTCGATTTCGTGACCATCAGCAGGCGCGACTGGCGCACGAAATGCCGGACCTCCGGCGGCAGCTTGTCGAAGTTCCGCAGACCGTCGAAGATCGAGATGCGGTCATCGCGCAGAATGCCGAGCCCGCTACCTTCGCGGATTGCCAGGGTCGCCCCTTCGCCTTCGCCCAAGAAGTCGTATTCGCGGTAGCCGAGGAAGGTGAAGTGATCGGCGTCGAGCCACCGGAGAAAGGCGGTCGCCTCTTCGATTTCCTGTTCGGGCAGCGGCGGGGGAGTGGTCGCCAGCGTCTCGAGGGTCTCGGCCACCCGGCCGCGCATGGCCGACCAATCCTCGACGGCGGCGCGCACGTCCGCCAGAACGTCCTCCAGCCCCTGTCGGATTTCCGCCAGCCGGTCCGCGGAGGTCTGCTCGCTGATCCAGACCTGCATGAAGGACTCGCTGGCGACGACCCTGCCGGGCCCGGCCGCGGCGTCCGCGTCTCCGGCGAGACCGAGGAGCTGGCCCGACTCATCGCGCTCGGTCCGGACGATCGGGTGAATGACGAGGTAGACGGTGAGCTCCCGGCGGTTCAGCGCCGCGGTGACCGAATCGACCAGGAACGGCATGTCGTCGTTGACGATTTCGACGACCGTATGTGGGCTGTGCCAGCCATGTTCGTCGAGCCGCGGGTTGTAGACGCGCACCTTGGCGCTTCCGCGTTGCCGCCGGGCGCCGAAGGTCCAGAGCGAGACGGC
Source organism: uncultured Rhodospirillaceae bacterium (assembly GCA_964551315.1). Taxonomy (GTDB): domain Bacteria; phylum Pseudomonadota; class Alphaproteobacteria; order Dongiales; family Dongiaceae; genus Virgifigura. Next base: position 2,399 of record CAZKCM010000055.1, on the reverse strand, counting down.
CGCGCCGAACAGATCGTCGGGGCTGTGCCCGACCAGATCGTCCGGCGGTACGTTTGCGTAGAACTGGCGGATGAACCGTTCGATCACGGCGGCGCGGGCCCGCTCCAGGCGGCTGCTTGCTTCCTCCAGAACGCGGTCTATCAGCTCGGACTTCAGTTTTTCAGCCTTCAGCGGCATGTCGTTCCCTCTTTGACCCGGCGGCAGCTCCGCCCCGTCACCCGGCCCAAGGCTATCCCATCCCAGGTGTAAAACAAGATAGGTCAACCATGACGGGATAAAGCGGACATTAACGGCGACCGTGATAAGCCGGCCCGGGAAGCCGATGGTGCCGATGCGGGTCGGGGCACCCGACGGCGGCCATGCCGGAGGCGTGGACGGTATGATGAACGAGGTTCGCGGCGAGTTGTTCCTGCGCCGCCTGCCGCCGGAGATCCGCGACGGGCTGCGCCCGGACCAGAAAGCCGCCATCCGCGCCGCCGCCGGCCGCACCGAATCCGAATCTCACCGGATCGACATCCGGTTCACCCTGCCGACGCCCTGGGGGCCTTACTACGTTGCATTGTTCGCCGGACCCGAAAGGCGGAGCGCGGCCCGCCGGCAGCGGGACCGCGAAGGACGCCCGCTGATCGTCGCCGGCGCGGCGCTTTCGCGCCGAGCCTGGACCGCATTCCTGTGCCTCCTGCTGCTTGCGGGGCTGCTCGTCTACGGCGCCGTCGTCGAATTTTGAACGGCGGGCTCGCCGCCTGATACAGCGACGGCGCCTCCAGCGGAGGCGCCGCCGTCATATGAGCGGGCAAGGCGATCTCAGGCCGTGTTCGCCCGCCGCGACAACAGGCCCAGGCCGGCCAGGCCAATGCCGAACAACGCCAGCGTGCCGGGTTCAGGAACCGGTGTTCTCGTGATGCCGGTCACCGTGAATTGGCTTGCGGCGGAATTGCCCGGTACCGCGCTCAAAATGCCGAGAAGCCGCTGACCATCGGAAAAGTCGACGATCGCCACGACCCCGATGAGGTCGCTGCCGATCACCGTTTGAGGGTTGGGCCCGGTTACGCGATCGATGTCGATGTCCCACGAGAAGAACTCGCCGGGATCGAAGTCCGTGAAGGAGATGTCAAGCAACGAGCTTCCGTCGGGCACCACCACCGGTCCGATCAATCCGGTCGTCGCCTCCGTCCCGCCGGACGGCGTGAACGGCACGCCCAAAGTATCGTTCGGCACCCCGCCGTTCACGGTGTCGAAGACGAGTTCCGTCGTCCCGAGATCCAGTTGAAAGCGGGTGACGCGTTCCCCCCCAGTGGAGGAATTGGTGATCGTGAACGGTTGAGCGAACGTGTTGCCGTCGATGATGAAGGTCATGATGGGCGTCGCCCCGGCCTCTCCGGCGACGAGCGTCATAGCGAGGCCGCATCCGATGGAAAGCCATCGTATCGATTGAAACATCGGCTATACCTCCCAATTGTCGAACATTTCTATTTTGAAACGATTACCATATACAATATCCGCGCCAAAAATACGACAAATATAATTATCAAACACTTATAAGATACTGTCTCGGGCGGGCGCTGCGAGGCGATCCTCCGGGCCATGAAGGGCAACGAGGACGACACCAACACGGCCTACGACCGCGCCGATCGGCACGGCGGCAAGACGCCGGCCGTCGCCGAGCTCCTGTCGCAGAACCTCGAAGACGAGCGCCGGCACCCCGCCCGGATCGAGGAGGCGCTCGCCCGGATGGAGGCGGGCCTAACGGCGACGAAGGATCAGCCGTAGACCAGGCGCGGCAGCCACAGGATGATCTCCGGGAAGATGATGCAGAGCGCCAGCGCGAACGTCTGGATCAGCAGGAACGGAATGGCCGACCAGAAGATCGTGGCCATGGAGACCTCCGGCGGCGCGACGCTCTTGAGGTAGAACAGGGCGTAGCCGAAAGGCGGGCTCAGGAACGACATCTGCATGTTCACCATGTAGACCACGCCGAACCACAGCGGCACCTCCTCCGGCGCCACCCCAGGCAGACCGAAGAGCCCATTCCATTCGAGGCTCATCATGATCGGCACGAAGATCGGCACCGCCAGCAGAAGGATGCCGACCCAGTCCAGGAACATGCCGAGCACGACCAGGATCAGCATCATGATCGTCAGCACCCCGTAGGGGCCGAAGCCGGTGCCCACGAGCATGTTGGTGACGAACTCGCGCCCGCCCTCGACGATGTAGAGACCGACGAAGATGCTGGCGCCGAAGACGATCCAGAGCACCATGGATGTCGCCTTCAGGGTGGTGATCGCGGCCTCGCGGACGGCAGTCCAGGTCAGGCGCCGATGCAGCGCCGCCACCACCAGCGCGCCGAAGGTGCCGATTCCGGCGGCCTCGACCGGGGTGGCGATGCCGGTGAAGATGAC
>CAZKCM010000054.1:0-28874 GCA_964551315.1 uncultured Rhodospirillaceae bacterium | reverse complement strand
CGGTCCGCCGCCGACGACGAGCACGTCGAACGGGTCCTTGCCCTTGATTCGCTCGGCTTCACGCTGCGCGGCACCCGTATCGATCTTGGCGAGAATCTGCTCGAGGCTCATCCGGCCCTGGTCGAACGGCTTGCCGTTCAGGAAAACGGCCGGGACGGCCATGATCTGTCGGGCCTCGACTTCCTCCTGGAACAGCGCGCCATCGATGGCGACATGCTTGATCCTCGGGTTCAGCACACTCATCAGGTTGAGCGCCTGCACGACGTCGGGGCAGTTCTGGCAGGACAGCGAGAAATAGGTTTCAAAGCTGTACTCGCCGTCGAGACTCTTGATCTGCTCGATAACCTCCGCCGCCTCCTTGGGCGGATGGCCGCCGACCTGCAGAATGGCGAGGACAAGCGAATTGAACTCGTGGCCCATCGGAATGCCGGCGAAGCGCACGCCGATGTCCGTGCCGACGCGGTTGATCGCAAAGGACGGCTTGCGTGCGCCGTCATCGCGGCGTACCAGCGCGATCCGGTCCGACAGGGACGCGATGTCCTCGAGCAGGCTCAGCAGTTCCTGGGACTTGGCACCATCGTCGAGGGATGCAACCAGCTCGACGGGTTGCGTGATCCGCTCAAAATAGGCCTTCAGCTGATCCCGGATTTTGGCGTCCAACATGGGGTGGCTCCCGACATGGTTCTTCGTAGCGACGTTGGTGCATCGACGGGAGCCGAATCACGGGCCCCGTCGAATCCCGGGCCCGGCTGATCGCCGAGCCCAGGGATTCCGCGGTACGGCGTCTTAGATCTTGCCGACCAGGTCGAGCGACGGAGCCAGCGTCTCCGCGCCTTCCTCCCACTTGGCCGGGCAGACCTCGTTCGGATGGGCGGCGACGTACTGGGCAGCCTTGATCTTGCGCAGCAGCTCGGCGGCGTTGCGGCCGATACCCTCGGCCGTGATCTCGACGACCTGGATCTTGCCCTGCGGATCGATCACGAAGGTGCCGCGGTTCGCCAGGCCGGCGTCCTCGATCAGCACGTCGAAGTTCCGCGCGAGGGTGCCGGTCGGGTCACCGACCATCGCGTACTGGATCTTCTTGATGGCCGGCGACATGTCGTGCCAAGCCTTGTGCGCGAAGTGCGTATCGGTCGAAACGCTGTAGATCTCCACGCCAAGCCTCTGGAACTCGGCGTAGTTATCGGCCAGATCCTCGAGCTCGGTCGGGCAGACGAAGGTGAAGTCCGCCGGATAGAAGAACACGACGGACCACTTGCCCTTCAGGTCGGCCTCGGTGACCTCGATGAACTTGCCGTTCTTGAATGCCGTCGCTTTGAAAGGCTTAACCTCGGTGTTGATCAGGGACATGACTACTCCGTTGCATTGCGGTCAGCAGAGACGCACGACCCCTTCGGGCTTCCCGTATCCGGGGTTTTGTCGGAGCCCCGGATACAAGCGGCCCGTTGCGAGCGGCACCCTGCCTGTTGCGTACGACCGGAAGATAGGGATTACGGTTCAGCGATTAAAATAGATAATCCCGGTTCCATTGATCGAGATAGTCGATTAATATCCAGGCCATGAAGCCGCTCCCCACCCTGCGTCAGCTGCAGTATCTCGTCGCCGTCGTCGACCGGTGCCACTTCGGTCAGGCCGCTGAGGCATGCCTCGTCAGCCAGTCCACCCTCAGCGCCGGGATCCAGGAACTGGAAAACCTGCTCGGGACGCCGCTGCTGGAGCGAACCCGGCGGACAGTGTTGCCGACGCCTCTGGGACGTGAAATTGCCGAGAAGGCGCGCGCCTTGCTGCGGGAGGCCGAGGATCTGGTCGACATCGCGCGCATGGCCGAGGACCCGATGGCCGGCGCGCTGCATCTGGGCGTGATTCCGACGATTGCCCCGTTTCTCTTTCCCCGCGTCATGCCGAGCCTGCGCGCAGCGTTCCCGAAACTGAGGTTCTACCTGCGCGAGGACCAGACGCCACGGCTGCTTGCGCGCCTCGACAGCGGAGAGCTGGACGTGGCCTTGCTGGCCTTGCCCTATGCGTTGGGCAATGTCGAGACGCTGGAGATCGCAGAAGATCGTTTCTGGGTCGTGTTCCCGGAAGGGCATCCCCTATGCGACAGGGAAACGGTGCATCCTGCCGATGTGGCGCCGGAGGACATGCTGCTTCTGGAGGACGGGCATTGCCTGCGTGAACACGCCCTGACCGCCTGTGCGCTCGACGGGCCTCGTCGGAACACCGCATTCCAGGGAACCAGCCTGCATACCCTGGTGCAGATGGTCGCGAACGGACTCGGATTTACTTTGTTGCCGCAGATGGCTCTGGATGCCGGGCTTCTGCGCGACCTCGACGTTGCGGCGCGTCCGTTGGGGGGCAGCCATGCATTTCGTCGGATCGGCTTGGTCTGGCGCCCCACATCCGGGCGGAAGGAGACGTTCCGACGACTGGCTGCGACGCTCAAGGCGACGATGGAACAGAATGCGGTGACGCCGCCGACCGGGTGAGCTTCCACGGCCAGCAACGGAGGAAGCCGTTTCCCTGTCTGCAGAGCGGTGCGCGGACAGCCCCGTCGGCGGCGGCGCACCGATCCATGGCCCCTGCGGGCAAGGCGGATGCCCCTGACACGGCCAGGCGGGCGCCCGCGACCTTGCTGCTGGTGGCCGGGCGCCCGGCTGAATGCCTGCCCGTGCTGTTGCGCACGCCGTCAACCGCGGGTTAGCCGAACCCTTGGCCCGTAAAGGGAGGCCTATCGAAAGCCCTCACTCCGCCGACGGGCAGATCAGGCGGCCGAGATCCTGGCCGCCGAGAATGTGAAGGTGGAGGTGCGGTACCTCCTGCCGGGAATCGGGACCGTGATTGACGATCACGCGGTAGCCGGTCTCCTTCAGGCCAAGCTGGGCCGCCACACGGCCGACTGCCCGGATGAGCGCCGCGATATCCGCCTCTGGGGCGCGCTCGGCGAAGTCGTCGATCGAGACGTAGGCGGCCTTCGGGATCACCAGCACGTGGGTCTTGGCCTGCGGTCGGATATCACGGAAGGCGAGGACCCGATCGTCCTCATACACCTTGTCGCAGGGGATCTCGCCGCGCAGGATGCGGGCAAACACGTTGTCGGTGTCATACGCCATACCGGATTTCTCCCTGATCTCGTTCAGTCGTCCTTGCGTCCCTTCTTCTCCTCGATGCCGGAGATGCCTTCGCGGCGCGCGAGCGCGGCCCAGACCCTGCTCGGGTCCAGGTCGCGGGCGGCCCACAGCACGAGGAGATGGTAGAGTAGGTCGGCGCTTTCCGCAGCCAGATCCTTCCGCTTGCCGTCGATGCCTTCGATGACCGTCTCAACGGCCTCTTCGCCGACCTTCTGGGCGATCTTGTGCTTGCCCTTGGCGAACAGCTTCGCGGTGTGGGACACGGTGGGGTCCGCGTCGCGGCGGCTCTGGATGACCTGATAGAGGCGGTCGAGGATGGTTGCATCCGGCCTCGATTGCGCCCCGCTTTCCTCCTTTTCCATGATGTTCCTGTGACCCTCCTTCGGTGTCCTGGCAAACGCGTCGTCCCGCGGGCGGGGCCGCGAATCCATGCGGTTCGGCCGCCATCTCAGGCGGCGGGGGGACGCACTGGAATTCCGGCGCGGGCGAGGTGCGCCTTTGCCTCCGCGATCGAATGGGTTCCGAAATGGAAGATGGACGCGGCCAGCACGGCGGCCGCGTGGCCGTCGCGGATGCCCTCGACCATGTGGTCCAGAGTGCCCACGCCGCCGCTCGCGATCACCGGCACCGGCACGGCGTCGGCGACGGCGCGGGTGAGAGACAGATCGTAGCCTTCGCGCGTGCCGTCGCGGTCCATCGAGGTGAGCAGGATCTCGCCGGCGCCGAGTTCGGCCATGCGCCGGGCCCAGGCAATGGCGTCGAGGCCGGTCCGCTCGCGCCCGCCATGGGTGAAGACTTCGTATCCGCGGGCGCCCGTCGAGTCCGGGCCGGTCGATTTCGCGTCGATCGCCACCGTGATGCATTGGCTGCCGAACTTTTCCGCGGCGCGGCGGACGAGATCGGGGTCGCGCACCGCCGCGGTGTTGATCGATACCTTGTCGGCGCCGGCCAGCAGCAGCCGCCGGATGTCCTCGAGGCTGCGCACGCCGCCGCCGACCGTGAGCGGCATGAAGCAGCATTCGGCCGTCCGGGCGACGACGTCGTAGATCGTGTCACGGTTCTCCGCGCTCGCGGTGATGTCCAGGAAGCAGAGCTCGTCCGCGCCGGCAGCGTCGTAGACCCGCGCCTGCTCGACCGGATCGCCCGCATCGACGAGATCGACGAAGTTCACGCCCTTGACGACGCGGCCGGCATGGACGTCGAGGCAGGGGATGATGCGGACCTTCAGCATGCCGCCGCCCCTTCCGGCCGCAGCAGGGCCAGCGCCGCGGCGAGGTCGAGCCGCCCGTCATAGAGCGCGCGGCCGACCACCACGCCGGCGATGCCGCTTGCTTCGACCGCCTTCAGCGCGCGCAGGTCCTCGAGACCGCCGACGCCGCCGCTCGCGATCACCGGCGTGCTCACGGCCGCGGCCAGGGCGGCCGTGGCCTCGGCGTTCGCCCCGGCGAGCAGGCCGTCGCGCTCGATGTCGGTGTGGATGATCGCCGCGACGCCGGCATCCTCGAACCGGAGCGCCAGTTCCCGGGCGGTGATCTCGCTCGTCTCCGCCCAGCCCTCGACGGCAACCCGGCCGCCGCGGGCGTCGATGCCGACCGCGATCCGGCCGGGAAAGGACCGGCAGGCGGTGCGAACCAGCGCGGGATCCTTGAGGGCGGCGGTGCCGAGGATGACCCGGGCGATGCCGCGCCCGAGCCAGTGCTCGACGGTGGCGAGATCGCGGATGCCGCCGCCGAGCTGGCAGGGAAGATCGACCGCGGCAAGGATGGCGTCGACCGCCTCCGCGTTCACCGGCCGTCCGGCGAAGGCACCGTCGAGATCGACCAGATGCAGCCATTCAACGCCCGCGGCGGCGAAAGCGCGCGCCTGGGCGGCCGGGTCGTCGTTGAACACCGTCGCCGCGTTCATGTCGCCCTGGCGCAGACGCACGCAGGCGCCGTCCTTCAGGTCGATCGCCGGGAACAGGATCATCCGGTTTCGCCCTCCGGATCCTTGTCGGCGCCGTTCAGCTCCTTCCAGAAGAACAGGCCGGCCACCATCCGGCCGTCGACCCGGGCGTATTGCGGGTGCGTGCCCCACTGGCGATAGCCCAGCGAGCGGTAGAGCCTGATCGCCCGGTCCTGCGTCTCGCGGACGTCGAGATTCAGCGTCGCGAAGCCGGCGCGCCGCGCCGCGTCCTCCACCGCCAGCGCGATCGCCTTCGCGAGGCCGTGCCCGCGCGCCCAGGGTGCCACGAAGTTGGTCGTCATCTGCGCGGCATGAGCCTGGGCCTCGTTGTTGCGCGGCGGGCGGACGAGCTGCGCCGAGCCGGCGATGACGCCGTCGAGGCGACCGACGAACAGCGTGCGCTCCGGCACCAGCAGCACCCCGCGCCAATAGGCCTCCATGATCGGCCGCGGGGGCGGCGCCAGCCAGCCGAAGCCGCCGCCCTCGCGAATGGCGGCCTCGGCCGCGTCGCACAGGTCGTGAAGGTCGCCGTTGCCGAACTCGGTCAACTCTTCGACCGAGATCCTGGCCGTGGTGGTCTGGTCTGTGCCTAGGGGTGCCATGTCCTATGGATGCCATTGAAGGAAGTTGCCGAGAAGCCGGAGGCCCGTCGCCTGGCTCTTCTCGGGATGAAACTGCGTGCCGAGCAGGTTGTCCCGCGCCACCACTGCGGTCACCGGCCCGCCATACTCGACCGCAGCCAGCCGAGCGGCCGGGTCGGCCGGCACGAAGTGGTAGCTGTGGACGAAATAGGCGTGGTCGCCGGGGGCGATTCCGGCGAGGGCAGGATGGTCCGGACGGTCGATCGCCAGCTCGTTCCAGCCCATATGCGGGACCTTCAACGCCCGACCGTCCGCGCCGGTTCCGCTTATCGGGACCACCTCGCCCGGGATCCAGCCGAGGCCCGGGTGGACCCCGTGCTCCCGGCCCGTCGTGGCCAGAAGCTGCATGCCGACGCAGATGCCGAGGAACGGCCGCCCGGCGCCGAGCACCGCTTCCCGCAGCGCTTCGACGAGCCCGGGCACGGCCTCGAGCCCGCGCAGGCAGTCGGCGAAGGCGCCGACGCCCGGCAGAACCACGCGGTCGGCCGTCCGGATTCGGTCGGGGTCGGCGGTGACGACCACGGCGGCCGCGGTCTCGCTCTCCCGCGCGACCCGCTCGAGCGCCTTGGCGGCGGAGCGCAGGTTGCCTGAGCCGTAATCGACGATCGCGACGGTGGCCGTCATCACATCGTTCCTGACCCGAAATGATGTCTGGCCGCGCTTAGAGCGATCCGCCGAGGACGCCCTTGGTCGAGGGCACGGCGTCGGCCCGGCGCGGGTCGATCTCGACCGCCGCGCGCAGGGCGCGCGCCAGGCCCTTGAAGCAGGACTCGACGATGTGGTGGGTGTTCTCGCCGTAGAGGGTTTCGACGTGGAGCGTGAGTCCGGCATGCTGGGCGAAGGCCTGGAACCACTCCTTGAAGAGCTCGGTGTCCATGTCGCCCAGCTTCGGCCGCGGCAGCGCCACCTTCCAGACCAGATAGGGCCGGTTCGAGGCGTCGAGCGCCACGCGCGTCAGCGTCTCGTCCATCGGGACCAGAGCGTCGCCGTAGCGGCGGATGCCCTTGCGGTCGCCCAGCGCCTGCGAGATGGCCTGGCCGATGACGATGCCGGTGTCCTCCGTCGTGTGGTGCATGTCGATGTGCAGGTCGCCCTTCGCCTCGACCTCGAGGTCGATGAGGCCGTGGCGGGAGAGCTGCTCCAGCATGTGGTCGAGGAACCCGATTCCGGTCGCGATCTTGGAGCGGCCGGTGCCGTCGAGATCGACCGCGACCTTGATGCGGGTTTCCTTGGTGTTGCGTTCCACGCTGGCCGAACGCATCGCGGACCTCCGTCAACGGATCTGCCGATGAACCGGGCGGCGCCTTCCGGACGCGCCGCCGAATCATCGGGCGAGTTACGGGCGCCGGGCGGTTTGCCGGCCCGGACCCTCAAGCTGCCCTCGACAGGGCAGGCCGCTTGTAACAGTATCGGCCCGAAACCGCCAGCCAAACCCGGACCCGCGGCCGCGGCGCGAACGGGCGCAGGCCCTGGATGAGCGCTTTCGGGTGGGCGCGGGTTCTCCTTGAAGCGCCGTCGCCATTCGCCTATCTGGGAGTTCATGCCCGACATGACATCCCCCGCATCGCCCACGCCGTTCCCCGTCTGGCACGGCACAACGATCCTCTCCATTCGCAAGGGCCCGAACGTGGTGGTCGCCGGCGACGGCCAGGTCACGTTCGGCCAGACCGTGATGAAGTCGAACGCGCGCAAGGTGCGACGCCTCGGCAAGGGCGAGGTGATCGCCGGCTTCGCGGGGGCGACGGCGGACGCGCTGGCGCTCTTCGAGCGGCTGGAGGCCAAGCTCGAGCAGCATCCCGGACAGCTCGCCCGCGCCTGCGTCGAGCTTGCCAAGGATTGGCGCACCGACCGCTATCTGCGCCGGCTCGAGGCGATGATGGCCGTGGCCGACCGGGAGGTCAGCCTGGTGATGACCGGCACCGGCGACGTGCTGGAGCCGGAAGACGGCTTGATCGGCATCGGCTCCGGCGGGCCCTACGCGCTGGCCGCTGCCCGCGCCCTGATGGACATCGACGAGTTAGACGCCGAGGCCATCGCCCGCAAGGCGATGAAGATCGCGGCCGATATCTGCGTCTACACCAACGAGAATCTGATCATCGAGAGCCTATGACCGCCGAACCCAATCGCACCGCCGCCGCCGTGATGCGGGAGCCGCGCGCCGAGAACGTCACGGCCGCCTTCAGCCCGCGCGAGATCGTCTCCGAACTCGACCGCTTCATTGTCGGCCAGACGGAGGCCAAGCGGGCGGTCGCGATCGCCCTGCGCAACCGCTGGCGGCGCCAGCAACTTCCGCCCGAGATGCGCGAGGAGGTGTTGCCCAAGAACATTCTGATGATCGGCCCCACCGGCGTCGGCAAGACCGAGATCGCGCGCCGTCTGGCGAAGCTTGCGCAGGCACCCTTCCTCAAGGTGGAGGCGACGAAGTTCACCGAGGTCGGCTATGTCGGCCGCGATGTCGAGCAGATCATCCGAGACCTCGTCGAGATCTCGATCACCATGACACGGGAGCGGCTGCGCCGCCAGGTCGCGGCGAAGGCGGAGATCCAGGCGGAGGAGCGCGTCCTCGACGCCCTCGTCGGCGAACATGCGAGCGCCGAGACCCGGGCCAAATTCCGCCGGATGCTGCGCGACGGGGAACTCAACGACCGCGAGATCGAGATCCAAGTGAAGGACAGCGGCGCCGGCATGCTGCCGACCTTCGAGATCCCCGGGATGCCGGGCGCCAGCATGGGAATGCTGAACCTGAACGACATCCTGGGACAGGCCTTCGGCGGCCGCACCAAGACCAAGCGCATGACCGTGGCCGAGTCCTACAACGTGCTGATGGCCGAGGAGAGCGACAAGCTCCTTGACCAGGAGAAGGTGGTCGCCGAGGCCATCGAGGCGGTCGAGCAGAACGGCATCGTCTTCCTCGACGAGATCGACAAGATCACCGCGCGGTCCGAGCGGATCGGTGCCGACGTCAGCCGCGAGGGTGTGCAGCGCGACCTTCTGCCGCTGATCGAGGGGACGCAGGTCAACACCAAGCACGGCACGGTCAAGACCGACCACATCCTGTTCATCGCCTCGGGCGCCTTTCACCTCGCCAAGCCCTCGGATCTGCTGCCGGAGCTGCAGGGGCGGCTGCCCATCCGGGTCGAGCTCTCGGCGCTGACGCGCGCCGACTTCAAGCGCATCCTGACCGAGCCGGAGGCGAACCTGATCAAGCAGTACAAGGCCCTGCTCGCCACCGAGGAGGTGACGCTGGACTTCACCGACGACGCGATCGACGCGATCGCCGACCTGGCGGCAGAGATCAACAGCAGCGTCGAGAACATCGGCGCCCGCCGGCTGCACACGGTGATGGAGCGCCTTCTGGAGGAGATCAGCTTCAACGCCACCGACCAGACGGGCGCGCACATCACCGTCGACGCAGCCTATGTCCGCGAGCGGGTCGCGCCGCTGGCGAAGAACACCGACCTCAGCAAGTTCATCCTGTAGACGACCGACCGGTCACCGGCGGGCCGGGAGCGGGTCGCCCGCCCCAGACCTCGCCCTCCGAGATCGGCTTACGTCAGCGTCTGGATCAGCTGGCGCAGGCTGAGAAGGACGATCACGGTCGCGACCAGAAGCATCAGGGGCCGGTCCGGCAGCTTTTTCGTCACATAGGCCGCCAAGGGCGCCGCCAGCACGCCGCCCACGATCAGCCCGGCGATGATCGGCCACAGCTCCAGGCCGATCGTCGCCAGAAAGGTCACGGAAACGGTCGAGGTCACGAAGAACTCGGCCAGGCTGACGGAGCCGATCGCGTAGCGCGGCGTGGTCCCTCGGCCGAGGAGGGTGGAGGTGACGATCGGGCCCCAGCCGCCACCGCCGATCGCATCGAAGAAGCCGCCGAACAGGCCCAGCGGGGCCACACGGCGCGGCGGCGCACCAAGGGCCACCGCCCCGCGGATGGCTTTCCAGAAGATGAAGGCGCCGATGAGCAGAAGATAGACGCTGACTATCGGCCGGATTTTCTCGCCCGGAAGCTCCGTCAGAACAAAGGCGCCGAGGGCACCGCCGATCATGCCCGGGACGGCGAGCCTCGCGAACAGACGAAAGTCGACGTTGCCGAACCGCCAATGCGCGAAACCGGAGGCGCCGGTGGTAAAGACCTCCGCCGCATGCACGCTGGCGCTCGCGGTGGCCGGCGGAAATCCGAAGCTCAGCAGAACCGTCGTGGCGGACACGCCATAGGCCATGCCGATCGCCCCGTCGACAAGCTGCGCCGCGAAGCCGACGGTGACGAAGAGGACGAAGTCATCGATCATGTGGACTCCCGGATGAACTTACCGGCTCTCGAAGCCTCCCTGAGTTCGGACCGAGAGGCGCAGCAGGGTACTTTGTTTCGGCGGCGCGATATATCGGAAGGTGACACAGATGCCAATATTCCCCTGCCGCTATTCCCCGGCCGAAACATGCACCGAGGCGCCACGCTCAAGCGCCGCGGCTCGCATCCTTGAGCGTGGCCAGGAGGCGCTCGATCGTGGCGTTGTCCAGATGCTCGATCACCTCCGACAGCCGATTCGCGAGCTCGGTCGCCTGCGGGCTCAGGCCGGCGGTGTTGACGATGACGCGCGGATGAGAAAGCTCCGCCAGCCGTTCGAGCTCGTCGACATCGTCCCAGGCCAGGTTGAAATAGGCCGAGATCTGCTGGACGAAAACGCGGCTCGGCCGGCCGCGGTTGCCGTGCTCCAGCGCGGAGAGATAGGCCGAGGACACGCCGAGCGCCGCGGCCATGTCCTTCAGCAGAACGCCGCGTTCGGCGCGCAGTTCACGAAGCTTCCGGCCGAAGGGTGTCATTTCGAATCCGCAGCGGAATACCGATTGCCGTACTGCCTGTAAACCACAGAGACAGAGGGACACGGAGGTAACAAATCCGAGGCTCCGTGCCTCTGTGCCTCGGTGGTCTGATGGATTCGATCACGCTGAATCATCGTCACCGCTTCCGCTTCAACAGAACGTAGAGGGCACCCAGGCCGCCATGCCGTGGCTGCGCGTAGTCGAAGACGAGGACATGCTCGCGCAGCGGCGGCGTGTTGAGCCAGCGCGGCACGGCCTCGCGCAGGACTCCGCTGCCGTCGCGGGCCAGGCCCTTGCCGGTGATCACCAGCACGCAGCGCTTGCCCGCCGCAACGGCGTCGGCGATGAACGCGTTGAGCCGGTCATGTGCCTCGCGTTGGGTCATGCCGTGCAGGTCGAGGCGGCCCTCGATCGGCAGCCGGCCCCGGCGCAGCCGATCGGCCTGGCGGCGGTCCATTCCGGCGCCGCGCCCATGCGCGAGCTCAGCCATCGGCTCCGGCCGCGAACCCGCGGCCGGGCGCCGCGCAGGCTCCGGCGGGGACGTCCGGGGCGCGGCCGAGGGTCGGTGTTTCCGGGCCGGAGGCGACGGCGACGGCCCCGGGGGCTCCGCCTCCGCGTCCTTGCGCGCCTCGCGGCCGGGAAGGGGCGTGGTGCCCTGCATCGCGGTCCGCCACAGCTCGATCTCGGCCGGGCTAGGTTTGCGCGTCCGTCTGCGGTTGGTCATCGATCAGGAGGATATGCAGCCGCCGCGGTCCGTGCGCGCCCATCAGCAACCGCTGCTCGATGTCGGCGCTGCGCGAGGGCCCGGTGACGAGATTCACCGTGCGCGGCATCCGCCCGGCGCCGTATCGTGCCCGCAGGCGCGGCCAGACCTCCTCATAGGCGCCGACGATATCACCGGCTTCGAGCAGCACGATCTGCGTGTCGGGCAGGAAGTTGAGGGTGGTCGGCGTCCCGGCGCCGGACGGCAGCACGAGCGTGCCCGTTTCCGCGACGCCGGCGAAGGCCGGCACCAGCGAGACCGGGTCGCCGCCGTCGCTAGGTCCTGCGGAGACGCGCAGCACCGGCCGGTCGGACCAGGGCAGGTCGGACACGCGCGGGTCGGGCGCGAGGCGGAGCTCGGCCGGCAGATTGTGCCGCGCGAGATAGGCCGCGACGGCGTCCGGCACTTCCGCCCGGTCGCCGAGACGCGCCACCGTCGCCGCAGCCTCTTCCGCCATGCGGACGAACAACTCGACGCGGCCGCGGGCGTCGGTCCGGCTCCGTGCGGGGATCAGGTTCGGCTTCGGGTCCGCAAGGCGGGCCTCGAGCGCCGCCCGGGCCCGATCCGGCAGCGCGTCGCGCCGGAGCGAGCGGCGGATCGCCTGCAGGATCTGCCGACGCGACTCCGTCATGCCCGTTCTCCACGCCCGGCCGGTTCGGCGGGCAGCAGGCGATCGCGCACGAAGGCGCGCCAGTCGTCTGCCGGTGCGACGCAGGCAACGGCAGGGTCACGACGCAGGCGCAGCGCAAGCCCGCCGAGCCGCCACAGAACATTCCAATCGTTGAGCCGGGCGAGCGCCAGATCGCGCGTCCGCTCCTCGGTGCGCTGCCTCGTCCATGGACGGAGAACGAAGAGGAAGAGGCCGGTGCCGGCGAGCAGCGCCACACCGCCGACGAACGCGCCCGCGGAGAGGAAGAGATAGCCCGACAGCACCAGGATGCAGAACGGCGGCACCACGATATCGGTGGTGCGGAAGCCCGGGGCGCCGGACCGGTTGACGGCGCGGAAATTGACGGCGATCTCGACCGCGCCGGCCGCATGGGCGCGGCGGATCGCCCGATGCAGACTTTCTTCGTCCAACTCCGTCTCCGGGTCTCGCCACGCCAGCCGGTCCGTCATGGCGCGCCTCGCCGCCGCTCCGCCCAGAGCTGCTGAAAGGTCCGGCCCGTCTCGGGCGCGGGGAGGTCGCGATGCGCGGTCCAGCCGCCGGCGAGGGGAAGGGATCGGAAGCGGCCGCGGCGGCGCCCGAGTAGCCCCAGCGTCCGCGCCGCCAGCGCTGCCGCGCGGCGGTAGAGCGCCGGCCGCTTGGCCAGGAACGCCCAGAGCGCCAGCCCGTAGCGCGCCGCGGCGGGGCCGAGATGCCGCTCGAACTCCCGCTCGCGCCAGTGCCGCATCATCTTCGGCAGGGGGATCCGCATCGGGCAGACGCTTTCGCAGCGCCCGCAGAAGGTCGAGGCGTTCGGCAGATGCCCGGCCTCCTCCACCCCGATGAGCGACGGCGTCAGCACCGCCCCCATCGGCCCCGGATAGACCCAGCCATAGGCGTGGCCGCCGACCGCCTGGTAGACCGGGCAATGGTTCAGGCAGGCGCCGCAGCGGATGCAGCGCAGCATGTCCTGGAACTCGGTGCCGAGCATGCGGCTGCGGCCATTGTCGAGCAGGATGACGTGGAACTGCTCCGGCCCGTCCGGGTCCTCCGGCCGGCGCGGACCGGTTGAGAAGGTCGTGTAAACGGAGAATTCCTGGCCCGTCGCGGAGCGCGCGAGGACGCGAAGGATGGTGCTCGCGTCCTCCAGGGTGGGGACGACCTTCTCAAGGCTCGCCAGCACGATGTGAACGCGCGGCAGCGTCTGGGTCAGGTCGCCGTTGCCTTCGTTGGTCACGATGACGGTCGAGCCGGTCTCCGCAATCAGGAAATTGGCGCCGGTGATCCCGACATCCGCGGCCAGGAATCGGTCGCGCAGCCGCCCTCGCGCCTCGGCGAGAAGCGCCGACGGCTCCTCGAGCGGACGGTGCGGATCGAGGCCGTCATGCGCCGCGCGGAAGCTCTCGGCGATCTGCGCCTTGGTGACGTGGATCGCCGGGGCGATCAGATGGCTCGGCGGCTCGCGGCGGAGCTGGATGATGTACTCGCCGAGGTCGGTCTCGACGGGCTCGATCCCGTGCGCGGTGAGGTGCTCGTTGAGCGCGATCTCCTCGCCGATCATCGACTTGCCCTTGGTGACCGTGCGGGCGCCGACGGAGCGGCAGATCTCCAGCACCGCGGCGCGGGCGGCGGCGCCGTCGGCGCACCAATGGACCCGCCCGCCGGCCTCGACCACCTTGGTCTCGAAACGCTCGAGGTAGAAGTCGAGGTTGGCCAGCACGTGGTCCTTGATGTCGCGGGCGGCATCGCGCAGCGCCTCGAACTCCGGCAGGCGCCCGGCGGCCCGCGCGCGCCGCTCGACGAAGCTGCCTTCGAAGTTGCCGAGCGCCGTTTGCAACACAGGGTCGGCAAGGGCCCGGTGCGCGTTCTCCTTGAACCGGCGGCTGGTGACCTGCATGGGCGGCTCCCAGCCTAATCCCGCTCGGCCGGCTCGCCGATCGCCGGACCCGAGGCCATGTCGGCGAGGATCTCCGCCACGTGGCGAACCCGAATGGCGCGGCCTTCGCGCTGCAGCTTGCCGGCCATGTTCATCAGGCAACCGAGGTCGCCGGCGAGCAGCGTGTCCGCGCCGGTGGCGGCGATGTCGGCCGTCTTCTCGCCGACCATCCTGTTCGAGATCTCCGGATACTTGACGCAGAAGGTGCCACCGAAGCCGCAGCAGATCTCCGCCCCGGGCAGCTCGACGAGGCGGAGCCCCCCGACGCCGGCGAGGAGCCGGCGCGGCTGCGCCTTCACCCCAAGCTCGCGCAGGCCCGAGCAGGAATCGTGATAGGTGACGACGCCGTCGTAGCGCGCCGAAACCCGCGTCATCCCGCGCACATCGACCAGAAAGGCGGTCAGCTCGTAGACGCGCTCGGCCAGCGTCCGGGCACGGGCCTCCATGGTCGCGTCGCCGGCGAACAGCGCCGGATAATGCAAACGGATCATCCCGGCGCAGGACCCGCTCGGCGCGACGACGTAATCGAACGGCTCGAACGCTTCGATCACCCGCGCAGCGATGGCGCGGGCGTCGGCGCGATCGCCGGAGTTGTAGGCGGGTTGGCCGCAGCAGGTCTGCACCGCCGGCACCTCGACCCGGCAGCCGGCCTGCTCCAGCAACCGCACCGCCGCGAAACCGACCGTGGGGCGAAACAGGTCGACGAGGCAGGTGACGAAAAGCGCGACACGGACCGGGCGATCGGTCATTCGGATCTCTTCTGGACAATTCCTTCCGGCACGAAGCTCACCCGAAGAATGAGGGCCGGACTCCCGGAAAGCAAGCGCAGGACTCCATCGGCGATAGCGAAACCAAGCCGCGACGGCGACGGGAACCATCGGGCTCTCGCGGGTTTCCTTTCCGCGAGCACCGATCCGCTCGATGGCTTGACGCCCAATCCGTCGCCCGTGAGGAAGGGAGAGCGAGGCGCGGTGCGCGGGTGTTTCTCGAGCGGGCTCGAAAACGGCTTCACGCGCGGGAGCTAGCCCGAAGGAGACCTCGATATGCGTCCATCGTTCATTGGCTTGGCGGCCACCGCCGCATTCGTGTTTGCGCTCGTTCCTCCGGCCCGCGGCCAGACGGAGAACGCCGCGTCCGCTCAGGTGACATCGATCAGCGTCGGCGACATCAACGTAGAGCGGCTCGCGACGCTGGAGTTTCCCTGGGGTATGGCGTTGCTGCCGGATGGGCGGCTGCTGATCACCGAGAAGCCGGGGCGCCTGCGGATCTGGGAGAACGGCGAGCTGTCCGATCCGGTCGAAGGCGTACCGGAGGTGGTCTACCGCGGCACGCCGTTCGAGCAGGGCGGCCTTCTGGACGTCGCGATCGATCCTGATTTCGAGCAGAACGGCTTCGTCTATCTTTCTTACACGGAGGCCGCCGAGCAACAGCCGGCGAGCATTGCCGAAACCGGCGACGTGCGGTTCGGCGCGGCGCTTGACCTGTCGGACGACATCCTCCGCGGCGGTGCCGTCGCGCGCGGCCGGCTGAACGGCAACCGGTTGACCGAGGTCGAGGTCATCTGGCGCCAGGAACCGAAGACGCTGGGACGAGGCCATTTCGGACACCGGCTCGTCTTCGCGCCCGACGGGATGCTGTTCATCACCTCCGGCGACCGGATGCGCTTCGATCCGGCCCAGAGCCTCGCGTCGAATCTCGGCAAGACCGTGCGCATCAATCCGGACGGATCAATCCCCGAGAACAATCCGTTCGTCGGGGAAGAGAACGCGCGCGGCGACATCTGGAGCTACGGCCATCGCAACATCCTGGCGGCCGCGATCGATCCCGCATCGGGCCGGTTCTGGACCTTCGAGATGGGGCCGCTCGGCGGCGACGAGATCAACCTCATTGAGCCGGGGCAGAACTACGGCTGGCCGCTCGTCAGCAACGGCGACAACTATGACGGCTCGTCAATCCCGGATCATCCGACGCGCAAAGAGTTCCGCGCACCGATCCGGAGTTGGACGCCTGTGGTCTCGCCGTCGGGCGCGACCTTCTATGACGGATCTCTCTTCCCGGCATGGCAGGGCAGCCTGCTCCTCGGCGGCCTTTCGTCTCAGGCGCTGGTCCGCCTCGTCCTGGACGGCGAGCGCGTGGCGCTGGAAGAGCGGATCGACATGGGGCGGCGGATTCGCGACGTGATCCAGGCACCGGACGGCGCGATCCTCGTGATCGTCGATGACGAAAACGGCGACCTGCTGCGGCTCACACCCGCGAGCTAAGGCGTGCGACCGCAACGCCGGGTCGGGCGCCGGATTGCCGCAGAGACGGTCGGCAGCGCGGTTCAAAGTTCGTCGAGAAAGCGTTGGGGGTTGGCGAGGAAGGCGCGGGTGATCGCGACGTGCTCGAGCTCTTCATAGCGCATCTCGGCAATCGTTCCGCCATCGAACAGAAGGAGGCGAGCGCCGGGAAAGGCCATGAGGATGGGCGAGTGGGTGGCGATGATGAACTGGCAGCGCTCCCGCGTGACCAGCCGTTTCATCATCGCCATGAGCGCGAGGATCCGCAGCGGCGACAAGGGCGTCTCCGGCTCGTCCAGCAGGTAGAGGCCCCTGGCGCGTAGGCGCGTCTCCATCAGGCGGAGGAAGCTCTCCCCGTGCGAGGCGCCGTCGGGGTTCGCGCCATAGCGGGCCACCAGCGCCGCCCGCTGCCCGCGCGCCACGCCGGTTGCGAGGCGCTGAGCGTAGGAGCCGTCTTCGAACTCGGCGCGCAGCTCTTCCTCCTCGGCCTCAAGGGCGCGGAGGTCGCCGATCACCCGTTTGGCGAAACCGAAGGCGTCTTCCGCCCGAAAGAAGAGCTTGCGCTTCGGATAGCGGCGCCGAACGAAGACCAGAGAACGGGCGAGGGCGCGCGCCGGGGCGAGCGTCGGATCCCGGGCGATCTCGGCGCTGCCGACCGCGACGGCGGAAACACCGGCCGCGATCGTTTCCAGCAACGTCGATTTTCCCGACCCGTTCTCGCCGACGAAGATTGTCACCGGCGTGGTGAAGGACAGCTCCGTCAGGTTGCGGATGATCGGGAGCGAGAAGGGAAAGCCCTCCTCGCGTCCGAGATCCGGGCCCGGGCGGACGGCATCGAGATAGAGGACCATTCCGGTACCGCCCGGGCGGTTGCGGCGTCAGCTCGTCCGCGCCCGGCGCTCGGCGACGGCGCGCGGAAGGAGCAGAAAGTAGCGGCCGGTCTGCTTCATGCCGCCGGCGCGCGCGAGTGCCGCCTCCCCGGTGCCCCAGAAGATGTCGCCGCGGACGGGGCCCTTGATGGCGCCGCCGGTATCCTGCGCCACCATGAGGCGGCGCATCGGCTCGCCGGCCCTCTGTCCGGCCGCGTCCGATTGGCCCGGCGGCCAAACGGTGTCGAGCCAGATGGGTGCGCCCAGGGGCAGGAAGTTCGGATCGATGGCGAGGCTGCGCAGCGGCGTCAGGGGCGCGCCCATCGCGCCGATCGGGCCCGCCTCTTCCTCGATCTCGCGGAAGAAGATGTAGCGCGCGTTCTGATGCATCAGCTTCCGCGCCTCCTCGGGATGGGCGCGCAGCCAGTCGCGGACCGACTGCATCGAAGCATTCTCGCGGTCGATCGCGCCGCTATCGATGAGCGTACGGGCAATCCCGAAGAAGGCATGGCCATTGCTGGCGGCGTAGCCGATGCGGGTGGTTCCGCCCTCGGCAAGACGGACTCGGGCGGACCCCTGGATGTGCAGGAAGAAGGCATCGACGGGACTTTCGAGCCACAGCAGCTCGAGGCCCCGCCCCGCCAGTGCACCGCTGTCGATCTCCGCGCGGGTCGGATAGGGCCGCAGCCGCCCGTCGACGACGCGGCCGACCAGAACCTCTGCCGGCAGGTCGGCGCGGAAGTCGCGAAGAGCGACCGTGACCAGGTCGTCCGGCCGGCGGTAGAGCGGCACATCGAAACGGAGGTCCGGTTGCCGCGCGGCGTGGATCTCCATCTCGTAATAGCCCGTGAACAGTCCGTTTGGCCCGTCACCGGCCGCGACGGCAAAGGGCGTGAAGGCGGTTTCGAAGAACCGGCGGGCGGCCGTGTCATCGCCGGCCGGCAGTTCTTCCACGGCGGTGCAGGGCGCACGCCAATCGGCCACCGTCCCGCCAAGCCCGTCGGGACCGACGGGCCGGTCGTCCGGCTGCGACATCAGGCGCTCGCAGGAACGGCGGAATGCGGGGATGGCCTCGCTCGTCCGGTCCGCGGTCCAGCCCGGCAGCTCGGCAAAGGTGACCTCGGACAGGATCGCGACCGGCTCCGCCGGGGCAGGCGGCTCCTGCGTCTCTTCCCGGGTGCAGGCGCTGAGGACAAGAACCGCCGCAACGATCGCGGCACGATGGACGGGCCGCATCGGCCGTCTAGTTCGGGCTGCTCGTGGCGACGAGGGTCCAGTTCGGGTCGCGCGACCGCGGATTGCGGGCGAAGGTCCAGATGTCGGTCACGACGGCGACATGCGTCGGATCGCCGTCGACCGGCTTGCCCTTGGCGTCGCGGGTCACGTTGATCTGCTCAGAGACGAACTTCACGGTCACATAGGCCATGCGGCCCTGGAGCTCCGCCTCGACGATCTCGGCCTTGGTGATGCCCACCAGAGTGGTCTCCAGGGTTTCGTTCGCGTCGGCTCGCTGTTTGATGGCGCTGCTGAAGTTCTCGAAGACCTCGTCGCTGAGCAGCGGCCGCAGCGTATCGGTGTCGCCGGCGGCATAGGAAACGACGATCATCTCGAACGCCGTCCGCGCCCCCTTCAGGAAGCTATCGGGATCGAAGCTGCTGTCGACGGCCTGGATCTGGGCGATGCCCTGCTGCACCGGAGAGGCGGCGGATCCGCCGGCCACGGGCGACCCCATGTTTTCGGCCGGTGCGGGCCGACTACGCTCAGGAAGCGGAACGACCTTGTCCTTCTGCGCCTCCTCGGCAGAGCCTCGGCCGGTGAAGATGTCGCGCTGCCGTTCATGTCCCGTGCGGCGGCCCAGCACGCTGCGCAGGCGCACCACCAGGAACACGGCGATCATCGCGAAGAAAATGATGTCAAGAAATTGAAAGCCCTCGCCCATGTTCCAGGTCCGGTGGTCGATCCGTCAGGAAGGGCCCAGCGGCCCCCTTGGGCTGGACCCCTTGGGGGTAGTACGCTAAACCACCCTAGACACGGCCGTCGGCCCGCCCCTGAATGCCGCTTGCCGACCCGCCCATTTGAAACACAGATAGGGATTTCCCGGACAAAGAGCAAGCATGGCCATCGCGATCCTGCTGCCGCTCATCGTCCTGTCGCTGGGGGAGATCGCCGTCTTCATCCTGGTCGGCGACGCCATCGGGGTCTGGCGGACGGTGGCCCTCGTCTTCCTGTCGATCCTGGCCGGCCTCCTGGTCCTGCGGGTCCAGGGCGTGATGACGCTCGTCCGGGTGCGCGACGCGCTGCGGCGGGGAGAAGCGCCGGAGGTCGAGCTCTTTGACGGGGCCTGCCGTCTGGCCGCCGGCATCCTGCTGATGATTCCGGGATTTCTGACCGATATCGTCGCGCTGCTGTTGCTGCTGCCGCTGGTACGGAACCTTCTGCGCCGCTTCATTTGGTCGCGCATCTCCGGGCAAAGCCACACCCATGTCTGGGTCGCTGGCAGAGCCCGAAGCCCCGGCGGCGGTCCGGGCGATCGGCCGTCGAACCGACCGGGTCCGATCATCGAAGGAGATTTCGAAGAAGTGCCGCCGCAAGACGACCACCGGCCCGATCGACGATCGGACGATCGGCTAGGCCCGGACGGAGACAACCACCGATGATCCTCGTCCGCCACGGGCAGTCGGAATTCAACGCCGCCTTCAACGTGACCCGCATCGATCCGGGCATCCGCGATCCGAAGCTCACACCCGAGGGCCGGCGACAGGCGGTCGCGGCGGCCGAGGCGCTCCGCGAGTTCCCGGTGAAGCGGCTCGTCGCGAGCCCGTACCGCCGGGCCCTCGAAACGGCATCCATCATTGCGGACCGGTGTGGCCTGCCGGTTACGATCGAGCCGCTGGTGCGCGAGCGCGCCGTTTTCGTCTGCGATGTCGGCACCCCCCGCACCGATCTGGCCCGGAGCTGGCCGCATTACCGCTTCGATCATCTGGAGGAGCGGTGGTGGCGGGCCGCCGAGGAGAGCGAGGCCGAGCTGTTCGACCGATGCGCCCGGTTCCGCGAGGCCATGGCGACGGTGCCGGACTGGCCGCAGGTTGCCGTCGTGACTCATTGGGGATTCATTCGCGCCCTCACCGGGCATGAGGTGACGAACTGCCAGATGGTGCGCTTCGATCCGGTGACGGGGCGCGCCGATCCGGTCTGCTGAGCCGCCCCGGCGTCCTGAGCCCGCAATCCCGAGCGGGATTGAGCCGCCTCTCGATCCGTGCTAGCCACAGACACTTTCTGCAGCCTTCGACGGCCGGCACCCATGGCCACCGTCGCGATTTGCGTTTTGCCTTTTTCGAGGAACAACGGATGTCCGATACAGCGAACGACACCGCGGCCGCTGCACCGACCGGGGCGCGGACGATGCCGATCACCGTCATCGCCCAATACCTCAAGGACTTGTCGTTCGAGAACCCGAACGCCCCGGAAGCCCTCGTCGCGACAGGCGACGGTGCGCCGCAGGGCTCGGTCCAGGTCGACCTTCGCGCGACCCCGAAGGGCGGCTCCGATTTTGAAATCGTTCTCCGGCTGCGCGTCGAGGCGCGGCAGAAGGAGCGGCTCGCCTATCTGCTGGAGATGGAGTATGCGGGACTCATCCGGATCGGCGCGGTTCCGGCCGAGGCGGTCGAGCCCCTGGTCATGATCGAAGGGCCGCGCCTGCTTTTTCCCTTTGCGCGGCAGATCGTCGCCAACGCGACCCGCGATGGCGGTTTCGGCCCGCTGTTGATCAACCCCATCGATTTCGCCGCGCTGTACCGGGACCACCGGCAGCGGGCCGCAGCGCAGCAGCAGCAAGCGCCGGCCTCGGCCTGAGCCGAAGGGCCGGCGGCGGGGGAACTCCCCGGGCCGGCCGCGCCAGGCGTCGTTCGGCCGAATGCGATCAGGCCGTCCAGATCGGGTCCTTGAGCTTGGCGACGAGGGCGGCGTGGGCCGCCAGCTCCTCCGGGCTCGGCGCGTGCGGGCGGGGCGGCCGGGCGATCCGTTCGGCCAACGGCGCCCTGGAGCCGGCAGGGGCGGAAGACTGGAGGACGAGGTCGAGCCCGACCTGCCGTCCGCCGACCAGCTCCAGATAGACCTCGGCAAGCAGCTCGGAATCGAGCAGCGCCCCGTGCTTGCTGCGCGCCGAGTTGTCGATCGAGAAGCGGCGGCACAACGCGTCGAGGCTGGCCTGGGCGCCGGGGAACTTCTGGCGCGCCATCTGCAGCGTGTCGATCACCTTTCCCTGCAGCGGCGGGCGGCCGCAACGCGCGAGTTCGGCGTTGAGGAATCCGACATCGAACTCGGCGTTGTGGATGACCAGCGTCGCATCCCCGATAAAGGCCAGCAACTCGTCGACGATGTCGGCGAAGCGCGGCTGTTTCGCCAGGAAGGCGTCGGAGAGCCCATGCACCTCCAGGGCCCCCGCCGAGACCTCGCGCTCCGGGTTGAGATAGCGCTGGAACGTCCGGCCCGTCGGCAGATGGTTCACCAGCTCCAGGCAGGCGATTTCGACGATGCGGTCGCCCGCGGCCGGGTCGAGGCCGGTCGTTTCAGTATCGAGAATGATTTCACGCATGATAGGCCACGTCCTCGCCGCAACAGTCCAGGGCGGCGCACCTCTTGCGGCCGCCGCGGCGCATCAGTCTGACGATCCGGGTCAGGGCGCGCAAGGTGGCGCGCCGGTCGCGCCCGGTGCGGACGATGAAATCGGCCCGGCGCCGTTTTTCGGCATCGGGCATCTGCCGGGCCTCGATGGCGGCGAGGCGGGCCGCCGTCATGCCGGGCCGCCGGAGCACGCGCGCCCGCTGAACGAAGCGCGGGGCCGTCACGACAATGGTCGCGTCGCAGCGCCGCTCGGCGCCGGTCTCGAACAGCAGCGGGATGTCCAGCACCACGATCGGCACGCGGGCGGCGGCCGAGCGCGCGAGGAAGCGGCGCTCGGTGCGGCGGACCAGCGGATGCAGGATCGCTTCGAGGCGTCTTAAGGCCTCCGGGTCGTCGAACACCCGCCGGCCGAGGGCGGCGCGATCGACGGCGCCGTCCCGCACGACGCCGGGAAACGCGGCTTCCACCAGCGGCACGGCCGCGCCCCCACGGTCCATTAGCCGATGCACCGTCGCGTCCGCGTCGTGCACGGGGACACCGAGGCGGCGAAGCATGTTGGCCGCCGTTGTCTTGCCCATGCCGATCGAACCGGTCAGACCGAGGATCACCATGGCGCCGGGGACCCTACACCTCCGCCAGCACGAAGGCCCGCAGGTCGGGCGTGACCTCCGGCTCGACTCCGTACCAGGCCGCAAAGCCCGGCCGCGCTTGGTGCAGGAGCATGCCGAGCCCGTCGACAACCGGGTTGCCGCGGGCCCGGGCCCTGGCAAGGAGTGCCGTTTCGAGCGGGGCGTAGACGATGTCGTTCACCACGGCCTCCGGCGGCAGCGGGTCGAGGTCCAGCTCCAACGGCGGTTGGCCCGCCATGCCGAGCGTCGTGGTGTTGACGAGAAGGGCCGCCCCGGCGAGCGCAGCGGCCAGGTCATCCCAGGCGAAGACCCGGACAGGTCCGCCGACGTCCCGCGCCAGACGCTCCGCCCGGCTGACCGTCCGATTGACGAGACGGATCTCCGGCGCGCCGGCATCGATCAGGGCGACCGCAACCGCCCGGGCCGCACCGCCCGCGCCGAGGAGGACGGCGGGGCCGGCCGCGGCCTGCCAGCCGGGTTGCTGTGCGCGAAGGCTCTCCAGGAAGCCGAAGCCGTCGGTGTTGCGGCCTTCGAGGCGGCCGTCAGCGTCGATCACGATCGTGTTCACCGCGCCGATCCGCCGGGCCAAGTCCTCCACCCGGTCCATCGCCGCGAGTGCCGCCTCCTTGTGCGGGACCGTCACATTGGCCCCGCGGAACCCGAGCAGGGGCAGCGCCCGCACCGCCTCGACGAAGCTCTCGGGCCGTACGGCAAGCGGAACATAGGCACCGTCGATCCGGTATTGCCGGAGCCAGAAACCGTGCAGCCGCGGCGAGCGTGAGTGCGATACCGGCCATCCGAGGACGCCGGCCAGCTTCGCCTGGCCGGACAGCGGCACCGGGTCCGGCAGGTCAATCATGACGGCAGCGCTCCGCGGTCGCGCAGAAAGCCGAGCAGCGGCAGCAGCGGCAGGCCGAGGATCGTGAAGAAGTCGCCTTCGACCCGCGCGAAGAGCTGTGCGCCCAGGCCCTCGAGGCGATAGGCGCCGACGGATCCGCAGACGTCCGAGCCGGCTGCGGCGAGATAGGATTCGAGGAATTCATCGCTGAACGGCCGCATCGTCAGCGCCGCCCGGTCGGTGTGATGCCAGATCCGCACCCCGTCCTGCACGGCGACCGCGGCGCTGATCAGGAGGTGGCGCCGGCCGCGCAGCGCGCGCAACTGGGCGCGGGCCTGGTTGATGTCCGCCGGCTTGTCGAACCATCGCCCGTCGCAGTCCAGCACCTGGTCGGCGCCGAGGACGAGAGCACCCGGCCGCTGCCGGGAGACCTTCTGGGCCTTGAGCTCGGCAAGGGTTTCCGCCACCGCCGCGGCCGTCGCCGCAGCGGCGCGCAGCGAGTTCTTGACCTCCGCCTCATCGACCGCCGCGGGTCGTGTTTCCACCGGCACGCCGGCGGCCGTGAGCAGCCGTGCCCGCGTCGCACTTGCCGAGGCCAGCACAAGGAGCGGCCGTTCCGCCGTCGCATCGATGCCGGGAATCACCGCGGACATTGGATCGTCACCCGGCGGTGATGGTCGCCGGTCCGCCACGATGCCGCGACAGAAGCTGGATGATCGCCGCGGCGGTTTCCTCGATGGAGCGGCGGGTCACGTCGATGACGGGCCAGCCGTGCTTGGCGCAGAGTCGCCGCGCCATGGCCAATTCCTGCTTGACGACGTCGGGGTCGACGTAATCCGTTTCATCTGCTTGCGAAAGGAGGCGAAGGCGATGCCGCCGGACCTGGATGAGACGGCTGGGATCCTTCGTCAGGCCGACGATCAGCGGCCGCGTCGCTGAGAGGAGTTCCGGCGGCAGCGGGCAGCCCGGCACCACGGGCACGTTCGCCGCCTTGATGCCGCGATTGGCGAGATAGACGCAGGTCGGCGTCTTCGAGGTCCGCGACACGCCGACGAGGATGACGTCGGCATCGTCATAGTCCCAGCTCGACTGCCCATCGTCATGGGTGAGGGCGAAGTTCATGGCGTCGATCCGGCTGAAGTACTCGGCGTCGAGCTCGTGCTGGCGTCCGGGCAGCCCGCGGCTTTGCAGGCCGAGATAGTTGGCGAGTGCGCCGATCACCGGATCGAGCACCGGAATGCACGGGACCTGGATGCGCCGGCAGCCTTCCTGCAAGGCCGAACGCAGCCGATCGTTGACCATCGTGAACAGGACGAGCCCCGGCGTCGCCTCGATGCCGGCCAGCACCTTGTCCATCTGCCCCGAGGTCCGGATCAGCGTCCAGGTGTGCTCGATCGGTTCCACACCCTCGAACTGCACGAGGCAGGCGCGCGCGACGCTGTTGATCGTTTCGCCGGTGGCGTCCGACACGAGATGCAGGTGAAAGCTCCTCACGGCATCGTCCCTGACCTTGAATTCATGCGACCCGATTCGTGAATTCGATGACTCTCGGGGATAACCCCGGTCCGCGCCAAGGGGTACGTTTTTCGATCCCCGATCGGCTCCGCCGTCACGGGCGGATTGTGCCTTACGGCGACTTCGCGGAATCCCATCGGGGATAACGGGGATTGGCCGCGAAGTCATCAGGATTGTCCACGCTGTCCACGATTTTTCGTACGGCCGGGAGAATCAGGAATGGCAATCGCTTATCGCCGTCGTTCCGGCTCTTTTCGACAGACGGCGCGTCACTCTTTCACCGGAGTCGGGCAACCGGTGGATCGGCGCGGGTGAATCCTGAATCCCCGATTCCCACAGCGTTCATCAATCGCCTCAATCTTTTTTCAAAAACTATAGTAAGAAGGGGCTGACGGATCTTCGATGGGTGCGCCTTGACCAACGACCATGACGCCAAGCCCCTGCTTCGTGCCTTGCGGCGCGAGCCTTGCGCACGGCCGCCCTTCTGGCTGATGCGCCAGGCGGGCCGTTATCTGCCGGAGTATCGCGAGGTTCGCGCTTCGGTCGACGGATTCCTCGACCTCTGCTTCACGCCGGAACTCGCTGTCGAGGTGACGCTGCAGCCGATCCGTCGCTTCGGGATGGACGGGGCGATCCTGTTTTCCGACATTCTCGTCGTGCCGCATGCGCTGGGGCAGGCGGTTGCCTTCGAGGAAGGCTGCGGCCCCGTGCTCGAGCCTATCGGCTCGGCGGCCGAGCTCGGCCGGCTGTCGATGACGGAGTTTCACGACCGGCTGGCGCCGGTCTACGAGACGGTGCGGCGGCTTGCCGAGGCGCTGCCCGCTGAAACGACGCTGATCGGATTCGCCGGGGCGCCCTGGACGCTCGCGGCCTATATGGTCGAAGGCGGATCGAGCCGCGACTTCGCCGCAGTGAAGGGATGGGCCTACAGCAATCCCGAGTCCTTCGGACGGCTCATCGATCTTCTCGTGGACGCGACGGCGTCCTACCTGGTCCGGCAGATCGAGGCGGGCGCCGAGGCGGTACAGATCTTCGACAGCTGGATCGGCGTGCTGCCGGAGCCGGCGCTGCGCCGCTGGGGCCTGGAGCCGACGCGGGAGGTCGTGCGCCGCGTGAAAGCGGCCTCGCCGCGCACGCCGGTGATCCTGTTTCCCCGTGGCGCGGGCGTTCTCTACGCAGACTACGCCGCCGAATGCGGCGCGGACGGGCTGTCGCTGGATACAACCGTGCCGGTCGGTTGGGCGGCCGAAGCGGTTCAGCCGCGTTGCGTGCCGCAGGGCAACCTCGATCCGGTCGCGCTGGCGGTCGGCGGGCCGGCGCTGCGGCAGGAGGCCGAACGGATCCTCGGCACGTTCGGGCGCGGCGGACCGTTCGTCTTCAATCTCGGCCACGGCGTCCTGCCGCAGACGCCGCCGGAGCATGTGGCGGAGCTGGCCTCCCTGATCCAAGGCTGGAAAAGCTGAGCGCGGGACGCCATAGTCCCTTCATGCCGAAGATCGCGGTCGTTCTGTTCAATCTCGGCGGGCCGGACCGACCCGAATCCGTCGAGCCCTTTCTCTTCAACCTGTTCTACGATCCGTCGATCGTCGGATTGCCGACGCCGGCGCGCTGGCTGGTTGCACGGCTGGTGTCGAAGCGACGGGCGCCGGTGGCGCGCGAGATCTATGCGCGTCTGGGCGGCGGTTCGCCGCTGCTGGCGAACACCCGGGCGCAGGCCGCAGCGCTCGAGGAGGCGCTGGCAGATCTGGGCGAGGTTCGGGTCTGGCCCTGCATGCGCTACTGGCATCCGATGAGCCCTGAGGTGGCCGCCGAGGTCAGGGCGTTTGGGCCCGACAGGGTGGTGCTGTTGCCGCTCTACCCGCAGTTCTCTTCGACGACGACCGCGTCGTCAAACCGGGTGTGGCGGCAGGCGGCGGCGGCGGTCGGCCTCGACGCGCCGACGAGCTTGGTCTGCTGCTATCCGACCGAAGAAGGATTCCTTTCGGCCCTGACGGAGCTGACGCGCCGCGGGATCGAGGAGGCAGTCATCGGCAGTGGGGGTCGGGTTCCGCGGGTCCTGTTTTCCGCGCACGGTCTGCCGAAGCGGGTGGTGGCGCGCGGCGATCCCTATCCGCAGCAGGTCGAAGAGACGGCCGCCGCGGTGGCGCAGCGGCTCGGCCTGGAAGCGGGGGATTGGATCGTCTGCTACCAAAGCCGTGTCGGGCCGCTCGAATGGATCGGGCCGGCGACCGAATCCGAGTTGCGGCGGGCCGGTGCGGAACGCGTATCGGCGGTCGTGGTGGTGCCGATCGCCTTCGTCTCGGAGCATTCCGAGACGCTGGTGGAGCTCGACATCGAATATCGGGATCTGGCGAAAGAGGTGGGCATCGCCCGCTACGTCAGAGTACCGACCGTCGGCACGGAGTCGGACTTCATCATGGGGTTGGCGAACCAGGTGCGGGCAGCGCTTGCCAAGGAGGGGCGGCCCGTGCGCTCGCAGTCGGGTCCGCGACGCTGTGCCCCGGACCGGGCCTGTTGCCCGAACCGGGCGGCGGCCTGAGGGGAGCGGGGACGGGATGGAAGCGCTGCTGCCGCTCTATCCGTGGATTCGGGCGTTTCATATCATCAGCGTGATCGCCTGGATGGCGGGGTTGCTCTACCTGCCGCGGCTGTTCGTCTATCACTGCGATGCCGCGCCGGGCTCCGACAAGGCAGAGACCTTCAAGGTGATGGAGCGCCGGCTGCTGCGTGCGATCATGAACCCGGCCATGATCGCGGTGTACCTGTTCGGCATCCTGTTGCTGCTGACGCCGGGGGTTGTCGACTGGTCAACGGACGGTTGGATTCATGCAAAGCTCGCGCTGGTGCTGCTGCTGACCGTGTACCATCATGCATTGGGTCGCTGGCGCAAGGCGTTCGAGGTTGGAGCCAACCGGCATGGCGCCCAGTTCTACCGGGCGATGAACGAGGTGCCGACCGTGATCATGATCGCCATCGTGATTCTGGCCGTGGTGAAGCCGTTCTGAACCTGCGGCGGATGGCGCAGGCGATCGCCCAGGGCCTTGACGCCGGCTCTTGAAATCACGACCGGCCATCCAATCTTTGTTGACTTGGAGGCTGGCTTTCGGTAAGCGTTTCGAGGGCCCGTCAAGGGGTTTCTCGCGGCGCCTTTTCCAGACAACAAACCCATTTAGCCGTTCGGCTGTTAGCTTTTTGCATGGGCGCGCCAGGTGTCTGACCAAGCCGCCTGGCATCGTTTTGCAAACGCCTCCCGCTTTATCAGCATTCATTGCGCGAACCATGAACCTTCAAGAACTCAAGCGTAAAACGCCCGCCGAGCTTCTCGCCTATGCCGAGGAGCTGCAGATCGAAAATGCGAGCAACCTGCGCAAGCAGGACATGATGTTCGCAATTCTCAAGCAGCTCGCGGAAAATGACGTTCCGATCTTCGGCGATGGCGTCCTCGAAATCCTACAGGACGGATTTGGTTTCCTCCGGTCGCCGGAGGCCAACTACCTTCCAGGTCCCGACGACATTTATGTGAGCCCGAGCCAGGTCCGGCGCTTCGGGCTGCGCACCGGCGATACGGTCGAAGGACAGATCCGCGCGCCCAAGGAAGGCGAGCGCTACTTCGCTCTCCTCAAGGTCAACACCATCAATTTCGACGCTCCGGAGAAGGTCCGCCACCGGATCAACTTCGACAACCTGACGCCGCTCTATCCGAACGAACGCCTGAAGCTTGAGCTCGATGACCCGACGAACAAGGACTTGACGACCCGAGTCATCGACCTGATCGCGCCGCTCGGCAAGGGGCAGCGTGCGCTCATCGTTGCGCCGCCGCGGACCGGCAAGACGGTGATGCTGCAGAACATCGCCCATGCGGTGGCGGCGAACCATCCCGAGGTCTACCTCATTGTGCTGCTGATCGACGAGCGGCCGGAGGAGGTCACGGACATGGCGCGCTCGGTGAAGGGCGAGGTGGTGAGTTCCACCTTTGACGAGCCGGCGGCGCGCCACGTCCAGGTGGCCGAGATGGTGATCGAGAAGGCCAAGCGACTGGTCGAGCACAAGCGCGACGTCGTGATCCTGCTCGATTCGATCACCCGTCTGGCACGCGCCTACAACACCGTGGTCCCGTCCTCGGGCAAGGTGCTGACCGGCGGCGTCGATGCCAACGCGCTGCAGCGGCCGAAGCGCTTCTTCGGTGCGGCCCGCAACATCGAGGAAGGCGGCTCGCTCACCATCATCGCCACGGCGCTG
>CAZKCM010000053.1:0-30078 GCA_964551315.1 uncultured Rhodospirillaceae bacterium | reverse complement strand
GGTTGTTAACGATGTGCAGCATCGCGATCGTCACGATGAAGGCCAGGTAGAACCAGTTGGCGACGTAGATGTGCGGCTCGCGGCGACGAAGGATGGTCCCGAGAAAGACGACGAGGTAGACGACCCAGACGATCGTCAGCCAGAGATCGACGTACCACTCCGGCTCCGCGTACTCGCGGCTTTGGGTCACGCCGAGGACGTAGCCCGAGGCCGCCAGAACGATGAAGAGCTGATAGCCCCAGAAGAGAAAGCTGGCCACGGCCGGCCCGCCGAACAGGGAGGCCCGGCACGTCCTTTGGACCACATAGAGCGAGGTGGCGAGCAGCGCGTTCCCGCCGAAGGCGAAGATCGCCGCCGAGGTGTGAACCGGGCGCAGGCGTCCGAAGTTTGCCCAGGGGGCCAGATTCAGATCCGGAAAGGCCAGCTGCAGAGCGATGTAAACGCCCACGGCGAACGCGACGATGCCCCAGAACATCGTCGCGATCGCGAACAGCCGGATCACCTCGTCGTTATACGCGATCGGCTTCCCGCTGCTGGCGGGGCCCGCCGAAGCCGTGTCAACCATGCCCGCTGATCCCTCTTTGCTGACGGACCGCGGCACTCTGCCGGCCAACCGGCAGGCCAACATTGACCTAAGTCAATTCCCGCCCCGGGGCGATGATCCTAGGCTCGGGCCACGTGCCATCCCACCCTCGCAATTGAGCAAAAGGAGATTCAAAGTTGGGAAACACAGCGAGCTGGATCGTCGGTGGGCTTCTCGCCCTGCTCGGGATCGTGGGGCTGTTCCTGTCGAGCCGGGCCGAGGACCAGATTTTCTACTATACGGGGCTCGTCTTCTTCGGGTTTGCCGTCCTGTTCATCTTCCGCCTGATCGCGGAGCACACCGGACCGGACCGGACCTCCTGACCCAGCTCCACTGAACGATCTATGTCGGATGGCGGTCCCCTGAACAGCGGCCGGCAATGCGGGAGCTCTACGGCGTGACACCCACGGATGCCGCCTTAAGAGTCTCGGAGCTGCGACGGAGCGCCGCCCGCTCATCGGCGTCGGGCGCCCGCCAAACCGTTGCCATCACACCCGCGGCGCCCACGCGCGGCGACGACGGCGCGAGGCCGGTCACGCCTTCAACCCGCAGCTTCGGAACGGGCACGGCTGGAAGCGCGCGCCCGTCCGGGGCGACCGCCTGGACGAGCCGGGCCAGTCCGCCGCCGAGGCCGTAGCAGGTGGCCCTATCCCTGCGATGATCCTATGGGCCGCGGCGCGTGCGGGCCGCCTGGATCCGTTCAACGGATCCGTTCATCGAGCAAGCAGGGCAACTGACCGGCCAAATCCGGCACCGGAAGGCGCCGTTCCCGGTCGGCAGGTGCGGAATGGCAGATCGCCTGTCCCGGACTGGTAGTGTTGGATTCCCGACAGACGCACCCTCTGCGATGCGCTAGATGACGTAGCGGGGCAGAAGCCTTGCCGGTTTGCCGCGCGGCTCTTTGCACAGGACGGTACTTTGGTGAACCGCCGATCCGTCGGCGGCTGGGGGAGGACTTCTGTCCGTGGTCAAGCGGGTCAAACGGGCCGTCGAACGGCGGAAACCGAAGAACGCGAATCTGCGTAAACGCATCGACGCCCTGAAGGAGCGACACGAGACGGCGCTGCAAGAGACGCGCCACCGCTTCGCCAATTGTTTTCAACTGCTCTCCGCGCTCATTCTGTTCCGCTCCAGACATGCCAAGAGCGCCGAGACACGCGAGCACCTCGCCCGGCTGCACGATCAGGTCGTCACTCTGGCGCTTCTCCAGAAGCAGGTGATCTCAGCCGGGGACAGGGCAGCGTTCGGCTTCTTCCTCGCAGAGCAGGTCGCCCTCTGGCGCGCGCTCTGCGCAGAGCGGGGCGTGGAGATCGTCGTCGAGGCCGAAGACATCGAGCTGGGGGCAGACACGGCGACGCCCCTTGGTCTGATCGTTCACGAACTCGTCGCCAACTGCTTGGAGCACGCCTTCCCCGATAGCACCGGCGGCACGATCCGCATCAGGCTGGCGCGGGCCGAAAATGGACAGGCGCATCTGATCGTAACGGATGACGGCGCGGGCCTGCCGCGCGACCTCGACCGAACGGCCTCCTTCGGGCTGCGGCTCGTCGAGCGCCTGGCGACACAGGTGAACGGAATCTTTCAGATCGAAAGCGGCAGCGGCACGACGGCGCGCGTGTGCTTTCCACTGCGCCGATCCTCCGGGACCGGTTTCAGTTGAATGCCTGCGGCAAGAGCCGCTCGTAGTGACGGCGGATGATCCCGTAGCACTCGCAGGAGACGTCTTCCAGACCGGGACGGTCGGTCACGGTGATGCTGCCCCGCCGATAGCGAATCAAGCCCGCATTCTGGAGGGTTCGCGCCACGAGGGTGACGCTCGTGCGGTTGACACCGAGCATCTGGGCAAGGGACTCCTGCGTCAGCGGAAAGCTGTTCCGGCCGCTGCGGTCATGCGCGAGAAGCAGCCACCGGCATGCACGCTGCTGAACCGAGTGCAGGCTGTTGCAGGCCTGCGACTGCATGACCTGGGCAAGGAAAGCTTCCGTGTAGGTCGACAGCAGCGAGCGCAAGGGCTCGCTCTCGCGCACCGCGTTTCGGAGCGCAGGCAGCGCGATCGAGGTGGCGGTTCCCTCCATCTGCACGATCTGGCGGCCGACGGCGATGTCGCCGTTCCACAGATTGCCGATGCCGGTCATACCCTCGCGGCCCACGGTGGACATCTCCGCAACGGCCCCGTTCTCCATCACGGAAACGATGGCGACGATGCTGTCATGGGGAAAATAGACGCGATCGATCGGTTCACCGACCTCGACCAGCGTTTTGGCCAAAGGAAGCCGTGCAACCTCGATGTGCGGCCGTAACCGGCCATAGGCATCATCCGGCAGGGCGGCTAGGAGGCGATTTCCGCGCGGACCGTTCGTCTGCGGCAGAACCATGGCACGTCATCAACGCAAGTCCGGCGGCACGGGTTCCGCCGCGACGAGACACCCGCCGACCCGTGAAGTGATTCCGGCCGAGGTTCGTGCGCAGGCCTCCCTCCCTGCCCTTCTCGGGAATCCATTTCATCGAGAGAGGTGCGCCCGGATGGCAAGACCTTGCTGCGTTTCCATGCCCGCAAGGCCGTACGGTCCAAGCGCACGAATCGGCGGGCGGCTGATCATTGCTTTATCGAATCGAGATGGGCAGGATGGGCGTTGGTACGGACGATTGGCTCAATGCCAGAGATTGGCATCGCGGGTGGTCCCGCGAGCGGGTCGCGCAGGAGATTCGCATGAGCAGCACGAAAAAACTCTGGACCCTCCTCGGGGTCCTGCTGGCGGTTTCGTTTGGGGTGCTGCTGTGGAGTGGCTATCGGATCCATCAGGCCGCTCCGCCGATGCCGGAACGCGTGGTCCCGTCCGACGGCAGCGTGATCTATACGCGCGCCGAGATCGAGCGGGACCGACAGGTCTGGCAGTCGATGGGCGGCATGCAGCTTGGCTCGATCTGGGGGCATGGCGGCTACGTCGCGCCCCGCGGCATGAAGCCCGAGCTGGCCTGGCACGAAGGCATCCTCAAGACGAGCTTCTGGTGCCTCAACATCGGCCTCGCGCTGATGGCCTTGCTCACCCTTCTGCCGCTGGGGACGCTGCAGCTGTTCGCCTCGCTCGAGCACGGCTACTGGTACGCGCGGTCCGCGGAGTTCATGCAGCAGCCGCTGGTCGATCTGCTGGTCTGGCTGCGCGTTCCCGGCGACACGATTTTCGCCATCGGCGCGTTGGCCTTGGCGCTGTTCGTGGTGGGCTTGTGGATCTTCCCCCGCCGCGAGGACGAGCGGATCGATTACCTGCCCGAGCGCGGCGCGGACGTCCACGCAGCGTTGCCGGGCCGGGATCGTTAACGCCCGGTCGGGACGAGAGTTGCCACAGCCGCAGCCGATGCTGTAGACGAGCCGGATGATCGAATTCTACCCGGAGATCCGGCTCGTCCATATCGCCGCCGTCTTCGCCAGCGGCGGGCTGTTCCTCCTGCGCGGGCTCGCGCTGTTCGTGGGCACGGACCGGACGGCACGCTGGGCTATGACCGCGCCGCTGCGCTATCTCAGCTATACCATCGATACCGTGCTGCTTACTGCGGCCCTGATGCTGATGACGATCGTGCAGCAATATCCGTTTGTCCATGCCTGGCTGACGGTGAAGGTCGTCCTGCTGATCGTCTACATCGCGCTCGGCATCGTGGCGTTCCGGAGGGGACGCCG
This sequence comes from uncultured Rhodospirillaceae bacterium, assembly GCA_964551315.1. Taxonomy (GTDB): domain Bacteria; phylum Pseudomonadota; class Alphaproteobacteria; order Dongiales; family Dongiaceae; genus Virgifigura. The sequence continues at coordinate 25,819 of CAZKCM010000053.1, read as the reverse complement.
GCGGGCGGTGCGCATCGGCTGCTTTCTCGCGGCGCTTGCGGTCTACGCCTTCATCATCTCCGTCGCCAGGGCGCACGATCCGTTCGGCATCTTCAGCGGCTTGGCAGGATAGCGGGCATTTTCGGCGGACCATCACGCAAAAGCAGGCGCCGCTCGGCGTCCGGGAGTGTCGGTCCGGCGCCCTAGGTGAACTTCCTGAACATTTTCATCTGATCGAACAGCTCCTCGAGCGTCCGCATCCTTTCCTTGGTCTCCTGCCAGGTTGCGTTCTGGACGGCTGCGATCAGGGCCTCCACGATGAACAGAGTGACGACCGAGGAGTCCCATGCCGACGGGGCCTCGATGCGGGCGTGGAAGCTGTGCGCGGCGTGCTTGGCGGCGGGAGAGCCCCATTGGTCGGTGAACAGAACCAACGTCACGTCCTTCGACGCGGCCATCTCCGCAAGCCGCAAGATGCCGTGTTCGTACCGACGAACGTCGAAGGCGACGAGGACGTCGCCCGGCCGCATGTTCAGCACGTAATGCGGCCAGGTGTTCGAGTTCGCGGCGATCAGAGTCATTCCGTTTCGGATCACCTGCATGTGGGTGAAGAAGTAATCCGCCAAGGACCGCGTGATGCGACCGCCGACGACGTAGACACCGCGCCGTCGATCGGAAAGCAGCGCCGCCACCGCGCTGAACTCTTCCGGGCTGATCTGCCGCAGCGTCTGGCGCAGGTTCTCGGTGATCGCATCCGCGAAGCGATTCAGGATATGCGTGTCGGGCGCGTTCTCGGCCCAGCGGTCGTACTTTGTGATCGGGTTGGAGATCGTCGCCTCAAGCTCGGCCCGCAGCGCCGCCTGCATTTCCGGAAATCCATCGAATCCAATCTTCTTGGCCATGCGCACGACGGTCGGGGTCGAGACGCCCGACGCCTCGGCAACGGCGGTGATGCTGCCTAGCCCCAGGACGGGGTAATTCGCCAGCATGGCATTGGCGAGCTGCCGCTCCGCCCGGGTCAGGCTCTCGAACTTCCCGCGCATGCGCTCTGCGACCGTAAGATCCTGGTCTGTGTCCATATTCCTTCGCCTCCCCGGCATCGATGCGAACCCTCGCCCTCGCGTAGCGTGAAGAAGATGTATCACATACACCTGTAGCGAACAGAAATTTTCAGAAACACTCTTGACTGCAAGATTTTTTTTGAAAGGATATATTCAATTCAATAAGGGGAAACGGGGAAGCTTCCGACCATGAGCGCTGCCCCTGCAACGGACCGTCCCGCAGGGGACGGCATCGTTGAGGTGATCAACCCGTCCGGCGCAGGGGATTTTCTGCTCGTCTGCGAGCATGCGTCGAACTTCGTCCCTGTGGAGCTGGACAATCTCGGGCTGAGCAACGATGCGCTGGAGAGTCACATCGCTTGGGATCTCGGCGCGCTGTCGGTCGCCCGAGAGATGTCGCGAATGCTGGACGCGCCTCTTGTCGCGCAACGCGTTTCCCGGCTCGTCTACGACTGCAACCGCCCGCCGGAGGCGGAGAGCGCGATTCCCGAGAGAAGCGAGGTCTACAGAATTCCCGGAAATATCGGGCTGTCCGCGGAAGCCCGGCGGGCGCGCGTCGAACGGTTTTACATGCCGTTTCGCAACGCGCTGGCCGCCTGCATCGACCGACGCATCGAGGCGCGGCGCCCGCCCGTACTGGTCACGGTCCATTCTTTCACGCCGGTCTACAATGGCGTGGAACGCGATCTGGATCTCGGCATTCTGCACGATGTCGATGCGCGATTCGCCGACGCCCTCTTGCGCGCCGCTGCGGCCGACGGCGATCTCGTCGTCCGCCGGAACGCGCCCTACGGGCCGCAGGACGGGGTGGTGCACACGCTGCGCGAGCACGCCATCCCGCGCGGGCTTCTGAACGCGATGATCGAAATCCGGAACGACCGGATCGCGGATGCCGCGAGCCAGCGGGCGATGGCCAAGCGGCTGTCCGGGCACGTAACCGAAGCGCTCGCCGCTTTGGCGGAGACGACCAGGGCCGCCGATGGCCCCGCGAGGGACAACTGACGGCACCGACAACGACCGGGGCGACGACAGGGGGCAAGACAGGTATGGGCGACCGTCAATTACACAGCACCGGACCATCCAAGGCTGGCGGCAGCCTTTTCAAGCAGCACGGGCGGTCCCCGCATCTTCTCCATGAAGCTCGATGAGGGGATTTGCCGGGGCCGAGCCGTCATGCGCTGGAGGTGGGGAATCGGACCGGATCGCAAATCTTCTAGTTGACGCGCTCGATGTCGCTGAAGAAGTGGCGGCTTGAATGGGAATAAGACGTTGCCAGGGTTTATAAAAGCCTACGTTCGATACGTTGATGCGGTAAATCGTCGAGTCGGCCGATTCGCGATGTACTTCATCTATGCCATGATCGGCATTCTTGTGTACTCATCCGTATCAAGGATCGCTTTCAACGCGCCGCCCCATTGGTCGATGGAGATGTCCCAGTTCCTGCTGGCGGCCTATTACCTGCTGGGCGGCGGTTACTCCATGCAGCTCGATTCGCACGTCCGGATGGACCTCCTCTACAACAGATGGTCGCCGAAGACGCGGGCGGTGGTCGACTCCGTCACCGTGCTCTTTCTGATCTTCTATCTGGTCTTTCTCCTCCTTGGCGGCATCTCCAGCACCGAGTATGCGCTGGCCTACGATCAAAGAAACTACACCGCCTGGGCACCGCCCTTGGCGCCGATCAAGATCATCATGACGATCGGCATCGCACTGATGCTTCTGCAGGCGATTGCCACGTTCTTCAAGGACCTGGCGGCAGCTCGCGGAGAGACCCTGGCATGAGCTACGAACTGATTTCGCTGCTCATGTTCGGCACGATGATGGTGATGCTCCTCACAGGGCAGCGCGTCTTCGGCGCCATCGGATTCGTCGCCACGATCTCGGCTTTGCTCCTGTGGGGGCAAGGTGCGTGGGAAATGCCGTTCAACGCAAGCTTCATCTTGCTGAACTGGTACCCGCTCCTGACCCTGCCGCTATTCATCTACATGGGATACATCCTCGCCGAATCCGGCATCGCGGGCGACCTTTATAAGGCGTTCCACGTTTGGATGGGCCCCGTCCGCGGGGGCCTGGCCATCGGCACAATCGGCCTGATGGTCGTGATCTCGGCGATCAACGGGCTGAGCGTCGCCGGCATGGCGATCGGCGCCACCGTGGCTTTACCCGAGCTGCTTCGGCGCGGATACGACAAGACCATGGTGACCGGCGTCATCCAGGCCGGCAGTTCCCTCGGCATCCTCGTTCCGCCCAGCGTGGTTCTCGTGCTCTATGGAATGATCGCCAGGCAGCCGATCAGTCAGCTGTGGCTCGCCGGCGTCTTGCCGGGCCTTCTTATGGCGAGCCTGTTCATCATCTACATCGTCGTCAGATGCGCGCTGCAGCCCCACATGGGGCCGGCGCTTCCCGCTGAAGAGCGCCGGACGATCAGCTGGGCCGAGAAGGTTCGCCTGCTCAGGGCCGGGATCCTTCCTCTGGCCATCTTCCTCTCCATGATGGGGCTGTTCATCTCGGGGATTACGAGCCTGGTCGAGAGCGCGGCCGTGGGCGCCGTGGCCGCCACTCTGGCGGTGCTGATCAAGGGCCGGCTGACCCATCAGGTCATGGAAGACACGATCCGCAAGACATTGAGCGTCAGCTGCATGTTTCTGTGGATCATTCTTGCGGCTCTTTGCTTTGGCGCCGTCTACGACGGCCTCGGAGCCGTGCGCGCGATCGAGTCCCTGTTCCTTGATAGGCTGGGGCTCGACCCTTGGACCGTGCTCATCATGATGCTGCTGTCCTTCATCGTGCTGGGCATGTTCCTGGACGACACGGCGATGCTGGTGATCGTCGCGCCGCTCTACATCCCGATGGTCATCAAGCTGGGGTTCAATCCGATCTGGTTCGGCATCCTTTACACGATCACCTGCCAGGTCGCCTACATCACCCCGCCCTTCGGCTACAACCTGTTCCTTATGCGGGCGATGGCGCCCAAGGAAATTACCCTGGTCGATATCTACCGCTCGATCGTACCGTTCGTGGCAATCATGGTGCTCAGCCTAGCCATTATCATGGCATTTCCTGAAATCGCCCTGTGGCTTCCCGAGCTGACTTACAAACGGTAGTCAAAGGCGGTGTTACCGGTGTCCGGATCTTCGACACAACAAGGAAGGTGGTTGGGATTTGTAAATCAAAGAAGGGAATCCCCAAGGGGGAAATCCCCAAGGGGGAGGCGCTGAGGGGGACGACGGGGTCGCTTCCCAACGCAAAGGATCAACAAGGCAGAAACAGCAACAAGGGAGTGTCTGGAATGAAAAAAAGGCGCGAGTTTCTCAAAGGCGCAGGGGTGGCCGCGGCAGCGGCGGTGGGAGCGACGACGCTGGGCGCGCCCTACGTAAAAGCACAGCAGACCATCAGGTGGCGGCTTCAGACCTATGCCGGTCCGGCCCTGGCCGAGCATGTCATCAAACCGTCGATCGACGCCTTCAACAAGGCGGCGAATGGCGAGATGGTGATCGAGCTGTACAGCGCCGATCAGCTTGTGCCTCACGGCGAGCTGTTTCGCGCCGTGCAGCGCGGGACGATCGACGCCGCCCAAAGCGACGACGATTCGATGGCGGCCCCGGTGGACGTGTCCATTTTCGGCGCCTACTTCCCGTTTGCCTCACGGTACTCCCTGGACGTTCCCGTGCTCTGGCACTGGTACGGCCTCAAGGAGATCTGGGAAGAGGCCTACAGCGAAGTAGAAAACGTCACCTGGCTGAGCACAGGCGCCTGGGATCCGTGTAACTTTGCGACCACCAAGCCGATCCGCAGCCTCGCGGACCTCAAGGGGCTGAGGGTCTACACCTTCCCGACCGGCGGTGCCTTCCTGCAGCGGTTCGGCGTCATCCCCGTGACCCTTCCCTGGGAGGACGTCGAGGTCGCCATTCAGACGGGTGAGCTGGACGGCGTCGCCTGGTGCGGCATCACCGAGGACTATACGGTGGGGTGGGCGGATGTCACCAACTACTACCTCACCAACCCGATCTCCGGAGCATGGGCCGGTTCCTACATCGTCAACACCGAGAAGTGGGAAGCAGTGCCCGAGCACTTGAAGACGCTATTCCAGCTGGCGATCGACAGCTCGCACTACTACAGGCAGCATTGGTACTGGTGGGGCGAGGCCCACTACCGGACGACCGGCGGCAAGCTGGAGCTTACCTCGATCCCCGAGGCGGAGTGGAAAACCGTCGAGGATGAGGCCCTCAAGTTCTGGGACGAGATCGCCGCAAGGAGTCCCAGGACCGCCAAGGTCGTGGAAATCCTCAAGAACTACGCCGCAACCATGCGGAGGGCCGGCCCGCCGTACCGCTACGAATGAGCATCAGGCCGAGAGGCCAATATCGGACAACTGCCGTTCCCAATCTCGGAGCGGCGCGGTCCGTAGGCTGGCGATCCGAGACCCTCGGGGGAGTTTCCTCCTCCGGGGGTCGGTCGGCGGCGACGGAAGATTTTCGAGAAAACATCAAGAACGCCGTTATCGGCAAACTTGGCGACCATCACTCTGGATCCGGCTGATGCCACGGCAGTAGGCATGCCTATCCAAACGCGACGGGAAAAAAACGTGTCCGGCAAACTTTCTCTCGATGAACTCAAAGCGGCCGTCGCGGCCGGCGAGATCGACACGGTCCTGGTGGCCCATGTTGACATGCAGGGGCGTCTGATGGGCAAGCGCTTTCAGGCCGAGTTCTTCCTCGAAAGCGGCTTCGACGAGACCCATTGCTGCAACTACCTGCTCGCCACCGACATGGAGATGAACACGGTCGACGGCTACAAGGCAACCAGCTGGGAAGCCGGCTACGGCGACTATACGATGAAGCCGGACCTCTCGACTCTCAGGCGCATCCCCTGGCTCGAGGGCACCGCCCTGGTGCTCTGCGACGTGCTCGATCATCACACCCACGCCGAGGTGCCCCACTCGCCGCGCGCGGTTCTGAAGCGCCAGATCGCGCGACTCGAGACGATGGGCATGAAGGCATTCATGGCCTCGGAGCTGGAGTTCTTCCTGTTTCGCGACAGCTATGAGGAGGCGCAGGCCAAGGGCTATCGCGACCTCATGCCGATCAGCGCCTACAACGAGGACTACCACATCTTCCAGACCACCAAGGAAGAGGACGTCATGCGCGCCATCCGCAACGGGTTGAGCGGCGCGGACATCCCGGTGGAAAATTCCAAAGGCGAAGCTTCGGCGGGGCAGGAAGAGGTCAACATCCGCTATTCCGATGCCCTGACGATGGCCGACCGCCATTCGATTATGAAGAACGGGATCAAGGAGATCGCGTGGTCCAAGGGCCGCGCGGTCAGCTTCATGGCGAAGTGGCACTATGAGGCCGCGGGCAGCTCCTGCCACATCCACCAGTCGCTCTGGTCCCTGGGCGGGGAGCCCTTGTTCTACGATCCGAAGGCCGAGCACGGCATGTCGGAGCTGATGCGCCACTACCTTGCCGGGCAGCTTCACCACTCGAGCGAGATCACCTACTTCCTCGCCCCCTACATCAACTCTTACAAGCGCTTCATGGCGGGGACCTTTGCGCCGACCAAGGCGGTCTGGTCCATGGACAACCGGACCGCAGGATACCGGATCTGCGGAGCGGAGACAAAAGCCGTGCGCGTCGAATGTCGCGTGGGCGGCGCCGATCTCAACCCCTATCTCGCCATGGCGGCGCTGATCGCAGCGGGCATCGCCGGAATCGAGAACAAGCTTGAGCTCGAACCGGAATTCGTGGGCGATGCCTATGGCGGCAAGGGCGTGCGCGAGATCCCGAAGACCTTGCGCGATGCGGCCGCCGCCCTCGACGGCTCGGAAATGCTGCGCGAGGCCTTCGGGTCCGACGTGGTCGACCACTACCTCCACGCCGCCCGTTGGGAACAGCTCGAATACGACCGGCGGGTGACCGACTGGGAAGTGATGCGGGGGTTCGAGCGGGCCTGAGAATGACCGGACGGCCGCGACGCGCCTTTTTGCCGCTGGCCGAGACGGCGAAAACCGGGCACTTGGCACTGCACCGCACGCATGGGCTGCCGAACCCGCGGAATCGGATCGTGGATCCCTTGATACGGAAGACATGAAGGAGAACTGAAGCATCATGGCGTCGCGACAGACGACGATCACGCCGATCGACGGCAGTGTGTATGTGGAGCGGGCGCTGGCCGACGGAGCCGCGATCGAAAAGGCGCTCAAGGCCGCGCGCAAGGCACAGTCCGAGTGGCGGTCCGTACCGGTGGAGGAGCGCGGGCGCCTGATCTCCCGTGCGGTCGACGCCTTCGTGGCCCGCGGGAGCGAGATCGCCGAGGAGATCACCCGGCAGATGGGACGGCCGATCGCGCATGCGCCGGGCGAGATCCGCGGCTTCGAGGAACGCGCGCGCCACATGATTGCGATCGCGCCCGAAGCGCTGGCCGACATTCAGGTGGGCGAGAAGCCGGGCTTCACCCGCTTCATCCGGCGCGAACCCTTGGGCGTCGTCTTCGTGATCGCACCCTGGAACTATCCCTATCTCACCGCCGTCAACGCGGTGGTCCCGGCGCTTATGGCGGGCAACGCCGTGATCCTCAAGCATTCGGCCCAGACGCCGCTTTGCGCCGAACGGTTCGCTCAGGCCTTCAAGGCGGCCGGCCTGCCCAAGGGGCTGTTCCAGTTCCTGCACATGAGCCACGCGGACACCGCGAAGCTGATCGGCGGCGGCGTTGACTTCGTCGCCTTCACCGGGTCCGTCGAGGGCGGCCGCGCTGTGCAACGAGCGGCCGCCGACCGCTTCATCGGCGTCGGCCTCGAGCTCGGCGGTTGCGATCCCGCTTATGTCCGTCCCGATGCGAACCTCGAGCACGCGATCGAGAACCTGGTGGACGGCGCCTTCTTCAACGCCGGGCAATCCTGCTGTGGCATCCAGCGCATCTACGTCCATGCCGATGTCTACAAGCCGTTCCTCGACGGATTCGTCGCCCTCACCGAACGCTATCGGCTGGGCAACCCCCTCGACCCCGAGGTCACGCTCGGGCCCGTGGTGCGGGCGGGCGCGGCCGACCAGATCCGCAAGCAGGTCGCGCGCGCCGTCCGCGCCGGCGCCAAGGCGCTGATTGACGCGAAGCCGTTCAAGGCGGCGAAGCGCGGTACCGCCTACCTGGCGCCCCAGGTCCTGACGGTGACCAGCAACGCCAATCCGATCATGCAGGACGAATGCTTCGGGCCGGTCGTCGGCATCATGAAGGTGCGCGGCGACGACCAAGCGATCCGGCTGATGAACGACAACCCCTATGGCCTCACCGCCGCGATCTGGACCGCGGACGCGGACGCCGCCGTCCGGATCGGCGACCGCATCCAGACCGGCACCTGGTTCATGAACCGCTGCGACTATCTCGACCCGGCCCTGGCCTGGACCGGCGTCAAGGATTCCGGGCGGGGTTGCACGCTTGGCCGGGTCGGCTATGAGCCGCTGACGCGGCCGAAGTCATTCCATCTTCGTACGGCACTCTAAGGGAGCTCGCGTCATGACCGACACCGCCGCCGCGCTGCGCGGCAACTGGAACTACCCGACCGCGGTGCGCTTCGGACCCGGCCGCATCGCCGAACTGCCCGACGCCTGCCGGGCCGCCGGCATCAGCAAGCCGCTGCTGGTCACCGACCCCGGTCTCGCCGGGCTGCCGATGGTCAAGGACGCCATCGCCCGCAACGAGGCGGCGGGGCTGCCCACCGGGCTGTTCGCCGAGGTCAGGGGCAACCCGGTCGGCCGCAACGTCGAAGCCGGTCTCGCGGCTTTCCGCGCCGGTGGCCATGACGGGGTCATCGCCTTTGGCGGCGGCAGCGCGCTCGACGCCGGCAAGGCGGTCGCGCTCATGGTCGGGCAAACGCGGCCCATCTGGGACTTCGAGGACGTCGGCGACAACTGGACGCGCGTCGATCCCAAGGGCATCGCGCCGGTGGTCGCCGTGCCCACCACCGCCGGCACCGGCTCCGAGGTCGGCCGCGCTTCCGTCATCACCGACGAAGCGACGCACACCAAGAAGATCATCTTCCACCCGAAGATGCTGCCGGCGGTGGTCATCGCCGACCCGGAGCTGACGGTGGGTCTGCCGCCGCATGTGACGGCGGCGACCGGGATGGACGCGCTGGCCCACTGCCTCGAGGCCTACTGCGCGCCCGGCTACCACCCGATGGCGGAGGGCATCGCGGTGGAGGGCATGCGGCTGGTCAAGGAGTGGCTGCCGGTGGCGGTCAAGGACGGCAGCAACCTGACGGCGCGCGCCCATATGCTGGCGGCGGCCGGGATGGGAGCGACGGCCTTCCAGAAGGGACTCGGTGCCATCCACGCGCTGAGCCACCCGCTGGGCGCGATCTATGATACCCATCATGGCCTGACCAACGCCGTGGTCATGCCCTATGTACTGGCCTTCAACCGCAGCGCGATCGAGGCCAAGCTGACGCGGCTCGCGGCTTGGCTCGGCCTACCCGAGCCGTCCTACCAGGCGGTGATGGACTGGATCCTGGCGCTGCGCCGGGAGGTTGGCATTCCGCATACCCTGGCCGAGCTCGGCGTCGGCCCCGAGCGGCTCGACGAGCTGTCGGCGGCGGCGGCCGCGGACCCGAGCGCCGGCGGCAATCCGGTTCCCGTCGGCGCCCCCGAGCTCAAGCAGATGTTCATCGCCAGCATCGAGGGACGGCTGCCCTGAACGCCGCGGCCTCCGGCCTCGGGAACTCGACGCGCGCATCCGTCGAGTTCCCCGGCCGGGCCGATCAACGGCCGATACCAGCGCGTCCCGGCCGCTGGCCATCACCGACACTTGTTCAGACGACGGCCCGACGCTTCCCACCTCCGCCCGCCGCCCCTAATAAGGTGAGCCGAACATAACCGCTCACCGCCGGAGTCGCCGCCATGACACCGACAACCGATCCGGAAGTCCTCGCGGACGCCGCCGCCGAGGTGGTCGACTGCATGCGCGTGCTCGGCAAGAGCGGCAGCAATCTGGTCCTGGAGGCGCTGGCCGGGGCGGAGTTCGTCGAACTGACGCACTACCCTCCCGGTGACATCCACGACCCGGAAACGCACAGCCAGGCCTATTTCCACGCCCACCCGCCCTCGCCCGCCCGGGACAGGGATTTCGGGCACTTCCACTGCTTCCTGCGCGGCCCCGCCCTGCCGGCGGAGGCGTGCCCGCTACCGCTTCCGGGCAACCCGGCCGATCGCCCGGCGGAGGCGGTGACGGCGCACATTGTCGCCATCTCCATGGACCGTTTCGGGCGGCCGACGGCATTGTTCACCACCAACCGCTGGGTCACCGATGAGACGCTCTACAGCGCCGAGACGCTCATTGCCGCCCTACCTCGATTTGCGCTGGACCTCGCGCACCCGTCCTGGCCGCTCAACCGCTGGCTTACCGCCATGGTCACGCTGTACAGCGCCGAGATCGCAATCCTTCTGCGCGCCCGCGACGCGGTCCTGGAGAGTATCGACCTGGAGGATCGGAACGTGGAGGTCCTGTCGCACCACCGCATCGACCTTGATGCCAAGCTGGTGGAGGTGCGCCGTCTTGTCGGACTCTAATTACACAGCATGATCATGTTATATATTCTCATTTGACATCTCATCTTCGCATAATTAAATCCATTTCCACGTCGAAATGGAGAATCCGCCATGCGCAAGCTGATCGTTATTGCAGCCGCCTCTCTCCTCGCCGCGGGGTCCGCCCAGGCAGCCGGTCTCACGGATCGCCCGCTGGTCGATGTGGCGTGGCTGGAAGAGCACCTGAACGCCGAGGGCCTTGTGATCCTCGACATCCGCGACACCCCGGAAGGCGCCGCCGACCTCTACGCCGCCGGCCACGTGCCGGGCGCCGTCGCGGCACCTTACGCAACCTATGGCTGGCGCGCCGAAGTGGACGGCACGCCCGGCATGCTGCCGTCGGTCGAGACGCTGGAGCAGAAGATCGGGGCGCTCGGTATCGATGAGGACACGCATGTGGTGATCGTGCCGGCCGGCGAAAACGCCACCGATTTTGGCAGCGCCACCCGCGTCTACTGGACCTTCAAGGTTCTCGGCCACGACGAAGTGTCGATCCTCGAAGGCGGCCACAAGGCCTGGACCGCCGCCGGCAAGCCCCTGTCCACCGACGCCGTCACGCCGGTGGCCACCGATTTCGACGCCGCGTTTCGGCCCCAGATGATCGCCTCGACCGCCGATGTGGCGGCGGCCATCCACAGCCCGGTGGAACTGGTCGATGCTCGCCCGACCGAACAGTATCTCGGCCAGACCAAGAGCGGCGTCGTCAAGGCCGCCGGCACCATTCCCGGCGCCGCCAACATCGCCAACGACCTCTTTTATGACGGTGCGGCCGGCAAGTTCGCCGATAAGGCTACGATCGATCAGCTTCTGAAGCAGGTTGGCATCGCGGATGACGCCCCGCAGATCGCCTTCTGCAACACCGGCCACTGGGCCTCGGTCGCGTGGTTCGGCCTGTCGGAGATTGCCGGCAAGCAGAACGTGACCATGTACGACGGCTCGCTCGCCCAGTGGACCCAGGATCCGGCCAACCCGATGGTCGTCTACGTCGGGGCCTCCGCCGCCGACTGAGAATCCGGCAGATGAGCGACGCCAACGCATCCGCCCTGCGGCGCGGCGACTGGCGCAGCCTCGACCTGGACCACGGCCCGGCGCTCTTCGCGGGCGCCGCGCTCGTGCTGGGCGCCTTGGCCATCTGGCAGGCCATCGACGCCCGCCAGGCGGTGCTGTTCCTGATCGGCGGCGCGTTGGGGGTGACCCTCTATCACGCCGCTTTCGGCTTCACCGGCGGCTGGCGTCGCCTTGTCGTGGAACGCCGCGGCCGGGCCATGCGCGCCCAGATGCTGATGATCGGCCTGACCGCGCTGGCCTTCATGCCGCTGCTTTCGGCCGGTACCGTCCTTGGGCAACCGCTTGTCGGCGCCCTGGCGCCGGTGGGAACCTCCGTGCTGGTTGGCGCGGCACTGTTCGGACTGGGCATGCAGCTCGGCGGCGGCTGCGGATCGGGTACGCTGTTCACCGTCGGCGGCGGGTCGAGCCGCATGCTGGTGACGCTCGCCTTTTTCGTCGTCGGCTCGGTGCTCGGCAGCTGGCACCTGCCGTGGTGGCTGGCGCGCCCGGCGCTGCCGCCCATTTCGCTCGGCGACTCGCTCGGCGTTCCCGGCGGTCTGGCGGCGACGCTCGCCGGGCTGGCCGCCGTCGCCGCCCTGACCGTGTGGATCGAGCGGCGCCATCACGGTTCGCTGGAGACCCCGGCGCCGGCGCCGCGGCAGGGAATCGCGCGTCTGCTGCGGGGGCCATGGCCGCTGCTCGGCGGTGCCCTGGGGCTGGCGGCGCTCAACCTGGCAACGCTGCTCGTCGCCGGGCATCCGTGGTCGGTTACCTTTGCCTTCGGGCTTTGGGGTGCCAAGGCCGCCCAGGCCGTTGGCGTGCCGGTGGAGAGCTGGGACTTCTGGCAGTGGCCGGGGCCGGCGGCGGCGCTGTCCGATTCGGTGCTGGCCGATGCCACATCGGTCATGAATTTCGGGATCCTGATCGGGGCCGCGCTCGCCGCCGCCCTGGCCGGCAGGTTCGCACCGAAGGCGGCGCTGCCGTGGAAGAGCCTGGCGGCGGCCGTCATCGGTGGCCTGCTCATGGGCTACGGGGCGCGGTTGGCCTTCGGCTGCAACATCGGCGCCTTGTTCTCGGGTATCGCCTCGGGCAGCCTGCACGGCTGGCTGTGGTTCGCGGCGGCCTTCGCCGGCAGCCTGATCGGCATCCGCCTGCGCCCGAGGTTCGGGTTGGACTGAGGAATACCGGCGCCATGACCAAGAAGAAGCGCAACGCCCTGCTGTTCGGTACCGTCTTCGTCGCCGGAACCGCCGCGGTGGCCGCGGACCATGTCGTGCACCGCGGCCTCGCCGACGCCAAACCGGCCGCCGCCCGCGCCCTCTCGGCCAGGACCGCCCCTTGCGCCGCGGCCACGCCCTGTGCGGCAGGCGCGGTCGCGGCGCCCTGCGCCGCCGGTGCAATCGCGGCGCGTCCGGGGTCTGCCTCGACCGGAGCGCCGCCACCGCGCATCGCCGGCGGTCAAAATGACGGCCCACGCATCGCTACACCGTCGGCGGCCCCGGTGCCCGGACCGCGTATCGCCGAACAGCCCTGACGGCCTTCGGACGCTTTCGTCCGAACAGGAGCCGTCGCGGCGCCCCCGGCCGGCGTCGATTGGGGCGTTCATCGTTGAGCGCGTTATTGGAAGCTTGCGCGCCATCGCATGTGACAGCGCGGCAGAGCCTGCGATCCCGCGGTTCTTTCCTCGCCCGGCGACCGCGTCCCGATTAGAGTTGAAGGCGCCTTGGGTGTGGCGGGAGGCGGGTTCGGCATGCCGCGTCTGCGTTCGCCAACGCGGTGGCATCCGTCGAGCGGCCGCACCTTTCCAGCCGGCCGGTACCGGGCCGGACGTGCGGTTCCGGATTGACCTCCGGAAAGAGGTATGGATGGGCTGTGATATTGGAGCTTGCACATGGCATCGAAGCTTCGGGCCCTATGGGCTCGCCTGGTCGGTAGCCGGAGTGACGACGCATCCGATGCGTCGGCGGCGGCCGCCACAGAATACAAGGGCTATCGCATTCGGCCGACCCCCTACCCGGCCAACGGCCAGTATCAGACGGCGGGGATCATCGAGAAGGACGGCGCCACGGGCGTCAAGGAACACCGGTTCATCCGCGCCGAAACGCACCCGACGAAAGACGGAGCGGCCGCCTTTGCGATCGCCAAGGGCAAACAGATCATCGACGAGCTGGGCGACCGCATCTTCGACACCGACTAGCCACAGGGAGCGCCCCTGGCAGCATCCAGGAGACCGAAGCACGGTGGTGGCGAGACGCAGACACGGTGTTCATGGCTCAGCCGCGGCGTGCCGTCGCGTCACCTCCGAACAGACGCAGCGCGCGACGGGAGAAGAGATGGCGGGCATGGCGCGGACCTTACGTGCGCCGCCGGGCCGCCGTCTTATAAGCGCGTATTGCCAAGCCCTCCGATACCGCTGCGCTCGGTTCGATCCTATACACCACAAACTCTATTGACTTACTAGAGTATAAAATTAATGTCCTCTTCGGCCCCGACGTGAGGACTCCGGACCGGTCGTGCTGACACGGGCACGAAACAAGCTAGGAGACCGTTCATGCGATCACTCCGCCGTCTTCCGCCGCTCAATGCGCTTCGAACCTATGAAGCAGCGGCACGCCATCTGAACTTCACCAAGGCCGCCGAGGAGCTTGGCGTGACGCCGGCAGCCGTGAGTCATCAGGTCAGGATGCTCGAGGACTATATCGGGATCCCGCTCTTCCGCCGGGTCAACCGCCAGCTCCTGCTGACCGAAGCCGGCGCCGCCTGCCTGCCCGGCATCCGCGCCGCCTTCGACGGCTTGGCCTCCGCGATAGAGCAGATCAGCGTCGGCAATGACAGTGGCATCCTCAATGTGAGCGTCGCCCCGTCCTTTGCCGCCAAATGGCTGCTGCCCCGCCTCGATCGCTTCCAGGCCGCGCATCCCGAGATCGATGTGCGCGTCGCCGCCTCGATGGAACTGGCCGATTTCACCAACACCAGCGTCGATCTGGCGATCCGCTACGGCGCCGGCCGGTATCCGGGGCTTACCGCCGAGCGCCTTCTCAGCGAGGCCGTTCTGCCGGTCTGCAGCCCGACCCTACTGGAAGGGCCGCGCGGCCTGCGCACGCCCGCGGATATCCGATTTCATACGCTGCTGCACGATGACAGCCCGGACGACGACGAGACCTGCCCGACCTGGGAAATGTGGCTGCGCGCCGCCGGTGTGACCGGCGTCGATGCAAACCGCGGGCCGCGCTTCAACCAGTCGAGCCTCGTTCTCGAAGCCGCCGTTCTCGGCCGTGGCGTCGCCCTGGCCAAGCTCGCGATCGCGGCAGAGGACCTGGCCAACGGCCGCGTCGTCTGCCCGTTCGCGACGAACTTCCCGGTCGAGTTTGCCTATTACATGGTTCTGCCCGAAAGCCGTCAGGTATCGCGCAAGGTCCAGCTCTTCCAGCAATGGCTGCGCGAGGAGGCGCGGTCGACGGCAAACCGGGCGCTGATAGCCCGTTCCGGCATTCCGGCTGACATTGCGCCGAACCGCCGTCGGGTCGCGAACGCCACGGCGCGATCATAGCGACCGGCTTCAATGACCCGCATGGATTTCGCCGCATTCGGGAACCGCAGAGCGTGCCGAATGCCGCTGCCGAACCGGGCGGACGTCCCCATCGCCGGCACGCCCGTCGAGGCGACGAAACCTCGATGCGGCATCGGCGGAGTCCGTCGTGATCCCATCGGGCACCCGGGATGGAACCCATAATGGTTGAGACCGGCAAACGCATTGCCATCATCGGTGCCGGATTCAGCGGTTCGCTTCTTGCGGTGCAACTGCTGCGCCGCTGCGGAACCGCGGACCAGATCCTCCTGATCGAGAAGAACGAGCAGTTCGGCCGGGGTCTCGCCTATTCGACGGGCAATCCCGGCCATCTCCTCAATGTTCGGGCCGGCAACATGAGCGCCTTCTCCGATCAGCCGGACCACTTCCTCGCCTGGCTCAAGACGCTGCGGCCCGAGACCACGAGCACAATCCCTGCCACGATCGACAGCCTTACCTTCGTGCCCCGCTCGCTTTACGGCTCCTACATCCAGTCCCTTCTGGGTGAAGAGATCTGGGGGCAAGGGAGAGGCCGGAACCTTTCTTTGATCGCGGACGAAGTGGTCTCGGTGAGGCGCCATTCCGCGGGGCTGAGAATCGAGGTCGCCTGTGGCCGCCATTACGCCGTCGATATCGCCGTCCTTGCGGTCGGCAATTTCCCGCCGGATGACAACCCAAGCGACCGTTACTTCGGAGATCCGTGGGACCCCAAGGCTCTGGACGGGCTGGAGCCGACGCTTCCTGTCCTGCTGATCGGCACCGGCCTGACCATGGTCGATACCGTCCTTTCGCTTCTCGACCAGGAGCACACCGGGCCAATCCACGCGATCTCGCGGCGCGGCTTGCTCCCGCGCACGCACGCGGCTAGCCGGCCCTATCGGCGCTTCCTCGCCGGCGCCACGCCACGCAGCATTGTCGATCTGTTGCGTGCCGTTCGCCGCGAGATCCATGTGGCCGCCTCTCAGGGCATCGACTGGCGGTCAGTCATCGACGCGATACGACCGGATACGCAGACTCTCTGGCAGACACTCCCCATCGAGGAAAAACGACGCTTTCTGCGGCATCTCCGCCCGTGGTGGGACGTTCACCGCCACCGCATGGCTCCGGAAGTCGCGGCGCGCATCGAGACCGCTTTGCGAACCGGCCGGCTCTTGATCCACTGCGGTCGCGTGCAGTCTCTCGAGGCCGACCGGCAAGGAATCACCGCGCAGTTGCAGTTGCGCGGCGAGGACAGGCCCCTGCCGCTGCGCGTTGCGCGCGTGATCAACTGCTCCGGCCCGCAATCCGATTATGGCAGGATCGCGCATCCGCTGATTCGCAACCTGCTGGCGACAGGCCTGGCGCGTCCCGATCCGTTGGGCCTGGGGCTCGCGGTCACGTCCGACAACGCCCTCATCGGCCGGGACGGCGCCGTGTCGAACCGCCTCTTTGCCATCGGCCCGGTAACGAAAGGCACGTTCTGGGAGACGACCTCCGTCCCGGACATCCGCACTCAGTGCGAGCAGCTGGCCGACCACCTCATCGGGCCATTCGCGGCGAGCTCTCGCGCCTTTGCCTGAACCCGCCGAGCCGGTCGGCTCGTTGCTCTTTGCCGATCACCGTCCTGCAGCGCGCCTCGTCGCCTCTACCGCATCGTAAAGAGCCACAAGGCCGAATAGGCGCCGAGGATCAGCACGATTAACCCGATCGTTCCAAGCACGAGGATTGCTTCCACCGCCGCCCTCCCTATTCCGACATCGTCATAAGTTCGGGCCGCGACGTTCTGCGGCCATCGCCGCCAGTCCTCGACCGAAAGGCGGCGCGGAAAGCCGCGGAAAGCGCCTCAAATCGTCCGGCACGCATCCTCCGTTCACGCCTGGGAATGCTTCGGCCATCGAATCGACCGCGCAGCGCGCTCCGCCTCGACGGCACTGCGAAAGACACGCGCCTCGAGCGCCGAATAGCGGTGATGGGCGGCGAAGAAATGAAACCCACGGCGGTCCCCGACAATAATGCCGGCCGCCTCGTCATCGACCTCGATGATGAACGACTGATCGTTCGACATAGCCGTCTCTGCTCCTTGCGGGCCGCACCTCGCCGGCGGCCGCCGATGCTTGGGACGTGCCGGCCTGTTACAGGCGGCGGTTCTACCAATCCGGCAATCGACAGCGACAACAAGAAGGACATGGCACCAGCTGGATCGCGCTTGGGTGACGAGACGGCTGTGTCGTGAAGGGACGATTGATGAGCATCGTCGAAGACTCCTCTTCGTTCATGAACCACGACGATCCCATCGTGGCGCTTTAGCGTTTGGTGACGCGGCGCAAGCTGCTCTTCTCAAATTGCCGCGGGCTTGTGATCCAGGAGCCACCCTCGCCCGGCCAAGTTCGCCGGATCGCTTTATGGTCCGGAGTCCGACGGGATGGGCAAACGAGAAATTCTACAAACGACGATAGAGAAACTTGCGACCGGGAGCGGTCCGACGCCTGCTTCGCCCGTCCGCCTCGATGCCTTCAAATTCTCTTTGAAACACCGAAAGAAGAACTCGTTTCGAGCCGCATGGGCTCGCCGGGCACACTGCGACCGCGGTCTGGCCGACCGAACGGCCGCGCTCAAACTCGGAGGAACCATCCATGCCGGATCTCGTCAGAACCCTTCTTTCCGCAGCCGCCGTGACCGTCCTTATCGGCCACGCCGATGCCGTGCGTGCCGCCGACACCTACCCAAGCCGCCCGGTCGAACTGATCGTTCCCTGGGGCCCCGGCGGTGGGGCCGATCAGCTCGCCCGCAAGATCGCCCAGCTCTGGGAACCGGCTCTGGGCACCAGCCTGCCGGTCATCAATGTGCCCGGAGCGGCCGGTCAAACAGGGCTGACCAAGATGCTGACGGCGGACGCCGATGGCTACACGGTCAGCGTCCTGACCGCCGACACGCTCGCCCTCACCTTGTCGCCCGAGGCCACGTGGCGGCGCACTGACGTCGCCTTGCTGGGCGTCCTCATCCAGCAGAATTCCGGATTCTTCGTCGCAAGCGATTCGCCATTCGACAGTTGGGACGATGTCGTCGAAGCTGCGAAGACACGGAACCTCCGCGTTGCAATCACCGGCTTCGGCAGCGCGGACGATGTCTCGGTGAACTTCTTCAAGTCGCAAGGTCTCAACCTGACTTCGGTCCCGTTCGCCAAGCCCGGTGAACGTTACTCCGCCGTCATCGGTGGAAATGCTGAGCTGCTCTTTGAGCAGGCCGGGGACATCCGCAGCTTTCTCGAAAGCGGGCAGCTGAAGCCCCTGTTGTTCCTGACCGACAGGCCGGAGCCGGCCTTCCCCGATGTGCCGACGGCGAAGGATCTGGGGTTCGATCTTCGTCTGCCACAATACAGAACCATCGTCGTGCGGGCCGGAACTTCGCCAGATCGGTTGTCGAAGCTGCGGGAGACGCTTGCCAAGGCCGCATCAACGCCGGAGTTCAAGGCGTATCTCGAAGAACAGTATGCATCGCCCGACAGCGTGATCATCGGCGAGCCGGCAGAGCGCTTCGTCGACGACTCCCTGGAAGAATGGAAGCGCAGCGCCGGTACGTGAGCGGGGACATGGCCTTGGAAAGGAACGTGATCATCCGCCAGACGGCGCCGTATCTCGCCTTGGCCGCAGTCGCCGTGTGGCTCTTCGTCGAGACGGGAAGCTTCGCCGACCGGGCGGGACCGGAACAGCTCGGGCCGGCATTCTGGCCAAGAACGCTTCTCGCCGCGTTGATTCTGGTCTGCGGTGCCGCTGCGGTACGGACCGCACTGGGCATCGGCCCCTCGGCTGCCGAGAGAGCACAGCAGGCTATGGAGGCCGCCGCGAATGACACGACGGAAAGCCCGCCCGCGCCTCGCCGCGTCGGGCTCGCAATCGGGATTGTCGTCGCCTATGTCGGTTCGCTCGGCTTGCTCGGGTATCCGATTGCAACGGCGCTCCTTCTCGCGGGCTTGCTGCTGATCGGTGGCTATCGCCGCCCCTGGCCGGTGGTTCTCGCGTCCGTTGCCGGCAGCGCCCTGACCTTTGCCCTGTTCCGTGCCGTTGTCTATGTGTCCCTTCCGCTCGGCCGCGGCCCGTTTCTGGAGGCAACCGTTGCCGTGATGAACGCGGCCGGCATCCGGTGAGGGTGGCGAGATGATCGGCACGATCACGGCGACGGCCGCGCTCCTTACGACGCCCGAGGCCCTGGCGCTGCTGATCATGGGTCTCGTCGCCGGTCTCATCGCCGGCATCCTGCCTGGCTTAACCCTCGTCATGGGCATCGTCCTGGCGCTGCCGTTTACCTATGCCATGGAGACGACATCGGCTGTCGTGCTGCTGACAGCCATGTACGTCGCCGGCACCTATGGCGGCGCGTTCACCTCGATCCTCTTTCGCATCCCGGGAGAGCCGCTCGACATACCGTTGCTATGGGACGGCTACGCCATGGCGCGAAACGGAGATGCCGCAATGGCGCTCGGCTATACCCTGGCGGCGGCCGTGCTGGGCGGTCTCTGCGCCCTGCTCCTCGCGATCCTCGTTGCAGCGCCCTTTGCCAGACTCGCCATTTCCTTTTCGGCGCCGGAGTTCTTCGCACTGGTCGTCTTCGGGATCGCCAGCGTCGTCTCCTTGGGCGGCGGTTCCCTCTTGAAGGGCGTGATCTCACTCCTCGTCGGGCTGCTCATCGCCACTGTTGGGATCGACGACGTCTATGGCGCCAACCGGTTCAGCTTCGGTCTTCCCCCCCTGACCGACGGCATTTCATACATCTGCGTCATGATCGGCGCCTATGGCCTTGGCGAGGTTCTGGTCCGTCTGGAACGAGGCTTCTCGACGCCGCGATCCGTCGGCGGGGCCCGGCTCAGGACGCGCCTTCCTTCGCTGATCGACCTGGCACGGGTAAAGGGAGCGCTGTTCCGTTCGACGGCGATCGGTGTGCTGATCGGGCTGGTGCCAGGCGCAGGCGCAACCGTCGCCTCGTTCATCGCCTATGGCGCGGAGGGGCAATATGGAAGACGGCGTGATCGTCTTGGATCGGGCATTCCCGAAGGGATCGTCGCGCCGCAGGCGGCATCGACGGCCTCGGTCGGCGGGGCGATGATCTGCCTGTTGACCCTCGGCATTCCGGGCAGCGGTGCAACGGCAATCATCTTCGGCGCGCTGATGCTGCATGGTCTGCAGCCCGGACCGCAGGTTTTCATGTCCTCGCCTCAAATCGTCGATGCCGTGTTCGCAACGATCCTGCTCGGGCTCATCGGCATGGCGATCATCGGCTGGGTCTTCGTTCGGGGGCTTGTGCGAATCTTGAAGGCACCGGAAGCGCTGATCTCGGCGTTCGTCGTGCTGTTCTGCTTGGTGGGCGCGCTGGCCGAGCGCAACAACACCAATGATCTCTGGCTGATCGTCGCCTTCGGTGCGATCGGCTGGGCCTTGGAGCGCAACGCCTTTCCGATCGCCCCCATGGTGCTCGGCGTGATCCTCGGCCCGATGGCCGAGACGAACTTCATCACTGCGATGATCGGTGCCGGCAACGATCCAGCCGTCTTCGCGACCAGGCCCGTTGCGGCCGCACTGCTCTGCGCCGCGGCGGTTATGGTCGCCCTGCGGATATTTCGTTCGAGGCAGCGCGACCGGGCCGAAGCGATCGGCTCGCACGTCGCCATGTCAGGAAAGAGAGGGAGCTGATGACGATGGACAAGACAACTGGCCTGCGGGTCGTGCCGACGGGCGCCGCCCTCGGCGCCGACATCGAGGGCGTGGACCTGTCGCAAGAGCTAGACCGGAACACCTTCGATCAGATCCTCGCGGCCTGGACGGAGCATCTTGTGCTGCGGTTCCGCGGTCAGCGGCTGGACGAGGATCAACTCATGGCATTCAGCCGCCGGTTCGGTCATCTGGACCGAGTACCGATCCACACGCCGGGCACGCGTCCGCATCGGAACCCGTTCGTGCTGATCGTTTCCAACATCATCGAGAACGGTCAGCCGATCGGCGCTCTCGGCGCCTATGAGAGCCAATGGCACGCCGACATGTCCTATAATCCGGATCCACCGGTGGCCAGCCTGCTCTACGCCGTAGAAGTCCCCCCGATCGGGGGCGACACAGGCTTTCTCAATATGCGCCGCGCCTATGAGACGCTCCCATCCGATTTGAAGGACGCGATCAGCGGCCGGGTCTGCACGCACGATTCGTCCCGCAACAGCGCAGGCGAACTGCGGGCCGGCTATGAGGAAGTGACGGATCCCCGGAGAGCGCCCGGCGCCGTTCACCCGCTCGTTCGGGCGCATCCGGTCACGGGCGATCCGATCCTCTATCTCGGGCGCCGGCGCAATGCCTACATCCATGGCCTTTCGCTCGAAGACAGCGAGGCGCTCCTCGACCGGCTCTGGGCGCATGCCACCGCGCCAGACAACGCGTGGTACCAGAAGTGGCGCGTCGGCGACGTCGTGCTCTGGGACAACTTTGCAACCGTGCATCGACGCGACAGCTTCGATCCGAACAGCCGCCGCCTCATGCTCCGCACGCAGATCGCCACCCGCGCCGCGTGACCGCCATGGCGACCGTTCGCAGCATCCGCCTGTGGCGGCTTTCCCTGCCGCTCGCCGAGCCCTATCGGATCTCGCAGCACGTCTACAAGCGGTTCGAGCCGTTCGTCTCCGAGGTGGCGTTGGCGGACGGCAGGACCGCGTGGGGCGAAGCCGGTATCACACCCGGGTTGACGCATGAGACGCCGCAGCAAGCACGGAACTGGCTGATCGAGATTGCCCCAAGGCTCATCGGAGCCTCGATCGAGGCGGGTCTCGTCACCATCGAGTCGGCGATGCCCGGGCATGCTCACGCCGCATCCGTTCTCGCCGCTCCCCTCGAGGTCTTGGCGGCCGATCTGGCGGTCCACCTCGACGCGGCCGCCACCGTCCCCATTCTGGCGCCCCTGCACGGACGCGACGAGACCGGCTTGGCCGCGGAGATCGAGGCCAGGCTTGCTGAGGGATTCAAGACTCTCAAAGTGAAGGTCGGTTTCGATGTTGAACGCGATCTTTTTCGCGTGGCGCTGATCCAAAGGCTCGTCCGAGGCCGGGCCGCCCTTCGGCTCGACGCCAATCAGGGGTTTGGCCAGGAAGATGCCGTCCGCTTTGCAACCCGGCTCGATCCGACTGGGGTCGAACTCTTCGAACAGCCCTGCCACATGGACGATTGGCAGGCGAACGCCGCCGTTGCGGCCGTCTCGCCCGTGCCGGTCATGCTCGACGAGGCGGTCAAGGATGAAGCCGACATTGACCGGGCGGCGCAAATTCCCGGTGTCGGATATGTGAAGCTGAAGCTGAAGAAGATCGGCGGGGCGCGGTGTGTGCGGCGCGCCCTGGATCGGATTCGCGATCACGGTCTAGAGCCGGTTCTCGGCGATGGGTCCGCGACCGATATCGGGAACTGGCTCGAAGCGGCTGTCGCGCGCCTGACCGTGTCCAACGCCGGTGAGATGAACGGATTTCTCAAGCTGAAAGATCCGCTGCTCGCCGAACCGTTGATCTTCCGCGACGGTGCCATACACCTGCCGGCTGGCGGGCAGCCGGCAGTGGCGCTATCCCGCGTCGAGACCCTTTCGTCCTGGCGCGCGTCGTTCTCGAAATAGGTCGCAAATCGCTGCATCGGCATCCTTCTGGCATGGGTGTTTCATGGCTCGGCCGCGGTGCGAAGGGATCAGAAGAGCCGGTCCCGGTGACGTGAAGCGGTGGGTCGTCCGGCTTCGCCGTCGGGCAGGCTCGATAACAACAGGCAGGAACGGTGGCAGGCATAGGAGATCGACGTCTCTCGGCCCGAAAGGCCGACGGGAGCTCCAGCAAGCGCTGAAGGCAGTACCGCGCGCACATCGTACAACGGATTCCGTGGAACACGCGGCCCCGTGGCAGATCGACTGGTGCGGCGAGGCCGACATGAGATCGGCCCCGCAACCAACGCCTGATCGTCCGGTCAGGTCACACCGGCGCCAGGCGCGAATCGTCGGCGGATGTCCAGCGGAAGCATCAGGAAGCCTGCTGTAGCAGGCTGGCGTTGCCGCCCGCAGCCGTCGTATCGACGCAAACGGCCCGCTCCACCGCATAGGCGGCGGGACAGATGATCTCCGACACGAGCGGGACGATCTTTCCGGCGCGCGCGGCCAGCGCGCGGCGCAGGGCCCTTCGCGTCTCTTCGTCGGCGGCCGAGGCCACGACGTCGACGGCCAGGTCCCGCAGCGTCGCCGGGTCGACGTCGCCGTCGACGGCGGCCAGCGGCAGCCCCTTGTCGAGGAGCGGCTGCAAGGCCCGGGAGGCCTCCGGCGCCACGGCCAGGACGGCGTTGCCCGCGGCAAGCGCCTGGATCACCTGCGCCAGCAGCGTTTCCGCATCCGGTCCCAGGCACAGCACCCGGCCGCGCGGCGCGAGCGCGAGCGTGTTCGCCTCGCCCGTCGGGCCCGGCAGGTCTATCGGCCCGTGATCGATGGCGGCCGCAGCGGCGATCGCCGCCGCGCCGCGGCCGCGCAGGTGACTTCGGAGGACGGCGATGCGATCGGGCTCGCGGAACCAGCCACCGCCATCCGGGTCTGGCATCTGCCCTGCGAGCGGGACGCTCCGCACCATGCGCCCGCCCTGGATGGCGGCAGGCGCGGATCTGTCGCGGCGGAACCGCCGCAGATAATGGGGTCCGCCGGCCTTGGGGCCGGTGCCCGACAGGCCTTCGCCGCCGAAGGGCTGGGATCCGACCACCGCGCCGATCTGGTTGCGATTGACGTAAATGTTGCCCACGCGGAGGCCGTCGACGATGCGCTTGACCCGGGCCTCGATGCGCGTATGCAGCCCGAAGGTCAGCCCGTACCCCTTCCCGTTGATCGCCGAAACCACCCGGTCGATCGCGTCCGCTTCGAACACCGCCACGTGGAGCACCGGCCCGAAGACCTCGCGATCCAGTTCCTCGATGCCCGACACTCGATACACCTGCGGTGCGACGAAGCGACCGCCACCGGGCGCATCGAGCGCGGCGACCAGCCGGCCCTTTGCCGTCATCGCCTCGCCGTATTCGACGATCGCCCGCTGCGCGTCGTCGTCGATGACCGGGCCGACATCCGTCGCGATGTCCCAGGGATCGCCGACGGAAAGCGCCTCCATCGCGCCCCGGAGCATCTCCATGATGCGCCCTTCCACCTCCTTCTGCACGTAGAGAACGCGCAGCGCCGAGCAGCGCTGCCCAGCGCTCTGGAACGCCGAGGCGAGGATGTCGCGCACGGCCTGTTCGGGCAGCGCCGTGGAATCGACGACCATGGCGTTGAGGCCTCCGGTCTCCGCGATCAGCATCGCGTCGGGCGCGGCGGTCTGCGCCAGCTGCCGCTCGATCAGCCGCGCCACCTCGGTGGACCCGGTGAAGCAGACGCCGGCGATGCGCGGGTCGGCGGTCAGCGCCGCGCCGACCGACGGACCGTCTCCCGGCAGAAGCTGGAGGATGTCTTCCGGTACGCCGGCCTCGTGCATCAGCGCGACCGCCCGTGCCGCGATCAGGCAGGTCTGCTCGGCCGGCTTGGCGATCGCCGCGTTGCCGGTGACAAGCGCGGCCGCCACCTGCCCGGTGAAGATCGCCAGCGGGAAGTTCCACGGCGAGATGCACACGATTGTCCCGCGCGCCTCGGTGTCCCGCTCCGCCCCCGGGGCTTCGGCCGCGTAGTACCGCAGGAAGTCGACGGCCTCGCGCACCTCCGCCACGCAGTCGGCCAACGTCTTCCCGGCCTCGCGGGCGGCCAGGGCGAAGAACTCCGCGGCGTGCTCCTCGTAAAGATCGGCGATTCGCCTGAGAATCGCCGCACGCTCATGGACGGGTGTCGCCGCCCAAAGGGGTTGCGCCGCCACGGCGATGGCGACCGCCTCCCGCGCCTGCTCGGCCGTGGCGTCGGTTACCAGGCCGACGATCTCGCCGGTCCGGGCCGGGTTGACGACCTCGCGCGCCTGGCCCGAACCGCCCGCCGCGCGTGTCATCGGGGCCGCCGTCCAGCGGTGCGGAGCGGCGAAAGGTGCGCGGGCACGCTCGATCGCCGCCAGCGTGGCGGGATCGGTGATGTCCCAGCCCTTCGAGTTGCGCCGCCCCGGCCCGAAGATGTCCGACGGCCGAACGATCGCCGGGTTGGCCGCCGGCCCCTGCTCCTCGACGATCGCGAAGGGATCGCGCGCGATCTCCTCCGCGCTCACCGCCTTGTCGACGATCTGGTGCACGAACGAGGAGTTGGCGCCGTTCTCGAGGAGCCGGCGCACGAGATAGGCCAGGAGGTCGGAATGCGTGCCGACCGGCGCGTAGATGCGGCAGCGCGTACCTTCCGCGCTTCGCACGACTTCGTGCAGGGCATCGCCCATGCCGTGCAGCCGCTGGAACTCGAAGCCGTCGCGATCGGGCGCCATGGCCAGGATGGCGGCGACGGTGTGCGCGTTGTGGGTCGCGAACTGCGGGTAGATGCGCCCGGTCATCGAGAGCAGCTTGCGGGCACAGGCGATGTAGGACACGTCGGTGTTGGCCTTGCGGGTGAACACCGGGTAGCCGTCGAGCCCCAACACCTGGGCGCGCTTGATCTCGCTGTCCCAGTAAGCCCCCTTG
>CAZKCM010000052.1:997-30163 GCA_964551315.1 uncultured Rhodospirillaceae bacterium | reverse complement strand
CCGGGTGGCGGTGGAGGCGGGCGATGTTCTCCGAAAACCGGGTGCGCCGGGCGACTCGATAATCGATGACGTCCTCCTGCACGAAGGTGCCGCGGCCCTGCTCGACCCGCAAGAGACCGGCGTCCTGCAGCGCCGACACGGCGCGCCGGAGCGTGTGCCGGTTGACGCCGAAGCGGTGGGCCAGCTCCGTCTCGGTTGGCAGGCGTTCGCCCGGCTTGAAGGCGCCGGCGGCGATCTCGGCCTGCAGGGTCTGCTGGATCCGGCGCCACAGCGCCACGCCGGCGCCGTGGATCGCGTCCGCTTCCATGTCACGCTCTCCCGTAAAAAAACTTTCTCATTTTGCCGCTTTACAATCGGAACCCTTCTCGCGCAGGATCATCTCATAACATATAGACATATAGACGTATAGATGAATATGCAAAAAGATCCACCCCCGACGGAATCGACCGTCGACGCCGCGACCGCCGCCCGGAAGCGCTGGATGGCCGTTCTGGCCAAGGCTCCTGCCGATGCACTCGCTGCGGCCTGGGAAGAGCTTCCGGAGAAGCCGGTGTTTCGCCATCTCCGTCGGCCCGAGACGGGCCTCGTGATGGTCCGCGGACGGGTCGGTGGAACCGGCCGGCGCTTCAACCTGGGCGAGATGACCGTGTCGCGCTGCGCCGTCGAGCTGGCGGGCGGGATCGTCGGCCACGGCTACGTTGCCGGGCGCGATCGGCGCAAGGCGGAGCTGGCCGCCCTCTTCGACGCGCTTCTCCAGGATGCCGGCCGACGGCCCGAGATCGAGGCGCGCGTGATCGAACCGCTCGCCCGCGACCAGGCCGCGCGGAAGGCCGAACGGCAACGCAAGGCTGCGGCGACGCGCGTCGAGTTCCTGACCATGGTTCGCGAGGGCTGAGGCGATGACGATGACGAGCACCTCTGCCGGCGGCGCGATCGGCCCCGGTTTCGCCGACCCGGTCCTCGACGCGCAGCGGACGTTCCGCGTCGCGCTCGAGGCGCTGGCGCGCCCCGGCCGGATCGGAACCATCCGCGACGCGTTTGAGCCGGCGCCCGGACTCGGGACCGCGGCGACCGCGCTCTGCCTCGCGCTGCTGGATCACGACACGCCGGTCTGGCTCGATCACGCGGCGGCCGGGGCGGCCGCCTATCTGCGCTTCCATTGCGGCTGCCCGATCATGACGAAGACCGACGCCGCCCGGTTCGCGGTGATCGCGGACGGTGCGGCCTCGCCGCCGCTGTCGCGATTCTCCGACGGCTCCGACGCCTATCCGGACCGGTCGGCAACGTTGATCGTCGAGACGGGCGGCCTGCGGGAAGACGGTCCGCTGCGCCTCACCGGCCCCGGCATCGAGACGGAGCACCGGCTCACCGCGACCGGCCTGCCCGACCGGTTCTGGCAGGACTGGCGGGCGAACGTCGCCCGCTTTCCCCGGGGTGTCGACCTGTTCCTGACCTGCGGCGCGCGGATCTGCGGCCTGCCGCGCACGACGAGCGTAGAGGAGGGCTGAGCCATGTACGTCGCGGTGAAGGGCGGCGAACGGGCGATCGAGAACGCGCACAAGCTTCTCGCGGAAGAGCGTCGCGGCGATCCGGCGGTGCCGGAGCTGACCCTGGCCCAGATCGACCAGCAACTCGCCCACGCGGTGGACCGGGTCATGACCGAGGGCTCTCTCTACGACCGCGGGCTGGCGGCGCTGGCCATCAAGCAGGCGCGCGGCGACCTCATCGAGGCGATCTTCCTGCTCCGCGCCTATCGCACGACGCTGCCCCGGTTCGGCGCGTCCGAACCGATCGACACGGCGGCCATGCTGGTGCGCCGGCGGATCTCCGCGACCTTCAAGGACGTCCCCGGTGGCCAGGTCCTGGGTCCGACCTTCGACTACACACACCGGCTGCTCGACTTCGATCTGGAAGGCCCGACGGCCCCGCCGCCGGCGGAAGAGGGGGAGGCCGCGCCCGGGGCAATGCCGCGGGTCGTCGATGTCCTGTCCCGCGACGGCCTCCTCGAAACGGACGAGGAACCGGAAATGTCGGGCGACGATTCCGTCGGCGACGTGACCCGGGACCCGCTGGAGTTCCCCGCCGACCGCGATCTCCGCCTCCAGGTTCTGGCACGCGGCGACGAGGGCTTCCTGCTCGCGCTCGGCTATTCGACCCAGAGGGGCTACGGCAACAACCATCCCTTCGCCGGGGAGATCCGGCTCGGCGAGGTCGCGGTCGAGTTCGTTCCCGAGGAGCTGGGCTTCCCCGTCGAACTCGGAGAGATCACCGTTACGGAGTGCCAGATGATCAATCAGTTCCGTGGCTCGGCGACCCGGCCGCCCCAGTTCACGCGCGGCTACGGCCTGGCCTTCGGTCATTGCGAGCGGAAGGCGATGGCGATGGCGCTCGTCGATCGGGCGCTGCGCGCCCGCGAGCTGGGCGAGGAGGTGACGGCGCCGGCGCAGGACGAGGAGTTCGTCCTCTCCCACGCCGACAACGTGCAGGCGACCGGCTTCGTCGAGCATCTGAAGCTGCCCCATTACGTCGACTTCCAGGCGGAGCTGGTGATGATCCGTGCCATGCGCGCCGCGGCGGAGGAACAAGCCGCCGCGGCGGGAAAGGCGGCCGCGGAATGAGCGACGATACCCTCACCCTGCCGCCGCGCGAGGACGCCTCAACCGCCGCTGCGGCCGGCGCCGCCGGGCGCCTCTCCGGCTACAACTTCGCCTATCTCGACGAGCAGACGAAGCGGATGATCCGGCGCGCGCTCCTCAAGGCGATCGCGATCCCTGGCTATCAGGTGCCGTTCGGTTCGCGAGAGATGCCGCTGCCCTATGGCTGGGGGACCGGCGGCATCCAGGTCACCGCCAGTGTCATCGGCCCCGACGACGTGCTCAAGGTGATCGACCAGGGCGCCGACGACACGACGAACGCCGTCAGCATCCGCAAATTCTTCGCCCGCACCGCCGGCGTCGCGACCACGGAGCGGACGACCGAGGCGACGCTCATCCAGACGCGGCACCGGATTCCCGAGACGCCGCTTAAGGAGGGGCAGATCCTCGTCTACCAGGTGCCGATCCCCGAACCCCTCCGCTGGCTGGAGCCGCGCGAGACCGAGACGCGGCGGATGCATGCGCTCGCCGAGTACGGCGTCATGCAGGTGAAGCTGTACGAGGACATCGCCCGATACGGACGGATCGCCACCGCCTACAACTACCCGGTCCGGGTCAACGGCCGCTACATCATGGCACCCAGCCCGATCCCGAAGTTCGACAATCCGAAGATGCATCGCAACCCGGCGATCCAGCTCTTCGGCGCGGGGCGCGAGCGGCGCATCTACGCGGTGCCGCCCTACACCGCCGTGGAAAGCCTGGATTTCGAGGATCATCCCTTCGCGGTCGAGCGGTGGGACCAGGCCTGCGCCCTCTGCGGCGCGACCGACAGCTTCCTCGACGAGATCGTCACGGACGACGCGGGCGGGCGCATGTTCCTCTGCTCCGACACCGATCATTGCGCCGAACGACGGCGGTCCCGCGGCGCCGATGCGCAGGAGGGCACGACATGAGCGACACGCCGCTTCTTCGGGTCCGCGGACTCACGCATCTCTACGGCCGGGCGGTCGCCTGCCGCGACGTCGGCTTCGATCTGTGGCCCGGCGAGGTGCTGGGGATCGTCGGCGAGTCCGGCGCCGGCAAGACGACGCTGCTCAAATGCCTCTCGGCCCAGCTCGTGCCGACTCATGGTACGGTCGAGTACGACACCCGCGACCGCGGGCTCGTGGACATCTTCGCCGCCCTGTCCGAGCCGGAGCGGCGCATGCTGCTGCGGACCGACTGGGGCATCGTGCACCAGAACCCGCGCGACGGGCTGCGCATGGCGGTCTCGGCCGGCGGCAATGTCGGCGAGCGGCTGATGGCGGTCGGCGCCCGCCACTACGGCAACATCCGCCGCGAGGTGCTCGACTGGTTCGACCGGGTGGAGCTGAACCGCGACCGGATCGACGACCGGCCGGACGGCTTCTCCGGCGGCATGCAGCAGCGTGTCCAGATCGCCCGAAACCTCATCAGCCGACCGCGGCTTCTGTTCCTCGACGAGCCGACCGGCGGTCTGGACGTGTCGGTCCAGGCGCGGCTCCTCGATCTGCTGCGGCGGCTGGTTGCAGAGACCGGCGTGGCCGCCGTCGTCGTGACCCACGACCTCGGCGTCGTGCGCCTGCTGGCGCACCGGCTGATGGTGATGCGCGGTGGCGAGGTGGTCGAGCACGGGCTGACCGATCAGGTCCTCGACGACCCGCAGCACCCCTACAGCCAGCTCCTGGTGTCCTCGATTCTTCAGGTGTGACGATGCGCGAAACCACCGACGTTCCCAAACCCGACGCCGCTGCCCCGCTCATCGAGGTTCGCGGCCTGTCGAAGACCTTCTGCCTGCATGTCCAGGGCGGCACGCGGATCCCCGTGTTCGACGGCATCGACCTCGCCGTCCATCCCGGCGAGTGCCTGGCCCTCGTCGGCGAATCGGGGACCGGCAAGTCGACCCTGATGCGGTCGATCTACGCGAACTACCGGCCGGGCGGCGGCCGGATCCTGGTGCGCCACCGTGGCCGAATCGTCGATATGGCGAGCGCGGAGCCGCGGGAAATTCTCGAAGTGCGCCGGCACAGCATGGGCTATGTCAGCCAGTTCCTCCGCGTCGTCCCGCGCGTCGCCGCCGAGGACATCGTCGCCGAGCCGCTCCGCATGACGGGCGTCGGCGAGACGGAAGCGCTCGAGCGGGCGCGCGCCATGCTCGCTCGGCTGCGAATCCCCGAGCGGCTCTGGCGGCTCGCCCCGGCCACCTTCTCCGGCGGCGAGCAGCAGCGGGTCAACATCGCCCGCGGCTTCGTCGTCGGCTTTCCGATCCTGCTGCTGGACGAACCGACGGCGGCGCTCGACGCGGCCAACCGGCGGGTCGTGATCGAGCTGATCGCAGAAGCGAAGGCGCGCGGCAGCGCAATCGTCGGCATCTTCCACGACCGGGAGGTCCGGGACGCCGTCGCCGATCGCCTCTTCGAGCTGAACCCGGGCAAGGAGGCGGCGGCGGCATGAGGGGCGATCTCGTTCTGACCAACGCGCGGCTGGTGACGCCCACGGCCGTCCTCGATGGCACGCTGTCGGTGGCCGGCGGCGTGATCGAGGCCATCGACGAAGGCCGCAGCCGCTCGCCCGCCGCGATCGATCTCGAGGGCGACTTCCTGCTGCCGGGCCTCGTCGAGCTACACACGGACAATCTCGAACGCCATCTCGAGCCGCGACCGGGCGTTCGCTGGCCGTCCGCCCTCGCCGCTCTATTGGCGCATGACGCACAGATCGCCGCCGCCGGCATCACCACCGTGCTCGACGCGGTCTGCGTCGGCGACTACCGCGAGGGCGGCGAGCGGCGCCGCATCCTCGCCGACTCCATCACCTCGATCCGTGAGGCGATGGAGAACGGACTGCTGCGCGCCGATCACGGACTGCATCTGCGCTGCGAGGTGTCGGACACCGGCGTGGTCGAGATGTTCGAGGCCTTCGCGGACGAGTCGCTCCTGCGCCTCGCTTCGGTGATGGACCACACGCCGGGCCACCGGCAATGGCGCGACCTGTCGGCGTTCCGCCGATTCCATCGCGACAAGGGATGGACCGACGAGGAGTTCGAGCAGGTCATCGCGAAACGGCAGGCGCTGATGCTGGAGAACTCGGAGAAGCATCGCAGCGCCATCGTCGCGCGCTGTCGGGCGCGTGGCATTCCGCTCGCCAGCCATGACGACACGACGGAAGAGCACGTCGCCGAGGCCGTCGCCGACGGCATCGCCATCTCCGAGTTCCCGACGACGCGGTCGGCCGCAGAGCTGGCGCGGCGCCACGGCATGCGGATCGTCATGGGCGCGCCCAATCTGGTGCGCGGCGGATCCCATTCCGGCAATGTCTCGGCTGCGGAGCTGGCCGAGGCCGGACTGCTCGACATCCTGTCCTCCGACTACGTTCCGGGCAGCCTTCTGCACGCGGCCTTCCTGCTGCACGACCGGATCGGCATCGACCTGCCGCGCGCCGTCGCGACCGTCTCGGCGAACCCGGCCGAGGCGGTGGGCCTCGACGATCGCGGCGCCCTCGTGCCGGGACGGCGGGCTGACCTTGTCCGGGTCGCGCTGCATGACGGCTTCCCGGTGGTCCGCGGCGTCTGGCGTGGCGGTGAACGGATCAGCTAGCCGATGGCACCGCGCTACGCGATCTACTACGCGCCGGAGCCCGGCAGCGCGCTGGAGGCCTTCGGCAATCGCTGGCTCGGCCGCGATGCGGCGAGCGGCGAACCGGTGCCGCAGGAGGATCTGCCCGGCCTCTCCGCACAGAAGCTTGCGGAGATCACGCAGGCGCCCCGGCGCTACGGCTTTCACGGGACGCTGAAGCCGCCGTTCCGACTCGCGGCGGGACAGACCGCCGGCGCGCTGCGGCAGGCCGTGGCGGCATTCGCGGCGACGCGGATCGGCTTCGACATGCCGCCGCTGCGTCTGGCGGTGCTGGGGCGCTTCCTGGCGCTGGTGCCGAGCGAGCCCTGCCCGGCCCTCGATGCGCTCGCCGCGGACTGCGTCCGTGCCTTCGATTCCTTCCGCGCGCCGGCCGATGCCGCGGAGCTCGAGCGCCGCCGGCGCGACGGCCTCTCGGAGCGGCAGGATCGGCTGCTGCGCCTCTGGGGTTATCCTTATGTCCTTGAGGAGTTCCGGTTTCACCTGACGCTGACCGGGCCGCTGCCGGACGAGGGCACGCGCGAAGCCGTCCGGGCCGCGCTGGATCCGCTGGTGGCGCCGCTTTGCCGCGAACCGGTTCCGGTCCGCTCCCTCTGCCTCTTCGCACAGGCCGACGCGGCCGCGCCGTTCCGGATCGCGGCGCGCTACGCCCTGGGCGGTTGACCCGGGCGGCCGAACCCGTGACCGATCCGGTCGCATCCTCGGACCGTGGCGCCCGGCCGGGGGTCGAGGCGGGGCGCCGAGGACGGTCGGGGCGGCTCGTCTATCTGATGGGGCCGTCCGGCGCCGGCAAGGACAGTCTCATCGCCTATGCGCGCGGGCGGCTGGGGCCGGACTCCGGCGTCGTCTTCGCGCACCGCTACATCACCCGGCCGGCCGATTGGGGCGGCGAGAACCACGTCGCGCTCAGCGACGCGGAGTTCGATCTGCGGCTGGCCAGCGGCTGCTTCGGGCTCCATTGGCGCAGCCACGGTCACCGCTACGGGCTCGGTTGCGAGATCGACGTTTGGCTTGCCCGCGGCCTTCACGTCGTTGCCAACGGCTCGCGCCTCCATCTGGAGGCGGCGGCGCGGCGCTATCCGGACCTGCTGCCCTTGCTCATCGAGATCGATCCGGAGATCTTGCGCGCACGGCTTCATCGGCGCGGACGGGAAACGGCGGCGGAGATCGAGCGGCGCGTCGCGCGGGCCGCGGCGGTCGCCTGCCATCATCCGCGGCTGGTGGTCATCCGCAACGACGACGACCTCGCCGTAGCCGGCGAGGCCTTCGTCGCGCTTCTCGAAAGTCTCAGATAACCAGCTTGCGCAGCCGTTGCGAGACGATGTCGAGGATGCTCACCGTGACCACGATGATGATGATCACCGCGGCGGTCTCGCTGTAGTAGAAGCCGCGGATGTATTCCCAGAGCAGCTGCCCGATGCCGCCGGCGCCGACGATTCCCAGCACCGTCGCCGAGCGGACGTTCGATTCGAATCGATAGAGCGCATAGGAGATCCACAGCGGCAGGACCTGCGGGATCACCCCGAAGACGACCTGCTGGATCCGTCCTGCGCCGGTGGCGCGGATGCCCTCCACCGGGCGCGGGTCGATCGCCTCGACCGCCTCCGAAAACAGCTTGGCGACGATGCCGGTCGTGTGCACGAACAGCGCCATGACGCCGGCGAAGGGGCCGAGACCGACCGCCACGACGAACAGCATCGCGAAGACGATCTCGTTGATGGCGCGGCAGGCGTCCATCAACCGGCGAACCGGCTGCACCACCCAGATCGGCGCCATGTTCTCCGACGACAGGATGCCGAAGGGAATGCCGGCCAGCACCGCGAGGACCGTTCCCCAGATGGCGATCTGGATGGTGACGACCATCTCGTTGAGGTAGGTCGGCCAGTTGTGGAAGTCGGGGGCCATGAAGCCCCGGGCGTATTCCGCCATGTTGGCGGCGTCCGTGAAGAGCGCGACGATGTTGCTCATGCCCGCCGGCTCCCAGCCCCAGGCGAGCAGCCCGGCGAACGCGCTCCACAGCAGCGTCTTGAACGTTGTGCGACCGAGATCGCGGCGAGGCGGCTCGATCCTTCCGGAGAGCAGGCCGCGGTGCGGCGGACGGGTGGCGGTGGCGTCTGTCATGCTTGGGTTCCCTCGGTACGCCGGCGGGAAGATGGGCGGGGGAGAGGCATACCCCCGCCGCCGCCCGTCCGCCGGACTACATCCGCGGCAGCTGCGCTTCCTGTCGCTTGACGGCGGTCAGCTCGGCTTCGATCTCGGCCGTCCGCTGCTTCTTCTCCGCGTCGGAGAGCCGGTCGTCGGCGCGGAGCCGCATCAGCTCCTTGTTCAGCTCCATCTGCCGGATCGGATAGAGCTGCGCGTCGGAGGAGGGAACGAAGGGCGCCCAGTCCAGGCCCGCCAACACCCTGCGGGCCGCGATGATCTCCTCGGGCGTGCCGACGCGGCCATAGGTCATGACGAAGTAGTAGAGGTCTTTCTTGATCTCCTCGTCGAGGTCCTTTCGCCAGACGAGCGGGTCGCTCGGGATGAGCGGGGAGCGCCAGATCTCCTTGATCCTGGCATAGGCCTCCGGATGGTTCTCCTGGATCTTCCGCAGGTTCTCGGTGTTGTTGGTCGCCACGTCCACCTGCTTGTTCGCGACCGCCATCGCGTTCGTCTCGTGATTGGCGTTGCGCACCGTCTTGAAGCAGTCCTTCGGGTCGACGCCGTTCTCCGCGAAGACGAAGGTGGTGGGCACGAGGAACCCGGAGGTGGAGTTCGGGTCGCCGATGCCGAAGTTCAGCGTCTTGTCGCATTTCAGCACGTCGTCCAGGCTGTCGATCGGGCTGTCGGCCGGGACGATCAGCACCGACCAGTAGCCGGGGTTGCCCTCCACGTCGACGGTCTGCGCGAAGATCTCGCCGCCGGCGCGATCGACGGCTTCCATTGCCGACTTGTTGCCGAACCAGGCGACGTGCACCTTGCCGAACCGCATCCCTTCGATGACGCCGGCATAGTCCGAAGCGAAGAACGGCCTTACGGTGTGGCCGGTCTGCTTCTCCATCGCCTCCAGGAACGGCTCCCACTGCGCCCGGAGGTTCTGCGTCGATTCGGTCGAGATGATTCCGAAGTTGATCTCCGCGGCGGCGGCCGGCGTCGCGGCAAGGATCGCCGCCGTGGCCGCGGACGTCGCCAGCTGCGCGACGGCGGTAAGCGTCAGTTTCATGTCTGCTCTCCTGTCTCTCCGATTGCGGTGTGTCGCTCGGGCCGGTCGGCCCGTCAGATAAGGCCCACGGCCTTCTTCATCGGCTGGCCGTACTGGCCGCGGTCCGCCGCGGCGATGCCGGTCGTCGTCGCGAGGCGGCGCGGCTCTGGCCGGTCCGCGGGAACGGTGTCGAGCGCGGGCAGGATCAGCTCTTCGCTTTCCGATCCGTAGAGCTCGCTCAGAAAGGCCGGCGTCAGCGCGCTCGACGGCCCGTCATAGACGACCCGTCCGTCCCGCAGGGCCAGGGTCCGTTGACAGAACCGGATCGCGTAGTCGACTTGGTGCAGCGACACGAGAACGGTCATCCCCTCTTCGCGGCTGATCGCGGTGAGGATGTCCATGACCCGGCGGGCGGCCTTGGGGTCGAGCGATGCGATCGGCTCGTCGGCGAGCAGGACCTGGGCGCCCTGCACCAGGGCCCGGGCGATGGCGCCGCGCTGCTGCTGCCCGCCGGACAGCGTCGACGCCCGTTGCCCGGCCTGTTCGGCGATCCCGACGCGGTCGAGCGCCGCCATCGCCAGCATTTTCTCTTCCCGCGTGAAGAGGCCGAGATTGCCGCGCCAGCGGGGAACGCGGCCGAGCACGCCGGTCGCGACGTTGGTAAGCAGGGACAGCCGCCCGACCAGATTGAACTGCTGGAAGACCACCCCCACGCTCGCGCGGAGCGCGTTCGCATCGCGGCCGGGCCTGCCCCCTCGCTGCACCGTCCGGCCCAGCACGCGGACCTCCGACACATCGTCCCGATCGGCGAGGGCGAGGCCGGCGATCTGACGCAGAAGGCTGGACTTGCCCGATCCGGACGCGCCGATCAGCGCGACCATCTCGCCCCGGCCCACGGTCAGGGAAACGTCCCGCAGTGCCCGCCGGCCGTTGCCGAACGTCTTGCTCAGGTTCCGCACTTCGATGGCTGGTGACGTCATCGGTTCCTCCGTCAATCCTGGAGAACCTTTACGACCTCGGTCTGACGGCAGGATGACGGTGGCGTTGAGGAATCGTGAAACATCGGCGCGCCGGCGCCGCATGCCATCGGGGCTTGCCGTCGGGGGGGCTTGAACCCCGGTTACACTCGTCAGAGATGCGAAAGGCCCCTTCGACGGGGCCTCTTGGGGTCCGGGACGATCAGCGGTGCCGCCCTAACCGTGCATCGCCATGACGGTTCGGATGGCGATGTCTTCCATCAACGGAACGGTCCTGAGGCGGCGGCCTCGGATCAGCTCCCGTCCCAGGATGGCGAAGTGCGACCACGGCTTGCTGTCCCCGTCCGGCGCTTCCCTCAGCCAGAGCGCGACCCACAGGAACCGCTCCGCCCATTTCAGCCTTCGATGCTCAAGCACGTTGCTGAAGATGCGCTCGACCAGCGTGTCGAACCGGCGCGTTCGCGCATTCCGCAGCAGATCGTCGACCTCCTGGTCGTCCTCGAACCAGGAGTCCGACAGCCCGTCCGCCGCGGCGGCCGCCCAATCGGCGCTCGTCCCGATGATTTCCTCCACTCTCGGCGGATCGAGAAGGCCGGGCGGCAGCTCGTCGATCAGCGCGTCGAGTGTTGCCCGCCAGTCGATTCGGTCGGGCCGCCATTCCGGAGCGCGGATCTCTTCCGCCACCTGGAGGAGCCCGACCGGCGGCAACGTCCCGCTCGCCAGGCCGACATCCAGGTGATGGGCGATCGTGCGGTCGAGGTAACCGCGCGAGACCGAAAGGAGGGGCGTCGTGGCCCTTGCCTGGTCGAACATCTCCGCGATCTCGCGCTTGGACGACGGGTCCGCGCTCCAGGCGTCCAGAATGCCGCTCCCGTGCCGCATCAGAATGGACGACAACCTCTGCCGCCGGCCGGCCGGGGAGACGATCATGAAGCCCTGGGTTCCCGCTCCGTCGATCGCGGACGCGCAGATTTCCGTGGCGTTCCCGGCCCGCCAGCTCGCGCAGACGACGCCTTTCGCGCGTGCCTCCCGCACCACCTGGTCGATCAGGGGGCGCTCGTCCTCCGGGACCCAGTTGCGGATGGCGATCAGCCGGCGCAGGGCGGTCGGGCTCAGGGCGGCGGCATTCCGGAGCAGCGGACCGGCCGCGCCGTGCCGGACCTTCGCCTCGGGGTCGAGCAGGAAAAGCGGGGCCGCTTCCTTGAGGTTCGGAAACGGGCTGACCGCCATCTGCCCGGCCAGCGCCGCGCGGACTTCCGGCGGCATGGCGACGGTCGCCTTGTCGACCGCATCGACCAGCGCGAAGACGTCGTCGCCGAGATCGTTCGCGAGCTTCTCCAGGCTTGCGTTGAGGTCCTCGGAGGCGGAAAGCGTCGAGATGTCGGCGCTGAAGAGATCCTCGCTCAGAGCCAACAGGTCCGGGCCCGGCCGAAGCCGCGCCTCGCGCATCGCGCCGGTCAGCATGCCGAGCGCCCGGCCCCGCAGATCGCCCGCCTGCGCGAGCGACACGACGCGCCGCTCGAACTCCCGCTGCATCTCCTTGGCCCAGGCATAGTCACGATCGATCTGGTAGCGAAGATGCTCCAGCTGAATGGCCATCAGCATCAGATAGGCGGCGGCGAGCGGATTGCCTTCATCCGATTCGCCGTGCTGCCGGACGAATCCATCCAGGCTGTCGAACACGGCTTCCGGCCGGTCTTCGAGATAGGCGGCCATTTCCGCCGTCAGCGCCGGCGGCTTTCCCTGCGACAGCTTGTCCGCAATCCGCTTGGCGAGGCGATGGAGCTTGGAAGCATGTGGCATGAAGCTATCCGTCGACTGTTGCCTCTCCAATCGGGGGTCGATTCGACGCGACTCCGAACGGAAAGGCCGAATGCGCCCCGTCGGGAACACTACATCGGTCCTTCGCCTGAAGTCACGGTCCGTTGGCCATTCGATCCGGGTTGCCATCCGGTCGATGACGGCGGTTCGCATATCGGTTAACATTCGCGGCTTCGGCAACGAGTCGCTTCGGCGCTCGATCCAATGCCGCGCCGGCGCGACCGGTAACCCGGGAGGATGTCGATGCGCGCATTGCGATACTTCGGCCGCGGGCTTGGCCTCGCGGCGGTCTGTGCGTGGGCGGCCACGCCGGGGCAGGCGGCGCCTATCACTTTGACGGCGATGCTGGACGGATTCCAGGAGGTGGACGACGCCGGCAATCCGGGTCAGGGCGATTCCGACGGATCCGGGACCGCGGTGGTGGTGATCGACGACGTCGACCTCACCGTCGATTGGGACATCTCGTTCAGCAACATCGATCTGCCGCTGACCGGGGCACATATTCATCAGGCACCGGCCGGCGTCAACGGGCCCATCATCGTCGATTTCATGGCGCAGCCCACCGGCTCGGGCTTGTTCGATCCGGACCTGGCCAACGTCCTGGCCAATCCGCCCGGCTTTTATGTCAACTTGCACAACGAGCCGTTTCCGGTGGGGGCGATTCGCGGGCAGCTTTCCGCCGTGACCCCTGAACCGCCGGCCGCGGTTCCCGAACCGGCGGCCCTTTCCCTGTTCGGCGTCGGGCTGGCCGCGCTGGCATGGCTTCGCCGCCGGGGAGGACGCGCCCCCGCCGCGTGACGTCGGCCCGCTGAAGTCCGCTCCGCCTCGGCCAGTGCAAAGGGCCTGCTTGGTCGACTATGTCGTTCCGGTCCAGTTCTTCCGGCGATAGGGGGAGAGGCGCCGCCTTGCCGCCAGCCGGGTCCGGGAAGCGGCACGGCTTTGACTGTCAGCGGATCTTACATCGGGCCCGTCGACCCGAACGTCGTCGGTTATAAGCCGCTGATTCCGAGGGAAAAAAATCCTCTGGCGCAAGAATTGCATCATGACTGGTGCACTCTTGGTTGGGGGATCCGAACATGCCGGCATCAAAGCTATTGGGCGTTGCTCGGGGCGCCGTCGTCGCAATCGTCGTCCTCCTTGCGGCGGCCGTTCCAGCGTCCGCCGCGGTGATCGTCGACTTCAGCGGTTCGTTCGTGAATTACGAGGACCCGCCTTCTTACCACGTGATTTTGAATGGCGGATCCTTTTCGGGGAGCTTCACGCTTGAGGACGAGCTTCCGTTGGACGAGGACACGACGCTGTACTTTACCGCCTTCACGGTGAACTTGTACGATTCGTCCCACACGCTGATCTATAGCTTCAGCGACAGCGCCACCGGCCACTACGGCTTTACCTCAAGCGCCCACCTCGACTATTACGGCGGGGACATCGTGGATGCCTTCGGCCCGGACAGCAGCTACTTTCAACTGGTCTTCCCGCATCATTTCACGGGCACCGGTTCGGCGAGCTCGACCGGGTCGGGATCATATTCCTATACCTATGTAGCCGCCCTGGGCCAATACGGGTACGTCGCATCCGCCTTTGCATCGGTCCGGTCTACCCCCGTCCCGGAAGCGCCGGCGGCTCTGACCCTGGTCGCCGGGCTGGCGGCCGTGCTGGCGCTCGGGTTTGCCGGCCGGCGTTCCGCCGCGAAGGTGTGATCGCGGGCGGGCCGGTGGCCGTTTCGCGGCGACCTCAGCCCGCCGCTTCCGTTGTCAGCCCCGTCGGGCAGGCATGGCCGGTGCCGCCGATGCCGCAATAGCCGCCGGGGTTCTTCGCCAGGTACTGCTGGTGGTAGTCCTCGGCGTAGTAGAACTCCGGCGCGTCGCGGATCTCGGTCGTGATCGGGCCGTAACCATTCGCGGAGAGGACGCGCTGATAGGCGTCGCGCGAGGCCTCGGCGAGCTCTCGCTGCCGCGGCGAGGTGACGTAGATCGCTGACCGGTACTGCGTGCCGATGTCGTTGCCCTGGCGCATGCCCTGCGTCGGGTCGTGGTTCTCCCAGAAGATCTTGAGCATCGCCTCGTAGCTTGTCTCCTTCGGGTCGAATACGACCAGAACCACCTCGGCGTGGCCGGTTTGGCCGCTGCACACCTCCTCATAGGTCGGATTCGGCGTGTAGCCGCCGGCGTAACCGGCGGCCGTCGTATAAACGCCCGGCGCTTCCCAGAACTTGCGTTCGGCGCCCCAGAAGCAGCCCATCCCGAAGATCGCCGTCTCCATGCCCTCCGGAAAGGGCGGCGTCAGGCCGTGGCCGTTGACGAAGTGGCGGTCGGGGACCGGCATCCGCTCGGCGCGCCCGGGCAGCGCCTCCTCGGGCTTCGGCATCTCCAGCTTCTTCCTTGGCGTGAACCACATTGTTCTTTCCTCCTGTTGGGCGCATCAGGCGCCGATAGGGGCGCGTTCCACGGAAATCGGCCGTCTCCGCCGTCCCCAGTGCCCCGGGGCGCTCTCGAAGACACCGGCACAGGGCGCGCCGCAGTCCTGGCAGCGCCCGTCGGGCGTGAGGCGCCAGGCGGTGAGATCGTACCGGTCGCGGCCGATCAGAACCGTTCCGCAGCCGTGGCACAGGGTGCTCTGCGACTCCGGATGATGGACGTTGCCCGTATAGACGTAGCGGAGGCCCGCCCGCTTCGCAATGCGCCGGGCCCGCAACAGGGTCTCGGGCGGCGTCGGCGGCGTGTCGCGCATCTTCCAGTCGGGATGGAAGGCGGTGAAGTGCAGCGGCACCTCGGGGCCGAGGGTATCGAGAATCCAGCGGCTCAGCGCCTCGATCTCGGCCGGCGAGTCGTTCTCGCCGGGGACGAGCAGGGTCGTGATCTCGAACCAGACCTCGGTCTCCCGCTTCAGATAGGCGAGCGTGTCCAGCACCGGCCGCAGCGCCGCGCTGCAGAGCTTCCGATAGAAGCCGTCGGTGAAGGCCTTGAGATCGATGTTGGCCGCGTCCATGGCGCGGAAGAACTCGACCCGCGGCTCGTCGCAGATATAGCCGGCGGACACCGCGACGGTCCGGATTCCGCGCTCCCGGCAGGCCGCGGCGACGTCGACCGCATATTCCAGGAAGATCACCGGGTCGTTGTAGGTGAAGGCGACCGAGCGGCAGCCGCTCCGCAGCGCCGCCTCGGCGATCCGCTCCGGCGAGGCCTCGTCTGTCAGGCGGTCGAATTCGCGCGCCTTGGAAATGGCCCAGTTCTGGCAGAACTTGCAGGTCAAATTGCAGCCGGCCGTGCCGAAGGACAGCACCGGCGTGCCCGGCAGGAAGTGGTTCAGCGGCTTCTTCTCGATCGGGTCGATGCAGAAGCCCGAGGAACGGCCGTAGGTCGTCAGCACCATCCGGTCGCCCGTACGGGCGCGCACGAAACACAGGCCCCGCTGCCCCTCCTGCAGCTTGCAGAAGCGTGGGCAGAGATCGCACTGGATCCGGCCGTCGGCGAGCCGATGCCAATGGCGTGCCGTCACGCCTTGCAAACCGTCGGCGCTCATTCCGATGAAATGGGATCGGCCGGCGGGATCGACAATCGCCTTGGGGCAAAGAAGTGACCGAACCCCCTGCGACGGAACAAAAATCCGCCCCGCGATGTTCTGCCCAACCGGCAGGAACCGGTTCATGGAGACCCGGTGAGCGGCCCTGACAGGAGCTGGTTGGACGGGAGCTGGACGGTCGTGACAGCCGAGGCGATTCTCAATCGCGTCTCTTACGCCTTGTTTCTGGTTTCGATCGCCTTCGTGAGC
Organism: uncultured Rhodospirillaceae bacterium; assembly: GCA_964551315.1. Classification (GTDB taxonomy): domain Bacteria; phylum Pseudomonadota; class Alphaproteobacteria; order Dongiales; family Dongiaceae; genus Virgifigura. The sequence continues at coordinate 14,169 of CAZKCM010000052.1, read as the reverse complement.
TTCATCGCCGGAGGTCTGATCATTCTGAACCAATCCTTCCCCTACGGCTATCTCAACGACGCTTACCGTGCCGGGCTGGCCCTGTTCGAGCAGAAGACCCAGTATCCGCATCCCTACGCGACCAATCTCTGGGCCCGCGCGCGGACGGATGCGGCGGGCGTGACGGTGTACGACCCGGCAAAGGCCCATAACGGCCTCACGCTCTACACCTCGGGCCACGAGCAGACGGCGTATCTGATCTCGATGGATGGAACGGTGGTGCACCAGTGGCACCTGCCGTTCAGCGCGGTCTGGGACGAGACGGCCGCCGTCAAGGAGCCGCGCCCCGACCCCTACGTCTTCATCGAGAACGCCCATGTCTTCCCGAACGGCGACCTCCTCGCCGCCTATATCGGTCTCGGCGACACGCCCTGGGGCTATGGGCTGGTGAAGATGAACCGGGATTCGGAGGTCATCTGGAAGTATCTGGCGCAGGTGCATCACGACTTCGACGTGGCGGAGGACGGGAAGATCTACGTGCTCACCCACGAGATCCGCACGAACGTGATCGAGGAGGCGGCCCATCTCGAACCGCCCCGCGTCGACGACTTCGTCGCGGTCCTGTCGCCGGACGGCGAGGAGCTGAAGCGCGTCTCCGTGCTCGACGCCTTCGCGAAATCCGATTATCTGCGGCTGTTGAGCACGGTCACCTGGTACACGAAGGGCGACTACCTCCACACCAACGCGGTCCAGTTCATCGATCGGGAGATGGCGGAGGTGCTGCCCTTCGCCTCCGAGGGGCAGGTCCTCATCTCCTGTCGGGACATCGGCGTCATCGCCGTGCTCGATCTCGAGACGGAGAAGATCGTCTGGGCGCTCCGCGGCTCCTGGCTCGGCCAGCACGACCCGGACGTCCTGCCGAACGGGAACATCCTTCTGTTCGACAATTTCGGCCATTACGGGCCCGGCGGCCTTTCTCGGGTGATCGAGTTCGATCCCCAGACGCAGGAGATCGTCTGGAGCTACGCCGGCGACGAGACGCATTTCTTCGAGAGCAAGCTTCGCTCGAACCAGGAACGGCTGCCCAACGGAAACACGCTCATCACGGAATCTGACGGCGGGCGCATCCTCGAAGTGACACCGGACCACGAGATCGTCTGGGAGTTCGTGAACCCCGTGCGGGGCGGCGAGGACGGAGAGTTCATCCCGGTCGTCTCCTGGGGAAAGCGAATCGATCCCGACTCCCTGGCTTTCGATGTCCCGGGATCATGACCGGTTGAGAAAGGGTACAGGCATGAGGAAAACGATCGCAGCGACCACCTTCGCCCTGCTCGCGCTGGGCGTGACGGAATCGGCCCTGGCCTATGTCGGTCCGGGCGCCGGGTTGAGCCTTCTGGGCGCGCTCTGGGGCCTGCTTCTCGCGGTCGTGGCGGCTCTTGGATTCATCGTCCTCTGGCCGCTGCGCCGAATGCTGAAACGGCGCCGGACGCCGGGTACGGTCACCGCCGGGGGCCCGCAGTCCTCGGCTGCCCAGGCTGCCCATGACGGCGCTCCCTCTTCGCGGTCGGGGGCGTCCTGATCGTCGGCTGGCGCCGGGCTGCGTCTAGGATGCCGTGACCCTCATGGGGCTCCTCGACCTTCCGGCGCCGCTGTTCGCTTGGCTCGACCAGATGCTGGGTGTCGTGCCGGCGACCGCGCGTCTCGCGCTCTGGGGCGTCTTCGCCGCCGCCGTCTCGATGCTGCTCTATTGGCGGTTGTCCCCGCAGCGGCAAATCGCGGCGACGCGCACGAAGGCCGCCGCGGCGCGCCGCGCTCTCGACGCCCACGAAGGCGATTTCGCAGAAGCCTGGCCGTTGCTCCGCGCATCGCTCGGTCTTGCGCTCCGACAGGTGGCGCTCGTGATCGGGCCCGCCTTGCTTGCCTCCCTGCCGGTGCTGTGCCTGATCGTGTGGCTGAGTACCGCCTATGGGCACGGCTATCCGGCGCCGGGGGACGAGGTGGAGGTCCAGGCGGTACCGGATCGATTCCAGGCGCGTTGGGTCGTTCCGGGTGACGGGGCGCCGGGGGCGGAGCCGGCGCCGCGCATCGTGGTGACCGACGAGACCGGCCGGACGATCGGCGAGATCGCCGTGTCGGCGCCGGTCACCACGCTGCATCGGCGCGAATGGTGGAATGCGCTGATCGGCAATCCGGCCGGGTATCTGCCCGATCGGGGTGGCCCGGACTCGATCGAGATCGGCCTGCCGCAACGGGAATATCTTTCCTTCGGGCCGTCCTGGATGCGCGGCTGGGAGGCGGTGTTTTTCGCCTCTTTGCTGGCGGGTTCCGTGGCCATCAAGGTCGGATTCCGCATCGAGTGAAGTGGCCAGGGGACGCGCCGTTCCAACTCCGTTCGAGGACCCGTTCGATGGTTGCCGCCAAATCTCACGACGACGCCTTTCAGGTCTCCCGCTGGGTCGATGCCCTGGGCGGTTTCGTCAGCCGCCGGCAGCGCCTGTGGATCCGGCTCGGGAACCTCGAAACCCGGGTGGTGTCCGACGAGCTCGCCGGCATCCCGGTCGAGCGGCCGATCTATGTCAGCGGCCTTGCCCGGTCCGGCAGCACGATCCTTCTCGAGTTCCTGGCCCGGCACCCCGACACGGTGACCCACCGGTACAAGGACTACCCGCTGGTCTTCACGCCGTTCTTCTGGAACCGTTTCCTCGACCGCGTGCCCATGCGGGAAGGCGCGGCGGCGGAGCGCACGCACCGCGACGGCATCATGGTCACGCCCGAAAGCCCGGAGGCGTTCGAGGAGGTGCTGTGGATGGCCTTCTTCCCAAGCCTCCACGATCCCTCCGTGAGTGCCGTTCTCGACGACCGGACGGACAACCCGGCCTTCGAGGCGTTCTACCGGGATCACATCCGCAAGCTGCTATGGGTGCGGGGCGGGCGGCGCTATCTGGCGAAGGGCAACTACAACCTTACGCGGCTGGAATACCTGCTGAGGCTCTTTCCCGACGCGCGGTTCGTCATCCCCGTGCGCGAGCCGCTCTGGCACATCGCCTCGCTCATGAAGCAGCACGCCCTGTTCTGCGAGGGGGAGCGGCGGAACCCGCAGGCGCTGCGGCACATGCAGCGGGTTGGCCACTTCGAGTTCGGCCTCGATCGGCGCCCGGTCAATGTTGGGGACCCCGCCGGTGTCGCCGAGGTTGCCGCCGCGTGGGACCGCGGCGAGGAGGTCGAAGGCTGGGCGCGGTACTGGAGCCAGATCCACGACCACGTCGCCGACCGCCTCGCGGCGAACCCGCGGCTGCGCGACGCCACCCTGGTCCTGCGCTTCGAGGATCTGTGCGGGTCGCCGCGCGAGACGCTCGGCGCCGTTCTGGACCATTGCGGCCTGTCCGACCGGGAAGGCCTCGTCGAGCGGATGGCGGCGAGCATCCGGTTCCCGTCCTATTACGAGCCGCGCTTCAGTCCCGAGGAGCAGGCAACGATCGCCCGGTGGACGGCCGCGACGGCCGAACGGTTCGGCTATCCGCGCGGGGCGTCGGACCCGGCCCCGCGCGGCCCCAAGGTTCCGGACGGGATCGAAAGGTCCTGAGATCGAGCCGGGCGTCCGGCGACGGCGATCCGCAATGCCGCGCTCGGAGCGTCGGTTCGGATCACTCGCCGATGAGGTGCAGGACCAGTTCCCGGCGTCCGGGTGTATGGCGGTGCTCGAACAGGAAGATCCCCTGCCAGGTGCCGAGGAGCAGCCGTCCGTCGCTCACCGGAATGGTCAGCTGTGTCTGGGTGAGCGCCGTGCGGATATGTGCGGGCATGTCGTCCGGTCCCTCCGCCGTGTGGCGGTAGAGTCTGGTGTCCTCGGGCACGAGCCGTTCAAAGAACGTCTCCAGGTCCCGCCGCACGTCGGGGTCGGCGTTCTCCTGGATCAGGATGGAGGCGGAGGTGTGGCGGAGGAAGAGCGTGAGCAGACCGGTCCGCAGCGGCTGCGCCGCGACCCATGCGGCGATCGCATCGGTGATTTCATGAAGGCCCTGGCCGCCGGGCCGCAGCGAGAGGCGGTCCTGAATCTGCTGCATCGTCGGTCTCCACTCGCGTCTGGATCCTTCCGGACGCTTCCTCTTACATAATCCGCCGCCGCAGGGGTGAAAGATCCTCGTGCGGGCGCTCGGGCGGGACGGTCCGCGGATCGGTCCCTCACACGGCCCAAGCCGCGGTGGCCCGTGGTCGCGGCGTCGCTTCGAGCGCCGCGATGAAGCCGTCGCACCAGGTCGTGATGCTGTTGCGGTGCAGCACATCCATCTGCGCGCGCCACCGGGCGTAACGCTCGGCCAGCGGCATGGTCAGCGCGCGGTGCAGCGCCTCGGCCACGCCCTCGACGTCGTAGGGGTTGACGATCAGGGCCGTGTCGAGCTCCTCGGCGGCGCCGGCGAAGCGCGATAGAACGAGGACGCCGGGATTCATCGGATTCTGCGCCGCCACATACTCCTTGGCGACGAGATTCATCCCGTCGCGTAACGGCGTCACCAGACCGACCCGGCTGACGCGGAAGAACCCGGCCAGGGTGCGGCGGCCGAAGTTCCGGTTGAGATATCGGATCGGCACCCAGTCGAGGTCGGCGAACCGGCCGTTGATCCGCCCGGCGGTCGCCTCGAGATCGGCGCGGATCCGTTGGTACTGCTCGATGTCGCCGCGGGAGGTCGGCGCGATCTGCAGGAAGGTGACTCGCGAATGGTGCTCCGGCGACCTAATGAGCAGTTGCTCGAACGACTGGAACCGCTCGACCAGGCCCTTGCTGTAGTCGAGCCGGTCAACCCCGATGATGAGGTCACGCCCGACGAGGCTCTTGACGAGGCGGGCCGTCTGTTCTCCTCGCGCCGATTCTTCCGCCATCGCGGCGAAGCGCTCGGTGTCGATGCTGATGGGGAAGGCCATGGCCCGCACGTTCCGGTCAAACACGCTCACCCACCGATTCTCCAGGATCTCTCCGCCGGCTTCGTGCAGCATGTAGTCGTCGAAGGCCTGGAGGTCGCCGTGGGTCTGCACGCCGATCAGATCGTAGTCGCACAGCGACCGCATCAGTTCGTCGTGGCAGGGCAGCGCGATCAGGACCTCGGGTGCGGGAAAGGGCGTGTGCAGAAAGATGCCCAGCCGGTTGTTCACGCCGGCGCGCCGCAGCTCGCTACCCAGAGGAATGAGGTGGTAGTCGTGCACCCAGATGATATCGTCCGGCTGCACCAGCGATGCCAGCTTCTTGGCAAAGGCGGCGTTGACCCGCCGATAGCCCGCGTACTGCCGCCGGTCGAATCGGAACAGGTCCAGCCGGTAATGGAACAGCGGCCAGAGCGTGCCGTTGGAAAAGCCCAGATAATACTCCTCATAGTCCTGCGGCGTCAGGTCGGCGGTGGCGTAGGTGACGCGCCCCCTGGCCACGAGGCGCAGGCCTTCCGGGGGCTCTTCCGTTACCTCGCCGCTCCAGCCGAACCAGATCCCGCCGGACTTCCTCAAGGCCTCGCGCAAGGCGACCGCAAGGCCGCCGGCGCGGGTGCCCGCCTCGTCCGGCGGCGACACCCTGTTGGAAACGACGATGAGGCGTGGCACTGCGCGTCCTCCTTGGTTTCTCGCGAACACCGAAGCAATGCGCGGTCGATTGCTTCGGTCGCTGGGGCCGGTCGGCAGGCGATTTTGCGGTCGGCTTCGCGGAGCCGGCCGATGGTGGCGGCGGTCGATGGCGACGGCTGAGTCCCGCAATGGGAAGCGCGATGTCGGGTCTCTCCGGCGGTGCCGTTCGCCTGGGGCCCCAGAATGCCGCACGCCATGCCGCGCCCGGCCGATTGGACCGGCTGTTCCCGCGGTTGCGGACGGCAGGCCCCACAATAGCCGCTGGCAGGCGGAAGTTCCACCCCGGGTGGTGAGATCGCCCCGGCGACGGCGTCCCGCGCTACTTATGCGCTCGCGCGCAGGCTCCGTCGGAGGCAGCGCTCCAGAAAGGCGAGCAGCCTGTCGTCGAGCGGATCGAACTGAACGGCCAGCGCATGACCGCCGCGGGCGCGCCGGACGATGCGCGCCGTGAAGGGGACTCCCTCTGCGGCCCTCGCGCCGGCTGGCGCGATCGAGCCGCGGACCCGATCGCCCGGTACCAGGGAGCCCTCATAGGATCGGATCAGGAGCAGCCCGCCGAGCGACCAGTTCGCTGTACGCCAAACCTCACCCCCGATGCGGACGTCGAAGACGGGGTGATGCATTCGCTTGTCCCGGCGCGTCTCACGGTCGCGGACCGGCCGGTAGAATTGTGTCCTTGACGGTTGCATGCGAGCCCGGTGATTGTCTCTTTCTCTTGCCAAGGCTCGATCGAACGGATGTCGTGATGCCGCCGGTTAATGTATTTTTCCGAAAATCCAGATAATGGCTCCGAATGGAGCGGGCATATTCCATTCGATCGGCTTGACGTTGACTCCTCCGTTATTCCAGACGTCATATCACGTCTTTCCAGATTTGGAAATAAAATATAAAGACTTGTGCGATTTTGCTTATAGTAAACGGGTAAATTTAACGTTTTTATTTAACAAGTCGTGAGAGACAGCGTGTTCCGGTCATCGGCCGGAGACGCGGGCGGTACCGGAGATCCTAGAACCGGGGTCGCAACGCCGCCCCTTCGGTTGTACGGATCGTGTCCGCCGACCATAGGGCGGCCCAGCCGTTTCCCACGATGCCGAGGATGAGCGGTTGGCCGGGAAGCCGCAGCACGCTGCCCTTGAAGTAGGATACGATGACCCCGCTTTCGTTGGCGTGGGCCCATTCCAGCACTGCTTCCGGATCGCGGATCACGGTCAACGGCCGTTCGAGCCGCCCGGAGAAATCGAACTCTCCATGATAGCGGCCGAAGACGGCGACCGGCACGCCCTGCTGCTGCAGGCTCTGGATCTGCTGGGCCACCGGTTTCAGGTCGAAGAACCGGCGGAGGGAGAACAGGAACTCGATGTTGAGCGTGGTCACCAACAGCACCGGCAGAAGGGCGAGCTGAACCGTGCGCGAGAACGGCTCACGCGGGCTCATCTGCGCCAGCAGATAGCCGCCGCCGAGCAGCACGAGTCCGGATACCAGGCTGATTCCGCCAAGCCAGATCGGCAGGCTGCCGTCGTCGATGAACTCGCGCCAGACAGCGTCGAGATGCGCCACCGGCACGATGTTGAGCAGAAACAGAATCAGTCCGACGAGCAGCAGGAGAAGGCCCGGGACAATGGCGTGAAAGTCCTTCGGCTTGCCGGTCCGCGTGGCGAGCAGCCGCCCGGCGATCAGCGAGAGCGAGGGCAATGTCGGCAGCAGGTCCTGGAACTCCCTCTCGCTGACGACACAGGCCACGATGACGCTCGTCACGGCGGCGACCGTACAGAGGCGGAGGCCTTCCTCTCTGGCCGGGCGGAAGTGCCTCTGCGCCGCCCGCCACAGCGTCCGCCACCACAGCCAGGGGTAGAGGATCAGGGGGACGGTCAGAAGATACACGGAGCGCGACTTGAACCCGGCGAACCCGGGCACGGCCGGCTCGAAGAAGATGTCCAAGAGCCGCGGCAGGCCGCGAACCGCGATGCTGGGGACGATCCAGATCAGGCCGATGGCGAGGCCGAGGAGAATCGCGAGGCCGAGGCCGCGGTACCAGTTCGTCCATCGCCACTCGGCGTCTTGCGACGCCGGCTTCGGCATCCAGAGCGGCGCCAGCAACGGCACCGGAAGCAAGTGCAGCACCGCGGCCGGTCCATTCATCAGGAAACCGAGCCCGAGGCCGATCCCGAACACGGTCCATCCCGCGGCCGGTCTGCCGCGCCAGGCCAGTGCCGTCCCGTAGAGGCCGATCAGGACGAACAGCATGAGCGGCGTGTTCCAGACGGTCAGGGTCGAGAACACCGTGAAGCCGCCGCTGCCGACGAGGACGATGCCGGCAAGCGGCGCCACCTGCGTCCGTTCGGGCCAGATCAGCCGGGCGGTTGGCCCGATCAAGAGAAGCGCGGCGAGCGCGGTCAGCGGAACCACCAGACGCGCCCAGACCTCGCTGACGCCGAAGATCGCCCAGCCCAGATGAATCAGCCAGAAGAGAAGCGGAGGTCTTGCGGCCTCTTCGCCGAAGGCGGGCAGGATGGCGCCTTCGACCCACATTCGCCAGGCGAAGGACAAGGGCTGCGACTCGAACGGCGAAAGCGGCGGCCGCGCGATCAGCGCGCTGACCACGAGGACCAGCCAGATCGCCACCGGCCAGATCGGCAGGTGGTAACGAAGAGCGGCGGCGCTCATGTTCGGCAGCTTGGTGGCGCCGATCATCCGCCGCCCCCGGTCAATTCGACGGCGCCCGACTCACTTGTTCTCGTCGACGGCATCGAAGCGGATGATCCAGGGCTCGGCCTCCGCGGCGGCCGCCCATTCCCGCATGGCGGGCCAGTTCCAGACCGCGTCGGCATAGGCGGCGCTTACCGGGTCAAGCGTGACGCCGTAGCTGCGGAATCGCGCCACCACCGGCGCGAACATCGCGTCGGCGATGCAGAACCCGCCGAACAGGAAATCACCCGACCCGCCCGCATCGCCGACGCGCCGGCGGCAGTCTCGCCAGATGGTGGTGACGCGATCGATATCGGCCGCCGCCTTCGCGACGCACTCCGGCTGCGGCTTGTGCCGGCTGAGGTCCATCGGCAGGTTCTGCCGCAGCGCGGCGAATCCGGCGTGCATTTCGGCGCTCACCGCCCGCGCCATCGCGCGGGCTTCTCGGTCCGCGGGCCACAGCCCGGCCTCGGGAAAGGCTTCGGCAAGATATTCGCAGATCGCCAGCGATTCCCAGACCAGCACCTCGCCATGCCGCAGCGCCGGCACCTTGCCGGAGGGCGAGATGCGGCGAAGAGCGGCCGCGCTATCCGCCCGATACAGCGGAATCACCACTTCCTCGAAGGGCGCGCCGGTCTGCTTCAGCGCCAGCCAGGGGCGAAGAGACCAGGACGAGTAGTTCTTGTTGCCGAGGTATATGGTTATGTCCGCCATTGCCGGCTCCGACTCCTCACCCCCCCTGTTTGCTTAGCCCGCGACCGCGCCCCGACGCAAGCGATGTTCGACTCCGTCGGGCTTTTCTCTCCGCGCATTCCGAGCCATTCTGCGCCGGTCCAGCGATTCCAGGAGGTTCATCCGTGCTCGACCATCTGATCGCCCGCGCCGGCGGCAAAGGCGCCACAGCGCTCGTCGCCGTCGCGGAGGGCGGTCTCGAAGACTGGCTGCGCGAACAGCCCCCGGCCGTCCGGACCTGGGTCAAGGGAACGCGTTTCGCGGCGAAGCCCGGCGACCACGCCCTGGTGCCGGACGCCGACGGCAACCTGGCCACCGTCCTGGTCGGGGTCGCACCGGGGGCCGATATCTGGTCCTACGCCGGGCTGCCCGGCGCCCTGCCGGAAGGCGACTACCGGATCGAGACCGCGCTCGACGCGCCGGCCGCTTCGGCGGCGGCGCTCGGCTGGGCGCTCGGCTGCTACGCCTTCACCCGATATCGCAAGCCGCCCCGCCGGTTCGCCCGCCTGGTCTGGCCGAAGAACGCCGACCGGCCCCAGGTGGAGCGGACGGTCGAGGCGACCGGCCTTGTTCGCGATCTGATCAACACACCGGCCGAGGACATGGGGCCGGGCGAGCTGGCCGAGGCCGCGCGCGCTCTGGGCCGTGCCCACGGGGCGAAGGTCAGCGTCATTGTCGGGGACGAGCTTCTGAAGGCCGGCTATCCGGCGATTCACGCCGTAGGCCGGGCAAGCGGCCGCGCCCCGCGTCTCATCGACCTGCGATGGGGCGCCAAGGGTCCGCGGATCACACTGGTAGGCAAAGGTGTTTGCTTCGACACGGGCGGTCTGGACCTTAAGTCGGCGGGAAACATGAAGCTGATGAAGAAGGACATGGGCGGTGCGGCCCATGTTCTGGGGCTCGCCAAGATGATCATGGCGGCCGAGCTACCGTTGCGCCTGCGGGTCCTGATCCCGGCAGTGGAGAACAGCGTCTCCGGCGACGCCGTCCGGCCGCTCGACATCCTGCGGACGCGCAAGGGTCTGACGGTCGAGGTCGGTAACACCGACGCCGAAGGGCGTCTGATCCTTTGCGACGCCCTGGCCGAGGCCGACAGGGATAAGCCGGACCTGCTGGTCGATTGCGCGACGCTTACCGGCGCCGCGCGGGCCGCCCTCGGCACCGATCTGCCGGCTCTCTTCGCCAATGACGACGGGTGGGCCGAGGCGTTGCTCCGGTGCGGAACCGAAACCGACGATCCGCTCTGGCGCCTGCCGCTCTACCAACCCTACCGCCGCCTCCTGGACAGCAAGGTGGCGGACCTGAACAACGTCTCGAGCAGCCCCTATGCGGGCGCGATCGTCGCGGCGCTGTTTCTTGCGGAGTTTGTCAGTCCCACCACGCCGTGGCTTCATATCGACATGATGGCCTGGAACACGACGTCGCGGCCCGGCCGGCCGGAGGGCGGCGAGGCAATGGGCCTGCGCGCGCTCTACGCGCTGATCGCGGAGCGGGTCGCCGCTGCGCCGCGGGCTACGCGACGGCGGGCGCCACGGGAGTCGGCGACCGGTGGCGGGCGGAGTGCGAGGGGCGCGTGAGGGAACGGATTCGCCGGTTTCGGGAGGGGCGGACCGGCCCCGGGGAGACGGTTGGATGAGACTGAAACAGGCGGATGCCCTCGCGTTCTGGCGCCGGGTCCTGGTGACCAGCCTCCATCGGCAGGATCCCGACCTCACCGTCCGACAGATGGCCTTGCTTCTGACGGTCTACACGATGCAAGGGCCGCATACGGTCCGCGGCCTCGCCGAAAGCCTCAAGATCTCGAAGCCGGCGGTCACGCGCGCCCTCGACCGCCTCGGCGAGCTCGACTTCGTCCGGCGCAAGCGGGACGAGGCGGACCGTCGCAACGTTCTCGTCCAGCGGACCGTCAAGGGCGCGGTCTTCCTCAGCGACTTCGCCGCGACCGTGACCGCGGCTGTCGAGGCCGTGCTCGCCGAGCCCAGCCCCGAGAACAGGCCAGAGGATTTGGGGCCTGGGCCCTCCGGTTCCGCGGCCGAACGCGACTGAACCGACGCGCCGCGACTTCCGGAATGGTTCTGCGGCCTCAATAGCCGTTCGCGAGATCGACCACGTTCTCGAGCGGCTTCCCCTCGCGGGCGAGACACATACCGCGGAAGATGGTCTCCGCCGCGGTCTGGGGCGGGGTGGCGCTGGCGATGTGCGGCGTCACGGTGACGCGGGGATGCGTCCAGAACGGATGCTCCGGCGGCAGCGGTTCCTCGGCGAAGACGTCCAGCGTGGCGTAGGCCACCTGGCCGCTCTCCAACGCTTCAAGCAGGTCCTTCTCAACGAGGTGGCCGCCGCGGGCGGCGTTGATGACCGCGGCGCCGCGCGGCAGGGCGGCGAAGCAGCGCGCGTCGAGGATGCCGGCCGTCTCGGCCGTCAGCGGCAGCAGGCAGACGAGGATCTCGCTGCGGGCGAGGAACGGCACCAGCCCGTCCGGCCCGTGGAAGCAGGTGACGTTCGAAAGCCGTTTCGGCGACCGGCTCCACCCGGCCACATCGAAGCCGAGATCCGCGAGCTTCGTGGCCGCGTCGCCGCCGAGCACGCCCAGCCCCATGATGCCGACCTTGCGCTCCCAGGGCAGCGGATAGTCGAGCTCGACCCACCGGCGTTGGCGCTGCAGCTCTTCCAGTTCCGGCACGCGCCGATGATAGCGCAGCACATGCAGCAGGACGTATTCGGTCATGCTGGCGGTCAGCCCGCGGTCGACGAGGCGGACGATCGGCACGTCCCGCGGCAGGTCCGGGTCGCGCAGCAGGCCGTCGACGCCGGCGCCCAGCGAGAAGATCGCCTTCAGGTTGGGATAGCGCCTGAGCTCGCCCGCCGGCGGGCGCCAGACCATCGCGAACTCGATCTCCTCGATGGGGCCTGTCTCCGGCCACCGGCGGAAATCGATCGTCGGATCGAGGCGGAGCATGAGCTGGCGCCATCGTTCGGCGGCCTCGGCGCTTTCGTGCGGATTGAGAAAAAGGAGAGCCATGACCTTACCCGCGCTGTGAAGATCCCACGCGCTAGGTCCTTACCACGCCGGCCTCGACCGCTTCCAGGTTGAAGGCCGCCGCCAGCAGCGCCTTCGTGTAGGGTTCCCGCGGCTCGGCGAAGATGCGCGTCGCCGGTCCCTGCTCGACGACCCGGCCGTCGCGCATGACGATCACCTCGTCCGCGAGTGCCCGCACGACGCGCAGATCGTGGCTGATGAAGAGATAGGCCAGCCTGTGGCGCGCCTGGAGGTCGCGCAGCAGATCGACGATCTGCGCCTGCACCGACATGTCGAGCGCCGAGGTCGGCTCGTCGAGAACGACGAAGCGCGGCTGCAGGATCATGGCGCGAGCGATCGCGATCCGCTGGCGCTGCCCGCCGGAAAACTCGTGCGGGTAGCGGTGCCGGCTCTCCGGGTCGAGGCCGACCTCTTCCAGCGCGGCGACGATTCTTGCCTCCCGCTCCTCGGGGCCGTTCGCGCCCCCGTGGACCTTGAGCCCCTCGGCGACGATCTGGCCGACGGTCATCCGCGGCGAGAGCGAGCCGAACGGGTCCTGAAATACGATCTGCATCTGCCGGCGCAGGGGCCGCAGCTCGCGCGACGACAGGCCCTGAATCGGCCGACCGTCGAAGGTGATGTTTCCCTCGCTCTTGATCAGCCGCAAGAGGGCCAGACCCAGCGTCGTCTTGCCGGACCCGCTTTCGCCGACGACCCCCACCGTGTGGCCCTCGCGCACGGTGATCGAGATGCCGTCGACCGCCTTGACGTGATCGACGGTCCGGCGCAGGAGGCCTTTCTTGATTGGGAACCAGACCTTGACGTTGTCGCAGGCCATGACGACCGGCGCGTCTGGGGCGGCGGCGACCGGCCGCCCCTTCGGCTCGGCTGCGAGCAGCCGCTTGGTGTAGTCGTGTCGCGGCCGCTCGAAGATGTCTTCGACCGGTCCCTGCTCGACGATCTCGCCGTTCGTCATGACGCAGACCGTGTCCGCCATCTTGCGGACGATGCCGAGATCATGGGTGATCAGCAGCAGCGCCATGCCGAACTTCGCCTGCAGGTCCTTGAGCAGCGTCAGGATCTGCGCCTGGATGGTGACGTCGAGCGCCGTCGTCGGCTCGTCGGCGATCAGCAGGTCCGGCTCGTTGGC
>CAZKCM010000052.1:0-987 GCA_964551315.1 uncultured Rhodospirillaceae bacterium | reverse complement strand
CAGCGCGCGGGCAATGGCCACCCGCTGCCGCTGCCCGCCCGACAGCTCGTGCGGGAAGGCGCCCAGCCGCTTCTCCGGCTCCGGAATCCCGACCAGGCGCAAGAGCTCCAGCGTCCGCTTCCGCGCCGCCGCGGCCGAAAGGCCCTTGTGCAGGAACAGCACCTCGTTGACCTGCTTCTCGATCGTGTGCAGCGGGTTGAGCGAGGTCATCGGTTCCTGGAAGATCATCGAGATCTTGTTGCCGCGCAGCCGGCGCAGCTTCGCTTCGGGCGCGCCGATGATCTCCTCGCCGCGGAAGGTGATGCTGCCGCTCGGATGGTGTGCCAGCGGATAGGGCAGAAGCTGCAGGATCGACAGCGCGGTCACCGATTTGCCGGATCCGCTCTCGCCGACCAGCGCCAGCGTCTCGCCGCGGTCGATGGTGAAGCTCGCGCCCCTGACCGCGCGGGTTTCGTTCGGCGGCCGCCCGAAGGAGACCGAAAGATCGCGGACCTGAAGAAGGCGCTCCGTGGTCATCGGCTAAGGGCCTCTTCGACTGAAGGCTGACGGGCTGACGGCTGATCGCTTCATCCGAACGCCTTTCGCGGGTCGAAGGCGTCGCGCACCGCTTCGCCGATGAAGATCAGCAAGGTCAGCATACCGCCGATGACGACGAATCCCGTGATGCCGAGCCACGGCGCCTGGAGGTTGGCGCGCCCCTGCGCCAAGAGCACGCCGAGCGACGGCGAGCCGGGCGGCAGGCCGAACCCCAGGAAGTCGAGGCTGGCAAGCGAGGTCACCGAACCGGCCAGCATGAAAGGCAGGAAGGTCAGAGTGGCGACCATGGCGTTCGGCAGGAGGTGGCGGAACATGATCACCGTGTTCGATACGCCCAGCGCATGCGCGGCGCGAACATATTCGAAGTTGCGGGCCCGCAGGAACTCGGCCCGGACCACGCCGATCGGCCACGTCCAGCTGAACAGCAGCATGATGCCGAGCAGCCACCAG
>CAZKCM010000051.1:21615-30517 GCA_964551315.1 uncultured Rhodospirillaceae bacterium | reverse complement strand
ATCAGCCCCGCCAGAAGCGCGTAGGTGACGGCCGCAACCCACTGGAAGACGCGGCCTTCGGGATCGATCCGGTCGGCGAGGGCGATGCCGAGGCCCCGCCACAGATAGGTCACCGCGGCGGCGGCCAGCACCAGGACCCAGGGCCAGGCCTCATCCATCCCGGCGCGCCGTTGCCCTCGCCGCGAGCGCCTGGTCGATCGCGAACGCCACGCTGCCGGCGAGCAGCCCGGTCATCAGCAGGCCCCAGTCCGGGTCGACCAGATGCAGCACGGGGCCGACGACCGCGCCGAGCCCCAGCGCCAGCGCCCGCCCCCGATACCGGAAATCGGCCACGAAGATCAGCATGAAGTAGATCGGGTTGAGGAACACCAGCCCCAGGGTGACCGTATTCGGCACGAACCCTGCGAGCGCGAAGCCGATGCCGGTCGTGGCGATCGAGACGAGCCAGAGCGCGGCCCCGAAGCCGACGAAGTAGGGCATGCGCTGCTCGCGCGGCAGGGTCGGGCAGCGCTGCATGGCGATGGTCCAGGCGGTCACCGCGACGAAATGCGCCGCAAGATAGTAGCGCCAGCGCGGCGTTCCCTCATGGCGTAGCTCCGGCATGAGGGCGACCGTCATCGGCAGCAGCCTTGCGTTGGTGAGCCCGACGGCAAGCGTGACGGCAAGCAGAGACGCGCCGACGACATAGAGCTCGATCAGCGCGATCTGGCCCGGCAGCGCCCAACCGGTTGCCGTGGAGGCCAGGCCCAACCACAGGCTGACACCGGCCTGCCGGCAAAGCGATCCAAAGCCGAGAAAGCCCGCGCCAAGCACCCAGGCCGGCAGACCCAAAGCGGCGCGAGCGCCTCCCAGCGCGGCCGCGCTCGGCGACGGATAGGCAGCGACGCGTGTCGCTGATGGCCCGGACCCGCGCGAAGAAGACATGGAAGGGACTTAGCAGGCCCGGCGCCCGCGGTGCAACGCCGCTTGCGCGCCGATCGAACGCCGCGTCGGAAACAACGTCGACATCCCGCCCGCGGCCGGCGTCAGGGACGGATCAGCCGCCTCCCCGGCAGCCGCACGGTTGCTCTCGTGCCGGCGCCGAGTTCGCTTTCGAGATGCAGCTCGCCGCCGTGGAGCCGGGCAAGGCCCTGCGATAGAGGCAGGCCGAGGCCGGTGCCGTCATACCGGCGATTGAGGCGGCTGTCGACCTGCCCGAATGGTTCCATCACCCGCTCGATATCGTCGGGTCCGATGCCGATGCCGGTGTCTGCCACCTCGAGAAGCAGGTCGCCGGCTTCGTCGATCCGCGCCGAAAGCTCCACCCGTCCGCCGGAGGGGGTGAACTTGACCGCGTTCGACAGGAGGTTGATGAGGATCTGCTTGAGCTTGCGGTCATCGGCCAGGACGCGCGGCAGATCGGGCGGCACCTGGCTCGACAGCTCGACCTCGGCCCGCCCCGCGCGCTCACGGATCAGCCGGAGGACGGAATCGAACAGGTGCCGGACGTTCACCTCCTGCTCGATCAGGCTGGCTTTGCCGGCCTCGATCTTCGAGACGTCGAGGATGTCGTTTATGACTTCCAGGAGATGGCGGGCGCTGTGGTGGATGTCGCTGACATAGTCGTGATACTGCGGGTTCCCGACCGGCCCCAGCAGCTCCATCTTCATGATCTCGGAGAAGCCGATGATCGCGTTCAGGGGCGTGCGCAGCTCATGGCTCATGTTCGCCAGGAACTCGGTCTTGGCGCGGCTGGCCATTTCTGCCATGTCCTTGGCGGCGCGCAGGCCAAGCTCGCGCCTCTTCAGCTCGGTGATGTCCGAGGCCGTTCCGCGGAAGCCGATGAGCGCGCCGGTCCGGCTGGAGAAGACCGGCACGGCGTTCAGGAGGAACAGCTTGCTTTCCCCGGTCCTGGCGAGGGCTTCGAACGGCAGGTTCCGGAACGGCGAATGCTGGGCGAAGCGCTGCTTGATCGCCGAGTGATTCTGGCCGCTGCTGCTCAGGGACAGGAGATTGCGGCCGATCAGCTCTCGCGGGTGGAAACCGAGGACCTCCATTACCCGATGAGAGACGCTGGTGATGGTCAGCTCGGTATCCGTCTCCCACACCCAGTCGGAGACGAGTCGCATGACGTCGTCGAGGCGCTCGCGTGTCCGCGCCAGGGTTTCCTGGTACTGCGAATCTTCGGGCACGGCCTGCACGATGCCCGCGATCGCGGCGATGTTGCCGGCCTTGTCGTGCAGCGGTACGTGGCGTGAGCGGAGGTGCTGAAGCGTTTGCCCGACGCGCACCGTGTCCTCGCGAAAGACCATGCTTTCCAGAAGCAGGACCTCCGCGGCGATCTTGTCCGTCGGCAGGACGGGCTTGCCCAGGTCGGCCGCGGCGGCGGCGGTCAGACGACGGAATGCCAGATTCGCCCAGAAGATATTGCCGGCGGTGTCGGCGACGTAGATCGCCGGCCCGTGGTCCAGCAGCTCTTTCTTGAAGATCTCGCAAAGAATCTCGGGCGGCGGCGCGTCGTCGGGAACGGTATTGATCGATACGGTCTTGCCGACCGGCAGCGAGACGCGGAGCGGCGCGACGCCAGAAGCCGTTCCGGGGGGCGATTCGGGGACGGCGTCAGGTTTTCGCGTCGTCACCCCTGGTCTCCTCGACCTGCTTGATGGCGTAAAGCAGCCGCCGGTCGCGCCGCCACCGTGCCACGACAAAGTTCGCCGCATCCGGCGTGATGCGGTCATACAGCGCCAAGACGCGTGACAGCTCGCGTGGGTCCATGGCTCGCTCGCCGGGCCGCGCTCTTCGGCTCAGCAGGAAGATAGAGGCAAATAATGACTTCTCAATATCGGCGGCTTTGCAAACGATGGCAAGACCTTCACCGCCCGGCTCGAAGAGAAAGCGGCGGATCAGCGGCAACCGGAGCCGACTCAATTGCGCAAGAAGTGCTTCGAACAGGGGAATTTCGCCTTGCTTCAGCGTTTGTAATAGAAGTTGCGGCGTGACTTGGTTCGCTTCGGCGATACGTCGCGCCAGAACCATCGGGGCGCTCGACTCGGAGGTGTCCCCCTCTTCCTCGATCTGCCGGACCGCTTCCGTGGTCACGGATTCGATGGTGTCGTCCAGCTCCGTCACGTCGACATCGAAGGTCTCGACGATGTACTGGCGCAGGGCGGCGGAGACCCAGAAATACATCTTCTTGGCCAGCGTGGGGCTGAGGTCGCGCCGCCGCAGGATCGGCTCCTGGAAGCTGTCGACCATCTTCGATCGGTCGACGAGATAGGCCATGGTGGCCTCGGAGATCCGGGCGTTCGGGTTTTCCAGGAGCGTCTTGATGACGTCGGTGTTGCCGGTTTCGACCAGCGCGTCCGAAACAGGCTCGCTGACCGCGCGCCGCATGGCGACGGCCAGCTGATGATCGAGCGAGCGGTGGCGGACGATCTCGATGAGCTCGACGTCGAGAAGCGCATCGCTTTTCAGCAGGATCGGCGCAGCGACGTCAATCTCGTCGTTGGCCAGGGCGACGATGATCTCGTGCGGGACATTGCCGGCCTCGGCCAGACGCTCGCTGAGGGCGCGGCGTACAGGGGTCGCGACCTCGCGGATGAGCTTCGTCAGGATGTCGGTCATCAGCGCGCGCTCTTGCGCCGTGATGACAGTCTCCCGCTCCGACAGCAAGTCGGCAACGACGGCCACGAGGCGCTTGCGGCCCTCGATGGACTTGTCGCGAGCCAGGGCAAGCAGCTCGTCGGCGTCGGGCGTCGTTGAGGCCATCGGGCGGGCCTTTCCTTAGACCGTGGTCATTCCTTGATCGGCCGATTCCCGCGACGCCCTGGCCGCGAACCGTCGCCCGATGACCGTTGGGGTCCGACGCCGCGATCGTAAACGAGCGGCATTTGTCGTATCGGCGCCCGTCGCGAGGCGCTCCAAGGAGGCGCAGAAGGCCATCTGATTGCCCGGCAGGATTACATGGGTCTTTTTAAGAAAGCCTTACCGCGAAAGCTTTCGGCCTTTTTGCCGAATCCAAGCCAAAACTTGCGGTTCGGCCGGCTTGTCTTCCGGTTTTACCGGCAAGCAGAGAGGGCAGACCGTGCCGCGGCCGCGGTTCAGCGCTTCGCCTTGACGAGCAGTTGCTTCGGCCGGCGGCTGCGGGCCGTCGGGAACAGAGAGAAGGTGCGGCTGACATACTGGGTCACCGCGTCCATCCCCTTCAGATACTCGCGGAACTCCGGGGTCATCTGCGCCTCCACGAGGCGCACCTGCCGCGACGGATCCACCGTCTCGAACCGCATGCAGAACCAAGGCTCTCCCCGCTTCAGGATCAGGTCCTGCGAGGTGTCGTACCACTCGAACGCCCACATCAGCACGCGAGGCCAGTCATGGATGGGAAAGCGGCCGCCGATCATCACGCCCGGCAGCGGCTGCGGCCGGTAGTGATAGAAGGGCGGCATCTGGCTGATATAGACCGGTTCGTCGGCGACGAAGCGGTAGGGCGTCTTGATCTGCAGGACCGGCTTGCTCGGATCGCGCCACTCGGTGGGCTGACTCGGCCGGATCAACTCGCTCAGAAACTGCGGGTTGGCCGTGCTCTCATGCGGGCGGGGATACATGATCTGCAGGTTGCCCTTGGCGTCACGGCCGAGGCGAAGGTGGACGTCGAACGGGCAGGGGACCTCGAACAGCCGGGCCTCGTAGTCGAGCACGGCGGGGCAGTAGCCGACCGCCTTGGTCGAGGTCGGGGTCGGCGCCTTGCGCTGATACTGGCGCGGCGCTTCGTAGATGAAGCCCGCCTTCTCGGCGTCGATCAGCCATCCCACCTCGACGACGCGCCCGCGCGCCGGTCGGCGCCCTGCCCGGTTGAACCAACCGGTGCCGCTGAACCAACGAGCCATGTCTTTCCCCTCGTCTGTCGGTCTTCTCCGCGAGCCTTTTGTTCCTTGTCTCCTCCGCTCGCGCGATCGGCAGCGCAGTCTAGTGGAAGGGGTGCGGGCTTCCAAGGACGGTCGCGGTTGCACCGAAGGGCAGGGCGCGCCACATTACCGGCATGTCCGGACCCGCCGACACCACCAAGGGCAGCTTCGTCCGTCGCATTCCGGAAGGCGACAACCGCACCCGCCTTGTCTGCACCGATTGCGGGTTCATCAACTACGAGAATCCGAAGGTGGTCGTCGGCTCCGTCTGCGCCTGGGGGGAGAAGGTGCTTCTCTGCCGCCGTGCGATCAACCCGCGCGCCGGGTTCTGGACGCTGCCGGCGGGCTATATGGAGCTGCACGAAACGACGGCGGAGGGCGCGGTCCGCGAAGCGTGGGAGGAGGCGCAGGCACGCATCGAGCTGGAGGGCGTGCTGGCCGTCTACAGCATTCCGCGCCTGTCCCAGGTGCAGGTGATCTACCGGGCCCGCCTCCTCACGCCGGACGTTGCCGCCGGGCCCGAAAGCGCCGAGGTCGCGCTGTTCCGCTGGGAGGAGATCCCGTGGGACGAGATCGCCTTTCCGTCGGTGCGCTGGGCCCTCGATCACTACCGCGAGGTCCGCGACCGGCGGGAGTTCCCGGCGCGTGGCAACCCGCCCGGCGAACTTGGCAACGTTTCCGAACCCGCGCTGTAGCGTGTTGCTCCCGCGCACCCCGTGATGCGCCGGGTCGGCCGGTCCGACGTTCGCCGGGGCGATTAGGCCGGCGGAAGGCCCATGAGCGAGCGGGCGAATGCCCGGGCTTCGAAGGGCCGCAGGTCGTCGGCGCCCTCGCCGACGCCGATCGCGTGCACGGGCAACCCGAACTTCTCCGCAAGCGCGACCAGAACGCCGCCCCGCGCGGTGCCGTCGAGCTTGGTGACGACGAGGCCCGTCACGTTCGTCATCTCGCGGAACACTTCGACCTGCTGATGGGCGTTCTGGCCGACCGTCGCGTCGAGCACCAGCAGGCAGTCCTGCGGCGCGGTGTCGTCGAGCTTGCGCAGGACGCGGATGATCTTGCCGAGCCCGGCCATCAGGTCCGCCTTGTTGTGCAGCCGGCCGGCGGTGTCGATCAGCAGCAGGTCGATCTGCCGGCGCTGCGCCTCGGCGAGCGCGTCGTAGGCGACGCCGGCGGCGTCGGCGCCGGTCTCGCGCGCCACCACCGGCGCTCCGGTCCGCTCGCCCCAGATCTTGAGCTGCTCCACCGCGGCGGCGCGGAAGGTGTCGCAGGCGGCCAGCATCACCGATTTCCCCTCCTCGCGCAGCGCCTTCGCCAGCTTGCCGATGGTCGTGGTCTTGCCGCTGCCGTTGACGCCGACGACCAGCACGACCTGCGGCTTCTTCGCCGGGTCGAGCTCCAACGGCTGGGCCACCGGCTCGAGGATCTTGGCGATCTCCTCGGCGAGCGCGGTCCGCACTTCCTCGGGCGTGACCTCCTGGTTGAAGCGGGTACGGCGCAGCGCCCCCGCCAGCTTGGCGGCCGTCGCCACGCCGAGATCCGCGGCGATCAGGAGTTCCTCGAGCTCTTCCAGCGTCGCATCGTCGAGACGGCGCTTGGTGAAGATGCCGGTGATCCCCTCGCTCAGCCGGCTGGAGGACCGGCTCAGCCCTTCGCGCAGGCGGCTGAACCAGCCACGCTTCGATTGCGTCGCCGCTTGCTCGTTGTTGCCGTTCTCGCTCATGAGATCCTGTGTCCGATCAGTTCGTCATCCGCGATGGCCGCGATGCGTGCGGCGACGATCTCGCCGGGCCGGGCCTCCGCATCCAGCCGCACGGGCGCGAAATGCTCGTCATGGCCTCGGGCCCGTCCATCGACGCACTTCTCGACCAGCACGGCCGCCGTGGTGCCCCGCCGCGACGCCAGGAAGCGTCTCCGCGCCGCCTCGCCCGCCGCCCGCAGCCGCGCCGCCCGTTCCTTGCGGACGGCGCCCGGAACCTGCGGCATGCGGGCCGCCGGCGTGCCGCGGCGGGCGGAATAGGGAAAGACATGAAGATAGGTAAGGCCGCACTCCTCGACCAGACGCAGCGTGTTGGCGAACATCGCCTCGGTCTCCGTCGGGAAGCCGGCGATGAGGTCGGCGCCGAACACGACCTCGGGCCGAAGCGCGCGCACCGTCTCGCAGAAGGCCACCGCGTCGGCGCGGAGGTGGCGGCGCTTCATGCGCTTCAGGATCAGGTCGTCGCCCGCCTGCAGGCTGAGGTGCAGATGCGGCATCAGCCGCGGCTCGCTGCCGATCAGCCGCAGCAGGTCGGGATCGACCTCGACCGGGTCGAGGGAAGACAGGCGCAGCCGTGGCAGCTCCGGCACCTGGGCCAGTAGACGGCGCACGATCTGGCCCAGCGTCGGCCGCCCGGGCAGGTCGGCGCCGTAGGCGGTGATGTCGACGCCGGTCAGCACCACTTCGCGGGTGCCGTTGGCGACCAGCGCCCGGACCTGGGCGACGATGTCGCCCAGCGGCACGCTTCGGCTCGGGCCCCGGCCGTAGGGGATGATGCAGAAGGTGCAGCGGTGGTCGCAGCCCTGCTGCACCTGGACGAAGGCACGCGTCCGTCCCTCGAAGCCCGCGATCAGGTGCCCCGCGGTTTCGCGCACGGTCATGATGTCGTCGACGACGACCCGCGACGGCACATCGCCTGCGAGGGCGCGGAAGCTCTCGGCCTTCAGCTTCTCCGTGTTGCCGAGAACCTGGTCGACCTCTGGCATGGCGGCGAAGCCGTCCGGGTCGATCTGGGCGGCGCAGCCGGTGACGATGATGCGCGCCGTCGGGTTCTCCCGCCGCGCCTTGCGGATCGCCTGCCGGGCCTGTCGCTCGGCCTCCGCCGTGACCGCGCAGGTGTTGATGATGACGGCGTCGGTGAGGCCCGCGCCGCGGGCGTGGTCACGCATCACCTCGGATTCGAAGGCGTTGAGGCGGCAACCGAAGGTGACGATCCGCGGCTCGGTCACAGGCGCCCTCTCTCGGTCGCGGTCGGGGACGGGCCGGCGAGAAGCGCCGCGTCCAGCGTGCCGGTGAAGCTCCGCGCCGCTGGCCCGGTCATCCGCACATGGCCGTTCTCCAGCCATTCGATCTCCAGGACGCCGCCGTCGAGCAGCAGCTCCGCCCGCCGCTCCGCCAGGCCGCGGCGCACCGCTGCGACGAGCGTCGCGCAGGCGCCGGTGCCGCAGGCGCGGGTGATGCCGACTCCGCGCTCCCACACCCGCATGCGGATTCGGGTCGGCGACAGCATTGTCGCGACCTCGACGTTGGTGCGTTCCGGGAACATCGGGTGATGCTCCAGCCGGGGACCCAGCGTCGGCAGATCGACGCTCTCGGCGTCCTCGACGAAGAACACCACGTGCGGGTTGCCGATGCTGACCGCGACCGGATCGCGGAGCGGCCCTTCCGCCAGATCGAGGTGCAGGGTGTCGGCGGCCCGGGCGAGCGGGATCTCGCGCCAGTCGAGCCGCGCCGGCCCCATATCCACGGCGACGCGGCCCTCGCCGGCGGCCTCGGCCACGAGCAATCCGGCCGCCGTCTCGATCGCCGCGCGGCCCGTCCGCCGTTCCGCCATCAGCAGCGCGGCGACGCAGCGGGTCGCGTTGCCGCAGGCCTCCACCTCGCTGCCGTCGGCGTTGCGGATGCGCATGAAGGCGTCGCCGCCGTTGCGGGCCGGCTCGATCACGATGAGCTGGTCGCAGCCGACCCCGGTCTTCCGGTCGGCGATTGCCCGCGCCTGGCCGTCGGTGAGCACGAGCGGACGCGTCCGCCCGTCGAGGACGACGAAGTCGTTGCCCAGGCCGTGCATCTTGGTGAAGGCGAGGCCGCTCATGATGCGAGGGTATATGGCCCGCCGGCCGGCGGAGTCCACCGCATACTTGTGTTAAGGGCAGCCCCTCGTGAAGTGCGCTCCTGCGGGGCCCGCACTCGTGGCGCTCACCGGGGAGTTCGGCCGCGTCGGATCAGCCCCAGAGGATCAGCCCCAGGGGATCAGCCCCAG
>CAZKCM010000051.1:0-21515 GCA_964551315.1 uncultured Rhodospirillaceae bacterium | reverse complement strand
AGTTCGGCCGCGTCGGATCAGCCCCAGAGGATCAGCCCCAGGGGATCAGCCCCAGTGGGACAGGTCCTGCCCCAGAAGCTCCGAAAGCGTGGCGATGTCGGCGGCGTAGGCCGCCTGCAGCGTCGCGCGCATCTCTGCCGGCAAGGGCGGCCGCTTCGTCGGAATGGCGTTGGCGCGTTTCAGACGCCGACGGATCGATTTGAGCACGGCCGCGGCCCGCGCGTTCGCGTCGAGATGCCGGAGGGTCGGCACCATCCATCGCGGCGGGTTGACAATGAATTGCTGGACGTAGGCCGATTTGAAGGTCTTGTTCACGCGCTGCCGGGGCACCTCGGTGCGGCCATCGTCCGGGATGCCGAGGAACGCCAGAGCGCGTCGGTACTCGGCCAGCGGGTCATGGGCGAGGTCGTCGAACAGGATCACGAGGCAGCGTTCCCGCCCGGCCAGCCGGAAGAGCTGCCCCACGTAATGGCCGAGCCGCCCGATCTCCGCGTAGCGGAGAAGGCGCGGATCGCGGCAGCGCTTCGGAATGTTTCTGCCGTCCGCCCGTGCCTCCTGCAGCCGCCAGGCCTCGGCGAAGTCGCGGACGTCCTCGTCCATCTGGTACAGCAGGCGCCAGTAATAGGAGTAGACGAGGTCCACCGGGTTGCGGACGCTGACGACGAACCGGGCGTCGGGGATCGTTTCGGTGATCCGCCGGATGGCATCCGCCGAGTAAAGATATGAGACCGAACCTTCGCCCAGGATCCTGTGTTCGGCCGTTCGGTGGGCGAAGTACCGATCGAAGTAATCGGCCTTCAGACGGGCCGCCGCCGGCCGGCCGTCCAGCAGTGCGAAGAAATGCGGCTCCTTGGGCTGCGAAAAACAGATCTGCGGGTGCGCCCCAAACAGCTTGGCAAGCAGCGTGGTGCCACACCGGACCGCGCCGACGATGAAGAAGCAGGGGGGTGTCGTTTCGGTCGCAGACATTCCGTTCTAAAAACAATGCGCAAAAGGCGGCGGTTCCAGCGGCCCGGGGCCGCGGAACCGAAACCGGTCCGGCGCGATTCATGGCGCATGCAGGGTTCGATCATCCTGATCGCGTCCGGGGCCAGCCTGGCCGCGGGGCTGGCGACGGGTGCCGGGGCGCTGCCGGCCCTGCTGTTTCCGAAGCCGTCCGATCGGGTGGAGGACCTGCTCCTCGGCTTCGCGGCCGGCGTCATGCTCGCGGCCTCCTTCTTCTCCCTGATCCTGCCGGGGCTCGATGCGGCCCGCGCCGGGAGCGGAAGCGAAACCGTCGGCACGTTGATCGTGATCGCCGCCGTGCTGGCGGGGGCGGCCTGCGTCGCGCTGGTCAACCGCTACGTGCCGCACGAGCATTTCATCTCCGGCCGGGAGGGGCTGTCGGCCCGGCGGCTGCGGCGGATCTGGCTCTTCGTCGCCGCCATCACGCTGCACAACGTCCCTGAGGGACTGGCGGTCGGCGTCGGCTTCGGCGGCGGGGACATCGCCAACGGGACCTCGCTGGCGCTGGCCATCGGCCTCCAGAACATGCCGGAAGGGCTCGCCGTCGCCACGGCCCTCCTGTCGCTCGGCTATTCCAGGGGGCACGCCTTCCTGGTCGCGCTGGCAAGCGGGCTGGTCGAGCCCGTCGGCGGCTTCTTCGGCATCGCGGCCGTGTCGCTCGCCGCGCCGGTTCTTCCCTGGGCCCTCGGTTTCGCCGCCGGCGCCATGATCTTCGTGGTCAGCAACGAGGTCATCCCAGAGACCCACCGCAAGGGCCACGAGACGCTGGCCACCTCCGGTCTGATGGTCGGGCTCGCGGTCATGATGTTCCTGGATGTGGCGCTCGGGTGAATTCGCCCGATCGGCTTGACTCGGCCCTGTGGCGCCCCTAAGTTCCGCCCAACTAAGATTAGATGATGCGTTTTCGGCCCCGAGGGGCCCCGTCCGTCCGCGAGTTTCGCGCACGGGCGCGTTTTTGTTGTGCGCAATTGGCCGCGGCCGGTCCGGGTTCGGCCGTTCAACGGTGACCAACGGTTTGGGCAAGACATGTTCGACAACCTGAGCAACCGCCTGGGCGAGATCTTCGACCGTCTGCGGGGGCGTGGTGCGCTCTCGGAGGCCGATGTCGACACGGCGCTGCGCGAGGTCCGCGTGGCCCTGCTCGAGGCCGACGTGGCGCTGCCGGTGGTCAAGGACTTCATCGCCGGCGTCCGGGAGAAAGCGGTCGGCGAGCAGGTGATCAAGAGCGTTACCCCCGGCCAGATGGTCATCAAGATCGTCCATGACCACTTGGTCGAGACGCTGGGCGCCGAATCCAAGGGGCTCAATCTGAACGCCCCGGCGCCGGTGCCGGTGCTGATGCTGGGCCTCCAGGGCTCGGGCAAGACGACGAGCACGGCCAAGATCGCGCTGCGGCTGAAGACGCGCGACAAGCGCAAGGTTCTGATGGCCTCGCTCGACACGCGCCGGCCCGCGGCGCAGGAACAGCTCGCCCTGCTCGGCATCCAGGCCGGTGTCCAGACCCTGCCGATCGTGCCGGGTGAGCCGCCCGTGGCGATCGCCCGCCGGGCGATGCAGACGGCGCGGCTCGAGGGCTATGACGTGGTCATGCTCGACACCGCTGGCCGGCTGCACATCGACGACGAGCTGATGGCCGAGGTCGCGGCGGTGCGCGACGCGGTCAAGCCGGTCGAATCGCTGCTTGTCGCCGACGCCATGACCGGCCAGGACGCGGTCAACGTGGCGAAGAGCTTCAACGAGCGCGTGGGCCTGACCGGCATCATGCTGACCCGCGTCGACGGCGACGCCCGCGGCGGCGCGGCGCTCTCCATGCGCGCGGTCACCGGCTGCCCGATCAAGCTCATCGGCGTCGGCGAGAAGCTCGACGCGCTCGAGGACTTCCACCCCGATCGGATCGCCGGCCGTATCCTCGGCATGGGCGACGTGGTCAGCCTGGTGGAGAAGGCGGCCGAGACCATCGAGCAGGAAGAGGCGGAGAAGCTCGCCGCCCGGATGCAGAAGGGGCAGTTCGACCTCGATGACTTCGCCCAGCAGCTGAAGCAGCTCCAGAAGATGGGCGGCCTCGGCGGGATCATGGGCATGCTGCCGGGTGTCGGCAAGTTGCAGAAGCAGCTCGCGGGCGTGAAGCTCGACGACAAGCTGCTCAAGCGCCAGCAGGCGATCATCTCCTCGATGACCAAGCTGGAGCGGCGGAAGCCCGAGATCATCAAGGCCTCGCGCAAGCAGCGCATCGCCGCCGGCTCCGGCACCAGCGTGCAGGAGGTCAACAGGCTTCTGAAGCAGCATCAGGAGATGGGGCGGATGATGAAGCAGATGAACAAGCTCGGCAAGAAGGGCCTGATGCGCCACGGCCTTTCCGCCCTGCTGCCGCGCTGACCGGACGGGTCCGGAGGGCAGTATGATCGACCACGTCTCGCTCGGCGTGACCGACCTGGAGCGCAGCAAGGCGTTCTACGATGCGGCGTTGCGGCCGCTCGGTCTCGCCCGTGTCTTCGACCTGCCCTTCGGCTGCGGCTACGGTCCCGACAAGGACCGGCCAAGCTTCTGGATCAATTACCCTTATGACAAGGACAAGACCGCCGCGGCCGGTCCCGGCACGCACATCGCCTTCGCCGCCGCCGACCGGGCGGCCGTCGAGGCCTTCCACCGGGCCGCGCTGGCGGCCGGCGGACGCGACAACGGCGGGCCCGGGCTTCGGCCCGAATATCACCCCGATTATTACGCGGCCTTCGTGCTCGACCCCGACGGTCACAACGTCGAAGCGGTCTGCCACAAACCGGAATAGGTCCAAAACCGAATCCACCGTTCATCCACAAGGAGAAAGCAGGAATGGCTCTGAAGATCCGTCTCGCTCGTGCCGGCGCCAAGAAGCGCCCCTTCTACCGCGTCGTGGTCGCCGATTCGCGCAGCCCGCGCGACGGCCGGTTCATCGAGAAGGTGGGCACCTACAACCCGATGGTCCCGCAGGACCACCCGGAGCGCGTGGTGCTGAAGGCCGAGCGGATCGAGCACTGGCTGAAGGTGGGTGCGCAGCCGACTGATCGGGTCGCCAAGTTCCTCGGGCAGGCGGGCCTTATCCCGATGCCGGCGATCCCGCAACAGACGAAGAAGAATCAGCCGAAGGCCAAGGCGCAGGAGCGGATGCGGGCCGCCGAGGAAGCGCGCGCGGCCGCGGCCGAGGCGTCGGCGGAGTAGCGGAGCCCTCGAGCGGAGCCTGACCGGCGATGCCCGAAGATCGCGACGAGCGGATCCTCGTCGGGGTGATCGCCGGTGCCCATGGGGTGCGCGGGCAGGTGCGGATCCGTAGCTTCACCGCCGATCCGAAAGACGTCGCGGCGTACGGGCCGGTCTTCGATGAAACCGGCCGCCGCAGCCTGAAGCTGACGGTCGTCGGCGCGACCAAGGGCGGCGTGATCGCCCGCGTCGAAGGCGTGGATGACCGGAACGTGGCCGAAGCGCTGAAGGGGCTGCGGCTCTATGTGCCGCGGTCGGCCCTGCCGGAGCCGGAGGCCGACGAGTACTACCACGCCGACCTGATCGGTCTCGCCGTCGAGCTGCCCGGCGGGGAGCCATTTGGCCGGATTGTGGCGGTACAGAACTATGGAGCGGGCGACGTGCTTGAGATCCAACCGCAGACGGGCGGTCCTACGGTGGTCGTCCCCTTCACCCGGGCCGTCGTCCCGGTGGTGGATGTCCCGGGCGGGCGGATCGTGCTCGAGCCGCCGCCGGGATTGCTGGACGAATCCCCGGCGCCGGGCCCGCGGGAGGTTTCCGAATGACACCCGGAGACAAGGCGGCGGGGGCGGCGCCTCGCTGGACCGCGTGGGTCCTGACCATCTTTCCGGAGATGTTCCCGGGGCCGCTTGCGTACTCGCTGGCCGGAAAGGCCCTGGAATCGGGGATCTGGTCGCTCGAAACGGTAGACATTCGCGCCTTCGCGCGCGATAAACACCGCTCCGTCGACGACACCCCTTTCGGCGGCGGCCCGGGCATGGTCATGCGGCCCGACGTGGTCGACGCGGCGATTGGCGCGACGCTAGCCCGGGGCGGGGCGGAGCCGGTCATCTATCTGAGCCCGCGCGGGCGCCTGCTCACGCAGGCCGTCGTGCGGGAGCTCGCGGCTCGGCCGGGCGTGACGCTGCTCTGCGGGCGCTACGAAGGGGTCGACGAGCGGGTGCTGGAGGCACGGCGGGTCGAGGAGATCAGCCTCGGCGATTTCGTCCTGTCCGGCGGTGAGCCGGCGGCGATCGCGCTGATCGATGCCGTGGTGCGGCTGCTGCCCGGCGTGCTCGGCGCTCCGGCGACGCTGGAGGAGGAGAGTTTCGAGCGGGGGTTGCTCGAATACCCCCACTACACCCGGCCGGCCGTCTGGCAGGGTCGGGCGGTGCCGGAGGTTCTGCTTTCCGGCCACCACGAGCGGGTACGGGCCTGGCGGCTTCGCCAGGCCGAGGAGGTAACCAAAGCGCGGCGGCCGGACCTTTGGGCGCGGTACGTCGCCAGCGCAAATCGGCCGACCGAGGCGGCGGTTGAGGAAGAAGGAAGCAAGCGATGACAATAATCCAGCAGCTCGAGCAGGAGCAGATTGAGAAGCTGAGCGCCGAACGCCCGGTGCCGGACTTCGCACCCGGCGACACCGTCCGGGTGAACGTCAAGGTTGTGGAAGGCTCGCGCGAGCGCCTCCAGGCCTTCGAAGGCGTCTGCATCGCGCGCAGGAACGCCGGACTGCATTCCTCCTTCACCGTGCGCAAGATCTCCTACGGCGAAGGCGTCGAGCGCATCTTCCCGCTCTACAGCCCGCGGATCGCCAGCATCGAGCTGGTGCGGCGCGGCGCCGTGCGACGGGCGAAGCTCTATTACCTCCGCGGCCGGCATGGCAAGGCGGCCCGAATCGCCGAGAAGACGACCGGCACCGCCGGCAAGGCGAACGTCGATCGCGGCGTCGATACCGCGGTCGACACGGAAGCATCGTCGTAAGGACGCCGCGTCCCTCAGGGCCGGCATCGGATTGGAGAGACCGCTGATGGCGACGCCGCCGCGCACCCTGTTCGACAAGATCTGGGAAAGCCACGTGGTGCATCGGCAGGAGGACGGAACCTGCCTCCTCTACATCGATCGCCATCTCGTGCATGAGGTGACGAGCCCGCAGGCCTTCGAAGGCCTGCGCGCGTCCGGGCGGCGGGTGCGCCGGCCGCAGGCGACGCTGGCCGTCGCCGACCACAACGTGCCGACGACGGACCGCAGCGAAGGCATCCGCGAGCCGGAGTCGCGCATCCAGGTCGAGACGCTGGAGAAGAACTGCGCCGAGTTCGGCGTGCCCTACTTCTCGATGTCGGACATCCGGCAGGGCATCGTTCATATCATCGGCCCGGAGCAGGGGCTGACGCAGCCGGGCATGACCATCGTCTGCGGCGACAGCCACACCGCCACGCATGGCGCCTTCGGGGCGCTCGCCTTCGGCATCGGCACCTCCGAGGTCGAGCATGTGCTGGCGACCCAGACGCTGATCCAGCGGCCGGCCAAAAACATGCGCATCACGGTCGAGGGCGACCTGCCGCTGGGCGTCACCGCCAAGGACCTGATCCTGGCGATCATCGGCAAGATCGGCACCGCCGGCGGCACCGGCCACGTCATCGAATATGCCGGCAAGGCGATCCGCGACCTCTCGATGGAGGGGCGCATGACCGTCTGCAACATGTCGATCGAGGCGGGCGCGCGGGCCGGCCTCATCGCGCCGGACGAAACGACCTTCGCCTATCTTCAGGGCCGACCGATGGCGCCCAAGGCCGGGGCCTGGGAGCAGGCGGTGACCTACTGGCGCACCCTGCCGTCCGATCCGGGCGCACGCTACGACAAGGAGGTGACGCTGGCCGCGGCCGACATCGCCCCGCAGGTCACCTGGGGCACGAGCCCCGAAGACGTGCTGCCGATCACCGGCGTCGTGCCGGACCCCGCCGATGTCGAGGAGGAGGGCAAGCGCCGCGCCATGCAGCGGGCGCTCGACTATATGGGGCTGAAGCCCGGCACGCCGCTTCGGGAGATCGCGGTGGACCGGGTGTTCATCGGCTCCTGCACCAACGGGCGGATCGAGGATCTGCGGGCGGCCGCGCAGGTGGCCAAGGGACGTCGCGTGGCCGACGGCGTGCAGGCGATGATCGTGCCGGGTTCGGGCCTGGTGAAGCAGCAGGCCGAGGCCGAGGGGCTCGACCGCATCTTCACCGAGGCCGGCTTCGAATGGCGCGAGCCCGGCTGCTCCATGTGTCTCGCCATGAACGCCGACAAGCTGCAGCCCGGCGAGCGCTGCGCCTCGACCTCGAATCGCAACTTCGAGGGGCGCCAGGGCCGCGGTGGTCGGACCCATCTCATGAGCCCGGCCATGGCCGCCGCCGCCGCCATCACCGGCCGCCTGACCGACGTGCGGGAGTTCGCCTAGGGCGGCGATCGCCCTCGATGCGACCGCCGCTCCACGTCGTCGTTCGCGCGGCGCGGCCGGAGGACGCGGTGGCGATCCGCCGGGTCCAGGAGCGGTCGATCCGGGAACTCGGGCCGACCGCCTACACGCCGGCGGAAGTCGAAAGCTGGGCCAAGGGCCTGCGGGCCGAGGCCTATGTCAAGGCGATGGTCTCCGGCAGCGAGACCATGCTGGTGGCGGAAGCCAACGGCCGCATCCTCGGCTTCGGTTCGCTCAAGCCGCTGGAGATCAGCGCCATCTATGTCGACCCCGATGTCGCGCGGCGCGGCGTCGGCGGCGCGGTTTTGAGGCGCCTCGAAGACCTCGCGCAGGCGCAGGGACGGCGCTCCGTCCGCCTCACCGCTTCTCTCCCGGGCGAGCCCTTCTACAGGGCGCATGGCTATCGCGAGATCGGCCGCCGCAAGCATCCTACCCGTGGCGGCATACCGATCGACGCGGTGGTGATGGAGAAGGATCTGTCGCTCTACGGGCGATGAGAAAGGCCGCCGCGGCGGCCCGGCACCCGTCTCCCGAAGGCCCGCCGATGGAACGAAAGGTGGCCGAAATCCGTCATTAACCTTAAATCTTCGAGGAATGCCGGTCGCCGAAACTGGGGCCGGCGCAAGGTTGTTGAATCGCCCGGGGCAGAGGGCGCCCGGCGGGCCGGGCTTGCCTTGGGCGGCTGCGGACATGAAAGGAGAGGCAGAAGGACGAACGATGCTTCCATTGCGCAGAGGATTTCGACGGATCGGTGCCGCCGGATCCGTCGGCGTGCTGTTTCTTGCCTCGGGATCGGCCGGATTGGCGCAGGCGGTCGAAGACGCTCTCTCCGTCCCGGCGGCACCGATCGAATCGGCCCGGCCGGACGAGCGGCAAATCCGCGAGGCGATCGAGCTGGAGGGGTATGACGAGGTTCGGAACCTGCGCCGGGAAGGCGACCGCTATCTGGCCGAGGCGCGGCGCTACGGCGAAATCGTCCAGGTCGAGGTCGATGCGACGACGCGGCTTATCCTGGAGCCGACGCAGCTCTCTGAGCGCCAGGTCGCGAACAAGCTGTCTGCCGAAGGGTATTCGGATATCCGCGGGCTTGGTCGCGGAAGCGGGGGAATCTATACCGCCGAAGCCTCCAAGGATGGACAGACGGTCGAATTGTCGATCGACCCGAACAACGGCGAGGTGATGCTGGAACGGCCCCGCTGAGGGCCGGTTGCGCGCCAAGGATGCGGCGCGTCCGGGGCGGCGCGGCGGCGTATCCGGGAGGCGATCCCCTTTACCGCCAAGGAAAGGAAGGAGGACCCGATGCTCGGCGCATTGCTGAAGTTCTTTGGAGGCGTAATCGGGATCATTTTCCTGATCGGACTCCTTGTCGTCATCCTGCTGCTCGCGCTCATCTTTTGATCCGCGTGCCCGCGCCGCGGGGCCGATCGTCCGGCCGTCGGCGCCATGGGTGCCCTCGGACGCCCGGTCCTTGGCCCGGCTCATTTCCCGGGGGCTCCGGCGGCCACGCCATAGACAGGCCGGGCCAGACGCTCTAGAGTCGCGCCGCCCTGAGATTCCACGGACGAAAGATGGAAAAGTTCACGACCCTGACCGGCGTCGCCGCGCCGCTGCCGATGATCAACGTCGACACCGACATGATCATCCCGAAGCAGTTCCTGAAGACCATCAAGCGCACCGGCCTCGGCCGCAACCTCTTCGACGAGATGCGTTACGAGCCGGACGGGACCGAGAAGCCGGATTTCGTGCTCAACCGGCCGGCCTACCGCAATGCGGTGATCCTCGTCACCGGCGCGAACTTCGGCTGCGGCTCGAGCCGCGAGCACGCGCCCTGGGCGCTGCTCGATTTCGGCATCCGCTGCATCATTGCGCCCAGCTTCGCCGACATCTTCTACAACAACTGCTTCAAGAACGGCATCCTGCCGATCGTCCTGCCGCAGGAACAGGTCGACAAGCTGATGGACGACGCCGAGCGCGGCGCCAACGCGATCGTCACCGTCGATCTGGAGAAGCAAGAGATCACCGGCCCCGACGGTGGCCGGATCCATTTCGAGATCGACCCCTTCCGCAAGCACTGCCTGCTGAACGGGCTGGACGACATCGGGCTCACGCTGCAGAAGACAGACGCGATCGAGAAGTTCGAGGCGCGCAATCAGGCGAGCCAGCCCTGGCTGTGGGCGTAAGGGAGACCGGAGGATGGCCGAGAGCAAGAAACTGCTGATCCTCGCCGGCGACGGAATCGGGCCGGAGGTCATGC
The DNA here is from genome assembly GCA_964551315.1 of uncultured Rhodospirillaceae bacterium. Lineage (GTDB taxonomy): Bacteria > Pseudomonadota > Alphaproteobacteria > Dongiales > Dongiaceae > Virgifigura. The sequence goes on along the minus strand of CAZKCM010000051.1, from coordinate 11,808 downwards.
GTCAGGTCCGGCGCGTGATCGACTGGCTCGGTGAGCGGCGCGGCGTGTCCTTCGACGTTTCCGAGGGGCTGGTCGGCGGCGCCGCGATCGACGCGCACGGCGTGCCGCTGACGGACGAAACGATGGCCGAGGCCATGGCGGCAGACGCGGTGCTGCTCGGCGCCGTCGGCGGGCCGAAATGGGACGACGTGCCCTTCGACCGCAAGCCCGAACGCGGCCTCCTGCGCCTGCGCAAGGAGATGGAACTGTTCGCGAATCTGCGGCCGGCGCTCGTGTTCGACGCTCTGGCCGAGGCCTCGTCGCTGAAGACGGAGCTCGTCCGCGGCCTCGATCTGATGATCGTGCGCGAGCTGACCGGCGGCATCTATTTCGGCCAGCCTCGCGGCATCGAGACGCTGCCCGACGGGACGCGGCGGGGTATCAACACCCAGGTCTACACCACGCCGGAGATCCAGCGCGTCGCCCGCGTCGCCTTCGAGCTCGCGCGGCTGCGGAGCAACCGGGTCTGCTCGGTCGAGAAGGCGAACGTAATGGAGGCGGGCGTCCTCTGGCGCGAGGAGGTGCAGAAGCTGCACGACGCGGAGTACGCCGATGTCGAGCTCAGCCATATGTACGCTGACAACTGCGCCATGCAGCTCGTCCGCCAGCCGAAGCAGTTCGACGTGATCGTCACCGACAATCTGTTCGGCGACCTGCTGTCCGACTGCGCCGCGATGCTGACGGGCTCGCTCGGGATGCTGCCCTCGGCCTCGCTCGGCGCCGCGGATCCCGTCACGGGCCGCCGCCGCGCGCTTTACGAGCCCGTCCACGGCAGCGCACCGGACATCGCCGGCAAGGACATTGCCAATCCGCTGGCGACGCTGCTCAGCTTCGCCATGATGCTGCGCTACTCCTTCGAGCGCGTCGAGGACGCGGATCTGATCGAGCAGGCCGTGCAGAACGTCCTGGCGGCGGGCTTTCGGACCGCAGACATACTGACCCCGGGCGCCAGCCGGGTCTCGACGACCGGAATGGGCGACGCGATCCTGGGCGAACTGGACAAGCTGGCGGCGTCTTGAACCGCGACGCGGCCGGCGCCGCTCATCTCTGCGTTGCCCTCTGGCTGACGGCGGCGCGGGCTCGTCGCGCGGCCCGTTCCTGAGCGGGAGGGCAGCCGGTGGTCAGGCGTCTGTGGCAAACCGCCATGATCGGCCTTGCACGATCGCCGCGCGTGACGTCCTTCATGCAAAGGACCCGGTCGACCTCCACCCTCGCCAGGCGGTTCGTTGCCGGAAAGACTCCTTCCGAGGCGATCGATCGGGCCTTGCATCTGCTGCAAAAGGACGGGATCCGAAGTTCGCTCTTCTACATGGGCGAGTATGTCGACCGGCCCGACCTCGTCCGAGAGAATGTCGAGGCCATAACGGAGGCCGTTCGCGCGCTGGGCCGCTCCGGGCTCGACATTCACGTCTCGATCGATCCCACGCAAATCGGCCACCAGATCAAGCCGGAACTGGCGCAGGAGAACGCGCGGCGTATCGCGGCGGTCCTTCAAGACCAGATCGGAGACCGGACCGGCGTCCACTGTCTCATGCTGGACATGGAGGACACTTCCGTGACCGCCCCGACGATCGCGCTTCACAACGCGCTCCAGGACGACGGATACCCGGTCGCCCTGACGCTGCAGGCCTATCTGAGGCGGACCATGGCCGACCTGACGGCGCAGATCGCCCGCGGCAGCCGCGTGCGTCTCGTCAAGGGCGCGTTTGCCGCGGGGCCGGACGTCGCCTTCACCAGCCGGGCGGAGATCAAGCGGAACTCACGGGCTCTGATCGATCTCATGTTCTCATCCGCGGCGCGGGACTCCGGCTTCTATCCGATCATCGCCACGCACGATACGCGGCTCCACGACTACGCCATCGAGCGGGCGAGACGGTCCGGATGGGCGGCTGGCGAATACGAGTTCGAAATGTTGCTTGGCGTGCGGGGTGACGTCGCCCAGGCCCTCGCCCGGCGTGGCGAGCGGGTTCGCCTGTACGTCCCGTTCGGCCGCGACTGGTGGCCTTACGCGGTGCGCCGCATCGGCGAGAACCCGGCCAACGCCGTTCTCCTGGCCCGATCGTTGCTTGGAACCCGCCGCTTGCCCCCGGCTTGACCTGCCCTCCCTGCGCGCCTTACGCTTACGAGTCGGATTGACCCGAGGTGCCGAGATGCGGATCGCCAGCCCGGCCTTTCTGGCCGCCTTTGCCATGGCGCTGTTGAGCCAAGCCGACCCGGCGAGCGCCTGTTCCTGCCAGAAGGAATACATGATCGAGAAGTACGGGAAGATCACGGCGATCGGGCAAGAGCAGCCGCCGGTCCCGCCGAGGAAGCCGGCGCCGCCGGAAGAAAAGGGCGGTTGAGGACGGAACCGCTCGACAGGAGGGGTGGGAATCACTAAGGTAAACAGCCCAGCCTCCAGGAGAGGAGTGTGGCCAATGGGTAAACTGACTGCTTGGTTCCTGGCCGGCTTGTTTGCCGCGGCCTTGACGATGCCGGGCATCGCCATGGCGGATTGCGCGGGTCATACCGTGTCGGCTGAGAAGGCGCCGATGACTACCGCCAAAACCACGACGGCTCCGACGACCCCGATCCCGGAGACGAATACTGGCGGCTGAGCGTCTCTATCATAGGAACAAGAAAGGGCCGCCTGCGAGCGGCCCTTTTTGCTGGGGGCGGCAGGTCATGGGCGGCGGGGCGACCCGTCGTCGGTCGGTTCGATGCGGTGCGCGGCGATCTCCCGCTGCAGGCGGCCGGCAAGCCAAAGGCCCAGCATGCGAAGGTCGCTGATGAGGGACCAGAGGGGATGACGAAAGGTGGCGGGACGATTGCGCTCGACGAGCAGATGCGCGGTCCAGGCGAAGCCATAGCCGCTGACGAGGGACGCGGCCAGCCAGCGCCAGTCCGCCGTGGCCACAGCGACGGCCAGGAAGGCGAGGGCGAGCACGGTACCCAGCATGTGCAGCGCGCGTGTCCTCGGGTGGCGGTGCTCGGCCAGATAGAACGGCCAGAACTCGGTGTAGCTTCGGATCGGCTTCGGCATGGGGCCCATCCCAGGCGGATCTTGAAACACGAACCCCGGCGGCATAGGTGACGCGCCGCCGGGCGCTTCGGGAACGGATGTTAGGCAAAGAACGGTGAAGGTGTCATGGGCTACAGGGTAGCAGTCGTCGGCGCGACGGGGAACGTGGGACGCGAGATGCTCACCACGCTCTCCGAGCGGGAGTTTCCGGCCGATGAGGTCGTTCCGGTCGCCTCGACCCGGTCGGTCGGGATGGAGGTGTCCTACGGCGAGGACAAGGTCCTCAAGGTCCGCGATCTCGAAGGCTTTGATTTCAAGGGTTTCGATATCGCGCTGTTCTCGCCCGGCGCCAAGGTGTCTGCGGTGCACGCGCCGCGCGCGGCCAAGGCGGGCTGCGTGGTCATCGACAACACCTCCCATTTCCGGATGGAGCCGGATGTCCCCCTGGTGGTGCCGGAGGTCAACCCGGAAGACATCGCCGGCTACACCCGGCGCAACATCATCGCCAACCCGAACTGCTCGACCATCCAGATGGTGGTTGCGCTGAAGCCGCTGCACGATTACGCGCGGATCAAGCGCGTCGTCGTCGCCACCTACCAGTCGGTCTCGGGGGCGGGCAAGGAGGCGATGGACGAGCTCTTCACCCAGACGCGCGCGATCTACGTCAACGACCCGGTCAAGCGCGAGCATTTTACCAAGCAGATCGCCTTCAACGTCATCCCCCACATCGACGTCTTCATGGAGGACGGCTCGACCAAGGAGGAGTGGAAGATGACGGTCGAGACGCGCAAAATCCTCGATCCCGACATCGCCGTGTCGGCGACCTGCGTGCGCGTTCCGGTCTTCGTCGGCCACGCCGAGGCGGTGAATTTGGAGTTCGAGAACCCGATCACCGTCGATGAGGCCCGAAAGCTGTTGCGCAAGGCGCCCGGCGTTACCGTCATCGACCATCGCGTCGACGAAGGCTACGTGACGCCGGCCGAATGCGTGGGCGAGGACGCGGTCTTCGTCAGCCGCATCCGCAAGGACCCGACCGTTCCGCATGGCCTCTCGCTCTGGGTGGTTTCCGACAACCTCCGCAAGGGCGCGGCGCTCAACGCCGTTCAGATCGCCGAGCACCTGATCGAGCATTACCTGCCGGCGCGTTAGCCGGAGGGATGCCGGTCGAGAACGGTCCATTCTCCTGATGCGCGGGCTCTGACGGCCGGCGGACCCGGTTCGCCGGCCGTCCGTATTCCCGTCCTTTCGCCGGGCAGGCTCGAGCCCGAGGTCCCGATTCCGAATTCCGGTCAGGCGGCGTCCGGTATGCGGGCGTCGGCGAGCAGGCGGTCGGCCAGGGCGTCGATCTCCGCTTCCGCCCGCGCGAGCGAGGCCTGAAGCCGTTCGTCCGCGAACTCATCGTATTCGACGGCGACCGACTCGACGTCGGTGACGCCGATATACGCAAACGCCGTTCGGATGCTCGGCTCGACATGGTTCATCCGCGCGATGCGTTGGCCCTTGTCGTAACCGTAGTCGCCCCGCGAACTGAGGATGACGAGCCTCTTCCCCTGGCCGGAGAGGAGCGGCCAATAGGGCTCTCCTGGGCGCGACCGGTCGAAGCCGAAGGTGCGCCCGACCCGCACGATGTTGTCGATGTAGGCCTTGAACTGGGCGGGCGGCCCGAAATTGTACATCGGGACGCCGGCGATGATGAGATCGGCGCCGATCAGCTCGTCCACAAGCGAGTCGCTCTCGGAGAGCACCTCATGCATCCAGGGCTCGCGCTGCTCCGGCTTCGTGAAGGCCGCATGAATCCAGCGGGCCGTCACGGGCGTCGGCGGATGCGCGCCCACGTCCCGGTAGACGAGCCTGTCCGACGGACGGGCGGCGAGCCAGCGTTCAACGAACCTCGCCGTCAAACGACGCGTATGCGAACCGAACCGGTCCTGATCCGAACGGCCGGTCCGGGCGCTCGCGTCGATCTGCAGTATCGTAGCCATGACACCTCGCAACAGAGCTTCGAGTGCGGCCGCGATCCGGTTTCCCGGCCCAGCGGGGCGAGCGGCCGCGGCCTCCGCGCCGAAATCTGAGAGCGGCGCGCCGATGCGGCAAAATCGAATTCCTCATCGGATGGATGAGCTGAGTTCAGCTATATTCGCGGCATGAGAAAGCTGCCGCCGCTTGCCGCGCTGCGCGCGTTCGAGGCTGCTGCCCGCCATCTGAGCTTCAAGCGGGCGGCCGAGGAACTCGGCGTCACGCCGACGGCCATCAGCCACCAGGTGCGGCTCCTTGAAGGCACGCTCGGGCAGGCGCTGTTCGAGCGCCGGACGCGGCACGTCGTGCTGACGCCGCAGGGGCAGGCGCTCTATCCGGCCCTGCACGACAGTTTCGATGCGATGGCCGAGGCGGTCGCCGGCATTCGAGCGAGGACAGGGGGCGGCACCGTGACGCTGACGGCCACGATGTCCTTCACCTCGAAGTGGCTGGTGCCGCGCGTCGCGCGATTTCGTGCCCGGTTTCCGGAAATCGGTTTGCGCCTGCTGGCGTCGGACGACGTGATCGGCCTGGGGGCCGGAGCGGCGGACATCGCGGTCCGGTACGGACCGGGCCCCTATCCCGGTTGCCTGTCCGAAGCCCTGTTGCAGGGCCGGTTCGCACCCGTTTGCAGCCCGCGGCTCGAGATCCGCGAGCCGGCTGACCTGCACCGGCATCCGCTCATCCATTTCGAGTGGCGCCACCAGGAAGCCGACACGCCCCTGTGGCCGCGCTGGTTCGCCGAGGCGGGTCTCCCCTACCGGGCGGCGGGAGGGGAGATCGTCTTCTCCGACGAAGCACATGCGATCCAGGCCGCCGCGGCGGCACAGGGCGTCGTTCTTGCCTGCCTTCCCCTCGTCGCCGAGGAACTGGCGAGCGGCGTGCTCGTCTGCCCGTTCGGACCGGTTCTCGTCGGCCACTCGTTTCAGGCGGTCCTGCCCGCTCATCTGGCGAAGGACGAGCGCGTCCAGGCCGTGCGGGCGTGGCTCGTCGAGGAGGCCGCTGCGCTTGCTCAGCCGCCTACGGCCTCACGCCGGCAACCCGAACCAATGTGAGAGACACGGATGCCGCGCCACGGACCGGTTCGGTTCGGCGGATTCCGTTGACGGTGCTCCGTGCGGCCGACCGGGCCTTGTTATCGGACCCGTTCGGCCGGGAAGCGCGGCTCGGCCGCGGCGATGGCGTCTTGCGCGGCGACGAGCAGAAGTTCGCGGGCGCCCGCCGCCTCGGTCGCCGCGATCACGCCATGGATCCCCGACACGGCCCGGGAGAGAGCGGCCGCCGTATCGCGCTCGCGCAGGTAATGGCCCAAGAACAGGGCGGTGAAGGCATCGCCGGCGCCGTGCACCGGAGCGTCGAGGAGGGGCGTCACGACCAGCCAGGCGCCGTCCGGCGCCACCGCCAGAACCTCGATCATGCCCGCCGGACCGTCTTGTCGCCGCAGACTGGTCACCACGACGACCGAGGGCCCGCGCCGGCGCAGCGCTTCGGCGGCCTCGATGGCCTCGGACAGAGTCGCCGTGCTGCCCCCGGTCAGATACTCCAGCTCGAACGCGTTGGGGACGGCGATGTCCGCGACGGCCAGAAGGTCGCCGAAGACCGGCGGGACCTCCGGCCGCACGAAGAGCCCGCAGTCGCGATCGCCCATGACCGGATCGCAGCAGTAGAGCGCCCGCGGATTGCCGGCCCGCACCCGGGCGATGGCGTCCGCCACCAGCGCCGCGTTGCCGGCATCCCCGAGATAGCCGCTGAGCACGGCGTCGCAGCGCTCGAGAACGCCCAGTTTCCCAAGGCCGTCGAGGATCTCCCGAAGTTCCTCCGGTGCGTGGGTCCGGCCGCCCCAGGTCGCGTAGCCAAGATGGTTCGAGAAGCCGACCGTATCGATCGGCCAGACGTCGAAGCCGAGACGCTGCAGAGGAAACATCGCGGCGGCATTGCCGACATGGCCGTAGGTGACGCGGGACTGGATCGAAAGGATGCTCAAGTACGTGGCCCCCGGTTGCTGCTTATCGAACAAGTCAAATAAGGTCCGCCGGGCGACCTTGCCACAGCCCGGCCTTTCTTTATAGTCGCCAGGAAGCGACCGCGCTCGGACCAATTTGGGCCTGCGGCCTTCCGGCGATCCCGGAGGTCGCGACGGCCCGGAGCTAAGGGGGATAGGAACCGATGGACCGCAGCTCGCGACCACGCCGCAGCGTCCTGTACATGCCGGGCTCGAACGCCCGCGCGCTCGAGAAGGCAAAGACGCTTCCGGCCGATGCCTTGATCCTGGACCTCGAGGACGCCGTCGCGCCGGAGGCGAAGCGGGACGCGCGCGGTCAGGTCTGCGACGCGGTCAAGGCGGGCGGCTATGGCCGGCGCGAGGTCATCATCCGCGTCAACGGTCTCAACACGCCCTGGGGCTACGCCGACCTCGTTGCCGCCAGCACCTCGGGGGCCGACGCCATCCTGCTACCGAAGACGGAGAACGTCGAATCGGTGCGGCAGGCCGAGATGGTCATGGAGGCGAACGGGGCGCCGGCCGATCTCGCGATCTGGTGCATGATCGAAACGCCGCGCGCCATCCTCAATGCAGAGGCGATCGCCAGCGCCAGCCCGCGGGTGGCCTGCCTCGTCATGGGCACCTCCGACCTGACCAACGATCTGCGCGCCCGGCACACGCCCGACCGGCTGCCGATGCTGACGAGTCTCAGCCTCTGCATCCTGGCGGCGCGCGCCTACGGCCTCGCCATCCTCGACGGCGTGCATCTCGACCTCGACGACGCGGACGGGTTCGAGCGGTCCTGCCGGCAGGGGCTTGAACTCGGCTTCGACGGCAAGACGCTCATCCATCCGAAGCAGATCGCTGCGGCGAACCGGGTGTTCTCCCCCTCGCCGGAGGAGGTCGAGTGGTCACGCCGCATCATCAAGGCGCATGCCGATGCGGTGGCCGAAGGCCGCGGCATCGTCGTGGTCGACGGCAAGCTGGTCGAGAACCTGCACGTTCTGAACGCACGCCGGGTGGTCGAGCTGAGCGAGACGATCGCCGAGCTCGAACGGGCCTCCGCGGCGTCCTGACCCCGTTTTGACGAGGTCCCGGTGGCGATGAAGGCGAACCCCGGCCGCTTCTTCGAGGATTTCCGCCTCGGCGAGGAGATCCGGCACGCCACTCCGCGGACGGTCACCGCGGGCGATGCGGCGCTCTATATCGGCCTCACCGGATCGCGTTTCGTCCTGCCGTCGTCCGATGTCTTTGCGCGGTCTCTCGGCCTGACCGGCGCGCCGATCGACGACCTGCTCGTCTTCCACGTGGTTTTCGGCAAGACCGTTCCGGACATCTCGCTGAACGCGGTCGCCAATCTCGGCTACGCCGGGTGCCGGTTCGGGGCATTGGTCCATCCGGGCGACACGCTCACCGCCAGCTCGACCGTGATCGGGCTGAAGGAGAATTCGAACCGGAAGACCGGGGTCGTCTATGTCCGGTCCACCGGCGTCAATCAGCGGGGCGAGACGGTGCTCGACTATGTCCGCTGGGTGATGGTCCGCAAGCGCGACACGGCCGCTTCGGTGCCGCCGCCCACCGTGCCGGAGCTCCCGGCCGCGGTCCCGGCGGCGGAGCTCTTCGTCCCGCCCGGGCTGGATCTTTCCCGCTACGACGACGCGCTCGCCGGATCGCCCCATCGCTGGGAGGACTACGCGGTGGGCGAGCGCATCGACCATGTCGACGGGATGACCGTCGAGGAGTCCTGCCACATGACCGCGACGCGGCTCTATCAGAACACCGCGCGCGTTCATTTCAACCAGCACACCGAGAAGGACGGGCGGTTCGGCCGGCGGCTGGTCTATGGCGGCCACGTCATCAGTCTGGCGCGGGCGCTCAGCTTCAACGGGCTCGCCAACGGCTTCCGCATCGCGTCGATCAACGGCGGGCGGCACGTCGCCCCCGTCTTCGCCGGCGACACGATCTATGCCTGGAGCGCCGTTGTCGAGAAATCGGAGCTGCCCGGCCGCGACGATCTGGGCGCCTTGCGGCTGCGCACGATCGCGACGAAGGACCGCCCCTGCGCCGACTTCCCCGGCGCAGAGCCGGGCGGCGAAGGGGCAGACGGCCGAGTCGATCCGGCCGTCGTGCTCGATCTGGATTACACGGTTCTGATGCCCCGACGGGGCGGCGCCTTGCCGACTTCTTGATTGACGCCGACCCGGCGTGATAAAGGAGGAGGCGTCAGGTTGCGGGCGGACCCGAGCAAATCCTTCGCAAACGCGCCCTGCGGAAAGGCGCTTCCTGACGCCTCCGGAGCCAGTGGGGCTCCTGCACGCGAAAGCATGCGGTGGGGCCTCTCGTCCGTGCCGTCCATCGGCTGCGGTGGTCGGTGGTGCAGGACCGACGGAGGCAGCGCGGCGGCGTGTGGCCTTCCCCTAGAAGGCTAGGCCCCGGCGGTCGCCCCTTGACCATCCTCCCGGCGCCGCCGGGGGTGTCGCGTCGCGTCTCGGACCACCCCTCGGCGCATCGACGATTCTCCAGTATCGCCGTCTGCCCGCCGCTCCGCGCAGGAAAGAGGGCGGGCGAACCGGGAAGGCGGATCCACGCCAGAATCAGCCTGGCTAGGGACGGCCGACCTTCCGCTCCGGCCGCATCCGGCAAGTTGGCTTGCGGACGCTTGCGGCCGGTACCGGGCGGTATGTGTCCCCCGAGTCACATCACCGCCCTGCGCCGTCGGTCCCCGGCACCCCTCCGCCTTCGCGGAAGCCCCGACCGGACAGGGTTCGTCCAGGAACCCCCGAAAGCCCGACGGCACAACGCTTTCACGCGCGTTAATTATTGTTAATAAATCGGCCCGGTCGCGCAATTCGGAAATCAATTAGACTCGAAAAAATCTGTGGGTGAATTTCTGGAATATTCACAAAGCCCCAACATGGTATCCACATTTCTATCCACAAACACGAAAATGAGGGGCCTGGAAGGACGGGCGACGCTCGTGATCATCGACGGCTGATGGCTCATCCCGCACGGGCCGAAACCCTGGCTCCCGAGCGATTTCCTTCGTGTCGGTGGGGCGACGGGAGCGTGCGTGTGATGCAATACAAAATATCAATGGAAGGTTGTATCGCAGCGCACAACGTTGACTTGGATCGACGAGCGGCCTAAATCACCTTACCGTTCGACATTGCGGCATCGCCCGTGCTCTCCCGATTCCTGCGAGCTCCGCCATGATTTCGAGTCCGGGACGATGCTTGAGGATACGTTTATGGCAACGCAAGACCGGCCGCTTTCTCCGCATCTGCAGATCTATAAGCCGCAACTGACATCGGTCATGTCGATCTCGCACCGCTTCACCGGCATTGCGCTCGCGGTCGGGATGTTGGTGCTCGTCTACTGGCTGATTGCGGCCGCCGCGGGGCCGGAGGCCTTCGCCACCGCCCAGGCGGTGATCGGTTCCTGGTTCGGGCGACTCCTGCTCTTCGGCTGGTCGGTCGCGCTGTTCTATCATCTGGCGAACGGGATCCGGCACTTGGTGTGGGACGTCGGCCTGTGGTTCGACATCCCGTCCATCTATGCCTCGGGCCGCGGCGTGCTCATCGCGACGGCCCTGCTCACGATCGTGAGCTGGGTCGCGGCCTACTGGGTGATGGGGGGACGCTGATGCCGTCGCGTCATGCCCGCTCCTTCCGCACGGACCTCGCCCGCGTGCGCGGACTCGGCTCGGCCAAGGAAGGCGTTCAGGAATGGTGGATGATGCGCCTGACCTCGGTCGCCCTGGTGCCGCTGACCGTGTGGTTCGTAGTTTCGATCATCGCGCTCACCGGGGCCGACCATGCGACCGTGATCGCCTGGCTCGGCTCACCGGTGACGGCCGGGCTGATGATCCTTCTCCTCGCCGTGACCTTCCATCACCTCCAGTCGGGCCTGAAGGTCGTGATCGAGGACTACGTCCATATCGAATGGCTCAAGATCGGCGCCATCGTGCTGGTCAAGTTCGCCAGCGTCGTCCTGGCGCTGGCGGCGATCATGGCCGTGCTGGTGATCGCCTTCGGAGATTAGGCGGGAAATCATGACCGACGGACAGGGAAACGGCGCCGGCCGGGCGGCGGAGGGGCGGCTCCCCGGCGGCATCATGGTCCACAAGAAGGCCTACGAGGTCATCGACCACGACTACGACGTGGTGGTGGTCGGCGGCGGGGGAGCCGGGCTGCGCGCCACCCTCGGCATGGCGGCCAAGGGCCTGAAGACGGCCTGCATCAGCAAGGTCTTCCCGACCCGCAGCCATACCGTGGCGGCGCAGGGCGGGATCAGCGCCGCCCTCGGCAACATGGGCGAGGACGACTGGCGCTGGCACATGTACGACACCATCAAGGGGTCGGACTGGCTCGGCGACCAGGACGCCATCGAGTACATGGTGCGCGAGGCCATCCCGGCGGTGATCGAGCTCGAGCATTTCGGCGTGCCGTTCAGCCGCACCCTCGACGGCAAGATTTATCAACGGCCGTTCGGCGGCATGACGACGCGCTTCGGTGAAGGCATCGCGCAGCGCACCTGCGCCGCCGCCGACCGCACCGGCCATGCGATCCTGCACGCGCTCTACCAGCAGGCGCTGAAGCACTCCGCGGAGTTCTTCGTCGAATACTTCGTCCTCGACCTCATCATGGACGAGGACGGGGTCTGCCGGGGCGTCATGGCCTGGAACCTCGACGACGGGACGATTCACCGCTACCGCGCCCACATGACCGTTCTGGCGACGGGCGGCTATGGCCGGGTCTTCTTCTCCTGCACC
>CAZKCM010000050.1:0-31582 GCA_964551315.1 uncultured Rhodospirillaceae bacterium | reverse complement strand
TACATGACCGACAAGATCCCGATGAAGCGCTGCGGCACGCTGGAGGAGGCGGCGCGGATGATCGCCTGGATCGTCTCGCCGGCCTGCAGCTTCACCACCGGCTTCACCTTCGATCTGTCCGGCGGGCGCGCGACCTATTAGGCTCATCGGCGACCAAGGCACATAAGAAAGGGGGAGAGCGGATGAAACTCGTGCGGTATGGCCCGGTGGGGCAGGAGAAGCCGGGGCTGATCGACGGCGCCGGCGCCTTGCGCGATCTGAGCGGACGGGTCCGCGACATCGACGGCGCGACGCTGGCGCCGGAGCGGCTCGCCGAGCTGAAGGCGATCGACCCGGCGACACTGCCCAAGGTGCCGGGAAACCCGCGGCTCGGCCCCCCGGTCGCCGGCGTCGGCAAGATCGTCGCTGTCGGCCTGAACTTCTCGGACCACGCCGCGGAATCGGGCATGGAGGCGCCCGCCGAGCCGATCCTGTTCATGAAGGCGGTCACCGCCCTGAGCGGGCCGAACGACCCGGTCGTCATCCCGCCGGGCGCGGAGAAGACGGACTGGGAGGTCGAGCTCGCCGTCGTGATCGGCAGCGTCGCGCGCCACGTGGAGGAGCGGCACGCGCTGAGCTACGTCGCCGGCTACACGATCTGCAACGACGTCTCGGAGCGCGCCTACCAGCTCGAGCGGCTGGGCCAGTGGGTGAAGGGCAAGAGCTACGACAGCTTCGCCCCGCTCGGGCCCTGGCTGGTGACGACCGACGAGATCCCCGACCCGCAATCGCTGCGCATGTGGCTCGAGGTGAACGGCGAGCGCATGCAGGACGGCTCGACGGCGACGATGATCTTCGGCGTCGCCCACCTCGTCAGCTACATCAGCCGGTTCATGACCCTGATGCCGGGCGACGTCATCCCGACCGGCACGCCGCCGGGCGTCGGCATGGGCCGAAAGCCGCCGCGCTTCCTCAAGCCCGGCGACGTCATGCGTCTCGGCATCGACGGGCTCGGCGAGCAGCGCCAGGAATGCGTCGCCTGGGACGCGGCGCGGGCCTGACGGTTTCGGGCAAAGGGTGTCAGACCCGGCTGCGCCCGCGCCGGCCCGCGAACCGAATCCCCGCGAAACCGGCTGCGGCGAGCTGCGGCAGGTAGCTGCGGGCGGGCACTTCGAAGAAGCGGTGCACCAGCCCGGCGGCGACGAGCAGTCCCACCAGGAAGGCGGCGAGGTAGGCGGCCGCCAGGACCGGCCCTCCGATCCAGCCTTCGGGCAGGCGCGTGGCGATCGGTCCCCAGACGGACTGCAGCGGCGCGTGCAGCATGTAGACCGCGTAGGATACGGCGCCGAGCCACAGGAGCGGCCGCACCGAGAAGAGGCGGGCGAACGCCCCTTCGTTCAGCGAGGCGGCGAGGACCACCAGCGCGCAGAGGGCGACGATCAGGAGCTCCGGCGCGCCGAAATGCATCGCGAGGATCAGGGCGCCGAAGCCACCGAACGTCGCCGCATCGCCGCCCAGCAGGGCGGCTCTCGCTGCCGGAAGATCCGACAGGGCGCGGTGAGCCCGATAGAGCAGCATGCCGAGGACGAACTCGAAGAGACAGCGGATGGCGCCGGTGTCGTAGGTCGCATTCCGGAAGGTTTGTTTGAGTTCGAAGGCCTGCAGCAGCGCCAGCCCCGCGAGGCAGCCCGCCCCTAGGAGGATCGCCCGCATCCGGCCCGCCGGCATCACCGCCAGGCACAGCCAGGGGAACAGCAGATAGGCCGCGGCCTCGGCGCTGATCGACCAGGAGGGGTAGTTCCAGTACAGATCGTCGTGCCAGCCCCAGGCCTGCATCAGGAACAGATGGCTCGGGATCAGCGCCGGGTCCACATGGCCGGCGGTGCGCGCGCCGACGGACAGCTTGAACAGGGCGAAAGCCCAGAAGAAGCCGAGGGTCAGGAGGTGGAGCGGATAGATCCGGGCGAACCGCTTGACCAGAAACCGCCGGACGGCGGGGCCCGATGCGCCGTCGGCGAAATCGCGCGCGTAGACGTGGCTCAGGATGAAGCCCGACAGGATGAAGAAGAAGTCGACCCAGAGATAGGCCCTGTCCAGGTAGAGCGTGTGGGCCTCGAGGTTCCAGGCATAGCCGAAGTCCCGGTGCAGGTGGAGCGTCGCGACGGAAAGCGCCGCGACGCCGCGCAGGGAGGTGAGGGCGTGAATGTCGCGCGTCATGTTCTACGTCCGAGGCTTTCGGGACGTCCACCACGGGCGCGCGCGGCCCGGGGCGATGACCGGCCCCAGACCGGCCGGTCATCGGAACGATAGCATCCGGCCGCGGATCGCGGTCTGGTTATTGGGGGTACGCCTTTGGTGCGGGCGCGCGCCTCGAGGCGGCGAAAGCGGTGTCCGTCAGATGATTCCGCAACCTCGGGCGCCGACCTGGGACAACAGGTCTTTCCTTACAGGCGCCCCGGAATGCACCGGGGCCTGAGGGCCGCCAATCGCGTCCAGCGCGGGGTGGAGACGATCGTGCGATGCCGTCGCGCCTACAGGCCGACACCTGGCCGCGGTAGGTACGGCGCAGCGGCGTCCTCATGGACGCGCAGCCGACGTCCGCTAAGAGGCCGCGTTGCGTTCACGCTGCCATTGTTCGAACAGCCGTTGCTCTTCGATCTCGCGCCGGACCTCTTCCTTCTGCAAGGCACGCTGCCGCTCGAATTCGAGCTGCCGTTGCATGCTGGCGTCCCGGGCAGCCTCAGCCTCTTCCTGGCGTTGGGTTTCAGCCCGGCGGTCGAGCGTCATATTGCCGGCGAGACCGCCGACGGCGCCGCCGATGAGCATGCCGGTCGTGCTGTCGCCGAAGAGGGCTCTACCGGCACCGGCGCCGGCGGCGGCGCCCGCCACGGTGCCGACCCCGGCGGGCGCGGTCCCGCCCGCGTTCTCGCAGCCGGCGAGCGTCAGTGCCGCGATGCTTAGCAGCAACGCGACCCTTGGTCTGGCGCGAGGCATCTCATGCAGCCGCCTCATCATGGGACTCCTTGCTCCGCGGCGACCGCGTCGACCATCTCCTCGAAGGACAGCACGCCGTCCCCGTTCTTGTCGCCTTCCTCCAGCGCCCGAGTCTTGTTGATCATCACTTCAGGGAAAGTCAGGACGCCGTCGCCGTTGCGATCGACCCGGGAGAAGCTTTCCGGATCGTGCGGCCCGAGTTCCTCCGGCGTGAGCGTTCCGCTGCCATCCCGGTCGAGCCCGCTGAACCCGGCGGCGGCGTCCCTTGCGAGCTCGGCTTCGCTGACGAAGCCGTCGCCATCCGTATCGGCGGCATCGAAGGCCACGCAGTCATATCCGCAGGCGTCGCCTAGAGCCGCGACGCCATCGGCGTCCTGGGCCATTGTTGGATTGATCGTTCCGATTGTCGCCGCGACGGCGAAATACAGCGGTAACGGGTGAAGTCGCGCAACCACGCGTCGCGCCATGCCATACTCCAATCCCGCAGCCCCGGTATTGTCGAGATTGCTTGATGCCTAAGCGTACGCGCGATGATCTTGAGATGCGGTAACCGCGTAAGCAAAGGACAGTGTATTTAACCGGGATTGGCGGAAGGTGTGACTTTTTTGTGGTGGCGCGGTGTTCCGATGCGGCCGGGCTGGCGAACGACATCGGCGCAGGACCACGGCAGCGCCGGCGGGTCCGCAAGTCCGATGAAGCGCGCGTCGATTGCGTCAACATGCTCCAATGTCTTGGGCCGTCACATCGCACGGCGTTCTGTGGAGGTGGGAGCCCCCGTCAAATGCGCCCGATCAGAGCGGCTGGCCATTTTGCGGTGTTTGAGGCGGGGGCATAAGCCTTATGATGGGCAAAACTTCGAAACAACGGACTTTCCGCAAAGGAATGGGCAGGGAACGGTGGCAGGTATATTCAGCAGATACACGGCGCGCTCCGACCGGTCTCTGCCGATCCAGGAGGGGGCGGCGGTGAAACTTCGGGCGCTATGACGACGGCGCACCCCACCGAACCAATTCTCGTCACCGGCGCCGCGGGGTGCATCGGCGCCTGGGTGGTCGCCAACCTCGTCCGGCGCGGGGTGGAGACGGTCGTGCTCGACCGGTCGACGGATCGGCGGCGGCTGCGCCTCCTGCTCGACGCGGACGAGGCGGACGCGGTGCGCTGGATCGCCGGCGACATCGGCAACCAGGAGACGGTCGATCGGGCCCTGGCCGAAACGGGCGCCGCCGCGATCATTCATCTGGCGGCGCTGCAGGTGCCGTTCTGCAAGGCTGACCCCGTGGCCGGCGCCCGGGTGAACGTACTTGGCCAGGTGAATGTCTTCGAGGCGGCCCGGCGGCACGGCGTCCGCCGTCTCGTCTATGCCAGTTCGGTCGCGGCCCTGGCCCCCGAGGGTGCCGCGCATCCCGCGACCCTCTATGGCGTCTACAAGGCGGCGGATGAGGGGATCGCGCACATCTATGCGCAGGACTGGGACGTGCCGAGCATCGGGCTTCGGCCGCACACGGTCTATGGGCCCGGCCGCGACCAGGGCCTCACCTCCGCGCCCACCATCGCGATGCTTCGCGCGGCCGCGGGCCTGCCCTATACGATCCCGTTCGGCGGCGCGCTCTTGTTCCAGTATGCCGGCGAGGTCGCGGAGATCTTCGTGCGCTGTTGCCTGGACCTGGAGCCGGAGACCGGCCGGAGCGAGGTGTTCGACCTCGCCGGCACCAGCGTGACGGTGGAGGAGATCATTGCGGCGATCCGGCGGGTCGTTCCGGCGGCCGAGATCGCCATCGATGGCCCGGCCCTGCCATTCCCGGCCGCGCGCAACGACGGCCCGCTCCGCGCGCTGCTCGGCGCCTGGCCCGAAACGGGCCTGGAGGACGGGGTCGCGCAGACGATCGCGCGATTCCGGTCCCTGCTCGGGCGGGGGCTGGTGCAGGCCGAACCCACCTGAGGCGCGCCGACCGCGGCCGGCCGAACAACCCGGCGATACCACTTTCGTTCATCGCCTTTGGAGGTGTTGGGACCGGCGCCGGTTCTCGGCGATGATCGCGGGTCGGCGGGCCGCGTCCGCCGGTGCCCGCGGGTGCGGGCAACGCAGCAGCGAACCTGAAGCCCATGCTCTTCTGGTTGGCCACCGCCGCGGCGATCGGGTTGGCAATGCTCATCGCCGTTTTCGGCCCCGTGCTCGTGCGGCGGCGGGTCGCTCTCGAGCGGCTCGTCGTGAACAACGAGGTCGCCGGCTTCAGCTATGCGACCGTTGCCGTCATCTTTGCCGTTCTCGCGGCCTTTATGGTCATCGCGCTGTGGGAGGAGTTCCGCGAGGCCGAGGAAGAGGTTCGGCTGGAAGCCGGCGCTGTGGTCAGCCTCGGCCGCCTCGCGATCGGATTGGACGATCGGGCGAGAGAGAGCGTCCGCGACGGGCTCGACCGCTATCTCGAGACGGTGCTGCGCGAGGAGTGGCCGGCGATGGCGGGCGGCGCGGCGAGCCCGGCCGCCGGCGAAGCCCTGACGCAGGTCTACCGCCTCTATGCGGCGATCGAGCCGGGGTCCGCCCACGACCGACTGATCCTCAACCGGTCACTCGAGCTGCTGAGCGAGGTCAGCGAGCATCGGCGCGAACGGATCGCGGGTTCGGCGAGCGCGGTTGCGGCTCCCCTGTGGATGGCCCTGATGATCGGCGCTTTCGTCACCATCGGCTTCCAGCTTCTGTTCGGGTCGCCGAACCTTGCCGCGCATTCCGCCATGTCGGGCCTTGTGGCCGTGGTGGTCCTGACCGTCATTCTCGTGATCGTCCTCCTCGACCGGCCGTTCGCCGGCGTGGTCAGAGTCTCCCCGGAACCGCTGGCCGGCGCCCGCGGGGAGCTGAGAAGCGCAGTGCTGTTCGATTGAGCGGCGGCGGAGCGCAGCCTACAGCAACGGCCGGATCATGGCCCAGACGCGGTTCTTGATGGACGGGCCGAGCGGGTTGGGAAGCACTTCGGGCGGCGCGGTGCGCGGCGCCCCGCCAACGGTCAAGACCGCCATCGTCATCTCGCCGTCGGAGAAGTAGCGGTCGCCCTCGCCGTTGCGGCCGCGGATCGTCGGGCCGATGCCGGTGACCTGATAGAGCCGCGTGACCTGCCCGGCGCGGACGAGGTCTTCGATGAGGCTGTCGCGCTCGGCGTCGATGTCGGGGGCGATGTGGTGCGTCAGTTGCCCCGTCCGGTGGCCGAAGCCGACGCCGCGGTCGAAGCTGGCGGCCCCAAGCCAGAGCGGGCGTCCGTCGCGCGCCGGCCGGTCCGTGCGCCAGAACCGCACATGGTGGCGTTCCCGGGCGCTTCCGCCGACGGGCCGCTCGAAGGCGAGGTCCTGGTGCCGGCCCCAGAGATAGAGCGGGCTGACCGGCGCCGTGGGATCGGGCCGCCGCAGCAGGACGCTCTCGGCGATCTCCAGGCTGGTCCGCAGGGTGATCGGGTCGGCGGGGGTCCAGCCGGCGGCCAGCAGGGCGCGCACGACTTCGTTCCGCGTGCCGATCAGACCGACGTTGAGGGGATCGCCGGGAAGGCCGGCCGCGGTGGTCGTCGTCTTGGGGGCAGTTGCCATCTCCGGGTGATGCTCGTAGTGGCGCCACATTGCCGGAGCGGCGAGGTAGGCCAATACCGGATAGGCGATCGACACGACAAAAAGCGCGGCGCCCGCGCGGCGCAGCCGGCGTTTTGCTGGCCGTGGCTCGAGGGGCGGCGACTCCACCGGACCGGACCCTTCGTCTAGTGCCTGAAGGCGCGCTTAACCTTTCTCAAACATCTCTCAAGAACAATCTATATTAGATCGGGTAAGGCAGTCGTTCCATCGATCCGTGGCGCGGGGCGCGTCGGGAGGACGCAATGGCGGTTGCCGGGCAAGGCCGCAGGACGGCCGCGGGCCCTTGGGAGAACCCGATGGGCACCCGCGGATTCGAGTTCATCGAGTACACGGCCGAGGACACCGAGGCGCTTGGGCGGCTGTTCGAGCGCATGGGCTTCACGGCGGTCGACCGTCATCGCTCGAAACGCGTCACGCATTACCGCCAGAACAATATCCACTTCATCGTCAATGCGGAGCCCGAAAGCTTCGCGCAGGCCTTCGCCCGCATCCACGGGCCCTCGGTCTGCGCCGTGGCCTTCCGGGTCGACGACGCCGCGGCGGCGCAGGCCCGTGCGGTCGAGCTCGGCGCCAAGCCGCAGCCGGGCCGCGTCGGCCCGATGGAGCTCAACATCCCGGCGATCCAGGGCGTGGGCGGCAGCCTGATCTATCTCGTCGACCGCTTCGGGGAGCGCAGCATCTATGACGTTGATTTCCGGCCGCTGCGGGAGGTCGAAGAGAACCCCTACGGCGTCGGGCTTACCCGGATCGACCATCTGACGCACAACGTCTATCGCGGCCGGATGAATCTGTGGGCGGGGTTCTACGAGCGGCTCTTCAATTTCCGGGAGATCCGTTATTTCGACATCGAGGGCAAGCTGACCGGTCTGCACAGCCGGGCCATGACCAGCCCGGACGGGACCATCCGCATCCCGATCAACGAATCCGCCGACGACAAGTCGCAGATCGAGGAATACCTCACCGCCTACAAGGGCGAAGGCATCCAGCACATCGCGCTCGCCACCGACGACATCTACGCGACCATCGAGGCGCTGAAGGCGCGCGGGATCGAGTTCATGGACCCGCCCCCGGACAGCTATTACGAGGCGGTCGAGTCGCGGTTGCCGGGGCATGGCGAGGACCTCGCGCGGCTGAAGAAGCACGGCATCCTGATCGACGGCGCACCGGGCGGCGGCACGCTGCTGCAGATCTTCACCCGCACGGTCATCGGCCCGATCTTCTTCGAGATCATCCAGCGCAAGGGTGACGAGGGCTTCGGCGAAGGCAACTTCAAGGCGCTGTTCGAGGCGATGGAGCAGGACCAGATCCGGCGCGGCACCCTGAAGCCCGACCTCGAGGAGACCGAGAGCTAGAGGAGGATCGCCATGGCCGGCGCTCCGAACTGCTACCCGCCGGACCTCCCAGAGGATTACGTGATCGACCAGGGCTGGTCCGCCTACGGTCCGGAGGACCACGCGATCTGGCGCGCGCTGTTCGAGCGTCAGTCCCGGCTTCTGCCCGGGCGCGCCTGCCCAGAATATCTCCAGGGGCTGCGCGGCCTTGGGGTCGCTGCGGAGGGCATACCGGACTTCGAGCAGCTGTCGGACATCCTCGACAAGGCGACCGGCTGGCGCATCGTTGCCGTGCCTGGGCTGGTGCCGGACGACGTCTTCTTCCGCCATCTCGCAAACCGGCGGTTCCCGGCGACCAACTGGATCCGCGCGCCGGAGCAGATGGACTATCTGCAGGAGCCGGATGTGTTCCACGATATCTTCGGCCACGTGCCGGTCCTCATGCATCCGGTCTTTGCCGACTACCTCCAGGCCTATGGCCGAGGCGGCCTGAAGGCGATGCGGCTGGAGGCGCTGCCCCATCTCGCGCGCCTCTACTGGTACACGGTCGAGTTCGGCCTGATCCGGACCGGGGAGGGCTTGCGGATCTACGGGTCGGGCATCCTGTCCTCGCGCAAGGAGTCGATCTACTGCCTCGAGAGCGAGCGGCCGAACCGCATCGCCTTCGACCTGATGCGGGTCATGCAGACCCTCTACCGGATCGACGATCTGCAGGAGACCTACTTCGTCATCGACGGCTTCGACCAGCTCTTCGCGGCGACGCGTCCGGACTTCGCGCCGCTTTACGAGGAGCTGAAACGGCGGCCCGTCCTTCCGGCCGGGGCGGTGCTGCCGACGGACCGGCTGGTGTCGATCGCGCCGGCTTCGCAGGGACTGCGCGAGGGAAGAGATGAAGCGCTGGATCACGCTGCCCCGCATTGAGGGCACCGCCTCGCGGCAGGCCCACGCGGACTTGCCGGACGGCACCTACGAGCGCGAGCTCGGCCGCGAGGGCTTCTTCGGGCCGGCGACCCATATGTACCACCGGCACCCGCCGACCGGCTGGATCGCCTGGGAGGGTCCGCTGCGGCCCCGCGCCTTCGATCTCGCGAAGCTGCCGGCGGCGGACGGGCCGTGGCAGGCGCCGGACATCCTGTCCAACCAGGCCCTCCGCTATCGCTTCTGGCGTGCCGAAGGCGCGATGCGGACGCTCGCGCGCAACGCCGACGGCGACGAGCTGCTGTTCGTGCATGAAGGCCGCGGCCATCTCTTCTGCGACTATGGCCATCTCGAGATCCGCGACGGCGACTACGTCGTCCTGCCGCGCGGCACCATGTGGCGCACGGCGTTCGACGGTCGCGCCGACCTGCTGCTGATCGAGGCGACGAACGACGCCTATCGGCTGCCGGAGAAGGGGCTGGTCGGATCGCACGCCATCTTCGATCCGGCCATGCTCGACACGCCGAAGATCGACGACACCTTCCGCGCCCAGCAGACGCCGGACGGGCGCGAGGAGACCTGGCGGGTCGAGATCAAGCGGCGGAACGCGATCTCCACTGTGACCTATCCCTTCAATCCGCTGGACGCCGTGGGCTGGCAGGGGGACCTCGCGCCGGTCCGGATCAACATCCGCGACATCCGGCCGCTGATGAGCCATCGCTATCACCTGCCGCCTTCCGCGCACACGACGTTCGTCGCCGATCGGTTCGTCGTCTGCAGCTTCGTGCCGCGGCCGTTCGAAACCGATCCCGGGGCGCTCAAGGTGCCGTTCTTCCACAACAACGACGATTTCGACGAGGTGATCTTCTATCACCGCGGCGATTTCTTCAGTCGCGACAAGATCGACCACAGCATGGTGACGTTCCATCCCTGCGGCTTCACCCACGGTCCGCATCCGAAGGCGCTCCAGGGCATGCTGACGCCGCGCAAGCCGGCGACCGACGAATACGCCGTCATGGTCGATGCGCGCGACCCGCTTGAGGTCGGCGCGGCAGCGGCCGGCGTCGAGGACGTCACCTACGCCGACTCCTGGCGCGCCGCGAGCGTCAAGGCGGCCGAGTAGGACACAGGGGCGCACAGATGAAGCTGGCCTCCCTCAAGGACGGTGGCCGCGACGGCACCCTCGTCGTCGTCGACTCGGCCTTGAAGAATTGCGTGCGCGTGCCCGACATCGCCGGCACGCTGCAGGCGGCGATCGAGGAGTGGGAGCTGGCGGCGCCGGCGCTCGATCAGGTGGCCCAGGCCCTGGAGGCGGGCAACGCCGCCCGGGCCGAGCCGTTCGATCCCGCGGCCTGCGCCTCGCCGCTGCCGCGGGCCTACCAGTTCGCGGACGGATCGGCCTATGTGACGCATGTCGAGCTGGTGCGCAAGGCGCGCGGCGCCGAGATGCCGCCGAGCTTCTGGACCGATCCGCTGATGTATCAAGGCCTGTCGGACTCCTTCCTCGGACCCTGCGAGGACATTCCGCTGGCGGACGAGGATTGGGGCCTCGACTTCGAGGCCGAGGTTGCGGTGATCACCGACGACGTGCCGATGGGTGTCTCGCGCGAGGCGGCGGGCCGGCACATCAAACTGGTGACGCTGGTCAACGACCTGTCCCTGCGCAACCTGATCCCGGGGGAGCAGGCAAAGGGATTCGGCTTCTTCCACGGCAAGCCGGCGAGCGCCTTCTCGCCCGTGGCGGTCACCCCCGATGCGCTGGGCGATGCCTGGGACGGGGCGAAGCTCAGCCTACCCTTGCTGAGCCGGGTCAACGGCAAGACGATCGGCCGGCCGAACGCCGGTGTCGACATGATCTTCGACTTCCCGGCCCTGATCGCCCACGCGGCGAAGACGCGGCGGCTGTCGGCCGGCACGATCATCGGGTCCGGCACCGTCGCGAACCGCGACCGCGCGGCGGGCTCCTCCTGCCTCGCGGAGGTGCGGGTGATCGAGACCTTGGAGACGGGGGCGGCGCGCACGCCCTTCCTGCGGTTCGGCGACCGCGTCCGCATCGAGATGCAGGATGCCGCCGGCCGTTCCATCTTCGGGGCCATCGATCAGCGTGTGGTGCGTTGCACGGGACCGGGAAGCTGAGGATGCAACTCTACGGCGCCGCCCGGTCCTCGGCCGCCTTTCGCGTGCGGATCGGGCTCAATCTCAAGGGCATCACGGCGAAGCAGACCGCAGTGAACCTCCGCACCGGCGACCGGCACGCGACGCGCTACCGCGCCCTCAACCCGCAGGGGTTCGTGCCGATCCTGGTCGATGGCGACGCGACGCTAACCCAGTCGCTGGCGATCCTCGACTATCTCGATGAGACTCATCCGAAGCCGCCCTTCCTGCCTGCTGCGCCTGCGGAGCGGGCGCGCGTGCGCGCGCTGGCGCTCGCCGTCGCCTGCGACATCCATCCGCTGAACAACCTTCGGGTGCTCACTCACCTGGAGACCGCGTTCGGTCTCGGGGAGGCGGACAGGCTGGCCTGGTACCGGCACTGGATCGCCGAGGGCCTGTCGGCCCTGGAAGCGATGACCGGAGGGCATCCGGCCACGGGGGCATTCTGCCACGGCGACGCGCCGACGATGGCCGACATCTGCCTGGTGCCGCAGATCGTCAACGCCAAGCGCTACGACTGCCCGCTCGACGACTATCCCACCCTGACGCGGATCTTCGACACCTGCATGCGCCTTCCGGCCTTCGAGAACGCCAGACCGGAGCGGCAGCCGGACTTCGCCTGACGGGCGAAATCGCCTAGCAGCCGCTGCAGACGGTCAGGTCGATCACGCGCGGGCGATTGAAGGCCGTGTGATAGAGCTCGGCTCCCTCGAACAGAATGCCGGCGAACAGCGGCCTGTATCGGAACCAGACCTCGGCGACGATGACGTTCTCGCCGGTGCGCACGACCAATCCGGGCGGCATCGTGGCGACGCCGTCTTCGACGCCGACCCGGCTCGTCACCGGCAGCGAGCCAGCGCTCGCCCGTTGCCACGCGACCCGGGCGTTGCCGCTGCTCGGCCGGTAGACGGAGGAGACGACGATCCGGCCGTCCGCGGCCAGATCGTAAGGCGCGGCGATCCGCTGCGCCGCGCCGAACAGGTCGTCGAGCTGCGCCGCCGTGATGCCTTCGGACCGCGTTACCAGATCGGCCATCGAGGTGGCGATCCGGTCGAGCTTCTGGTGGATGAACACGTAGCGGGCGGCCTCGTAGCAGCCGATCAGGATGACGGCGAGGATCGGCACGGCGAAGGCGAACTCGATAAGCACGGCGCCGCGACGATCCCGACCGAGGCGTCGGAGCGGAGCGCTGCGCATTCCGGACCTCCTTTCCAAGCGACCGTCGCGATGCCTAGTTGGCGGCGGACCGGGCGAACTCCCAGGGTTCGTTTCGGACGACGACGCTCGCGCTCATGGGCAGGCGCCCGCCTTTGCCGAGGAGCTGCGCGACGATCGGGGTCAGCAGCGACCATTCGTAATCGACGCGGTAGAGGACGACGTCGCCGGCCTTGCCGACCCCGTCGATGCCGCGATCCTCGTCCCAGCGGCCGTTGTCGTTCAGGTCGATGAAGATCTCCCCCTCGTCGTAGACGCCGTTCAACGGCTCCGTGTCGGTGAAGGGTTCCGGCTGCCCGACGTCGTTGAAGCTCTCGTAGCTCTTCAGCGTGATCGTTGCGCGCGAAAGGTCGATCATTCCGAGAGTCCGGTTGTCGAAGATCTCCAGGATCTTCTGTTCCCGCGCGGTCTCGTCGCTCGCCATCTGGCCGGTGAGGCCGAACCGGGCCGCCTCCCGCAGGCCGGCCTCGGCCGAGACGGACACGAAGGTCATGAGGGCGACCTCGAACATCCCGATGACGAAGAGGAACAGGAGCGGCGCCGCGACCGCGAACTCGATCGCCGAGACGCCCCGGTCGCAGCGGGCGAGGGGGCGAAGGGCGGATCGGATGACGGGGAAGCGGGCCATAACCATCTCCTTGCCGCGAGCACTGGACGAACCTCACGCCTCACAGGGAGCGGAAGGCGTCGATCGTTTGCAGGATCGCGGGGCCGATCAGCACGACGAACAGGGGCGGGAGGATGAAGACGATCATCGGCACGGTCAGCATCGCCGGCAGGCGGGCGGCCTTCTCCTCGGCCCGTAGCATCCGCTCCTCGCGGAACTCGGCTGCGAGGATGCGCAAGGACTGGGCGAGCGGCGTCCCATATTTGTCGCTTTGCAGCAGGCAGTTGACGAGGCCGCGGATGCCGGTCAGGTCGGTCCGGCCGTTGAGGTTGTGCAGGGCCTGGCGGCGGTCCGGCAGGAAGCCCAGCTCGATGGAGGTCAGGGCCAGCTCGTCGGCCAGCTCCGGGCAACTCCGCGCGAACTCCTCCGAGACCCGCTTCAGCAGCGAGTCGAGGCTAAGGCCCGCCTCGGCGCAGATCACCATCAGATCGAGCGCGTCCGGCAGACCTTTCCGGATCTTGTCGCGTCGCTTGACGATCTGGTTCCGGATGACGATGTCCGGTGCGAACGCGCCGGCGAAGATGGAACCGACGGTCGCCAGAAGCTGCATCGTGGGCGACAGGCCGTAAAGCTCCAGCCCGTAGAAGAGG
The DNA here is from genome assembly GCA_964551315.1 of uncultured Rhodospirillaceae bacterium. GTDB lineage: Bacteria > Pseudomonadota > Alphaproteobacteria > Dongiales > Dongiaceae > Virgifigura. Next base: position 18,125 of record CAZKCM010000050.1, on the reverse strand, counting down.
ACCAGAGCGCCGAGCCCGGCAACGATCGGCAGCGTGAGCTTGAAGAACAGGTAGCGGACCAGGGCGTCGCTCGAGCGCCAGCCGGCCTGCGCGAGACGCCGCGTGATCAGCTCCGCGCGCCGGCTGCGGAGAAGGTCCAGCCGGGTGACGACCCGCCGCATGAAGGAGGTCGAGCCGCCTTGACCGTCGCGCGGCCGCGGCGTCAGCAGCGCGTTGACCAGCGCCTCCCGCCGCGCCGCCAGCTCCTTCACGCGGCGGCTTCCCTGGGGCCGCGACAGAAGCGCGAACCACACGGCAAGCACGGAGACGAAGCTCGACAGGCCCGCCATGGCGGTGATCGCGTCCTCGGGACTGATCCCGGCGGGGAGGAGGTGGCTCGGGCTCATATCTCGAACCTCACCATCTTGTACATGACCGCCGCGCCGAGCAGGAAGCTGACCAGGCCGGCACCCACCATGAGGAGGCCTCGCGGATCGGCAAACAGCGCGACCGCGTAGCCGTAGTTCAGCATCATGATGAGGCCGAACATGACGAAGGGCAGGGCGCCGATGATGTAGGCGCTGGCCTTCGCTTCCGACGAAAGGGCCTTGATCTTCAGCTTCGTCTGCTGGCGCCGGCGCAGGACGGCGCTGAGATTCTCCAGCGTTTCGGCGAGATTGCCGCCGGTCTCCTGCTGGATCGACAGGCTGATTACGAAAAAGCGGTACTCCGGCGCGTCGATCCGCGGCGCCGCGGCCCACAGGGCCTCGGTCAACGTCATCCCGAACCGGATCGAATCGCTGATCCGCCGGAACTCCGTGCCGACCGGATCGATGATCTCGCCGCCGACGACCTTGATCGACTCGCTGATCGGCAGCCCCGATTTCAGGCCGCGGACGATGAGGTCGATCGCCTCTGGGAACAGCGCGATGAACCTGTTGACGCGCCGCCGACCCAGGAAGGCGACGACCAGATGCGGGAGGCCGACACCGCTGGCGAGCCCGGACAGAAGTGCCGCCGGACCCGGGAAGCCGAGGCCGGACATCGTCCCGAGGGTCGCCAGCGCCGCCGTCAGGAGGCAGGCGAGGAGATACTGCCCGAGGGTGATCCTGTACCCGGTCCGCTCCAGCTTTTCGCGCAGCCGCGCGGGGTTCGGGAACAGGCGCTTGATCAGCCGGTCCAGCGCCGCGATGGAGCTGTCAGCGGTAGGGCGCCTGAGGCTCACCGCCGGCTTGCCAGGGCCGTGCACGGGCGTCTGGCTGACGCGGGCGATGCGCCGCCGTCGCTGCCGTTCCTGCCGGAGGTTGAGCAGCAGGACGGTCAGAAGCAGAACGATGGCGAGCGCGACGGCGATCGCCGCCAGCAGCGCCTCGTGCGGTTCGGCGTTGCTTTGCAGACGAGCCATCAACCAGTTCATGCCACGGCCTCCAGCAGCGCGCGGTCGAGGCCGAAATAGGCCGCCTTCGGCGTGAAGTGCGGCCGCAGGCCCGAGGACTTGAAGGTCCCGCGCAGGCGCCCATCGGCGTCCTCGCCCTCGTATTCGTAGCTGAAGAGCTCCTGGGTCGTGATCACGTCGCCTTCCATGCCCACGACCTCCATGATGTGCGTGACCCGGCGCAGGCCGTCGCGCATGCGGCTGACCTGCACGATCATGTCGATGGCCGCGGCGATCTGCGTGCGCACGGCCTTCGCCGGCAGGTTGATGCCGGCCATGCCGATCATGTTCTCCAGCCGGGTCAGCGCCTCGCGCGGGCGGTTGGCGTGAATGGTGCCGAGCGAGCCCTCGTGGCCGGTGTTCATCGCCTGCAGCATGTCGACCGCTTCGGAGCCGCGGACCTCGCCCAGGATGATGCGGTCGGGGCGCATGCGCAGCGCGTTCTTGACGAGGTCGCGCATCGTGATCTCGCCGTGGCCTTCGAGGTTGGGCGGGCGCGTCTCAAGGCGCACGACGTGCGGTTGTTGGAGCTGCAGTTCCGCGGCGTCCTCGATGGTGACGATCCGCTCGCCGGGGTCGATCATCTGCGACATCGCGTTGAGCAGCGTCGTCTTGCCCGAACCCGTGCCCCCGGAAATCAGGATGTTCAGCCGGCTGCGCGCCGCGATCTTCAGCACCGTCGCCATCTCCTCGGAGATGTTCCGCTGCTGCACCATGACGTCGAGGGTGATGGTCTTCTTCGAGAACTTGCGGATCGAAATGCTCGGCCCGTCGATCGCGAGCGGCGGGATGATGATGTTGACGCGGCTGCCGTCCATCAGGCGGGCATCGCAGAGCGGCGTCGATTCGTCGACCCGGCGCCCGACCTGCGAGACGATCCGGGTGGCGACGTTCATGACATGCGCGTTGTCCCGGAACTTCACGTCGGTGAGCTCCAGCTTGCCGCCACGCTCCACATAGACCTGGTTCGGCCCGTTGACCATGATGTCGGTCACCGAGTCGTCGGCCAGAAGCGGCTCCAGCGGACCCAGGCCGAGCATGTCGTCGAGGAGCAGTTCGACGAGGCAGTCCTGCTCACGCTTGTTGAGGCGAAGTTTCTCCTCGCGCAGGATCTCGTAGACGACGTCGCCGAGCTGGCGTCCGAGCTCAGCTCGGTCGAGCTGCACCGCCGCGCCGACATCGATCCGCTCCACCACCTTGTGCTGCACGCGCTCCTTGGCGATCTCGACGGTCGCGCGGCTCGCCGCGCTGATCGGCTCGGCCGGCGGTTCCGCCGGGGCTGCGACGGTGACGAGTCGTCGCGGCGGAACCTTCGCCGGCCGCGCGGTCTCGTCGTGGGGCCGCGCGGCGCTTTCGGGCTTGCGCTCGATCGTTGCCAGCAGGTCGTTGATGAGCGCGGTGACCAGATCGCGGCGCTCGAGGAGAGTCAGCCCGTGGTCGAGGCCGTCGAGCTCGGCCGTCGCGATCTCGCCAATCCTAAGGGCGAGAGTCTGACGCGACAGTCCGGCGACGTTCTCCGTTGCGAAGCGCGCGGCGACGATCGGCCGAAGCTTGTCGACGTGCGGCGCGAGCCGCGCGGACGGCGGATGCGGGGTGGCGCCGGCCGCTCCGTTGGCGCGATGGAGCGGAGGCGGGGTCCTGCCGGTCGCGTCTCCGGTCATGGCGCCCTAGGAAGCCCTGCGCCACCAGAGGAGGCGCATCGGGCCCGTCTTCCGCTCGATCGGCAGGAGCGTGCGCGTCACGGCACGGAGGGACGCGACGGTCCTGCTTTTCGGAGACGCGGCGGCCAGCGGCTTGCCGCTGTTGGCGGCGGCGGCCGCGGCCTTGCCGTCCTCGGGCAGGATCCGGTCGATGGGGTGCCCGAGGGCGCGCTCGAACTCCTTTCTCGGAACGTTGTTCTGTCGTCCTTCGGTACGGTTGGCGAGGACGACGATCCGCGCCTCCGGCGCCAGCTGTCGCGTCAGCGTCAGCAGCCTGATGCTGTCGCGCAGGGCGGGCAGGGTCAGGTCGGTGACGATGACGACGGCGGTCGCGGCGGCGAGGATCCGGGTCCGGGCGCCCGCAGCGCTTCGCGGCAGGTCGACCACGATGCAGTCCGACTGCTCATGCAGTGCGTGGATCAGCCGGTCGAGGGCGGGCGGATCGTAATGAATATCCTGGTCGACCGCTTCCTCCGCGGCCATCACGGTGAGCCGCTCGCCCAGCTTTACCGAGGCGCTGCTGATGAAGAGGGCGTCGATCCGGTTCGGGTGCTCGAGCGCCTCGCGCAGGCCGCGCGTCGGCTCGATATCGAGAGCCAGGGCCAGCGTCCCGCACTGCAGGTCGAGATCCAGGAGGGTGACGCGGCGCTTCTGTTCTTCGGCGATCAACCAGGCGGCGTTGAGCGCCACCGTGCTGGTGCCGACGCCGCCGCGCGCGCCCATGACGGCGATGAGGGACCGTCTGCCGGCGACGGGTTCCGGGGCGCGGGTGGCGGGCTTGTCATGCAGTCGCGAAAAGGCGCCGAGCAGCGTCTTCTCGTCGATCGGCTTGACCAGATACTCGCTGACTCCGACCTCGACCATCTCGCGGTAGAGGTTGATGTCGTTGACCCCGCCGATGGCGACGACGCGCGTCTCGTCGGAGAAGGCGGCGACGATCGGCAGCATGGCGTTGAGTGGGTTCTGGGAGTCCGTGACATCGACGACCAGGACGCGGGGTGGCTCGTTCTCCGCCAAATACTCGAGGGCCTCGCGCGTTCCGCCGTCGCGGACCAGGTGTCGCGGGAACTGTCGTTCGCAAGCGGCGCGGACGACGCCACGCGTCTGGCTGTCCCCGACGAAGGCGGCGCAGACGACGCGCGGACCGACGGCGGCCGCCGCCTCGATCGCGTCTGGGAGCAACTCCGGCTCTTGCCGCATATGGCCGAGCGCGTTCATCGCTTCTAATCCGTGCCCATGCGGAAGGGGACGCTGTCCTGCGGTTCGCTCAGGGGCCAGACCTGACCCGCCCGATATCGCTGGATCGACAGGGCGGCGGCTTCTCCGTCGGCCGGTTGCAAGGCGCGGCCTCGAACCAGATCGGCGGGGTTTGCGACCATCAGGCCGAGATTCGCGGCGTTCGCGCAGCCGATGTCGAGGATCGGCTTCTGCTCGGAGTCGAGGGCGATCGGCGCGTTGTAGCCCGGACAGTCCGGCGGCACGACCGCTAGCGTGTGCGCCGTGATCAGGACCTCGTCACTCGACACGCCCGGGACGGCGCCGAGCATCGTCCGGGTGGACACGCCGAGCCGCGCCAGTTCGACGCGAAGCGCATCGAAGCGGGCGGCGGACCGGTCCGGCCGGCCCGGTTCCGGCGGCGCCGCGGTCAGGATCACCGTGTCGCCGGCCCGGACCTGGGTCTGCCGCAGGAAGCGGAGGAGGGCTTCGCGCTCGACCTCGCCGAGCTGTGTCGAGCGCGGCGCGAAGGCGATTTCGTGGGAAACCGGGACCGATTCGACGCGAAGCCGCGGCAAGGGCTCGCCCTGCTGCCATGTCGCGTAGGTGAGGTGACGCTCCGGTTGCGCGCTGCAGCCGGCCAGGGTGGCGGCGAGGCCCAGCAGCGCCATCGGGAGGCAAGCGCGTCGGAACGAGGTGGAGCGGTCGCTCATGGCGGTGTCCTAATCCAGGATGAAGCCGGCCGGCCCGACCAGGCTATCGGGGCGGCGTGCGGCGAGCCGATTGGTGCCCTCTTCACCGAAGACCGCATCCGTCGGTTGGGCCAGCGGCCGGTCGGAGACCGGTTCGACGATGTAGGGCGTCACGAGGATCACCAGCTCGCTCTCCTGTCGGGTGAACCGGTCCGATCGGAAGAGCTCGCCGAGGATCGGGATGTCGCCCAGACCCGGAACCTTGTCGGCGTCGTGGCGCGCGTTGTTCTGGATGAGGCCGGCGATGGCGAAGGACTGGCCGCTGGCGAGCTCGACCGTCGTTTCCGCCTGCCGCGTCGTCAGTGCCGGAATGGTGAAGCCGCTGAGCTGCACGGCACCTTCGTTTGACAGCGCGCTCACCTCCGGGCGGACGCGGAGGCTGATGCGGTTCTCGTTCAGCAGCGTCGGCGTGAAGGCGAGGCTGACGCCGAAGCGCTTGAACGCCACCGTGATGGCGATCGAATCGTCGTCGCCGCTCTGGGCAACCGGCACGGGGAACTCGCCGCCGGCGAGGAAGCTGGCCGTTTCGCCCGACAGGGCGGTGAGGTTCGGCTCCGCCAGGAGCGATATCAGGCCCTCCTGCGCCAGCGCGTCGACGAGCGAATTGAGGTTCAGATCGCCGTTCGTGTAGTTGAAGAAGCCGGTGTTCGCGCCCTGGTTCAGTGTGCCCAGAGACCCGAGCGACGACGGAAAGCCCTGCGTCGTCAGACCGAACATGAAATCGCCCGGCGTCGCGAGGACGTCCCAGTTGATGCCGAGCTGCCGGAGGACGGAGCGCGACACCTCGGCGATGCGCACCCGCAGGTTCACCTGGTTCGGGGCGGTCACCTTCAGGCGGTTGATGACCTCTTCGTTCTCGCCGACGAAGCGCATGGCGAGCCGGCGCGCGTTCTCCGCCTGGGCCGCCGTCTCAACCGCGCCGTCGAGGACGATGCCGCCGTCGATCGATCGGACGGCGATCGCGTTGCCGGGCAGCAGCTCGGCAAGGCTTTCGCGTAGGCGCGAGAGATTGTGCTCCACGCGCAGCGTCCGGCTGAGCACAACTTGCTCTCGGCCGTCGACGGCGTAAAGCGTCGTTTCTCCCGGCCGCTTGGCGAAGACATAGATGAGGCGCGGCGACTTCACCGCCACTTCAGCGATCGCGGGATTGGCGATGAAGACGGCCGAGGCCGGCCGGTCGGTGCGAATGAGCTTTCCTTCATTCAACTCGACGACGAGCGGACCGCCGCGCGGAGACACGACGTCTGCCGCGAGAGCGGCCGGGCCCGCCGGCGCCAGGGCGTCGGCGAGGCAGAGCGATGCCGCGAGGATGGCCGGCCGAACGATCCGCTTCATGGTCGGATCCTAGTGAACGACGATTTCGGTGACGGCGCTGCCATTGAAGACCTGAACCTTGCGACCGCTGCCACCGATCAGGCGGCTGACGTCGCTGTCGCGGGTGTAGCTGCGGCCGCGCGACGGATTCGGTATTTCCGTGATCGCGGCGATTGGATCCCTGGCCAGCACGGTGCCGTCGGCGGCGGCCGTGTCGGCCGCCGGCAGCAGGGGACTCCCCGACATCAGCTCCGGCCTGCCGAGGCTGCGGAGGCTGAGCGACAACCGCCCAAGCTCGCTGGCGAGGGCGACCAGTTCCACCTGCCTGGGCGTGACCTCCAGCGTCGCCGTTTCGGCCAGGCGCGGTTCGCTCTCCTGGTCGTTCAGGACCTGGTCGATCGCAAGAACCCGGACGTTCTCCAGGATCGTCTCGCTGGCCCGGCTTTCGCGCTCGGCCAAACCTTCGGCCCTGGAAATCGCATGTGTCAGGATGACGTCGACACGGTCGCCCGGAAGGACGAGACCGGAGATGCCGGTCGTTTCGCTGACGCGGATCGACACGGCGCGCATGCCGGGCTTCAGGACCGCCGCAAGGAAGCCGCGGTCGCCCGGATGCGCGATCTGTGCCGGCGTGACCGGCTGGCCGGCGAAGATGCCGCGGCGCACCACGCCGCCGATCACCGCTTGCGGGTCGTGGCGACCCTCGATGAGGTAGTTCGGATCAAGGGTCTCGTCCGGCCAGGCCTGCCAGCGCAGATGCTCCTTCCGGACGAAGAGGCCGGCGGGGAGATCCGTCTTGGCCACGAGCACGGCGTGCGCCGGCTCCGGCGGGGGTGGCGGCACGGTCGCGGCGATCTGGGCGCGCTCGGCCGCCATCCAGTTGCGGGCGAAGTAGGCCGTTCCACTGGCGATCAGCAGCGCGGAAAGGATGAGCATCAGGTTCCGGGCACTCATGGCGTCATCCTCCGGTGAACGGCATTGTCCTTGCCTCGGAAGGGATCGCCGCGTCTCCCGTCACCGCGACCGCCGGAAACCGCACCGGAAAGGACGCCGATACGACGGCTGGGTGGCTGCATCGGCATCGGTTGCGTCTGTTCGCGAGCCGGGGCTTGACCTCAACGGGGCGCGCAAGAGAGCCGGCCTATCCCTATGAACATAGAAGAACACGAGTGCCTTAATGGGGCATGAACTCGCGATTTTTGCGTAAATATACATGTCATAATACACAACGAAAAACACAGATTTCTCTTATTACCTCAAAGAAGAGCGAGCGAATCAGAAGAGAAAATAGAATTCTTTTTAGTGAACGTGATGGTTATTTTAAACGGGTCTTCATGCCTCGCGAGCAAACATCGCAACCTTCCCCTGAAGGGACGGACCTGCGATGCGCGCAAGGGATGTCGGTCGTCGTCTGTCGCCACCCGGAGGCATGCGCCGCCGCCTGGCGGCGTTCGGGCGCGACCGGAGCGGCGCGGTCGCAATCTTCGTCGCGGTGGTGATCATTCCCCTGGTCGGGGCGCTCGGACTCGCGACCGATGCGGCGCGCGGCTACATGGTGAAGGCGCGCCTGCAGCAGGCGCTCGACGCGGCGGCCCTCGCCGGCGGGAAGGCGATGTTCTCGCCGCACCGCGACGAGGACGTGCGGATGTTCTTCGAGGCCAATTTCCCGCCGGGATTCATGGGCGCGACCGTCAGCCCGCTGCGCATCGAGGTCGATCCGACCAGCACCTATATCACGGTCTCCGCCGAGGCGACGATCGAAACGACCTTCACGCGGGTGCTCGGCTTCGAGACCCTGACCGTCGCCGCCAGCACCGAGGTGACGCGGACCGTCGACCAGCTCGACCTGGTGCTGTCCATCGACATGTCGGGGTCGATGTGCGATCCGTGCAGCAAGATCGAAGCGGCCCGCGACGCTGCTCTCACCCTGGTCGACATCCTGTTCGGGATCAATCCGGACGGCTCCAAGCGCACCGAATCGCCGACGATCGAGGTCGACGGAAGAACCTATGACCTGCTGAACATCGGGCTGGTGACCTGGAATGCGAAGACCAACGTCACCCTGAATGAAAGCAGCTTCACCGGTTCGCGGGCGCAGTCGGTGCCGCCCTTCGTCAACCCGGTGACGGGGCAGACCCAAAACGTCGTCTACTACGCCAACAATTCCCCGGTACCGCTGCTGAGCGATCCGCTCAAGCTTCCGGGGGGATGGAGCGGCTGCGTCTATGCCCGCTATCTCGGCGATTTCGACGACGCCAACGGCAACGGGGAGCAGGACTGGAACGAAGCGGCGATCAACGACAACGACGCCGATCTGTTGCTGGGGCCGGTCAGGATCGGCGGCAAGGACTGGATCGCCTGGGAACCGGTCGGGGTGAACGAGGGGGAGCCGCGCAGCGGTTGGGCGCAGTGCCATCAGAGCTATTGGAACGACGACGACGCGGGCGTGCCGTCGGGCGTTCCGCCGCCCCCGTCGCCCTGGTACCCGGCGGTGCCGCGCATCAGTGACTGGAACAGCGACTGCTCGGTCTGTCTGTCGCACGGGATCACGCCGCTGCAGAGCCGGCGCGCGCCGATCGAGGCCGCGATCGCGAGCCTGACCTCGCCCGAAGGCAACACGAATATCCCGCAGGGGCTGCACTGGGCCTGGGAGGTTCTGATGCCGGGCGAGCCGTTCGACGAGGCGTTGGAGACGGTTCCGTTTCCGCGGCAGCGTGCGATCGTGCTGCTGACCGACGGCGAGATCGTCGGCGGCAATGGCGACGCCTACAAGGGCCGGTTCGGCTCGGGCAACTACGCCGGCCGGAACACCAGGGCGGAGCACGGGTTCCTCCCGTCGCCGCCGGCCGCGCCAGGTACGCGCAACAACCTCAACAACCGGCTGATTCAGCTCGCCGCCAACATCAAGGCGATGGGGATCCGGCTTTACGTGATCCAGTTCGACAACGACACCGCCGCCTTGACCACGCTGCTGAAGACCGTCGCCAGCGAGCCGCGGGAGCCGTTCTACTACTACGCGCCGAACGAGGCGGCCCTGCGGGAGGCCTTCAGGCAGGTCGCCAACAACCTTTCGAAGCTCCGCCTCTCCAAGTAGGGTGCGGGCTCACGCGCCCTGCCGTCCCAAGACCTGTTCCGCCGAACCGATGGCTGTTACCCGTCCGTCCGCGAGCAGGACGACCGTGTCGGCAAGACGGACGATTTCGCCCATGTCGTGGCTGACATAGACGATCGGCAGCCGAAGCTTGTCGCGAAGCTGCTCGATGAAGGGCAGGATCTCCGCCTTGCGGGTCGCGTCGAGGGAGGCCAGCGGCTCGTCCATCAGGAGAAGGCGCGGGTTCGCGAGGAGGGCCCGGCCGATCGCGACCCGCTGTTTCTCGCCGCCCGACAGGCTCCCCGGTCGCCGGCGGAGGAGAGGGCCGATGTCGAGCAGTTCGACGATCTGCTCAAGTCGTATCGCCCGCTCGGCGGCCGGCACGCGGCGGAAGCCGTAGAGCAGGTTGCCGCGAACATCGAGGTGGGGGAACAGCCGGCCCTCCTGGAAGACATAGCCGAGGCGGCGGCGCTCCGGCGGCAGGTCGATGCGCGCGGCGCTGTCGAACAGCACGGTGCCGTTGAGGGCGATCCGGCCCTCGGTCGGCCGCAACAACCCGGCCAGCATATTGACCAGCGAGGTCTTGCCGGCGCCGGACCGGCCGAACAGCGCCACGATGCCGCCGGTCGGCGCCACAAGTTCGACGTCCAGTTGGAACACGCCGAGCCGGTGCTTCGCGCGAACCTCCAGCATGCCGCGCCTAGCCGCGAAGCCTCGCCTGAATTCCGCGCGCCAGCAGCTCCGATGCCAAGAGCGCGGCGAGCGCGAGCAGGACGGAGAGGATGGCCAGGCGAAGCGCCGCCGCCTCGCCGCCGGGGGTCTGGGTCAGGCTGTAGATGGCGATGGGCAGCGTCCGGGTCTCGCCGGGGATGTTGGAGACGAAGGTGATGGTCGCGCCGAACTCGCCGAGGCTGCGGGCGAAGGCGAGCACGGCGCCGGCCAGGATGCCCGGCGCCATCAGCGGGAGGGTGACCGTGAAGAACACGTCGGCCGGCGCGGCGCCCAGTGTCCGCGCCGCCGCCTCGAGCTTGCGGTCGACGGCTTCGAGCGAGAGCCGCATGGCCCGGACCATCAGGGGAAAGGCCATGACCGCGGAGGCAAGGGCGGCGCCCTGCCAGGTGAAGGCGACCGTGATGCCGAAGGTGTCATAGAGCCAGGCGCCGACGGGACCGTTGCGGCCGAACAGCAGCAGCAGCGCGTAGCCGATCACCACCGGCGGCACCACGAGCGGCAGATGCACGAGCGCGTCGAGGAGAACCTTGCCCGGAAAACGCCGCCGCGCCAGAAGCCAGGCCGCGAGCAGCCCGAAGGGCAGGCTGCCGGCGACGCTCCAGCAGGCGACGCGCAGACTGAGGCGAAGCGCTTCGATCTCGAGCTCGCTGAGCTGGGGCACGGCCGCGTCCGGAGCCGTCGCTACGGGGTGGCCGCCGCGGCGCGCGGAGGCGCGGCCTGTGCCGGGGCGGCGGATTCGATCGCGCGCATGACGCCCTCGGCGATTCGCCGCGGCCGCTCGCCCAGCCCGTGCACCACGGCCTCTTCGCCCCGCGGATCGATCTCGATCACTTTCGCGTCTTTGGCGACCGGAACGCCGTCGCGGACCAGCCCGCGGATCTTGCCGGCAAGCGGCGCCGCGAGCGAAATGACGCCGTCGATGGTCGCCAGCGTTTCGCCGCGCGCGACGATCGCGCCGATAGCATAGGCGGTCCGGAAGCGCCCGGCGTCGGGCGCGTAGACGCAGCGCTCGCGACCGATGCCGGCAATGGGGCGCGGTTCGCCGCGCAGGGGAAGGGCGGCACCGTGGCGAATGACGGCGCCCAGCCGCTCTCCCCAGCTCGTCTCGACGACGAGATGCGTCGTCTCGCCGGCGACGAAGTTCGGGCCGAGGCCGATGGTGAGTGGCGCCAAGCCGCGCTGGACCTCGGGGACCGTCCGCTTGCGCATCCGGGCATCGACGAGGACGCGGGGCGCGAGTTCCGCCACAAGCCGCTCGAACGGCCCGGTGACGACCGGGATGACCGCCGCCTCCGCGAGCAACCGCCGCAGGTCCGCCGCCGTCTCGACACGGCGGGCGTGGATACCGGCAAGTTCCGCCGCGCCGTCGAAGGCCGCGTCCGCCAGGGCCATGCCGCGGCGCAGGACGGCCGGCTGCGGGGAATCGTGGAGGACGACCGGCCAGCCGGCGCGGAAGAGATGCCAAGCGACGGCCGAGCCGACATCGCCCAGGCCGCGGACCAGGACCACCGGCCGGTCAGTTCGTGGGGACATCTGTCGCCAGCAAGATGAATCCATGATCGGCAAAGACCGCCCGCGCCTCCGGGCCCGCGAGGAAGTCGTAGAAGGCCAGGACCTCGGGCCGGTCGTGACCGGCGACGCGGGCGAGAGGATAGACGATCGCCGGATGGCTGCTTGCCGGGAACGTATCCACGACCCGGACATGTTTGCTTGCGGCGGCGTCGCTCGTATAGACGATCCCGGCCGCGGCCTCGCCGCGCTCGACCAGGGCAAGGGCCGCGCGCACGTCGCTGGCGCGCGCCAGTTTGGGCTCGACCGCCGACCAGAGGTCAAGCGCCTCCAGCGCCGCCTTGCCATAGCGACCGGCGGGAACATGGTCGGGATCGCCCATCGCCAGCCGGCTCTCGCCGAGACGCTCGACGAGCGGCGCCCCGGCGGCGAGATCAAGAGTCCAGTCGCTGTTCCGCGGCGCCACCAGCGCGAGACGGTTTCCGAGCAGATCGATCCGGCTACCGGGGGCAACGAGATCGCGCTCGGCAAGATAATCCATCCACCGCACGTCGGCCGAGAGGTAGAGGTCGGCGGGGGCCCCGTTCTCGATCTGCTTGGCGAGGGTGGAGCTGGCGGCAAAGACGGGAGTCACCTCGCCCAGCCCGGCGGCGGCGAACAGCCGGCCGATTTCCTCCACCGCGTCCTTCGTGCTTGCCGCGGCGAAGACCAGAACCTCCGCCGCGCGCAGGGCCGTCGGAGCCAACGCAAGCGCGAGAACCAGGACGAATGGGAGGATCGAGCGGGTGAGGCAACGCATGGCGCCGTCGTTGATCTCCAGGACCGTACTCCTCTCAGTCACCCGCGGGCATGACCCGTGGCCCATATGGCGGCCGGTTGGCGATAGGGCATGACGAGGAAAACGGCCGATGTGATCCCGAAAACCCACCGTTATATTTCTACGGATATAGCGCCGGCCGCAAGCGGTTTCAGTCGGAGCGGTCGGACTGCAGGAGTTCCCGGAAGCTCGCCATCTCGGCGGCGAGGCTGGCGGCGGCCTTTGCCTCCATGTCGCGGTAGCGCGCGAGCACCTCGCGCCCCAGCGGGGTGAGCGCGGCGCCGCCGCCCCGGCGTCCGCCCGGCGCGGCCGTGACGAGATTCTCCCGGAAGCACCGGTTCATCGTGTCGATCAGCAGCCAGGCCCGCCGATAGGACATGCCCATCGCCCGGGCCGCGGCGGAGATGGAGCCGCACCGGTCGATGGCCTCGAGGAGGTCGGCCTTGCCGGGGCCGATGGCGATGGCCGAACCGAGCAGGATCCGCAGCCGCGGCGCCGGCATGGTCTAGGCGCCGTAAAGCGCCTTCGGATCGACGGTCACCTCGGCAATGGTCTCGAGCCGCCCGTCGCGCCAGGCGCGGAAGAAGCAGGATCGGCGGCCGGTGTGGCAGGCGACGCCGGTCTGATCGACCAGCAGGAGGAGGGCGTCCCCGTCGCAGTCGATCCGAAGCTCGACGAGCCGCTGTGTCTGGCCCGAGGTCTCGCCCTTGCGCCAAAGCCGCCGCCGCGACCGCGACCAGTAGCAGACCCGGCCTGTCCTCACGGTTTCGGCGACCGCCTCCGCGTTCATCCAGGCCAGCATCAGCACCTCGCCGCTGTCGTGCTGCTGGGCGAGGGCAGGGACCAGGCCGTTCGCGTCGAAGGCTATGGCGCGGATCAGTGCGTCGAGGGCAGTGGCGTCCTGCGCCATCCTTGCGCTCCGTTCGTCAGGCTGCGGCGCGAAGGCGCTCGAACCCCTGCTCGAGATCGGCGATCAGATCCGCCGGATCCTCGAGCCCGGCATGCAGGCGGAGGACCGGCCCGGGGGCGTCCCAGCGCGTCGCCGTCCGGCAGGTCTCTGGCTTGACCGGCAGGATCAGGCTCTCGTAGCCGCCCCAGCTGAAGCCCATGCCGAACAGCCGGAGCCCGTCGAGCATGGCCGCCACCGCTTCCTTGGGATAGGGATTCAGCACCACGCCGAAGAGACCGGAGGCACCGGTGAAGTCGCGGCGCCACAGCGCGTGGCCGGGATCCTCGGGCAGGGCCGGGTGCAGGACCCGCGCGACCTCCGGCCGCCCCTGGAGCCAGCGGGCGAGCGTGAGGCCGGTCTCCTGATGGCGGCGCAGGCGCACCGACAGGGTGCGCAGGCCGCGCAGCGCCAGGTAGCAGTCGTCGGGCGCCGCGGCATAGCCCATGGCATGCGCCGAGGTCTTGATCGTCCGGCCAAGCGGCTCCTTGGCCACGACCAGACCGAGCATGAGATCCGAATGCCCGCCGATATATTTCGTTGCGGAGTGGATTGAAACGTCGACCCCGTGCCGGAAGGATTTGAAGAAGAGGGGGGTCGCCCAGGTGTTGTCCATCACGACCAGCGCACCGGCCGCATGGGCGGCGGCGGCGATCGCCGGGATATCCTGGACCTCGAAGGTGAGGGAACCCGGCGATTCCACATAGACGATCCGGGTCGCCGGCGTGATCAGCTCGGCGATTCCGGCCCCGACGTGTGGGTCGTAATAAGTCGTCTCTATGCCGAAGCGCGCCAGCGTCCGGTCGCAGAACGTGCGGACCGGCTCGTAGACGCTGTCCACCATCAAAAGGTGGTCACCGGCCTTCAGGAGCGCCGTGAGCGTGGCCACGATCGCCGCGAGTCCCGACGGCAGGGCAAGTGCCCGATCGCCCCCCTCGAGGGCGGCCACCGCTTCCTCCAGGGCGAAGGTCGTCGGCGTCCCGAGGCGGCCGTAATAGACCTGGGCGAACTTGTCCCGGACCGCGGCCTCCAAAGCCGCGACGGAGGGGAAGAGCACGGTCGAGGCGTGATAGACCGGCGGATTGACGATGCCATGGTTCTCGGCCGGATGGTTCCCGGCATGGCCGAGCAAGGTTTCGTCCCGCAGTGAATCGTCGTTCATCATCATTCCTGGCCCGCCGTTCCGCAAACCGCTGGTTGCGGAGCCACGGGCTCCCGCACTGGCAATCCGGAGCGAAAGCTTGTAGCATTGCCTGAGCCCGCATAAAAGGTGGGCATCGCGAAAACATTGATTATGCTCTAATTCGCGATCGCCGAACCGGCGACGAGAAACAATAGAAACAGGGAGAGTTCATTCGATGGCACAGTTGAAACACATGGCTGCCGGCGCCGCGGTCGCGGTTTTCGCCGTCGTCGGCGCGGCTGGCGCGGCGACGCTCGACGAGGTGAAGTCCCGAGGCTACCTGCAATGCGGGGTGAATACGGGATTGCCGGGCTTTGCCGCACCGGACGATCAAGGCGAGTGGCGGGGTCTGGACATCGACGTCTGCCGCGCGGTGGCGGTCGCCATCTTCAACGACCCCGAGGCCGTTCGATACACGCCGACCACGGCCAAGGAACGCTTCACGGCGCTGCAGTCGGGCGCGGTGGACATGCTCGCCCGCAACACGACCTGGACGCTGTCGCGCGACGCCGACCTGAACTTCGAGTTCGTCGGCGTTAACTATTATGACGGCCAAGGGTTCATGGTGCCGGCGTCGCTCGGCGTCGAAAGCGCGCTCGAGCTCGACGGTGCGGCGGTCTGCGTCCAGACGGGCACCACGACCGAGAAGAACCTCGGCGACTTCTTCCGCGCCAACGGCATGGAGTTGCGGTCGGTCGTCTTCGAAACGGCCGAGCAGGCGGTGCTGTCCTATCTGGAAGGGCGCTGCGACGCCTTCACCACCGATGCGTCCGGGTTGGCCTCGGAGCGCAGCGCGCTGCCCAACCCGCAGGACCACATCATCCTTCCCGAGATCATCTCCAAGGAGCCGCTGGGCCCGCTCGTCCGCGAGGGTGATGGCCAGTGGGCCGACATTGTCCGCTGGTCGCTGAACGCGATGATCGCCGCCGAGGAATACGGCGTGACCTCGGAGAACGTCGACGAGATGAAGGCCAAGTCCGACAATCCGGAGATTCGCCGGCTGCTCGGCGTCGAAGGCGAGATGGGGCAGATGCTCGGCCTCGACAACGATTGGGCCTACAACATCATCAAGACGGTCGGCAATTACGGCGAGAGCTTTGAGCGGAACGTCGGGCTGAAGACCCCCTTGGGGCTGGCCCGTGGCCTGAACGAGCAGTGGACCAAGGGCGGCCTCCTCTACGCCCCGCCCATCCGCTGAGATTGCCACTCTGACCAATGAGGCGACGCATGCCCGGACCGAAGGCGGTCCCGGGCATGCGGGCGCTTTCCGAAATCTCCGGTTGAGCGGGTGGGGGCTTCGGTGGCAGTCGGCTCAGAGACCCATCGAGCATCAGGCAAGCGAGCGCTGCTGAGCGACGAACGGGTTCGCGGCGTGATCCTGCAGATCCTCGTCGCCGCGGCGGTGCTCGCCTTTGCCGCGTTCGTCATACACAACACGGTCGTGAACCTGCAGCGCCTGGGAATCAGCACCGGCTTCAGGTTCTGGAACCAAACGGCCGGTTTCGACATCGCCCAAACCCTGATCCCATACGAGATGACCTCGACCTACGGCCGGGCGTTCTGGGTCGGTCTGGTCAATACGCTTGTGGTTTCCGCCGTCGGCATCGTTCTGGCGACCCTCATCGGGTTCATCGTCGGGGTTGCGCGGCTGTCTCGGAACTGGCTGATCGCCAAGCTTGCCGCGGCCTATGTGGACCTGCTCCGCAACATTCCGCTGCTGCTTCAGATCCTGTTCTGGTACTTCGGCGTCCTAGCGACGCTGCCGGGGGTCCGCCAGAGCTTGTCATTCGGCGAGGCGGTGTTCCTCAGCAACCGCGGCCTTTACGCGCCGGCGCTGGTTGCGGAGCCGGGATTCGGCTGGGTCGTCGCCGCGTTCGTTCTTGGTTTGGCGGGTGCGGTCGGCATCGCCCGCTGGGCCAAGCGACGTCAGGACCGGACCGGCGAACAGTTCCCCATCTTCCGGGTCGCCGTCGGCCTGCTGCTCGGCCCGCCGCTTCTGGTGGCCCTCGTCACCGGGTTGCCCTGGTCCTGGGAGTATCCGGAGCTGCGCGGCTTCAACTTCAGCGGCGGCATCCGCATGCTGCCTGAATTCGTCGCGCTGCTTCTGGCCCTGACGCTCTACACCGCGGCGTTCATCGCCGAGATCGTTCGCGCCGGCATCCAGTCGGTGAGCCGGGGACAGACGGAGGCGGCCTATGCCTTGGGTCTCAGGCCCCGCCAGACGACGCGGCTGATCATCATACCTCAGGCGCTGCGGGTAATCGTGCCACCGCTGACCAGCCAGTACCTCAACCTGACGAAGAACTCGTCGCTGGCCGTGGCGATCGGCTACCCCGATCTGGTCAGTGTCTTCACCGGCACGGTGCTGAATCAGACCGGCCAAGCGGTCGAGGTGATCGCCATCACGATGCTGGTCTATCTGACGATCAGCCTTCTCATTTCGATGTTCATGAACTGGTACAACCGTCGGATCGCGCTGGTGGAAAGGTGAGGCATGGCCGAAGCGACGGCACAGGATAAGCGGAACTACAAGGCGGGCCAGCATCCCGATCTTCCACCGCCCAAGGAGTCGATCGGGCCGATCGCCTGGTTGCGCCGGAACCTGTTCTCCTCGCCGATCAACAGCCTGCTCACGATCGCGGCGCTCTACCTGCTCTATCTGGCGATTCCGCCGGTGTTGGACTGGGCAATCTTCTCGGCCAACTGGCAGGAGGGGACGTCGCGCCAGGCCTGCGACAAGTCGGGCGCCTGCTGGACCATGGTCCGGGCCCGCCTCGCGCAGTTCGTCTATGGCTTCTACCCGATCGACGAGCGCTGGCGCGTGGACCTCACCTTCCTGCTGGCAGTCGGCGCGATCGTGCCCCTGCTCATCAGCAGGATGCCGGGCAAGAAGTACTTCGCGATCTTCCTGTTCGTCGTCTTTCCGGTGCTCGCCTACGTCCTTCTCTATGGTGGGCTGGGGCTGCGGCAGGTTCCGACCGCCCGCTGGGGCGGGCTGATGCTGACCGTGATCCTGGGTGGGGTCGGCATCGTCGTCTCGCTGCCGATCGGGATCGTTCTGGCGCTCGGCCGACGGTCGTCCCTGCCGGTGGTCACCTTGCTTTGCACCGGCTTCATCGAATTCGTCCGCGCCGTGCCGCTGATCACGGTGCTGTTCATGTCGTCGGTGATGCTGCCGCTGTTCCTGCCAACGGGCGTCGACATCGACAAGCTGGTGCGGGCCCTCGTGGGCATCGCGCTCTTCGGCGCGGCCTACATGGCGGAGGTGGTGCGCGGCGGCCTGCAGGCGATCCCGCGCGGCCAGTACGAGGCGGCGATGGCGCTCGGCCTCAACTACTGGAAGATGACCACCCTCGTCATCCTGCCTCAGGCGCTGCGCATCGTCATCCCCGGCATCGTCAACACCTTCATCGGCCTGTTCAAGGACACGACGCTGGTGCTGATCATCGGCC
>CAZKCM010000049.1:0-31969 GCA_964551315.1 uncultured Rhodospirillaceae bacterium | reverse complement strand
GAGCCGCTCCTCGAAGTCGCCGCGATAGCGGGTCCCGGCCAGAAGTGAGCCCATGTCGAGGCTGTAGATGGTGGCCTCGCGCAGCACCTCGGGCACCTCGCCGCGGACGATCCGCCGCGCCAGACCCTCGGCGATCGCCGTCTTGCCGACGCCGGGATCGCCGACATAAAGCGGGTTGTTCTTCTGCCGCCGGCAAAGGATCTGAATCGTCCGCTCGACCTCGTCCTGACGGCCGATCAGCGGATCGATCTTGCCGCCCGCCGCCTTCTTGTTGAGGTTGACGCAGTAGGCGTCGAGCGCCTCCGTACCCGTCTTGACGACCTTCTCGGCGGCCGCGTCCGGGTCGGCCCCCTGCACGCGCCGCGTCTCCGACCGGCCGCGCGCCTTGGCGATGCCGTGGCTGATGTAGTTGACCGCATCGAGCCGCGACATCTCCTGCTCCTGCAGGAAGTAGACGGCGTGGCTCTCGCGCTCGGAGAACAGCGCCACAAGGACGTTGGCGCCCGTCACCTCCTCCCGTCCGGACGACTGGACGTGAATCGCGGCGCGCTGCAGCACCCGCTGGAAACCGGCCGTCGGCTTCGCATCGCCCAGATCGCTGCTGACGAGGTTCGAGAGCTGCCCGTCGATGTACTCGACGAGGTCGCGGCGAAGCCGCTCGATATCGAGATTGCAGGCCCGCAGCACCGCGACGGCATCCTGATCCTCCGTCAAGGCGAGGAGGAGATGCTCGAGGGTCGCATACTCGTGACGCCGCTCATTGGCGTAGGCAAGCGCCCGATGCAGGGTCTTCTCCAGGTTCGACGAGAGCATTAACGGGTTATTCCTTTTCCAGCGTGCATTGCAGAGGATGTTCGTGGCGGCGCGCAAAATCGATCACTTGCGTCACCTTGGTCTCGGCCACCTCGTAGGTGTAGACGCCACAGACGCCGACCCCGCGACGATGGACGTGGAGCATGATCCGCGTGGCATCTTCGCGGCTTTTGTTGAAGAATCGCTCCAGGACATGAACAACGAACTCCATGGGGGTGTAGTCGTCATTGAGCAGCAGCACCTTGTACATCGAAGGCTTCTTCGTCTTCGGCTTGCTCTTGACGACGACCCCGGTCGACGGCGCGTCCTTTCGAATTCTATCGTTGTCGCTCATGCCATTCGGTTATCTCTTCAACCCTCCAGAATGCCCTCCCCACATGATATTGAATCAGCCGGTCTGCGGCAAAGGGCATCGGATAGGCATACCTGAACAAGAATGAAAATATGGCTGATCGAATCGAAAATTAAGCCCTTGAAAGGCAAAAGGGGCCCGGCAGGCCGGGGCCGGGCCCCAAGCCGTCGGCGCGATTCCTAGGTCATCCGGGCGGCCGCGGCATCGAGCCGGGTCTTGAGGGGCTGCATCGCCTCCCGGGCCACCTTGACCGACAACTCGGACAGGCGGACGCTTTCCGACACCAAGCTTCCGAGGCTCTTGCGCGCGTAATCGCTCTGCACCTCGACAACCTCGCGGAGCGACCGGGCCGAAAGCAGCGCCCGCGCCGCCTCAACGCCCTCCTCCACGGACCGCTGCGTGTAGCGCAACCAGGCCGCGCCGATGTCTTCCATGCCCCTGGCCACGATGGAGCCGGATTCGGTCCAGGCATCGAGGGCGGTTTTCGTCAGACCGGCCGCTTCGCTGACGGCGCGCGGCGCGGTCGACGCCGCCCGCGACAGTTCGCGCTCGCCCGAGGCCGCGACCTCGGGCATCGCGGTCTCCGGCGCCGTTCGGGCCCTCTCGGTCTCGCTCTCGCGCTTCGTTTTGGCAGCAGTATCGGCGGCCCTGGTCTTCACGCTTGCGGCCCGTGCGGCCGCGGCCTTTCCGGTGGCCCGCCGGCGCGGACTGGCTCGTTTCGGTGTCGCAGGTTTCATGCGGTTCGCTCCTTCAGCCGTAACGGGATCGGACCGCCGTCGCCCGGACCGCCTTGTCGAAGCGATCCCGACGGCGGAGCGTCTTGCAGTGCAGCACGGCTTCAAGATAGGTCGCCGCCCGTGTGAATCAAAGGCGACCCGTGTGAATCAAAGGCGAGTCGAGCAGGATCGTGCGGCGCAACATCGCTACCGCAAAAAAACGCGTGTCGCGAACCGCCTCGGCCGTTTACGCCCTCTTAACCTTGACGTTTACGCCCTCTTAACCTTGACATCGTAACCCTTGCCCCTGCGGCCGGCGCGCGATGGCCGGCCGCAGCCGCCATCGGACAACGGCCGTTCGCCTGGGCCGGCGCTGCGCCGCGGCCGGTTTTCGACCTTAAGCCCTGAGTTAAGTTTTGCCCCGATAGGTAGACAAAATTTCGTAAATTTTTTAGAGTATTTGCTCTCGGAGCCTCACGAAGGGGGAAGGTATCGATGCGTATAGGGGAGACGCGCGTGCCCCAATGGGTGGGCAATCGAGTCTTTCGCGAAGTTCTCCAGGTTCTCGCCGTTCTCCTCTGTGTAATCGCCGTCGTCAACCCGGCGGAAGCACGGCGATATGCATCGATCGTTGTCGATGCGGAAACGGGCACCGTCCTGCACGAGTCGCATGCCGACCGGTCGATCTATCCGGCCTCCCTGGCGAAGATGATGACGCTCTATCTCCTGTTCGAGGCCCTGGAGAACGGTACCGTCACGCCCGATCAGAAGCTCAAGGTATCGGCGCGTGCGGCCGGACAGCCGCCGACCAATCTCGACCTCCGGGCCGGGGACAGGATCACCGTCCGAGAGGCCATTCGCGCCCTCATCGTCCGTTCGGCCAACGACGCTGCCACGGTCGTCGCGGAGGCCCTTGGCGGCACCGAGGCCAAGTTCGCCCGAATGATGACCGAGAAGGCCCGCGCACTCGGCATGGAAAACACGACGTTCCGAAACGCCTCGGGCCTGCCCGACCGGCATCAGGTAAGCACCGTGCGCGACCTCGCCGTGCTCGCCCACGCCCTGATGCGCGATTTTCCGGAGTACTACCATCTCTTCTCCCTGAAGTCCTTCAGCTATAACGGCCGGACCTACAAGACGCATAACAACCTGGTCGTGGATTATCCGGGAGCCGACGGGCTGAAGACGGGATACATCCGCGCTTCGGGATTCAATCTCGCCGCTTCGGCCGTTCGCAACGGCCGTCGGCTGATCGCCGTCGTCGTCGGCGGCCAGACGGCCAATTCACGCGACAAGCATGCGGCGATCCTGCTGGACCGCGGCTTCGCCGCGATCGACTCCGGCAAGGTGCAACTCGCCGCCCGGCCCGGCTGGTCAAACGACCGGTTCGTCGTCCCCCCGCCGAAGCCGGCGGTGCCGGAATCGGCCATCGCCTCCGCCATGTCGGCGCTGGTGCCATCGGCTCAGGCCGCGGTGCGGGGTGAGCCCCTGCCGGGCGGTTGGGGCATTCAGGTCGGGGCCTTCAGCGAGTTCGAGCCGGCGCAGCGGGTTGCGCGGACCGCGGCCGAGAAGGCGGCGGGGCTGCTGCGGGACGCCCGCGTCGTCGTCCTCGAGCGGACGAACGACAACCGGAGGCTGTTCCGGGCGCGGATCATCGGTCTGACGGAGCAGGACGCCCGCGCCGCCTGCCGTGTTCTCGAGTCGAAGAAGATGCCCTGCCTCGTGGTACAGCTCGAGAATCCCATGACGCTGAGCAAGGCGCCGTAGGAGGCCGCCCTCGTCGCGTTGCGCCGCGGCGCCCCTGTTGGACGCCCTCGACCGCTTTCCTTAGGCAGCCGGCAACAGCCGCCTTGTCTCGGCAGGGCGGCGGGGCGGCCACTCGGCAGTCATCCGAATCCCGGAAGCCGTCGCAGGGAAGGCCGTCCGAAAGCGTCAGAACTGCGGCGGTTCGATGCCGCTTTGCTCGAGCTGCGTCACGACATCGTTCTTCAGTCGATCGAGCCCCTCCTGGTCGCGCGCCTCGCAACGTGCGACCAGAACGTTCTGGGTATTCGAGGCGCGCAACAGCCACCATCCGTCGGCCGTCCTGACGCGCACCCCATCGATGTCCGAGAAATCCGCGCCCCGGTCGCGGAGCCGCTGCTTGACCTCGGCGATGACGGCGAACTTACGGTCCTCCGCGCAGGGAAACCGCAGTTCGGGCGTATTCACGACCTTCGGCAACCCGTCACGCAGCTCGGCAAGGCTCTGGTCCGAACGGCTGAGGAGGTCGAGAAGCCGAACCGCCGCGTAGAGCGCATCGTCGAATCCGTAATAGCGGTCGGCGAAGAAGATGTGCCCGCTCATCTCTCCGGCGAGCGGTGCGCCGGATTCCGCCATCTTCGATTTGATCAGCGAATGGCCGGTCCGATACATCAACGGCTTCCCGCCCGCGCGCTCGATCTCGTCGAAGAGGACCTGGCTCGCTTTGACGTCCGCGATGATCGTGGCGCCGGGCCTCTCGGCCAGCACCTCCCGCGCCAGCAGCACCATGAGCTGGTCGCCCCAGAGAATCCGACCGCGGCCGTCGATCACGCCGATCCGATCGCCGTCGCCGTCGAAGGCGATGCCGAGATCGCAGCCCTTTTCGGCCACGGTCCGCTGAAGCTGCTTGAGGTTCTCGGGCACCGTCGGATCCGGGTGATGTGCCGGGAAGGTCCCGTCGACGGCCTCGTTCAACAGGAAATGGTTGCCGGGAAGCCGGCCGGCCAACTGCTTCATGGCGATACCGGCGGCGCCGTTGCCGGCGTCCCAGGCGACGGAGAGCGAGCGGCCCTCGGCACCGCGGTAGTCGCGGGCCAGCCGGTCGACATAGGCGTCGAGCACCGGGCGGTCGATGACCTTCCCCGGTGCGCCCTCGGCAAAGGCACCGGCAGCGGCGATCTTGCCGATCCGCTGGATCGCCTCGCCGTAGAAGGCCTGTTTGCCCAGCATCATCTTGAAACCGTTATAGTGCGGCGGGTTGTGAGAGCCGGTCACCATGACCCCGCCACCGGCGCGCAGGGTGAACGTCGCGAAGTACAGCATCGGCGTCGGCCCGAGCCCGACGCGCCAGACCTCGAGCCCGCAACGGCGCAGCCCGTCGATCAGCGCCGCCTCGAGCTCCGGCGAACTCAACCGGCCGTCAAAGCCGACGCACACGGTCGAACCTCCGGACTCGCGAAGGATCGTCCCGAAGCTCCGGCCCACGGCGCGGGCGTCGTCGACCGACAGGGTGTCGCCGACGATGCCGCGGATATCGTACTCCCGAAGGATCGTGGGGTCGAACCGATAGGTTTCGCTCATCGCGGCTGCAGGGCTCCCATCCCGTTGCGGCGGCGGCCGATGCAATCGTACTCGAAGCCGGCGGCGGCCATCTCGTCCGGATTGTAAATGTTCCGCAGATCGAGAATGAGCGGACGCCGCAGAAGCCTCTTCACGCGGTCGAGATCGAGCGCCCGGAACTCGTTCCACTCGGTCAGGATCACCAGGGCATCCGCGCCGCTCATCGCGTCGTACGCATCGCGGCAGTAGGTCACGTCTGGCAGCAGAAGCTTCGCCTCCCTCATGCCTTCGGGATCGAAGGCGCGAACGGTCGCCCCTGCACGCTGCAGGGCCGGGATGATCGTGAGGCTCGGGCTTTCCCGCATGTCGTCGGTGTTCGGCTTGAAGGTCAGGCCCAGGATCGCAATCGTCTTGCCGGACATGGGGCGCCCGCAGACATTAATAATCCTTTCAGCCATCCGTTCCTTCCGGGCGTCGTTCACGGCGACGACCGTCTCGACGATCCGCAGGGGCGATCCGACCTCCTGCGCGGTTCGCACCAGGGCAAGGGTATCCTTCGGAAAACAGGAACCGCCATAACCCGGTCCCGGATGGAGGAACTTCCGCCCGATGCGGCCGTCGAGACCGATTCCCTTCGCCACGTCGTGCACATCCGCCCCGACTCTCTCGCACAGATCCGCGATCTCGTTGATGAAGGTGATCTTGGTGGCAAGGAAGGTGTTGGCCGCGTATTTGATCAGCTCCGCCGTTTCCAGGTTGGTGAAGATGATCGGCGTCTCGATCAGGTAGAGCGGCCGATAGAGCGCTCGCAGCAGCTGACGGGCGCGCTCCCCGTCGGTCCCGATCACCACCCGGTCCGGCCGCATGAAATCGTTGATCGCCGACCCCTCGCGCAGGAACTCGGGATTGGAGGCCACGTCGAAATCGGCGTCGGGGCGCGCATTCCGGATGATGCGTGCCACCTCGCGGCCGGTGCCGACGGGGACCGTGGACTTCGTCACGACCACCGTATAACCGTCGAGCGCCGCCGCGACCTCTTCCGCCGCGGCGAACACGTAGGACAGGTCGGCGTGGCCGTCCCCGCGGCGGCTCGGCGTGCCGACCGCGATGAACACCGCATCGGCCCCGTCGACGGCGGCCTTCAGGTCGGTCGTAAAAGACAGCCGGCCGGCCCTGACATTGGAGTCGACCAGCGTCTCCAGCCCCGGCTCATAGATCGGCATCTTGCCCCTCTGCAGCGCACCGATCTTAGCCTGGTCCTTGTCGACGCAGACGACGTTGACGCCGAACTCGGAAAAGCAGGCGCCAGACACCAGACCGACATATCCGGTCCCGATAACGGCAATCCGCATGATGCGTATCCCCTAATGGAGCGACGCCCCGATCGCTCGGTCAGTCGCCGGACTGGAGCTCCCGCGCTCGCTCGATGATAGCACGCCGAACGGCCGGACCGACGGTCTCGTGCTCGAGGGCGAAGGCTATCGTCGCCTCGACGAATCCGGCCTTGTCGCCGCAGTCGTAGCGCGTCCCCTCGAAGCGGTAGCCGTGGAAGGGCCCGTGCCCGATCATCCGGGCCATTGCATCGGTGAGCTGAACCTCGTTGCCTGCACCCGGCTTCTGATCCTCCAGAAGCGCAAAGACCTGCGGCTGCAGGATGTAGCGGCCGATGACCGACAATGTGGATGGCGCCTCCGCCGGCTTGGGCTTCTCCACCAGCGCCTCGACCTCGACCAATCGTCCCCTCTCCCGGCCGGTCTTGAGGATGCCGTAGCGGTCCGTGTGTTCGCGAGGGACGTCCATCACGGCCACGATGTTCCCGCCGACCTCGGCGTATATGTCCACCATCTGCCGCAGGCAGGGCGTACGGGCCTGGACCAGATCGTCGGGCAGCAGCACCGCCACCGGCTCGTCGCCGACGAGGTGGCGCGCACACCAGACCGCGTGGCCGAGGCCGCGTGGCTCCGGCTGGCGGACCGAGGCAACCTGCCCCGCTTCGAGCCGCAGCGCGTCGAGGATCGCCAACTCGCGCGTCTTGCCGCGCCGCGTCAGCGTCTCGTGCAGTTCCGCGTCGAAGTCGAAATGATCCTCGAGCACCGACTTGCCGCGGCTGGTAACAAAGATGAACTGCTCGATGCCGGCGGCCTTCGCCTCCTCGACAACGTACTGGATCAATGGCTTGTCGACGACGGGCAGCATCTCCTTCGGCATCGCCTTGGTGGCGGGCAGAAAGCGGACGCCGAGACCGCCGACCGGAAAGATCGCCTTACGAATACGTCGCGTCATATCAATGTTCTCTGGATTGATCGGATCGATGTTCTCTGGATTGATTGAACAGACGCTGGCGTGGCCCGCCTTTGTGCCACACCGCGGTTGGTGAAAGCAACTCGGGCCAGTTTAGTTCCAAGACCGGGCAGCCTTCGCCAAGGGCTGGGCCCCGGCGGGACCGAGCCCGGTGCGCCGTTCGCCGCCCCCACCGATCCCCTTCCGTCGAAGTCGGACAAGCAGGTCCCGGCCGGACCGCCGCAAGCCGCCGACGCCTTCGGACCAGGTCGAAGAGGCTGGAATTACCCCTTATGAGGGCGTAGAATGGGCAAATCATCTATCATAAGTTGTTAACCAAGAGGGGGACCATGATCAAAGGCCGAGGGATTCAGCCGTGCCGCCGCGGGCGCATCAAGAAAGCGGCCCCTCTCTTCGTCCTGGCGTTGTCGCTTCTCGGCTGCCAGCCCAACATCTCGCCGGATTCCTACCCCGTGAGCTCGGCCGGTCAAGTGAACCGGTCCGTGCGCGGCATGGTCGTCAGCGCGCGCGCCGTCAATATCCAGGGCAGCCAATCCGGCGTCGGCACGATGGCCGGGGCGGCGACCGGAGCCGTGGCCGGATCGGCGATCGGCAGCGGCACTCGGGCCAATGTGATCGGCGCCATCGGCGGCGCGGTCATCGGCGGCGTGGTCGGGGGCGCCGTGGAAGAGGGAACGACGCGCCAGCAGGGCATGGAATACGTGATCGAAACGGAGGATGGCGCGCTCCTGACCATTGTCCAGGGCATCGAATCACCTCTGCAGGAAGGCGACCGGGTGATCGTGGTCTACGGTGCGCGGGCGAGGGTCATCGCTGATCCGTCACGGAACTGATCGCCCGGCCCGATCCCGAGATCCGAGGCGGCGGACAGTGCGCGTTGCCCGCGTGCGGTCCCGGACTATTCTCCGAGGAGCAGGTCCTTCGCCATGTTGATCTTGGCCGCGAGATAGGTAGAGCCACCGTGATCGGGATGGTTCTTGAGCATCAGGCGGCGATGCGCCTCCTTGATTTCCTCCGGGCTGGCGCCGGGCGCGACTCCGAGGATCTCGTAAGCCTCTTCCCGTGTCATGCCGCCCCTGGCCGCTGCCGTCCGGCCTCCGCCCGCGGACCGGTTCTCGCCGCCTCCAGCCGCCCGGCCGGCGGTTTCCGCCTGGTCGCGCCAGTCAGGGCCGTGCATCCGATCGAGATAGGCTTCCAGCACCGCCACTGACTGCGGATCGGCCGCCCGGCATTCGGCCAGCAGTTCGAGAAGCGCTTCCATCGGCAGGTCGCCGAGTGACCGCCCCTTGTACCGTCCCGCCAGGACGGTGCCGTCGAGGACCCCGGTGTCGTGGTCCAGGGTCATGCTGAGATAATCGGTATCGACGCGGGAACTCCGTCCGCCCGCGGGACCGGAAGCGGTGCGGAACCGGTCGCGCATGGCGCGCCAGCGCAGAATCAGGGGCAGCAGGCCGGCGATGAGCATCAGCACGAGGCCGAGCCGGCCGCTCACGATCAGCAGTAGCAGGGCGATCGAGCCCAGGCCGACGGCCACCCACTTTACAATCCGGGCGAGGCTGGCGGGATTCGCGTTGACATACAGACGAAGAAGCGACACCACGCCGACGAGGACCAGCAGACCGAGGAAGAGATAGGCGAGCACGGGCCCGACCCCGCCGTTACCGGTTCGCCGGGCGATCCCCCGCCCCGGCCGCCGCCCGGCCGGTCTCGCCGGCCCCGCTCGGCAGGCGCTGGCGAAGCCCGCCGGGACTGGCGAGCGCGGGATCCGCGTCCAACGCCCCACAGGCACCGTCCCGAGCGATGCCGAAGAAGAAGTCCGCTGGCTCGGGGTGAGGGGCGGCGGGGCCGGGGACGTTGCGCGAACCCGTGGTTCTCAATGCTATCCCTTCCCCACTTGATGCGTGATCTGCAGCGCGGCACCCCCCGTTCGACGGCTGTAGTCCTCCAAAGCGGCCCGTCCGCCGGCAGCGTATACGGCCACCGCGCTCAACAGCTCGCGGAGCTGCTGGGCGCTTCGGGAATCGAACGAACAGTACGCGCCGTTGGTCAGGCGGGCAATCTGCTTGAAGGCGCGCGCGGCTACCGGCTCGCCGCCCTCGTGGAAGAGGAAGACGGGCACGCCCAGCACCCCGAGCTGGCCGGCAAGGTGGCAGAGCTTGTCGACGTCCTCCTCCATGCAATCGCCGACGAAGACCAGGGCGCTGATCTTCTCCTTCTTGGTCTCGGCGATGGCGTGACGCAGGACCTTGGCGATCTGGGTCTGGCCGCCGAGGCAGAAGACGCGCGTCATGCGCTGCAGGAGCTCGGCGGAGTTGCTCAGCCACGGTTCCGCCTTGAACTCCCCGAAGCCCCGATAATAGACGAGCTGGATGTCGAGCCCGCCGAGGGCAGCGGTCTCCTTGAACATCTGGCCCTGGATGTGGCAGGCGCGGTCCCAGGTCGGCTCCCGGCTCGCGGTGGCATCCAGGGCGAACATCAGCCGGCCGCGGCGACCGGCGGCCGGCCGGGGCGCCGGCGTCATGGCCAGTTTCCGCAGGAACTGATCGATCTCGCCGCTGGACGAGGTGCTTGGCAGCTTATCGCGATCACCGGCCATGGTCGAACCCGTCTCTACCTTCATCTCTTCAGGTAGTGTGGCCGATCAGGGGCTTCCAGTCTGCCCACGCGTCAAGGGACGGTCGCCGAACGCCCCGCCGGAGATTCCCGGCAGACCGATCGCGCTCAGCAAGGCGCGGACTTCCTGCCGCGCCGCGACATGCGACATGCTGAAGGTGACGCCCGTTTCGCCGTCGCGAAGGTCGAGCAGGGTCAGGCCCCGCGGGAACAGCTCGCGAAAGATCACGCGCTCGCTGAAACCGGGCGCCAGACGGAACCCGATTCGGCGCGACAGCTCCTCGAGCAGACGGCCTATGTTACGCTTGTTGCGGGCGTCCAGGCTGCTCAGACGGTTCCGCATGACGATCCAGTCGATCGACCCGCCGTCGGCAAGCGCCCGCTGCTTCTTCTGCTCCCAGGCCATCTCGCTGTAGACGCTGGGGCCGAGGATGCGCCGGCCCGACCCGTCCAGCCGCGCCAGCATGTCGAGGTCGAGGAAGCTGTCGTTGAGCGGCGTAATGAGCGTGTCCGCCCGCGCGTGGCCGAGGCGCGACAGGCTGCTGTCGCTGCCCGGCGTGTCGATGACGATGAAGTCGCAATCGGCGAGCGCCGCCATCGCCGCATCCAGTCGTTCGGCCTCGTCGGCGCGTGCCGCGGCGGCGGAGTCGAGCGTGCTCCGAGGGACCCGATGGTGCGCGGGAACGGGCAGGTTCGCCCCGTCCGCGGCGTTGAAGGCCTGCCGGTTCTCGATGTAGCGCGACAGCGTGCCCTGGCGCGCGTCCAGGTCGATGCTGCCGACCCGATGCCCTTCGCGCAGCAGGGCGACGATCAGGTGCATCGCCGTGGTCGATTTGCCCGAACCGCCCTTTTCGTTGCCGAGCACGATCACATGCGGGCGGCGCAGGGGCCGCCCCATGGTGGCGGCACGCGCCGCGGCGGGCGGAGACATGACAGTCACGCCGGGCGCATCCAGACGGCGGTGTCGTGAAACACGCCGCCGCCTTTGGGCGGTCCGGGATCGGCGCTGACCAGGGCGTTGATGCCGAGGCCTTCCTCGAAGGCGCCGTTCGGCCAGATGCTTTCCACGACGAGAACGCCCGGTTGCAGCCCGTCGAACGGGCGGGCGTGCAGGACAACCGAGGCGAGCCGGTTGCCGAGGCGCACGCGGCTTCCCTCAGTGATGCCGAGCCGGGCGCAGTCCTTCGGATGGACCAGCACCGTCGGGCGCCCTTCGCGGGCGCGCGAGCTCGGTGTTTCCGTGAAGCTGGTGTTGAGGAACTGGCGCGCCGGGGCCGCCACCAGGCGGAACGGATGCTCCGCGTCCGCCGCGTCGATGATCGGCGCGAAGTCGGGCAGCGACGGCATCCGCTCGTGGTCGCGGCCGATCGCGGCCCAGTCCGGCTTGAAGCGGAACCGCCCGTCTGGATGCCCGAACCCGTTGAGGAAATGCGCCGTTTCGAAGTCGAGCGCACAATCGTACCAGCGGGCCGCGTGGATCTCGGCCGCGCTCGGCAGGCCGGACGCGGCGAGCATCGCGTCGATGAGCTCCCATTCGCTCATCCGGAAGCCGGGGTGGTCGGCGCCGAGGCGCTCGGCAAGGCCGCACAGAACCGCATGGTTGGAACGGGCCTCAGCGAAGGGCTCGACCACTTTGCGGGCGACCTGGATGTGCGTGTGCCCGCTGGCGATGTAGACGTCGTCGTGCTCGAGGAAGGTCGTGGCGGGCAGGACGATGTCGGCCATCGCCGCCGTATCGGTCATGAACTGCTCGTGCACGCAGACGAAGAGGTCGTCCCGGGCGAAGCCCGCGCGCACCTTGGTCGTGTCGGGACAGACGACCATCGGGTTCGTGTTCTGGATGAGCATCGCGGTGACCGGCGGTCCGTCGCCCAGGTCGCGGCGGTCGCCGAGGAGGATCGGGCCGATGCGGCACTGGTCCAGCACCCGCACCGAGCAATCCTTGGCGTCGAGCCCCTCGATCAACGTCTTGTCGAGGGGATAGAGTCCGCCATTGCTGTAGAGTGCGCCGCCGCCGCGGTACTGCCACGCCCCGGTGACCGCCGGCAGGCAGCTTACGGCGTGCAGGTTGGCCGCGCCGTTGCGCGAGCGCGAGAAGCCGTAGCCGACTCGGATGAAGCTGCGTCGGGTCCGGCCGTAGAGCCGGGCGAAATCGACGATCGCCTGCGGATCGAGCCCGGTGATCTCCGCCGCCCAGTCGGGCGTCCGCGTCGCCACATGCGCCTCCAGCTCGTCCGGAACATCCGTGTAGCGCGCCATGTAGGCCCGGTCGACGAGTCCCTCCTTGAAGAGGACGTGCAGCATGCCGCAGACGAGCGCCCCGTCCGTCCCCGGGCGCAGCGGAAGGTGGAGGTCGGCAACCGCCGCCGTGCCGGTCCGGTAGGGATCGACCACGACCAGCTTGGCGCCGCGGCTCTTGCGGGCGCGGCTGATATGGGTCATGGCGTTCACCTGGGTCGAGACCGGGTTGCCGCCCCACACGACGATCAGGTCCGATTCGGCCATCTCGCGCGAATCGACGCCGCGCCGGACGCCGACGCCGGCGAACCAGCCGGCGTCGGCAAGCGAGACGCAGATGGTCTGGTGCTGGCGCGAGTAGCGCATGACGTGGCGCAGCCGCTCGATCCCGTCGCGCTGCACCAGGCCCATGGTCCCGGCGTAGAAATAGGGCCAGACGGCCTCCGGCCCGTGGCGCTGGGTCTCCCGGATAAACGCCTCGGCGACCTCATCGAGCGCATCGTCCCAGGAGATCGGCTCGAAGGCGCCGATCCCCTGCCCCTTCGGGCCGACCCGGCGAAGCGGCCGCGCGAGCCGGTCGGGGTGGTGCTGGCGCTCGGCGTAGCGCGAGACCTTCGCGCAGACCACCCCGGCCGTGTAGCTGTTGTCCGCGGCGCCGCGGACCTTGCCGATCCGGTGCGAATCGAGGCGCTCCACCTCCAGCGCGCAGGTGCTGGGACAGTCATGCGGACAGGCGGAGGGCAGGATGTCGAGCGGCATGACGCGGATTCACCACAGCAGCGGACGCCACCAGCCGGAGATTATTTCGGTCCCGTCCCGGAGGCAACAATTGCGCTGGCGGCGCTCCGATTTCCCGGGTAGTGAAGAATCGTCGAGCGAAGCGGGTGAACGTCATGGCCGAAGCCCAGGTCGCCGTCCGGCCGCGCAGCGCGCCCATGCGGGCGGTGTTCTACATGGTCGCCGCGGTTTCGGCGCTGGCGGTCCTGGACGCCGGGGTGAAGTGGCTGACGGCCGTCTATCCGGTGCCGCAGATCGCCTTTCTGCGCTATCTCGTCGGGCTCGTCCTGGCCCTTGGCTTGGCGCCGCGCCTGGGCGGCCTCGCCACGTTGCGGACGCGGCGCCTGTCCGGCCACATGCTGCGGTCGGCCCTCAACCTCGCGACCATACTGACCTTCTATTACGCGCTGAAGCTGATGCCGCTCGCGGACGCGATCGCCATCGTCTTCGCGGCGCCCCTGTTCATGACCGTCCTGTCCGTGCCGCTCCTGCGCGAGCGCGTGGGCCCGCGGCGGTGGACCGCCCTCGTCGTCGGCTTCGCCGGGGTGCTGATCATCCTGCGGCCGTCCGGCGCCGGGCTCGATCCGGCGGCGCTGATGGCCCTCGCCTCCGCCCTCTTCTATGCCTTGACGATGATTTCCTCGCGCCAGCTCAGCACCACCGAATCCAGCCACGCGATTCTGTTCTACTACTCCGCCGCGGGGCTGCTCGCGACCGGCGCGGTTCTGCCCTGGCAGTGGATTACGCCGACGCCCGGCGATCTCTGGGTCTTCCTGCTGGTCGGGGTGGTCGGCGGTTTCGGCCAGTTCTTTCTCAATCAGGCGTTCCGCTACGGCGAGGTTTCGCTCCTGGCGCCGATCGAGTACACCGCCCTGCTCTGGGCGATCCTCTTCGGCTTCCTCCTCTGGGACGAGCTGCCGAGCCGGTCGGTGCTCGGCGGCGCCGCCCTTGTCATCGCCAGCAGCCTCTACATCATCCATCGGGAGACCGCACTCGCCCGCCGCGATCGCCTCCGGCGGCGGACCGAGCCGCCGGCCGATCAACCGGCCTCGCCGCAGCCATGACCGAGCGGGTGGACTGCATCGTGATCGGCGCCGGGGTGATCGGCCTCGCGGTCGCACGGGCGCTGGCGCTGGCCGGCCGCGAGGTGGTGATACTGGAAGCGGCGGAGGCGATCGGCACGGAGACGAGCTCAAGGAACAGCGAGGTCATCCATGCCGGCATCTACTATCCCGCCGGCAGCCTGAAGGCCCGCCTTTGCGTCGCCGGGCGTCGGCGGCTCTACGACCACTGCGCGCGGCACGGCATTGCCCATCGCCGGACCGGAAAGCTGATCGTCGCCACGACGGAGGACCAGATCCCGCAACTATGGGCCCTGCAGGAGAAGGCGCGGGCGAACGGCGTCGACGACCTCGAACGGCTGGACGGCGCCGCGGCACGGCGGCTTGAGCCGGCGCTGAACTGTGTCGCCGCCCTCCTCTCGCCTTCGACCGGCATCGTCGACAGCCACGGCCTGATGCTCAGCCTGCTGGGTGAGGCCGAGGCGCAGGGCGCCGTTCTGGCGCTGCGCAGCCCAGTTCTCGGCGGCCGGATCACGGAGAACGGGTTCACGGTGGAGATCGGCGGCGCCGAGCCGATGACGCTCGCCTGCCGAAGTCTGGTCAACGCCGCCGGCCTGCACGCGCCGGACCTCGCCCGCCGCCTCGTCGGGTTGCCGCCGGAGACGATCCCGCGCGCCTTCTTCGCCAGGGGGAACTATTTCACGCTCGCCGGCCGCGCCCCCTTTCAGCGCCTCATCTATCCGATGCCGGAGCCGGCAGGGCTGGGCGTTCACCTCACCCTCGATCTGGCGGGACAGGCGCGCTTCGGGCCGGATGTCGAATGGATCGATCGGATCGATTACGCGGTAGACCCGGGCCGTGCGGCGCGGTTCTACGACGCCATCCGCCGCTACTACCCCGACCTGCCCGACGGCGCCCTGCAGCCTGGCTATGCCGGTATCCGGCCGAAGCTTCAGGGGCCGGGAGGACCGCCCGAGGACTTCCGCATCCAGGGGCCGGAGACCCACGGCGTGGCGGGCCTCGTCAATCTTTACGGCGTCGAATCGCCCGGCCTGACCGCGGCGCTCGCGATCGCAGATTTCGTGGCCGAGCGTCTCGGCTGAACGGCGTCAATCGTCCCACACCTCGAGCGATCGCAGGTCGTCTTCGCTTAGCGTCGTCGCGACCCGCGACCCATCCTCGCCGAACTGCAGCCGGTCGACAGGCATCACCACCTCGCGCTCGCCGAGATCGAGGAACCCCTCGTCGAACTCGACGACGACCGCAACGATCTCGTTGTCGGCATTGGCCAGAACCTCCTCGATCTCGCCGATCCTCTCGCCGCCGCTGCCGACGACATCCATGTCCTCGATCTGCTCGACCGTCCGGCCCTGGTAAAGGATGTCGCTCTCATCGTCATCGAGCTCGCGCAGGGTCTGCTTGTCCAGCGTCTGGGCCAGGGCTGCCATCGGCACGGCGAACGCTAACATCGTCACGGTTCGCAGCAGCCTGTTCCTGTCCGGCATTGCAAGCTCCTCTTTCCCGTTTCGGTTTCATTCAATGCGTATCGCTGCTAACGCCGCCTATCAACGCCGGTTCCGGCTGGCCGGTTGGGACCCGGAACGGAAGAGGGCATCGCCAGGAGGCGTCCGGAAGGCCGAAGGCTGATACGGCTTCCGGATCGAGCGGGATCAACTTGGCAACACACCCGCGGACATATGCAATCTATGGTCGCAGCATCCCGACTGTCCCTCTATACACCGCGGGGCTGATCGGCACCGGGGACAACATTGACGCATCTTGACGCAGCGCTTCAGACGGCCGCCAGGTTTGCGGCCTGGTTCCGGCGGCTCGATTGGCGGCAGCGGCTGGTCGCGATCTGGGCCGGCTACACCCTCTTCACGGTCGTTTGGTCCACGAGCCTCACCGCCGCAGCCCACTGGACCTATTGGACAAGAGATCGTTGGCGCGAGGAACCCCGGACGGTGGCGCCGCCCGCGCTGGTGGCGGAAGGCCGGGCAGCGTACAAGAAGGGGGGACGCGACGCGGGCAATGGAGATCCTCCTGCCCTTGGCTGAGGCCGGGGACCGCGAGGCGCAGTACTTCGTCGGATATCTTTATGACTATTCCATAGTCTTTTCGGATCGATGCGAGGCGACAAAATGGTACGATCGCGCGGCACGGCAAGGTTACCCGCCGGCGCAATACGTACTCGCCTTCGCCTATCTCGGGGATAGCGGCGTGTACGCGGACGCGGAGAAAGCTTACCGCTGGGCCCTCGCCGCCAGCCGCAACGGCGTCGAAGCTGCAACGGAGTGGCTGAATCTGGGCCTCTTCTCGGATGCCTTGTCGACCGCGGAACGCGAGGCGATCGATCGGGACATGGAGACGTGGCGCCCCGAGGACGAGCCACCCGCCCTGGTGATCCGTATCCCGGATTTTCCGCTCGCCGGCACCGTGTCCTTTGTGCCCGACCCCTGCAAGCCTCTCGCCGACTGAAGGCCGGGAGACGCACCAGGCCTTCGCTGGCTTGGCCTGTGGAACATAACAAACCGAAGGGCGATACGGCCGCTATCGGCATCGGCCCATCGGCTATCGGCCGCGACCGGCGCCTCTGCCCTAGATCGAGACGATCCGATCGGCTTGTGCTCCAGCGGTGCCCCTCGCCTCAGATCACCTTGCGGCGCAGCCAGCCGGAGACCGCCTCGCCGACCAGGACCAGGGCGATGATGGCGAGCAGGATGGCGGCCACCGTCTGCCACTGGAAGGTGTCGATGGCGCCTTGGAGGAGAAGCCCGATGCCGCCCGCGCCGACGAGGCCGAGCACGGTCGATTCCCGGAGGTTGATGTCCCAGCGCAGGATACTGACGGCGAAGAAGGTCGGCACGACCTGCGGGACGATGGCGTAGAGGATGACCTTACCGCGCGAGGCGCCTGTTGCCTCGATCGCTTCGACCGGCTTGCGGTCGATCTCCTCGATCGCCTCGCCGATCAGCTTGCCGAGGAAGCCGATCGACCGGAAGGTGATCGCCAGGATCCCGGCCAGGACGCCGGGCCCGAAGATCGCCACGAACAGGAGCGCCCAGATCAGGGTGTTCACCGACCGGCTGGACACCAGGATGAAGCGGCCGAGCCAGAGGCACGCCCTGTTGGGCGTTGTGTTCTGCGCCGCGATATAGGCCACCGGGAGCGACAGCAGCACCGCGAAGACCGTGGCGATCGTCGCGATGTTGAGGGTCTGCAGCAGCGCGGCGACGATCGCATCCATGCGCGAGAAGTCGGGCGGCACCATCCGGCCGAACAGATCGGCCATCGCGTTGGGCGCGTCGAAGAACCACGGCCAGATGATGTCCACGTCGCCGATCGCCCAGACCGCGACGGCGACGACCAGAAGATAGGACAGGAACCGGATCAGCCGCTGGCCCGGCGTGTAGCGGTGCCATTCGCGGTGTGCGGGGGTTGCGGCGGCCCGGCTCACCATGGGTCGGTCACCATATCTTCTTCCGGATGCGGCCGCTGACCGCTTCGCTCACCAGGATCACGGCGATGATCACCATCGTGATCGCCAGGGCGAAGTCATAGTCGTAACGCCCGAAGGCGTTCATCAGCGTCGCGCCGATGCCGCCTGCGCCGACGATGCCGACCACCGCCGAGGCGCGGAGATTGCTGTCGAGCTGATAGATGCCGAGGCCGATCTGCCGCGGCATGATCTGTGGGAACACGGCGTAGAGCAGGGTCGTGAAATAGCCGGCTCCCGTGGCCCGGACGGCCTCGACCTGCCCCCAGTCGATTTCCTCGATCCGCTCTGCGAGGAGCTTGGCGACGAATCCCAGGGAGTAGACGGTCAGGGTCAGGATTCCGGCGAGCGGCCCGAAGCCCACGGCCTTCACGAACAGGATCGCGACGATCACCGGGTGGAAGCTGCGCGCGACGATGACGATGGCGCGGCCGAGCAGATAAACCGGCATCGGCGCGAGGTTGCGCGCCGCCATGAAGGCGACGGGAACGCTGATGATGAGGCCGAAAATCGTGGCGATGATCGCGATCTGCACGCTTTCGACGAAGCCTTTGATCAGCAGGTTCGACCGCTCGAAGCTCGGCGGGAAAGCGCCCTGGAAGATCCGCGCCGCGCGCGGCAGACCCTCCTGGATCCGTTCCCAGTCGAACGGCAGGGTGCTGAGCGCCCAATAGACATAGACTGCGGCGGCCAGGAAGATCCCGTAGCGCAGGAACGGGTTGCGGATCAGGGGCGGCTTGCGCCACCGGCGGGCGGCCGTTCCACCGGCGCTCATGACGCGGCGACCCGCGACGGCCGGCCTTCCGGCAAGGGGGCGGACCGCTCCTCCGCCGGGGTGCCGCCATAGATCTTCTCCATCGCCTCATCGTCGAGGGAGTCCGGTGGCCCATCGAAGATGATCCGGCCGAAGCGCATGCCGACGATGCGGTCGGTATAGGTCTTCGCCTCGGCGACGTTGTGGATGTTGATCAGTACCGGCAGGGACAGTTCCTCCGACAGCGAGCGCAGAAGCGACATGATCTGCTCGGAGGTCTTGGGGTCCAGGGAGGCCGTCGGCTCGTCGGCAAGCAGGATCTCCGGCCCCTGCATCAGCGCGCGAACAACGCCGACCCGCTGCCGCTCGCCGCCCGAAAGCTCGTCCGCGCGCTTGTTGGCGTAATGCGCGATTCCGACGCGCTCCATCAGCTGGAAGGCGCGGTCGATGTCGTCCTGCGGGAAGCGGCGGAGCGCCGCCCGCATGAAGGAGACGTAGCCGAGCCGCCCGGACAGCACGTTCTCCATGACCGTCAGCCGGTCGACCAGGTTGAACCCCTGGAAGATCATCCCGATGCGCCGGCGCGCCTGCCGAAGCTCGTTGCCGCGGAGGCTCGTCAGCTTCACGCCGTTCAGCTCGATCTCGCCGGAGGTCGGCTCCACCAGGCGGTTGATGCAGCGCAGAAGCGTGCTCTTGCCGGCGCCCGAAGCGCCGATCACCGAGACGACGTTCCGCCCGGGAACGGTGAGGTTCAGGCCCCGCAGGACCGGCTCGTCAGAACCGTATCGCTTGACCAGATTCGTGATCGTCAGCATGGGCGTTACAACCGCGGCGATGACTCATGCAGGAAGGCCGCCACCCGGCCCGGCCGGGCGGCGGCCGCGTGCGTGACCGTCACTCCGCCGCGAGCTTCTCCTGCGTGTACTCGACGCCGTTCGCCTTCTGGATCTGGCGGATGACTTCCCAGTCCCGCTTGTACTCGATCGGGATGAACTTGCTCACCCCTTCGAACTCCTCGCCCAGGGCCGTTCCCTCGAGGTCGAAGGTGAAGAAGGCCTCCTTGATCTTCTCGACGAGCTCGGGCTTGAGGTTGTGGGCATAGGTGTAGGAGGTCGTCGGGAAGGGCTTCGATTCATAGATGATCTTGACCTCGTCCGGGTCGTAGAGGCCGCGGGCGGCCATCCGCTCGACCACCTCGGACGCCACCGGCGCCGCGTCG
Source organism: uncultured Rhodospirillaceae bacterium (assembly GCA_964551315.1). Taxonomy (GTDB): domain Bacteria; phylum Pseudomonadota; class Alphaproteobacteria; order Dongiales; family Dongiaceae; genus Virgifigura. The sequence goes on along the minus strand of CAZKCM010000049.1, from coordinate 12,326 downwards.
TAGTCGCCGGCCACGACACCCAGCATCGACTGGTCATGCGAGCCCGAATACAGGACCTCATAGTCCTCGTCCGGAACGATGCCCTGATCGGGGAACAGCGCCCGCGGCGCCAGGTTGCCGGAGTTGGAGGTCGGCGAGGTGTGGGCGACGCGCTTGCCCTTGAGGTCCGCCATGGAATTGATGCCGCTGTCCTTGCGCGTGTAGACCTGCAGCGTGTAGCCGAAGCGCCCGTCCTCGCTGCCCATGATGGCGAAGGGCACGGCACCGGCCAGGTTGACGGCGAAAGGCGTCGGTCCGGTGGAAAAGCCGGCGATGTGGAGCCGTCCGCTGCGCATCGCCTCGACCTCGGCCGCGTTCGACTGCACCGCGAAGAACTGGACGTCGCGGCCGGTCACCTTCTCGAGATGGTCGATGAAGGGCTGCCAGATGTCCTCGTAGATGGCGGGGTCCTCGACCGGCGTATAGGCGAAGACCAGGGTCGAAGGATCGGCGAACTCGGCCGGATCCTTCGGCGGATCGGCAACCAGGTCGCCGTTCTCGTCACAATACAGCCTATCGAGTTCGCCGCGGTTGGCGCATTCAGCGGCTTGCGCCGCCGACGCAGCGGCGAAGGCGAGCGAGCACAGGGCGATGCCGAGCGCGCGGAGCGCTCCCTGTGTACCGGATAGTCGGTATGTTGGCGATTCGGTCATCGGGCTCTTCCTCCCTATCAATCCTCGTTTCTGCCGGTCACGAACCGGCCTCGGGATGCGCAAAACGACGCCGTTTCACGAAACCGTAACACAATCCAGACCTCAACATGAAATGTGGAATTTCGCAACGAGAATCCGCTCATTTTGTGACATTTAACAACCTTTGCTTTGCAAATCCCAACCGGCATGCCATGATTCCGCCGGGAGGCCGGTGGCCGTCCCCGGGGAGCCGAGGCCCATGCGACTGTCCAAGACCCAACGCCGCGAGCGGATCCTGTCGGAACTGAGGCTGGCGCCGCTGGTTCGGATCTCGGACCTCGCCGAGCGGTTCGGGGTCTCGACCGAGACGATCCGCCGCGATGTCGACGCGCTGAGCAGCCAAGGCTTGGTCGATCGCACCTTCGGGGGCGCTTCGGCCCGGCCGATGGGCGTGCAGCCGACCTTCGGCGAACGGGATCGGGCCTATATCGCGGAGCGCGAGCGGATCGCGGACCGCGCCGCGGCGCTGATCCAGCCGGGTGAAGTGCTGATGATCGACGCCGGCTCGACGACCACGCAGCTGGCCCGACGGCTCGCCGTCGACGGCCAGGACCTGACGGTGCTGACCAACAGCTACTCCGTCGCCACCGCCCTCAGCTCCGGCGCCTCGATCCGGATCGTCCTCTGCCCCGGAGACTATGTTCACCGCGAGGCAGGCGTGTACGGTGCTGAAACGCTGGAGTTCCTCCGCAGGTTTCGCGCCAACAAGGCCTTTCTGGGCGCCGGCGGCCTCGCCGCCGACGGCGTCATGGACGTGAACACCGCAGCGAGCTGGGTCAAACGGGTCATGATGCAGCAGTCGGACCAGAGCTTCGTTCTGGTCGACCACAGCAAGTTCGATGTCCGCCTGCTGAGCGTCGTCGCCCCGCTCCGCAGCTTCCACGGAGTCGTTATCGACCGCGCCCCGCCCCAGGGGCTGCGCGAGGCGCTCACCGAGGCGGGAGTGGCAATCCACATCGCCGATTAGCCGCGACCGGTCCGCCCCGGGCAGCGATCCCACCGCGGTCGATTCCATTGCAATTGCGAACCGTTCGCATTATCAAGGGCCGGCGATCCAATTTGGAGGCCTACGGATGGAAAGCCTCAGCAGCCTCGTCCGACCCTCGCCGCGTGCCGGGGCCGACGCCGACGGGGACGGCCCACGGCGAAGCGCGGCTCCTTTCGCCGGCGGGGTAGCCGAATTGCCAAAAGCGAGCGGACGGGCCTCAGAGGTCGGACCATTTCCGCAGCAGGTTCGCGTAGGTCTTGGAGAGCAGGTCGAACGCGCGACTCTTGCCCTGCTCCTGGAAGATGGCGCGGCGGGTAGTGTCGAGGTCGAAGAGGATCTCGCGGTTCTCCGCCTCTCGCACGAGGCTTTGCACCCAGGTGACGGCCACCAGCCGCGTGCCGCGGGAGACCGGCTCCACCCGGTGGAGCGTCGTCGAGGGGTAGAGGATGGCGCTGCCGGCCTCCAGCTTGTAGGCCTGCTCGCCGCCGGTCGTCTCCATCACCAGTTCGCCCCCGTCATAGGCGGCCGGATCGTTCAGGAACACGGTCACGGAGATGTCCGTGCGCGTCGGCGACCGGCCGCCCATGATGGCGTCGTCCACATGGGCGCCGTAGGCCATGCCCTCCTGGTAGCGGCTGAACAGCATCGGGCGCATGGCCCTGGGCAGCGCCGCGGCGCGGAACACCTCGTGCCGGTCGAGGGCGGCGCTGATCAGTTCGCCGGCCTTCCGGGCGGCGTCGCTGGTGGTCCGGATCTGCTCGTTGCGCTTGACCAGGCGGGCGTGCCAGCCGGCCGTCTCCCGTCCATCGACGAACGGACCCCGATCGATTAGCCCGTGGACCCTTTCCAGCTCCTCGGCGGAGAGCACGCCAGCAATGCAAATGATCATCAATTGCATCTTAGCAAAGAAGGAGATAGCGATGAACAAGAATAAGACGAAGCTGTGGGTGGGCCTCGGCGCCTTCACCCTCGTCGGCGCGGGTGTCGTCATCGAGGGCGGACTGGACGGCGCGCGGGCGGATGCGGCACGGCAGGACGTCCCGGCCGTCGGCGCGCCATTGGCGGGGGTCGCCACCCCGGCGGCGTCGATGCCGGGCGTCGTCCAGCTTGCCTCCGCCGGAGGCGAAGCGGGCCACGGAAGCCACGCCGGCGGCGAAGGCGGTGAAGGTGGCGAGGGCGGCGAAGCCGGCGCAGCCACGGCGGCGGCCACGGACCCGGTCGCCTATATCGAGATGATCCAGTATATCCGCGGCCATCTCGATGTCGGACGCGAGCTTTACGAATCCAACCGAGCCAAGGATGCGATGATCCACTTCGTCCACCCGGCCGAGGAGATCTACGAAGCGCTCGAACCGGCCCTCAAGGCCCGCGGCGCCGCCGAGTTCAAGGCGGAGCTCGACGAGCTGGTGGAGCTGGCCGAATCGGGGGCATCGGCCGCCGAGGTGGGAGCCGCCGTCGAGACCGTCATGGCCCGCCTCGATGCAGCGGTGACCGCGGTGCCGGAGGCCGAGCGGGCGAAGCTCGACACCGGAATCGAGGTCGCCATCAACCTGCTCAAGACCGCGGCAGAGGAATACGACGTCGCCATCGACGACGGCCAACTGGTCAATGTCGCCGAATACCAGGACAGCCTCGGCTTCATGCGGGTGGCGAAGGCGATGATCGAAGAGCGGGCCGACGCGCTGAAGACGGCCGCACCCGGCGCCTATGAGAAGATCCAGGCGCAGTTCGAGGCGCTGGCGCCGGCCTGGCCGTCCGCGGTGCCGCCGACCAAGGCGCCGGCCGATCCGGCCGACGTCCGCGCGGCGGTGTCTCGCATCGAGCTCGCCACGAGCAACATCTGAGGCCGAGCCTCCGGGCGGGCGGGGATCGGTTGCGCGAGCGCGGAAGCATCGCGGCGGTCGGAGACCGGACCCGGCGGATCGGGTCCGGTCTTGCCGCCTTGCTGCTGGTCCTGTCCTGCCTCTGCACGGTCGCGGCGATGGTCGGTCTGACGGCGGGCGGCCCACAGGCCGCCGAGACGGCGGAGGCCGGCCCTGCGGATGCCTTGCGCGCCGCCTACCGACGCCCGGAGGCAGTGCCGTTCCCGACCGACAACCCTTACGATCGGGTCAAGGCCGAACTCGGCCGCGATCTGTTCTTCGATCCGCGCCTCTCGGGTAACAATGGCCTGTCCTGCGCGTCCTGCCACGTCCCGGAGCTGGGTTTCGAGGATGGCCAGCCGATCGGCTTCGGAGCGAGCGGACAGCCCGTGGGGCGCCACGTGCCGACCCTGTGGAACCTCGCCTGGGGCAAGCGCTTCTTCTGGGACGGTCGCGCCGCCAGCCTGGAAGAGCAGGCGCTGGGGCCGATCCAGAACCCGATCGAGATGGACCAGGACCTCGACGCGCTGGTCCGCGAGCTGATGGCCGACCCTGGCTACCGGGCCCGCTTTGCCCAAGCCTTTCCGGAGAGCCCGGCGATCGCACCGGACACGATCGCGGCGGCGCTCGCCACCTATGAGCGCACGCTGGTCTCGCCGCCGGCGCCCTTCGACCGCTGGATCGCCGGCGAGGAGGACGCGATCGACGACGCGGCGAAGCGCGGCTTCGCCCTTTTCAACGGCAAAGCGAATTGCGCCGCCTGCCATTCCGGCTGGGCCTTCACGGACCATGCGTTCCACGACATCGGCCTGCCGGACGAGGATCGGGGGCGCGGCGCGGTCCTCGGCCTCGCCCTCCTCGATCATGCCTTCAAGACCCCGACCCTTCGCGAGATCGGCCGCCGCGCGCCCTACATGCACGACGGCTCCCTGCCCGACCTCGCCGCGGTCATCGAGCATTACGAAACCGGCATCGTCGAGCGCCCCAGCCTGTCACCGGACCTGAAGCCGATCGATCTGACCCCGTCGGAACGCGCCGACCTCCTCGCCTTTCTCGCGACGCTGGACAGCCCGGACCCCACCCCGCCGACGATCGCGCCCGCCGTCGCCGCAGCGCCGCCCGACGCCCCCAGTGCGCCCAAGGACCTGGCCGAAGTCACGCAGCGGGACAAGTCCTTCGATCGCGACAGCGTGGCCTTGACGGAGGGCGGCCTCCTCGTCGTGCACAATGACGACGTGCGGCGGCACAACCTCCGCATCTTCCATCCGAAGCTTGACTTCAACAGCGGCATCCAGCGCCCGGGCGAAAGCGTCGCGATCCGCTTTCCGGACGCCGGCACCTACCGCGTGTTCTGCGGCATCCATCCGACGATGGAACTGGCGGTGACCGTCGAATAAGGCGCGACATCCGGAGGACCGAACCTCTTCGGCCCCGAGTTAAGAACGAAATTGACAATCATTCGCAACTGGGTGCATTCTTGGCTTGGTTTTGGGAGGTTTGGGCCGACATGTATGTCTGCATCTGCAACGCCTTGACCGACCGGCGGATTCGCGGCGCGATCGAAGCCGGCGCCGGTTCCCTCGGCGCCGTCTACCGGAGCTGTGGCGCCGCGCCTCAATGCGGCAAATGCGGCGACATGATCCGGTCCTTCCTCCTCGTCGCCAACGAATCCAGCGACGGCCCGGCCGATGCCGGCGCGGACACCTGCCGGGCCGTCGGCTAGGACCGGATCGGAGAGACCCGGCATGATGATCTGGCGAAGCCTCTCGCCGCGGATGCTGGCCTCGGTGATCGAACTCGCCCTGGAGCGACGCCGGCGGGCCGAAACGGCGGCATCCTTCGGGGGTCTTGCGCCGGATGCCGGCGGCCCAACGCTCCGCCCGGTTGCCGACGATCGAACACCCACGGGCAAGGGCGGCGCCGACTAAGAGGGCCTCGGTTGCGGCGGTGACGGTCGGGAGTGGGCGGCCTGCCGGCCGTCGTGCACCATCCCATCGTTCATCGCGGCCCTAGCGGACTTCCGACGATTCGGCGGACGCCGCTCCTTCTGTCCCTTGCGGGGGGAGCGGGGTGCGCGGCTCGGTCGATCGGGATACGACCGGCCCGCAAGGACCGGCGGATCAGGAGGTCTGCGACTGAATGTAGTTCTGCAGGCCCATCTTCTCGATCAGCTCGAGCTGCGTCTCGATCCAGTGGACGTGCTCCTCCTCGTTTTCGAGAATGTCCTCTAAGAGCTCGCGGGTGACGTAATCGCGCACCGCCTCGCAATGGGCGATGGCGTCGCGCAGCACCGGCATGGCCTGCTGCTCCTGCTTGAGGTCGCATTCCAGGATCTCCTGGACCCCTTCGCCGATCAGCAGCTTATCGAGGTCCTGCAGGTTCGGCAGACCCTCGAGGAACAGAATGCGCTGGACCAGCCGGTCGGCATGCTTCATCTCATCGACCGACTCCTTGTATTCGTGCTCGCCGAGTTCCTCCAGACCCCAGTTCTCGAGCATCCGGGCGTGCAGGAAATACTGATTGATCGCGGTCAACTCGGCCTTGAGGATCCTGTTGAGGTATTCGATGACCTTCGGCTCGCCCTTCATCTGATGCTCTCCTGCCTTGGCTTGAGGCCGTGCGACCGCCTCGCGCCGCAAGCAATGCGCCGCGAGAACGATGCTAGAGCCTGTGAGTCGCAGCCGCAACAATCGCGCCCGGCCTGGCCGGGCACCGAACAGGGCTGTCGCTACTGGAGGCGCTGCAGGCCCGGGTCGGCGTAGGCGGCGGCCCGGAGTTCGGCCCCACGCATCGGGAACCGCTCGGGCAGGCGCAGGCCGACGCCATCGAGAAGGGTCGCGAGCACCGTCACGGGCCGGACGGCCATTCGCGCCGCGGCAGGCGGCAGCCAATCCGCCAGCACTCGGTCGATGTCGGCGGTATGTCCCGCCTGACAAGCGGCCAGACAATGGAGCAACAGGGCTTCGTCACCACCCAGGCGGCGGCACTTGACACAACGGAAGTCCAGCGACCGCCGGGCCGCCGAGGCGAGCAGACCCATGAGTTCGTCGAGTGCGAAGAGCCCGTCCGGAATTCCGGCCACTTCGAATCCTTGCCGCAAATGAACGAACGCCGGCTGGCGAGTCTTGAACGCCGCCACCCAGCTTCGCGCCGTCCACAGCACGAACTGCTCCGGACAGCTTAGCTCGTCGATCTTCACCTGGTCGCTCTCGCCCATGATGCGGTGCCTTCTTCGTGACAGGGGTGACCGTCAGGGTCATGAACCTAACCGACAGGCGTTGCGAATGCAAATCATTCTCATTATCATTTTTCCTATCTCACGATCCGGAGGCCGCCTTGGACCACCGCGCCACCGACGATATCGCACCGAATCTCTTCGAGCCGAGCGGTACGGAGCGCCTGCTCGTCTGGGCAATCCGTAAATACGCTTTCCGCTGCGCCACCGCCCTGCTGGTCGATCTCGAGTTTCGCCGCGTCTGCGGCGAGCGGCTGGGGCTGGCGGTTTCGACCGCTTTTCAGGAGTTTCTCCGCCTGCTCGCCGGGTATGGGCGGCGTCCCTTGGCGCTCGGCCCGCCCGGTTGGCGGGGCATGACCCAGGACGAGCACCGGCTGCTGCAGCTCTTCGCGGCGGCCCAAGCGGAAGGCCAGGACGATCGGCTGCGGATGCATCTCACCTGGTTCCTGCCGGCGCCGGCGGCGCGGGAGGCGCGGCCGCGCGTCACCCTCGTCGCCGTTGCCTTGCGCAACCACGGCCGCCGCCTCTCGCTGACATCGAACGGAATGGCACCGATCACGCGCCGCAACTATGCGCCTTGACGAAGGCCGGCGATTCGATATTGTCGACAATGAGAATAGTTCGCATTTTCACCCCTTTGCAAAATTCGAGGCTAGCAATGCAAAGAAGTATTCGAGGCGTCTTATCGGCCGCCGCTGCCGTCGCGCTGCTGACGGGAGCCGCGGGCCAGGCTGCGGCCCAGGAAGTCAACATCTACTCCGCCCGTCACTATCAGACGGACGAGGCGCTTTATGAAGGGTTCACCGAGAAGACCGGGATCCGGATCAACCGGATCGAGGGCGAAGGCGACGCCCTGATGGAGCGCATCAAGGCCGAGGGGAAGAACAGCCCGGCCGACGTGCTGATCACGGTGGACGCCGGACGGCTGTGGCGGGCCGACCAGCTCGACCTCTTCCAGCCCGTCCGATCGAAGCTGCTGGAAGAACGCATCCCGGCGAATCTGCGCCATCCGGACGGCCGCTGGTTCGGTTTTTCCACCCGGGCCCGGGTGATCTTCTACAACAAGGACATGGTCGATCCTTCGGAGATCGGCAGCTATGAGGACCTGGCCGATCCGAAGTGGAAGGGCATGGTCTGCATGCGCTCCAGCTCGAACATCTACAACCTGTCCCTCATGGCCTCGCTGATCGAGCATAACGGCGAGGAGAAGGCGCTGGAGTGGGCCAAGGGGGTCGTCGGTAATTTCGCGCGCAATCCGCAGGGCGGCGACACCGACCAGCTCCGCGCCGTCGCCACCGGCGAATGCGGGCTGACGCTCGCCAACACGTATTATTTCGTGCGGCTCATGCAGTCGGACGATCCGAAGGACCAGGAGGTGGTCGAGAAGGTTGGCGTGATCTTCCCGAATCAGGACGGACGCGGCACCCACGTCAACGTCTCCGGCGCCGGGGTCCTCAAGCACGCGCCGAACAAGGACGCCGCGGTCAAGTTCCTCGAATACCTCGCGAGCGACGAGGCGCAGCGCTACTTCGCCCACGGCAACAACGAGTATCCGGCGGTGCCGGGCGTGGCGGCGAGCGACGCGCTCGAGCTGCTCGGCGACTTCAAGGTCGATGAGATCAACGTCGCCGTCTATGGCGAGAACCAGCCGCTTGCCCAGAAGCTCTTCGACCGGGCCGGCTGGCAGTAATCGCCGCCTGTAAACCTGTCCGACTTGCCTCGGCCCTGCCCGCCCCCGGGCAGGGCCTATTTCTTCAGCGCCCTTCGCTCCCCTGTCCCGGGCGCGATCGGGCGATCGTGCGCGACAGCAGGATCACCGGCACGAGGCCGACGACGACGATGGCGAGCGCGGCGGTCGAGGCCTCGCTCAGCCGTTCGTCGGAGGCGAGGTTGTAGGCCTGCACCGCCAGCGTATCGAAGTTGAACGGCCGCATGATGAGCGTCGCAGGCAGCTCCTTCATCACGTCGACGAAGACGACGAGGCCGGCGGTAAGCAGGCTGCTCCACATCAACGGCGCATGGACGCGGGCGAGAATGCCCAGCGGCCGGTGCCCGAGCGTGCGCGCCGCGTCGTCCATGCTCGGCCTGATCTTCGCCAAGCTCGCCTCCACCGCCTGCAGCGAGACGGCAAGGAAGCGAACCAGATACGCGAAGACCAGCGCCGCCACCGTCCCGGTGAGGAGAAGCCCCGTCGAGATGCCGAACGTCGCTTCCATCCAGGCATCGAGCGCGTTGTCGAAGAGGGCAAAGGGGATCAGCGTGCCGACGGCGATCACCGATCCCGGCACCGCATAGCCCATGCCGGCCACCCGGTTGGCCGCCACCGCGAGGCCGCCCCTGCGGCGGCGCGCCGCGAAGGCCATGAAGACCGCGAGCGCCACGGCCAGCACCGCCGCGATCGCCGCGAGCGTGAAGCTGTTGACCGCCAGGCCGACGAAGCGCGGTCCAAACTGGGCGTCGCCGTCGACCAGCGACATCCACAGCAACAGAACGGCGGGCAGCAGGAAGCCGAGGGTCAGCGGCAGGACGCAGGCGGCCACCGCCAGCGCCGCGCGCGTCCCGCCCAGGCGATAGCGGTGGAGATTCCGGTAGCGGTTCGAGGTGTGGTGATAGCGGCCCCGCCCGCGCGTCCATCGCTCGATCAGCAGGACGGCGAAGACGAACGCCATCAGCCCCGCCGAAAGCTGCGCCGCGGCGACCCGGTCGCCCATCGAGAACCAGGCTCGATAGATGCCGGTCGTGAAGGTCTGCACGCCGAAGTAGGCGACGGTACCGAAATCGGCCAAGGTCTCCATGAGGGCCAGCGCCACGCCGGCGACGATCGCCGGGCGGGCCAGCGGCAGGGCGACGCGGAAGAAGCTGGACCACGCGCCGCAGCCGAGCGTCCGGCTGACCTCGAGCGCGCAGACCGACTGCTCGAGGAAGGCGGCGCGGGCCAGAAGATAGACATAGGGATAAAGCACCAGGGTCAGCATCGCGATCGCGCCGCCGACCGATCGGATCTGCGGGAACCAGTAGTCGCGCGGGCCCCACCCGGTGAGATCGCGCAGCAGGCCCTGCACCGGCCCGGCCACCTGCAGGAAGTCGGTGTAGGTGTAGGCCATGACATAGGCCGGCACGGCGAGCGGAAGAACCAGCGCCCACTCGAAAATTCGCCGGCCAGGAAACGCGCACATCGTTACCAGCCAAGCGGTTGTGACGCCGATCAGCAGCACCCCGGCCCCGACACCCAGCACGAGCAGCAGGGTGTTCGTCACATAGTTCGGCAGCACGGTCTCGGCGAGATGCGCGAGCGTGCCCTCGGCCCGGATGAAGATGTGCAGGAACACCGCGACCACCGGGATCGCGAGCAGCGCAGCAACGGCCACCGCCGCCGCTGTCAGCCCGTCGAAACGCCGTAGACGCCGGCCTTGGGCCGGCACGGCGTAATCGGCTTTCTGCGCGAGGATGGACTCTGTCATGGCTCTCCGGGCTCAGGCAGCAACCGGCCGGCAGACTACCCCGTAGCGCCGAACTTGCGAAGCATTCTCAACATGAGATGGGAACGGAGCGGCGTCTCCGCCAGCGGCTGGCCCGTTGGAGGGTGCAATTTACCCAAGAGCCGCGCCGTTTTCGACTTAGAGCGCCGAGCAGAACCCCTCCATGCTCTGCGCCGCCGGCACCGCGCTTCCGTTGCGCCGAGACTGGTGGAGGGACGATCGCCGACATACCTTGGCAGTTAGAGCGCCTGGGGGTCTCTTGTTCAGGAGTCCGACCATGCTTAAGCATCTGCTCGCGACAGCGGCCCTTCTCGTCACGCTCGATAGTTCCTCCTTCGCGCAGACTGCAACGGGCAGCGGCACAACGGATCAACCGCCGACCGCCGACGCGACGAAGCAACCGGACACGGCTGCCGGCCCGTCCGAAACCGCATCCGACCCGGCGCCCCAGGGGGAGGAACCCACGGCAGCGGATCGCATGACGGGCAAGACCCACACCGGCGGCGTCACGTCAACCGCGCGGGAGATCCTACCGACGCCCTCTCAGGAGGACGGTGCGCCGACGGCGGCTGCGCCGGCGGAAGCGGGCGACACGGCGGCCGCAACGGGCGGGGAAATGCCGGATGCCGGCAGTGCGACGCCATCCGGGAGCGTAAGCCCGGAGGTGCTGCAAGAAATCCGGGAGATGGCCATCGAGGCCGAGAAGGCGGCGGCAATACCGACGCCGGAGAAGAGCGATGAGCAGGTCGCCGCGGAGAAGAAGGCGATCGAAGCGCATCGCGAGGGTCTGTTCGCGCGCGCCGAGCAGGAGCGCCAGAACTAATCGGCCGGCCGCCAGCCGGGACTCCGCCGCCGCGTCAGCCGACATTGCCCGCACAGGCCGGGGCCGCCGTCTTTGCTCACCGGAAATCGCGCGAGGGGAAGCGCGGGTCGCGCCGGGGAAGGGCTGGCCGGAGCGGCTCGCGCGGGGCGTCTCGGCCTCCACGCTCGTCCCTGGAGGGCCGGGCGGGGCGCTTGCCCTCGTCGGCGCGGGCATGGGGGACATCGAGCGCCGACCGGCCGGCCAGCCCCTGCAGCAGAGGGGTGAGGTCGACGAGGCGGTCGGCCACCACATGGGTGACGATGCCCTCCCGCTGCAGCCGGCCGGCAGCCCCGAGCAGCTTGGCCGTCAACACGGTCCGGCGGAAACGCTTGAACACGCCGGGCCAGATGATGAGGTTGGCGACACCGGTCTCGTCCTCGATGGTGGAGAAGATGACGCCGCTGGCCGTGCCCGGACGCTGGCGCAACAGCACGATGCCGGCGACCCGGACCGGGCGGCCATCGGCGAGGCGGGTAAGGCGCGCGGCCGGGATCCAGCCGTCGCGGGCAAGCTCGCCGCGCAGCAGCGCCACCGGATGCTGCTTCAGGGAGAGGCGCAGGCTGGCGTAATCATCGGCAACCTGCTCGCCGAGCGTCGCCGCCGGCAGGACGACCGCCGGCTCCGCCCCCTGCTCCTCCTCGTCCATGGCGGCGAACAGCGGTAGCGGCTCCCGGCCTCCCCGCCGCTTTCCGCCGCCCTTGGCCGGGCCGAGCCCCTTGACCGCCCATAGCGCCTCGCGCCGATCGAGCCCCATCGACCGGAAGGCGTCGGCCCGTGCCAGCGCCTCGAGCGCGGCGGCATCGAGGCCGCTGCGGCGTCGCAGCGCCAGCGGGTCGGGATAGCCGTTGCCGCGCGCCGCCACCAGCCGGTCGGCATCGACCTGGGCGAACCCCACGATCTGGCGGAAGCCAAGGCGCAGCGCGTATCCCTTGCCGGGCGAGCCCGCGCCCCCCGCGGCCGGCTCCAGCGTGCAGTCCCATTCGGAGTGGTTGACGTCGACCGGACGCACCTCCACGCCGTGCTCGATCGCATCGCGGACGATCTGCGCCGGCGCGTAGAAGCCCATGGGCTGGCTGTTGAGCAGGGCCGCGGCGAACACCGCCGGATAGTGGCATTTGAGCCAGGCCGAGACATAGACCAGCAGGGCGAAGCTGGCGGCGTGGCTTTCC
>CAZKCM010000048.1:17281-32606 GCA_964551315.1 uncultured Rhodospirillaceae bacterium | reverse complement strand
CCGGCGCCCTCTGCCGCCCCTGCTCGAACAGGTCGCGCACCCGCGCCGCGCCGACGCCGACGAACATCTCGACGAACTCCGAGCCGCTGATCGAGAAGAACGGCACCCCCGCCTCGCCGGCCACCGCGCGCGCCAGTAGCGTCTTGCCGGTGCCCGGCGGACCGACCAGCAGCACCCCCCGCGGCATGCGCCCGCCGAGCCGACCGTAGCGCTTCGGGTCTTTCAGGAACTCCACGATCTCCTGCAGCTCGGCCTTGGCCTCGTCGACCCCGGCTACATCTGCGAACGTGACCTTGGTGTCCGTCTCGACATACACCTTGGCCTTGCTCTTGCCGATCTGCATCAACCCGCCGCCGAATCCGCCCCGCTCGGCGAGTCGCCGGATCAGGAGCATCCACAGCCCGAAGAACAGCAGGATCGGGATGACCCAGGACAGCAGGTCGCGCAGGAAGGTGTTCTCGGTGCCGCCGGTGTACTCGACCCCGGCGCCCTCCAGCTCGGCCGCGAGGCCGGGATCGACCCGATTGGTAACGAACTCCCGTGGCCCACCTTCCGCCGCATCGGTCAACCGGCCGCGGATGCGAGTCTCGGTGACGACGATGTCGTCAACCCGGCCCTCCTTCAGATAACGCTGGAACTGGCTGTAGGGGATCGTCTCGACCTGCTGGGTTTGGACGAACAGGCTCTGCAGCAGCATGACGCCGATGATCGCCGCGATGACATACCAGATGTTGATCTGCGTCTTCTTGTCCATGCCAGTCTCCCGCGCGACGCAAGGCGAAACGGAGGTTTCAGCACAGCAGACTTGGCCACCCTGCCGCAAGGTTCAAGAAGGGAATGATGCCGCGGGTTCCAATCCGCCCGTTCTTCTCGGCTCGGTGCCGCCGTCGGCCACCGGCGCGGCGGCATTCATGCGCCGGGCCCTTGCCCGCGATCCGATCGGCACCACCGGTTGGGGGCTTCTTGCGCGGGCAAGGGCCCGGGTTGTACATACGGCCGGGATCGCGGTTCGCGTCTCAGGCGGTGCCGTGCCGACCGATCAGGGAAGCCGTCCATGAACAATCTTTTCGTCAGCACGACCAATACCAGCGCGGCCAGATGAGCGGCGCTCCCCTCCTCCTCACCGGCGATGGCCTGACCCCGGCCGACGTACAGCGCGTCGCGCGGAACGGCGCACCCGTGCGTCTTGCTCCCGAAGCCGCGGCGCGCCTTGCGGCCGCACGCGCCGTGGTCGAGCGCCACCTTGCCGAGGGCAAGCCGGTCTATGGTCTGACGACCGGGCTGGGGCCGCGGGCCACCATGCAGTTGCCGCAGGACGTGTTGGCCGAGTTCTCGCGCCTCACGGTCCTCGGCCGGGCGCAGGGCGTCGGCCCGCGCCTGCCGGAAGAGGTGGTGCGCGCGGCGATGCTGGTTCGGGCGAACGGCATGGCGAAGGGCGGCGCGGGCGTGCAGCCGCCGGTCCCGGAAATGCTCGTCGCCATGCTCAACGCCGGGATCCACCCGGTGGTGCCGTCGATTGCCTCGGTGGGCGCCTCCGATCTCTGCCTCCTTGCCCATGTTGCGCTCGCCGTGATCGGCGAGGGCGAGGCGGTCCATCGCGGCGAGACCCTGCCGGCCGATCGCGCCCTGGCGCGCGCCGGGCTCCGGCCGCTGGTACTCGGCCCGAAGGACGGGCTCGCGCTCTGCAGCGCCAATGCGGTTTCCGCTGGCCAGGGCGCGCTTGCGCTCGCCGACGCCGTCGATCTAAGCGCGCTCCTCGATCTCGCCGCTGCCCTCAGCATGGAGGGGTTCCGCGCGAATCTGAGCCCGATCGACCCGCGCGTCGCCGCGGCGCGTCCCGCCCCCGGGCAGGAGGCGGCGGCGGCCCATCTGCGCACGCTGCTCGCGGGCGGCGCCCTGACCGAGCCCGGCGCGGCCCGGCGAGTGCAGGACCCGATCAGCCTGCGCTGCGCCTCGCAGGTTCACGGCAGCTTGCGCGCCGCCCTGTCCTTCGCCGAGACCGCGCTGGCGGCGGAGTTGAACGGCGCCGGCGACAACCCGCTGGTGCTCGTCGAGGACGATACGATTCTCTCGACCGGCAACTTCCATACCCCGGCACTTGCCCTCGCCTTCGACGCGGTCGCGCTGGCCGTCTCGCAGGTCGCCAACCTCGCCGTCAACCGGGTCGCCCGGCTGCTGAGCGAGCGGCTGAGCGACCTGCCGGCCTGGCTGACGCCGCGCGGCCCGGCGCGCTCGGGCTTCGGGCCGCTGACCAAGACCGCGGAGGCGCTCGCCGCCGAGATCCGGCAGCTGGCAAACCCGGCATGCGTCGATCCGCGCCCCGGCGCCGAAGGCGTCGAGGACGATTCGACCAACGCGCCGCTCGCCGTGCGCAAGCTGGCCGAGGCTCTGACGCATCTGCGGCTGCTGGTGGCGCTGGAGCTCGTCGTCGCGGCACAGGCGGTCGACCTGGCCGGGGTGCCGCGCCTCGGCCGCGGCACCGCGGTCGCCCACCGCGTCGTCCGCGACCTCGTTCCGCCGCTCGACGAGGATCGGCCGCTCGGCGCCGACATCGAGCGCCTTGCGGCTGAGGCACTGGCGAACGGCCGCCTGCTCGCCGCCGTGCGGGCGGAGACGGGCTGAACGGGCAAGACGGCCCGCCTCGGCTTCAGAACCGGTCCACCCGATAGGGCGTCATGTCGATGCCGGGATCGCGGCCGGCGACGAGGTCGGCGATCAGACGACCGGTGATGGCGCCGAGGGTGAGGCCCAGATGTCCGTGGCCGAAGGCGAAGAACGCGTTGCGGTGGCGGGTTGAGCCGCCGATGACCGGGAGCGAGTCCGGCAGCGAAGGGCGGAAGCCCATCCACTTTGTCGCCCCCGCCGCGTTGAGTCCCGGAAACATGCGCCGCCCTCTCTCCAGCAGCACGTCCGCCCGGCCATAGTCGGGCGGCGCCGCGAGGCCGCCCAGTTCCACCGTCCCGGCAAACCGCAGCCCGTGCTCGAGCGGCGTCGACACGAAGCTGTAATCGCCGGAATAGATCGGCATCCGGAGAGTCACGCCCGGATTGGGCAGCGTGACGTGGTAGCCGCGCTCGGTATCGAGCGGCACCCGGTGGCCGAGCCGGCGCGCGAGGTCCTTCGACCAGGCGCCGGCGGCGACGACGACGGCGTTGACCGTGTGCTGACCGACATCGGTCCGAACGCAGATCGGCCCGGCCCCGGTGCCCTCGCTGACCGCGTTGAAGCCGGCGACCGCCTCGGGCAGGAACGTGCCGCCGCCGCGGACGAAATGCTCGGCCAGCGCGGTGACGAGCCGGTGGTTGTCGAGCACATAGGCGTTCTCCGGAAAGAAGACCCCGCGCCTGTAGATCGGTGCGAGGCTCGGCTCGAGCTGCCGGATCTCTTCGGGGCGGAGCACGTCCATCGGCACGCCGCGGCGGCGCTGCAACGCCAGCTCCGCCTGCGCCTTGGCGAAGGCCGCTTCCGACTCGTAGACCGCGAGCCAGCCCGTGCGGCGGATCATTTCTGCGATCCCCGCTCCCTCGACCAGCGGCCGGTAGGCGTCGATCGCCCGCACCAACAGCGCCCGCAGCGCGATCGACGCCGCCTCGACGCGCCCTGGGCGGCTGGCGAGGAGGAACCGCGCGAGCCAGGGCGCGAGCCGCGGCAGATGATGCCAGCGGATCGTGAGCGGCCCCAGCGGGTCGAGGAGCATCCCGGGTACACGCCGGATGATGCCCGGCGTCGCCACCGGAACGCAGGACTCCACCGCGAGGACGGCGCCGTTCCCCTTCGAGGCCCCCTCGCCCGGCCCGCGGGGGTCGAACAGCGTCACCCGATGGCCGTCCCGCTGCAGGTAGAGCGCCGCGCAGACGCCGACGATGCCGGCGCCGATCACGGCCACGTGACGTGGACCGGGGCGCGAGCCGGGTGGCAAGCCCGGGCGCGGGTCGGGGCGTCTATCCATCGGCGGAGAACTCCTCGAGCGGGAACGGTCCGACACCCCTCCGCCTAGAGGAAGCTCAGGACGGAATCAAGAGCCGGCTGCGGCGGCGGCCCGCAGGCGTTGGACGAAGCGGTCGCGCGTGGCGGCGGCTTGGCCGGCCGCCGCCACATGGCCCGCGGGATGGGCGAAGACATATCGATCGAGGAAGAAGCCGGTCAACCTCAGCCCGGCCAGGATGGCCGCGGCGTCGGGCGGCTCGCCCGCCGCTGCCGGTTGCGCGATGCCCGGTTGCGCGAGGAAGGCAGGCAGCGGCAGGAGCTGGTCTCGGTAAGGCGCGCCGGCAGCCGCCGAGACCGCGCGGCCGGTCTTCGGCGAGACATAGACCAGGTCCTCTTGGCCGCCCGTGGCGGCGCATCGGGTGAGATCGAGGCCGAAGCCGAGGTCGGCCAGCAGGTCGAGCTCCCACCGGACATAGTCCGCGGGCCAGGCCGTCGCCAACCCGGCCGGACCCGGCGGCGACGCCGCCAGCGTCCCCAGCAGGGCCCGCAGACCCTCATAGGTCCGCGGATGCGGCTCTCGCTCCGGCAGGGCGGCGTCGGCGACCGCCGCCGCGGCGGTCAGCGCCGACAGCCGCAGCGGGTCGTCGAGCAAGGCCGCCGCATAGCTTTCCAGCAGTTCGCAGCTGTAGTGGCCGAGATGCTCGGCCAGCCGCGCCCGCCAGATCGCCTGGACCCGGTTGCCGGTCTCGAACAGCCCACGCGCCCGCCGGCTTCCCGCGCCGTGTGCGAGGCCCGCGTGGCGGCCGTGGTCGCGGGTCAGCAGGGTGACGACGGCGCCGCTCTCCCCGTGGCGCCGTGCCGACAGGACGATGCCTTCATCGGTCCATTCCATGGGCCTGCCTCAGACGTTGAAGTCCAGGCCCATCTCGCGGAACCGCGCCGGGTCCTCGAGCCAGTCCTCGCGCACTTTGACGTAGAGGAAGAGATGAACCCGGCGTCCCAGAATCTCCTCGAGTTCCGCCTGGGCGGCGGCGCGGATCGCCCGGATGCGCTGCCCGTTCTTGCCGAGGACGATCGCCTTCTGGCTGTCGCGCTGGACGAAGATCACCTGCTGCACGCGGACGCTGCCGTCCTTGAAATCCTCCCAGCTCTCGCTTTCGACCGTCAGGGCGTAGGGCAGCTCCTGATGCAGCTGGCGGAACAGATGCTCGCGGGTGATCTCCGCCGCCAGCAACCGCATCGGCATGTCCGAGAGCTGGTCCTCGGGGAAGTGCCAGGGACCGGGCGGCACGCGCGCTGCCAATGTCTTGCGCAGGTCGTCGACTCCGTCGCCGGTCTCGGCCGAGATCATGAAGATGTCGGTGAAGACGCCTTCTTCGTCGAACCGGCGGGCGAGCGCCAGCAGCCGCTCGCGCTTGATGAGGTCGATCTTGTTGAGCGCGAGGATCGCCTTCCGTTTGATATCCTTGAGGCCCGCGATGATGCGCGCCGTATCCGGGTCGATCGCGCGGCGCGCCGCATCGACCAGGGTCACGATCAGATCGGCCTCCGCGGCGCCGCGCCAGGCCGCCTGCACCATCGCGCGGTCGAGCCGCCGGCGCGGCGCGAAGATGCCGGGCGTGTCGATGAAGATAAGCTGCGCCGGGCCTTCGATCGCGATCCCCATCACCCGGTTGCGGGTCGTCTGCACCTTCGGCGAGACGATGGAGACCTTGGTGCCGACCAGCCGGTTGACCAGCGTCGACTTGCCCGCGTTCGGCGCGCCGAGAAGGGCGATGAAGCCGCAACGCTGCTCTTCGGCGCCAAGCTCCGCCGCCTCGGGCTCCGTCCTCGGCCTCTCCTCAGCCATTGCCGCCGGGCCTCAGCCGCGTCAGCAGCGCCTCGGCGGCGGCCTGCTCTGCGGCGCGTTTGGAGCGTCCGGTTGCGGTCGCGGGCGGATGCCCGCTGACCTCGACCTCGACGGCGAAGAGCGGCTCGTGCGGCGGCCCTTCGACCCGAAGGGTCCGGTAGTCCGGCAGCGGCAGCCCGGCGCCCTGCGCCCATTCCTGGAGCGCCGTCTTCGCGTCCTGCGGCGGGCGGAGGTCTTCCGCCATCAGCGGCTCCCAGTACCGGCGCACGAAGGCCGCCGCCGCGTCCAGCCCGCCGTCCAGATAGAGGGCGCCGATCACCGCCTCGCAGGCATCGGCCAGCAGGGTCTGGCTCTCCCGGCCGCCTGCGTCCGCCTCGCCGCGCGAGAGCACGAGATGCCGACCGAGACCGACGGCCTGCGCCACGCGCGCCAAGCTCTCGCGCCGGACCAGCATGGCGAACCGCTTGGCCAGCGCCCCCTCGTTCTCTTCGGGAAACTCGTGGAACAACAGCTCGGCGACGACAAGACCCAGGACCCGGTCGCCGAGGAACTCCAGCCGCTCGTAGCCGCCGCGCGCCGGCCGCTCGCGACGGCGGCCTGCGGCGCCCGTCGCGCTCGGATGGGTGAGCGCCTGCCGCAGCAGCTCGGGCCGGGCGAAGCGGTGGCCGAGGCTTGCCTGCAGCGCCTGCAGCTCGTCGTCGCCGGGCGCCGCGCCGCGCCCGCCCCCCGATGAACCGTCCGGCGAACCGCCCGTTGCCCCGTTCGTCGTCTCCCCGTTGGCCGGCACACCCACGCCCAAACCGGCGGTCAATTGATCGCGTCGAACAGCCGGTCCACCCGTGTTGCGGGCAGCCATTTCCAGATCTCCAGCGGGTTGGCGTCGCGCGCCGCGGTCGAATAGAAGATAAACTCGGCGCGGCCGACAAGGTTCTCGGCGGGAACGAAGCCCACCATCGACGTGCGGCTGTCCTGGGAATTGTCCCGGTTGTCGCCCATCGCGAAGTAGTGGCCGGGCGGGACCACGAAGACCCGCGTGTTGTCGAGCGGCGCGCTGTCGCTCCGCTCGATGATGTAGTGCGTCTCGCCGTTCGGCAGTGTCTCCTCGTACATCTCCGCCGTTTCGCTCAGGCCGAAGCCGACACTGACGACATAGTTACCAACCCACTTGCGCTCCACGAGCACATCGTTGATGTAAAGCCGGCCCTCGCGCATCTGGATGCGATCGCCGGGCAGCCCAATGATCCGCTTGATGTAATCCGTCTCGTTGTCGCTCGGCAGCTTGAAGACGGCCACGTCGCCGCGCTTCGGCTCGGACGCGAGGATCCGCCCCTCGAACAGCGGCAGGCTGAAAGGCAGGGAATGCTGGCTGTAGCCATAGGAGAACTTCGAGACGAACAGGAAGTCGCCGACGAGCAGCGTCGGAATCATCGATCCGGAAGGGATGTTGAACGGCTCGTAGGCGAAAGTCCGGATCACCACGGCAATCAGAACCGCATAGACCACGGTCTTGACCGTATCCAGGAAGCCGCTGGCTTTCTGCTTGGACATTAAAGAAGTCACCTAACTCTCTTTCCCTAATTAGAAATCTTCAAAAGCGCAATGTCCCACTGACCGGTTCGCAGCCGGGCGCCCCGATCCGCGTCCGGGCCGACATCCCTTCGGCGCCGCTCCCTCACCTCGGCGCTTTCTGGGACGGGTTCGGGGGCGGGTCTGCGACCGCCGAAATGATCACGATCGCTTGGGCGAGGGGGTGATCGTCCGTGATCGTCAGGTCGATTTGCGCCGCCATGCCCTCCGGAACCAGCGCGGCCAGCCGCTCCGCCGCGCCGCCGGTAAGGGCCATGGTTGGCTTTCCCGAAGGCAGGTTTACGACACCCAGGTCGCGCCAGTACACGCCATTGCGGAACCCGGTGCCGAGCGCCTTCGCACAGGCCTCCTTTGCAGCGAAACGCTTGGCGTAGCTGGCGGCGCGATTGCGCCGCCCATCCGACTTCTGCCGTTCGACCTCCGTGAACACGCGGGACACGAACCGGTCGCCGTAGCGTTCGAGCGTGCGCTCGATCCGGCGGATGTCCACGATGTCGCTGCCGAGGCCAAGAATCATTCTAGGAACTTTGTCATTCTAGGAAACTTCATCATTGCCGGACTTTTCGGGCGGCTACGCGCTGCGTTCGCCGCCCGCCTCGGCCCGGGCCTTGTCCATCAGCGCGCGCATGCGCCGAATCGCGCTGTCGAGGCCGCTGAAAATCGCCTCGCCGATGAGGAAGTGGCCGATGTTGAGTTCGCTCAGCGTCGGAATCGCCGCCACCGGCCCGACGGTGTCATAGGTGAGCCCGTGGCCGGCATGGCATTCGAGCCCGATCCGCTCGGCATGGGCCGCGGCTTCCCGCAGGCGCCGGAGGTGCCATTCGCGCGCCTCGCCCTCCGCCTCGCAATAGGCGCCGGTATGCAGTTCCACCACCGGCGCGCCGAGCGCAAGCGCGGCATCGAGCTGCGCCGGGTCCGGCTCGACGAACAGCGAGACGCGGATCCCCGCCTCGCCGAGCCGCCGCACATAGGGGGCGAGGTGCTCGCGGCCACCGACCACATCGAGGCCGCCCTCGGTCGTGCGTTCTTCCCGCTTCTCGGGTACGAGGCAAGCGGCGTGCGGCCGGTGCCGCAGGGCGATCTCCAGCATTTCCTCGGTCGCCGCCATCTCGAGGTTGAGCGGCAGATCGATCTCGCGCGAGAGCCGCTCGATGTCGTCGTCGGAAATGTGGCGCCGGTCCTCGCGCAGATGCGCGGTGATGCCGTCGGCACCGGATTGGGCGGCCAGACGGGCGGCCCGCACCGGGTCGGGGTGACCGCCGCCGCGCGCGTTACGGATCGTCGCCACGTGATCGATGTTCACGCCGAGACGCAGATGCCGCTTCATGCCTCGATCTCTCCCGCTATCTTGGACCGGAACCGCAGCCTACGCGCCCGCCGGTTCCTCCGGCTGCGTTGATAGCTGGCAACCGCTGCGTACACCGGCCAGAAGGTCACGAACCAAGCCACCACCGCGGTCGGCAGGCTGCCGATGACCATCGGCACGAAGATCCGCAAGGGGTGGTCGAAGATGTAGGCCATCGTGGGCCCCTCCGGCAGGGCCTGCACCCCCGTACTCCCCATCATCCAGTGGCCGAGATGATAGATCCACAGAAAAATAAACGGGAAGGTCCAGGGATTGCCGACGACGGTTCCCAGCGCCGACGCCAGAATATTGCCGCGGAGCAGCCAAGCCAGAACGGCCGCCCCGGCGAAATGGAACCCGAGGAACGGCGTCATCGAGATAGCCGCGCCGCAGGCGAACCCGGCGGCGATGCTGTAGGGCGTCCCCGGCAGGCGGGCGATCCGGTGGGCGAGATAGAGCGTCGACCGGCGCCAGCCGAGGCTCGGCCAGAGGAATTCCCGCAACCGCCGGATCGGGTGGAGCTTGCGACGACGGCGAAACATTCCGGGACCGCGCCTAGCCCCGCGCCCGCTCGACCGAGTTGATGACCGGCGTGGCGCGCAGCGCCGCGACGATGTTGGTCAGGTGTCGCAAGTCCTTGACCTCGATGTCGATCATGATCTCGAAGAAGTCGATCGACCGGTTGGTGATCTTGAGATTGTTGATGTTGCCGCCGGCCTTGCCGATCACGGTGGTCAGGCTGCCGAGGCTGCCCGGCTCGTTGGCGATGACCACGTTGAGCCGGCCGACATGGATCGAAGCGCCGTCGGAGTCGACATCCCAGGCGACGTCGAGCCAGCGCTCCGGCGAATCGGCGAAGCTCTCCAGGGTGTCGCAGTCGATCGTGTGGATCGTGACGCCCTTGCCGGTCGTGACGATGCCGACGATGCGGTCGCCGGGCAACGGATGGCAGCAGCCGGCGAAGTGCACGGCCATTCCGGGAATCAGCCCGGTGATCGGAACCGCAAGGTCCTTCGACTTGCGCTGCCGCCCCCGATGCGGGCCGAGCGGCACGACCTTCTCGCTCCGGGCGGCGGGCTTGCCGGCCGGCTTGCTGGTCGGGAAGATGGCGTTGATCACCTCGCGGCCGGTCTGGACCCCCTCGCCCACCAGGGCATAGAGATCCTCGGCGGTCTCGCACTTGAACTTCTTGAGGGCCACCTCGAGGGCCTTCTCGGCGAATTCGTAGCCCTCCTGGCGAAACGCCTTCTGCAGGATCGCGCGGCCGAGGGTGATGTACTGCGCCCGCTGCTGGGTGCGGATGAAGCGGCGGATGTGGGCCCGCGCCTTGCCGGTGACGACGAACCGCTCCCAGGCCGGTGACGGCGTCTGCGCGCGCGAGGTGACGATCTCCACCTGGTCGCCGTTCTGCAGTTCCGTGCGCAGCGGCATGATCCGCCCGTTGATCTTGGCCCCGACGCAGGTGTCCCCGACTTCGGAGTGAACCGCGTAGGCGAAATCGACAGGCGTCGCGCCGCGCGGCAGGGCGATCAGGTCGCCCTTCGGGGTGAAGCAGAACACCTGGTCCTGGAACATCTCGAGCTTGGTGTGCTCCAGGAACTCCTCGGGCCCCGACGCCTTCTCGAGGATGTCGAGCAGCTCGCGCAGCCAGCGGTACTGCCGGCCGTCCACATACGAGGTCGTGCCGCCTTGCTTGTACGTCCAATGGGCGGCGACGCCGAACTCGGCGACCTCGTGCATTTCGCGGGTACGGATCTGGACCTCGATGCGCTGCTTCTCCGGCCCGATGATGCCGGTGTGCAGCGACCGGTAGTTGTTGGGCTTCGGCGTGCTGATGTAGTCCTTGAACCGCCCCGGCACCATCGAGTAGCGGCTGTGCAGCACGCCCAGCGCCTGGTAGCACTGGGCCACGTCGTCGACGACGACGCGGAAGGCCATGATGTCCGAGAGCTGCTCGAAGCCGATGTTCTTCCGCTGCATCTTGCGCCAGATCGAATAGGGCGCCTTCTCGCGGCCCGACACCGCCGCCGTGATGCCGCCTTCGGCCAGCGTGCGCCGCAGCTCTTCCATGATCCGGCCGACGATGTCGCCGCCCTGCTCGCGCAAGAATTTCAGCCGCTGGACGATCGAGTCGCGCGCTTCGGGGTTGAGCTCGGCGAAGGCGAGGTCCTCGAGCTCGTCCTTCATCTGCTGCATGCCCATGCGCTCGGCCAGCGGCGCATAGATCTCCATCGTCTCGAGGGCGATGCGCTTCCGCTTCTCCGGGTTGGCGATGTAGTGGAGGGTCTGCATGTTGTGCAGCCGGTCGGCCAGCTTGACCAGCAGCACCCGGATGTCCTCCGACATCGCGAGCACCAGCTTCCGGAAGTTCTCGGCGTGCTTGGTCTGGTCCGACTGCAGCTCGATTCGCGACAGCTTGGTCACGCCGTCGACGAGGCGGCAGATCTCCTTGCCGAAGAGCTGCTCGATCTCCTCGAGCGTCGCGTCGGTGTCTTCGACGGTGTCGTGCAGCAGCGCCGTGACGATCGAGGCGCTGTCCAGCTTCATCTTCGTCAGGATGTCGGCGACCTCGAGCGGGTGCGAGAAGTAGGGGTCGCCGGAGGCGCGCTCCTGCGAGCCGTGCGCCTTCATGGAGAAGACGTAGGCGCGGTTGAGCGCGTCCTCGTCCGCGTTCGGATCGTACGCCTTTACCCGTTCGACCAGTTCAAACTGACGGATCATCGCCGCTCACCCCGGCGTCTGCCATCGGATACGCGCCGGGGCCTCGGCCAACGTTCGACCTCGTTCGACTAGGCCGCCATTCCTTGACCCTTGCCGCGCCGGCAGCGTCGAGCGTTTCCGAACGCGCGCGCTCAGTCCTTGTCCGCGCCCTCCTCGAGGCCGAGGATATCCGCCTCCTCTGGCTCCGGCTCCTCCTCGACCTCGCCCTCGCTCAGGCCGCTCTCGGCATCCTCGCCGCCCTGGGGCACGGCCGTCTGCATCAGCTCGCTCAGAAGGTCGCTTTCCGCCGCGCCAAAGCCGCCCTCTTCCTCCGGCTCGTCCGTCTCGACATGCTTCTGGAGGCTTTGGATCAGGCTGTTGCTCAGCGCTTCGAGGTCGATGGTCTCCTCCGCGATTTCCCGCAGCGCGACCACCGGGTTCTTGTCGTTGTCGCGGTCCACCGTCAGGGGCGCGCCGGCAGAAATGTCGCGGGCCCGCTGGGCGGCCAGCAAGACCAGTTCGAACCGGTTGGGAACCTTGAGGACGCAATCTTCGACCGTTACGCGCGCCATTCTCGTCTTGCTCCAAATAGCCGGGGAAATGAAGGATTTCCCTGAATATATTGCTGCGCTGCACGCAAAGCAAGGCGAAGGCCCGGATCGGAGGTGACGATTGGCCCGCAAACCTCCCGCGGACCCGCGGGGTTCGCCGGCAAGCATGATGCGCGGAGCCCCTTGGGACCGCGGGAGGCTGGGTGGCCGCCCCCCATTTAAGGCGAACCAGCCTTATCAAAACGATAAAATCCCCGAAAGCCCCCCGGAACGCGGGCCGGGGCCGCTGGCCCGGTACGGCAGTACCGAGGGCGGTGGCCGAGGACGGCGCGGAGGGCCTACCCCCCGGCCATTAGGCGGCCATCAGGCTGATGGCATGGAAGCCGCGGCCGAAATACGGTTCGGCAGCGGCTTTCGACGCCGAACCGGGTCCGAAGGCGCTTGGGTCGATGTCATTCACGCCGGCGGCCCAAGGCGCCGGCCACGGCCACCGGACGACGGCTCAGACCGTGGACGGGTTAAGTTAAAGCGCTCCGAACGAACGGCACCCAAAGCCCGGTTTCCCACGGGCCGTGAGACCTCCGACCCCCAGAAGGCCCAGGCCGAGCAGCGTGAGGGTGCCAGGTTCCGGAACGACGGTTGCCGCCTTGCTGCTCGCGCTGACGTCGGCGTTCTGCGTAATCTGCAGGCGATAGCTGGTATTCGGGAGCAAGCCGGAGATCGTGAGGGTGAAGGTGTCGTCGACGAGATAGTCGAATTCCCCGACGCCCAATACGGAGCGCGTCTCGTTCAGACTGGCGAAATCGGTCTCGCCGTTCACGCTCGAAATGCCGAAGTCGACCGTCACGCCAGCCTCGATGTCGAACAGCTTTATGTCGAAATCGAAGTCGACCAGGGCGATCCCGTCGACCTCATCGCTGAACGCACGCAGTTGGCCGAGCACGTCGAAGGTGAGGGTGAGAACAAGATCGCCCGATCCGGTCGGCACGAACACGAGCGTCCAGAAATTGCCGGACTGAATGGCCGCGTTGCCGGAGGCAGCGGCCAGAGACGTCAACTGCGTTTCGGCCACCGTTCTCGCATCCAATCCCCCGGGGACCAGAAGGCTGCCCGTCAGACTCGCGTCGCTGCGAGCGAAGTGCGCCCCCGGGTTGGCCGCGGCAACAGAACTGTAGTCATTCTGGCCGATGGCGCCGCAGACGCCGACGCAGGACAGCGCCACGTCGGAATCGGCAACCAGGCCGCCAGGTGAGCCCACCACCGGGCTCGAATTGCTGTCGTTAACGCCGTCGAGGCTGGCCGCGCTGGTGGTGGTGTTTACGGCAGTGGCGGAGGGGATGACGATTAACTCCGCGCCGGCCGTGAGGATAAAATTGGTGATCTGAAGCGACGAGTAGCCGATGACCGTGGCGCCCGCTTTCCCGACCGGCATCAGCAACGCCGCGATCGCGATGCCCGCCGCCAGACCACAGAACCGGATTTTCAACAGTGCCATGAACTTGCCTCCCCCCCACAATCGAAAATCTCGCTCCACGGACAATGCTCGTCGTCAGCACCAGGGCTTTTCAGGCAAAATGGTAAATCAATGGGTCGTATAGCAGATAGGAATTGTATCGATTTACATGAAGAGTCAATAAAATTTTCCGTTTCTTGTCGAGCCTACCGCCGAATGCCGAGTATAGCGGCGCTTCCGGCGGCACG
Source organism: uncultured Rhodospirillaceae bacterium (assembly GCA_964551315.1). Classification (GTDB taxonomy): domain Bacteria; phylum Pseudomonadota; class Alphaproteobacteria; order Dongiales; family Dongiaceae; genus Virgifigura. The sequence goes on along the minus strand of CAZKCM010000048.1, from coordinate 18,946 downwards.
ATTAGCGCTGCGGGGCACCGAATCCGCACCCCATGCCGTCCGCAATGGCACCCGGGGCCGTCTCGAAAGACGCCGGCCAGGGCGTAAGGAACAAGTCATCGTCCCCCGCCGGACGGCGGCGCGATGCCCGCATCCGGGTGCCGCGGGCGGAGCGCCTTCAATCGGTCATGGCCGATCGCGGCGGACGCCCGCTCAGGACATTCGCGAGCCGACGCGGCACGTGTTCCGATGAAATCGACTAAGTCGCCCCTCTTCATCCGTTGGCCAAACGGCAATCGACGAAAAGGGGTAGAAAGCTGCGGCCGGACCGCTTCCACACGTTAGGCGAATGGCTCGGCCTCACCCTTCCAGCGGCCGCGCCACCTGGTCCGGCGGCAGCGCCGCGATCATCTCGCGCACGGACCGGCCGGTCACCGGGTGCCGCCAGTCGGGCAGGAGTTCGGCCAGCGGCAGGAGGACGAAGGCGCGCTCCGCCAGACGCGGATGAGGCAACAGCGGCGGCGTCGGACCCATGTTGACGCGGGTCCCATAGGCCAGCAGGTCGAGGTCCACGACCCGCGCCTCGTTCCGCTGCCGACGCTCGCGGCCGAACGCCCGCTCGACCTCGTGCAGGACGGCCAACAGGGCCGCCGGTTCGTCTCCCGGCCCGCCCGCTTTCTCGGACCGGGGCTCGACCAGCGCCACCCCGTTCACGAACCAGGGCTGGTCGGAGACGGGGACCGGCATGCTCTCGTACCAGCGGGAGCGGCGGCGGATGCCGACCCCGCGCTCTTCCAGGGCCCGGAGCGCGGCCTCGAGCGTCGCCTGCGGCGGCCCGAAGGCGCTCGGCAGGTTCGCGCCGAGGCCGATGAGAATGTCTTCCATGATGGCGATCCCCGGAGTCTTGTCGTGCTGTGTTTCTGCGCTACTTAATGATCTAAAGCGCGCAGGGCCACCTCTTAAGTGGTTCCCTTAATATTTTGCGCGATAATGGGTCGATTACGACGTCCCCGTCACGATCGCCGTGCAGGGGGCATTTTGCCGGCGGGGGCGGTTCCCCGGCGGGCCATTCATTGAGATCTTGGGACCGGGACAGTCATGAAATTTTACCCTCAGGAGCGTGTCGCCCTATTCATCGACGGCGCCAACCTCTACGCCGCCGCCCGGGCGCTCGGCTTCGACATCGACTATAAGCGGCTCCTCGAAGTCTTTGCGGAGGAGTGCCATCTCGTCCGCGCCTTCTACTACACGGCGCTGATCGAGGACCAGGAATATTCGCCGATCCGGCCGCTCGTCGACTGGCTCGACTACAACGGCTACACCATGGTCACCAAGCCGACGAAGGAGTTCACCGATTCCTCCGGCCGGCGGAAGATCAAGGGCAACATGGACATCGAGCTGGCCATCGACGTGATGGAGATGGCGGCGTATCTGGACCATGCCGTGCTGTTTTCCGGCGACGGCGATTTCCGCCGGCTGGTCGAGGCGGTGCAGCGGCGCGGACTGCGGGTCACCGTGGTCAGCACCATCCGCTCGAACCCGCCGATGATCGCGGACGAGCTGCGCCGCCAGGCCGACAACTTCATCGAGCTGGACGATCTGGCCGGGCGCATCGCGCGGACCCACAACCATCGCGGGCCGGGCACGCCGAGCGAGCCCAACCAGGTCCTCGAATCCGCGTGAGCG
>CAZKCM010000048.1:0-17181 GCA_964551315.1 uncultured Rhodospirillaceae bacterium | reverse complement strand
CCGGCTCCGATCCGGAGCCCGACTGCCCGCTCTGCCCGCGGCTCGTGGAGCTGCGGACCCGGATGCGCGCGGCCCAGCCGCTTTGGCACAACGCGCCGGTGCCGACCTTCGGCGACGAGGCCGCTGCCGCCCGCCTGTTGATCGTCGGACTGGCGCCGGGGCTGAAAGGCGCCGGCCGCACGGGCCGACCGTTCACGGGGGATTACGCCGGGCGCCTGCTCTACGACACGCTGCTCCGCTTCGGCTTCGCGGAGGGCGCTTACGGCGCGGAGGCGGATGACGGGCTGCGGCTCGTCGGCTGCCGCCTCACCAACGCGGTTCGCTGCGTGCCCCCGGCGAACAAGCCGACCGCGACCGAGATCGCCGCCTGCCGCCCCTTTCTGGAAGCCGAGATCGCGGCCCTGCCGCGGCTGCGCGCCATCCTCGCCCTGGGCGCCATCGCCCATGAGTCGGTCCTCCGCGCAGTCGGCGAGCGCCCCGGCCGCTGGCGCTTCGCCCACGGCGCCCGGCACGCCCTGCCCAACGGCCTGCTCCTCGTCGACAGCTATCACTGCTCCCGCCAGAACACCAACACCGGCCGCCTCACCGAGGCGATGTTCCACGCCGTGTTCCGCGACCTGCTCGCGCATCTCGGCTGACGGCGTTCGTCCCCATCGCTTCCTCTCCGCCCCGGACCCTTTCGGCTCAGCTCTCGCGCCCCGGCCGCTGCCGGTCGAACAGGGGGAACAGCAGGAGGCCGGCGAGGAAGCCGCCGATATGGGCGGCCCAGGCGATCGTCGCGCCCCCGCCCGGCCCCTCCCCCGGCAGGCCCGTCAGGCCGAACAGCAGGCTGGCGCCGATCCACAGCAGCGCGACCGGCCAGATCCCGGCCATCGGGGCGGCGGGACCGTGGCGCCGGGTCAGGAAGCGCAGAACCCCGCCGAACAGGCCGCTGATCGCGCCCGAGGCGCCGATCACCGGCGCGATCGAGAAGGGATAGACGGCAAGATGCGCCGCGGCGCCGACCAGGCCGCAGGCCAGCGCGAACGCGACGAACCGCGGCCCGCCGATCCGCCGCTCGACGCCGGCGCCGAAGGCCATCAGCGTGACCATGTTGACGAGCAGGTGCATGAACCCGCCATGCAGGAACATGTGGCTGGCCGGGCTCACCAGGGCCGGCCAGCCGAACAGCCCCGGCAGGGTGTAGCGGGCCGGGATGAACCCGAAGGTGAGGACGACGCCGAAATCGATCTCGGCCGGCAGCAGCAGCCGCACGCCGTGCACCGCGAGGTTGGCGATCAGCAGGGCCTTCACCGCCGGCGGCAGGTTGAGGATCGGCTCGCGCACCGGCGCTTCCGGTTCCGGCTTGTGGTCGGTGTCGGACAAGGAAGGGGTCAGCCCTTTTCCCGCATCAGCCGCGCCTTCTCGCGCTCCCAGTCACGCGCCTTCTCTGCCTCGCGCTTGTCGACCTTGCGCTTGCCGCGGGCGAGGCCGAGCTGAACCTTGGCGACGCCCCGCTCGTTGAAGTAGATCGACAGCGGCACCAGCGTCATGCCGCCGCGCTGGATCAGCCCGATGAGCCGGGCGATCTCGCGCCGGTGCATCAGCAGTTTGCGCGGGCGACGCGGCTCGTGGTTGAAGCGGTTGGCCGCCTCGTATTCCGGGATATAGGCATTGAACAGGAAAAGCTCGCCGTCCCGCTCCGCGGCGAAGGCCTCGCCGATGCTGGCCCGCCCCTGGCGCAGCGACTTCACCTCCGTGCCCAGCAGCACGATTCCGGCCTCGAAGGTGTCCTCGATGATGTAGTCGTGGCGCGCCTTGCGGTTCTGCGCCGCGAGGCGCCCGGCGGCAGCGGCGCGGGCCATGATCGTTCTCTCAATTCAGGATCCCGGCGTCCGACATCGCCTGGCGGACTTGGGCTTTCGTCGCCTCGGTGACCTCGCAAAGCGGCAGGCGCAGTTCCGCGCTGCAGCGGCCGAGCAGGCTGGCGGCATACTTCACGGGCGCGGGGCTGCTCTCGATGAACAGGGCCTTGTGCAGCGGCATCAGCCGCTCGTTCAGCGCCATGACCGTATCGAGGTCGCGCCGGGCCCAGGCGGCGTGCAGGTCCGCGCAAAGCCGCGGCGCGACATTGGCCGTGACCGAGATGCAGCCATGCCCGCCCTGTGCCAGGAAGGGCACGACGGTCGCGTCCTCGCCGGAGAGCTGGCAGAAGTTCGGGCCGATGGCGAGGCGCGTCAGCATCGGCCGCACCAGGTCCTGCGTCGCGTCCTTCACACCGACGATGTTCGGCAGCTTCGCCAGCCGCGCCATGGTCTCCACCGACATGTCCACGACGCTGCGGCCCGGAATGTTGTAGATGATGATCGGGATGTCGACGGCGTCGTGGATCGCCTTGAAGTGCTGGTACTGCCCCTCCGGCGTCGGCTTGTTGTAATAGGGCAGCACGATGAGCGCGGCGGCCGCGCCGGCTCGCTTCGCGTGCTCGGTCAGGAGGATCGCCTCCGCCGTCGAGTTCGACCCCGTCCCGGCGATGACCGGCACGCGGCCGCCGGCCGCCTCGATGCAGAGCTCGACGACACGCATATGCTCTTCATGGCTGAGCGTGGGCGATTCGCCGGTGGTGCCGCAGGGCACGAGCGCACTGGTCCCTTCGTCGATCTGCCACTCGACGAAGCGCTGAAAGGCATCGGCGTCGACCGCGCCGTCGCGGAACGGCGTGATGAGGGCGGTGATGGACCCCTTGAACATGCCGCTCTCCTCGAATCTTTCGACTTGTTGAAAAAAACCGGTTCGCGAACATAGCCATCGGCGACGCCCCCAGCAAGGCCGCCGCGCCCGGTGCCGCACGGGCCGATGTCACTTGACCGGCAATCCGGTAATCGGGATCTTAACCTTTTAGTATTCGTCCGATTGGAAATTGGTCTGAAGAGCGCTTCATTCTTCAGCACCCGGTTCTGCCCGCGCATGATGAAGGGGTCTACGCGTGGCCATATTTTTTTACCTTCTCCTGGTCTTCGCCGTCTCCACGGCGCCCGAAAATGCGGCTCGTGCCGAGGATGAAGCCGCCATCAGCGAAGGGCTGTCCGTCGCCGAGGTCGGACTGTCCGCGTCGGAGGCGAAGGTCTACCGCGCGGCCTTCGCGGCCGCGCAGGAGAACCGCTGGAACGAGGCTCGGGAACTCGCGGAACTGGGCGGGGATCCGCTTCCGGCCAAGATCATCCAGTGGCTTGACCTGACGCGGTTGGACACGGACGCCTCCTTCGAGGAGCTGGCCGCGTTCGTCGAGTCCAACCCGCACTGGCCGGACCGTGCGATCATCGAGGCGCAGGCGGAACGCGTTATGCCCAACGGGCTCCCGCCCGAAGTCGTGCTGAAATGGTTCGGCGACCGCATGCCGCACACCGTCGCCGGCTCCATTCGGCGCGGCCGCGCGATGATCGCCGCCGGGCTCGCGGCCGAGGCGATCAGGCCGATCCGCCGCGATTGGGTCCGCCTGGACATGACCGCGCGCGAAGAGAAAGAGTTCCTCGCGCACTTCGAGTCCTACCTCCTGCCCCAGGACCATGTTGCGCGCCTCGACCGGCTGCTCTGGGACCGGGATGTGGGCGCAGCGCGCCGCATGCTCAACCGGGTCGGCGCCGCCCACCGGGCACTGGCCGAGGCGCGGATCGCGCTGATGACCAGACGGTCCGGCGTCGACGCGGCGATCGACCGCGTACCGTCCGAGCTCCTCAACGACCCTGGCCTCGTCTACGAGCGGGCGCGATGGCGGCGGCGTCACGGACGGGCCGAGACGGCCATCGAGCTCCTCGACCAGCCGCTCGCGGGCCCCGGTCGGCCCGACGTGCTCTGGCCCGAACGGCGGCACGCCGCCCGTCTGGCGCTCCAGCGCGGCAACGTCGCGGCCGCCTACCGTCTGGCGAAGGCCCATGGTGCGACGGATGGGTTGACCTTCGCCGAAGGGGAATGGCTGGCCGGCTGGATCGGCCTGCGCTTCATGGAGGAGCCGAAGACCGCATACGCGCACTTCACCCGCCTCTATGCCGGGGTACGCTCCTCGATCAGCCGGGCCCGCGGGGCATACTGGTCCGGGCGGGCCGCCGAAGCCCTGGGCGATGCCACGCTCGCCCAGAACTGGTACGAGACCGCAGCGAGATACCCGACGACCTTCTACGGGCAGCTCGCGGCCCACCGGCTGGGGCAGGAACCCGGGATGCGGTTCCGCTCCCCGCCCGAGCCGACGGAGGCACAGCGGGCGGCCTTCGCCGAGCGCGAGCTGGTGCGGGTCATCCGGATGCTGGCGCTGCTCGGTGACACCGACCGGGCCGAGCCCTTCATCCTCCGACTGGCCGAGTTTGCGGAAACTCCGGTCGAGCATGCCTTGATCGCCGAGCTCGCCACCGGGATCGGCCGGGACGACTTTGCGGTCCTCGCCTCCAAGGAGGCGCGCCAGAGGAGCGGCATCGAGCTGGTCGAGTACCTCTTTCCGCTGCGCCACCTGCCGGACAGCGTGGGGATCGAGGAGGCGCTGGTGCTCGCCGTCATGCGGCAAGAGAGCGCGTTCGCAACGGACGCCCTCAGCAGCGCCGGCGCGCGCGGCCTGATGCAGCTCATGCCGGCCACGGCGCGGCAGGTGGCCCGGCATGTCGGCCTGAAATACAGCAAGGCCCGGCTGACCGAGGATCCGGAGTTCAACATCCAGCTCGGCAGTGCCTATCTCGAGGGGCTGCTGCGCCAGTTCGACGGTTCCTACCTGCTTGCGATCGCCGCCTACAACGCCGGTCCGGCGCGCGTACAGCAATGGATCCGCGCCAATGGCGACCCGCGGACCTACGGGGTTGATCCAGTTGACTGGATCGAAGCCATTCCGTTCTCGGAAACGCGCAACTACGTCCAGCGGGTCCTGGAGAACCTGCAGGTGTACCGCCACCGCCTCGGTGGGCCGGTCCTCGCCTTCTCGCTCGAACAGGACATCAGCCGCCGCGTCAGGTACTGACGGCCGGACCGGCGGCCGTCCGGCCTTGTAAAGCCCGGCGGATTTGCCGAACATGGCGCCCCGGGACGCACAACCGCTCCGGAGGCCGCCATGACCGACCTTCGCCTCGCGCCGATAGAGGCCTGCGTCTTCGACGCCTACGGCACCCTGTTCGATGTTCATTCGGCGGCGGCGCGCTGGCGGGACAGGCTCGGCGACAAGGCAAATGCCCTGTCGTCGGTCTGGCGCCGCAAGCAGGTGGAATATAGCTGGCTGCGGAGCCTCATGGGCTGCCATGCCGACTTCCTGCGGGTGACCGCCGACAGCCTCGACTACGCCTTGGCCGAGGTCGGGATCGCCGACGACGCGCTTCGCGAGCAACTGATGGAGACCTACCGCGCCCTCGCCCCCTACCCGGACGCGCGCCCGACCCTCGCCGCCCTCAGGAGCCGCGGCTTCAAGACCGCCATCCTGTCCAACGGTTCGCCCGAGATGCTGGCGAGCGCGGTCGAGCGCGCCGCGCTCGGCCCGCTCCTCGACCAGGTTCTTTCGGTGGAGGAGATCGGCATCTACAAGCCGCATCCATCCGTTTATCGGCTGGCCGTCGAGCGTCTCGGCACGCCCGCGGAGCGCATCTGCTTCGTCAGCTCCAACGGCTGGGACGCCGCGGGCGCCGCCCATTTCGGCTTCCGCGTGGCCTGGGTCAACCGCTTCGGCCAGGCGGCAGAGCGCCTGCCCGGGATTCCGGAGGCGACGCTATCGGGGCTCGCCGAGCTGCCGGGCCTGCTCGACGGCCCGGGGGGTCCGGCCTGAGGCAGGTCAACGGATGGCGGACTTCGTCGAGCGCTTCTACCGTTCCCGGGACGACCTGCCGCTCCATTACCGCGACTACGGGGACCCGTTGTCGCCGCGGCGCCCGGTCCTGTGCCTGCCGGGCCTCAACCGCAACGCCGCCGACTTCCACGACCTGGCGGTCCGGCTGTCGAAGACCCGGCGGGTGATCTGCCCCGACTACCGCGGTCGCGGCAAGTCGGCCCGCGACCGGAACTGGCGCAACTACCGGCCGGAGGTCTATCTCGACGACCTCACGCATCTCCTGACCCTTGCCAACCTTCACTCGGTGGTGGTCGTGGGCACCTCCCTCGGCGGACTGCTCGCCATGGGCATGGCCGTGGCCCGTCCGACGGCGCTTGCCGGCGTGCTCCTGAACGACGTCGGACCCGAGATCCGGCGCGACGGGCTCACCCGAATCCTCAGCTATGTCGGCCGGGATGCGCCTCAGCCCGACTGGCCCTCCGCCGCCGCGTATCTGCAGGCCGTGCTTCCGCACCTTTCGCTGGAAACGCCGGAGCAGTGGATGAGCCTGGCGCAGCGGACGTTCCACGAGGGTGAGGACGGCCTGCTGCACGTCAACTGGGACCCCGCGCTCGCGCGGACGCTGGGCCGACCGCACCGGGCGGTGCCGGATCTATGGCCGCTGTTCCGGGCACTGCGCCCGATTCCGGTCCTGGCTCTCCGCGGCGCATTGTCGGACATCCTGGCGCCTGATACGTTCGACCGCATGGGCCGGGAACACCCCGGCATGATCCGCGTCACCATCCCGAAGGTCGGACACGTTCCCATGCTCGACGAACCGGAAGCCCGCGAGGCGATCGATGCCTTCCTCGCCCGCCTCTGAAGCCCCGCTCGAGACGCCGCCGGATGCGGTCGCCATCGAGGCGGCGGCGCACCGGCTCGCTGGACAGGCCGTCGCGACCCCGTTGCTGGAATGGCCGGAACTCAATGCCCAGGTCGGCGGACGCGTCCTGATCAAGGCCGAAACGTTGCAGCGGACCGGCTCGTTCAAGTTCCGCGGCGCCTTCAACAAGATCAGCCGCCTTCTCGAATCGGGGCAGAAGCCGCGGACCATCGTCGCCTATTCCTCGGGCAACCACGCGCAGGGCGTCGCCGCGGCCGCCGGCCTTCTCGGCCTTCCCGCCGTCATCGTGATGCCCGCCGACGCGCCGGCCATCAAGCTCGCCAAGACCCGGGCCTACGGCGCGGAGGTAGTGACCTATGACCGCCGGGGCGGCGAAAGCCGCGAAGCCGTTGCCGAGGCGATCCTCGCCGAGCGCGAGGGCACCCTCGTGCGCCCCTACGACGACCCCGACATCATCGCCGGGCAGGGTACGGTGGGGCAGGAGCTGGTCAGCCAGGCGGCGAGCCGCGGCGTCACGCTCGACGCCGTGCTGGTCCCGTGCAGCGGCGGGGGGTTGGTAGCCGGATGCGCACTCGCGGTGGCGGAGCGAAGCCCGGGGACGCGCGTCTATGCCGTCGAGCCGGAAGGCTTCGACGATACCCGGCGCTCGCTGGTGGCCCATCGGCGGCTTGCCAATCGCCCCGCTGGGGACGCCGGACACTCGTTCTGCGACGCGCTTCTGGCGCCGACGCCCGGTGCCCTGACCTTCGCGATCAACGATCGCCTTCTGGCCGGCGGGTTAGCCGTCAGCGACGCCGAGGTGGCCCGCGCCATGGCCTTTGCGTTTCGCACCCTGAAGCTGGTCGTCGAGCCCGGCGGCGCCGTTGCGCTCGCCGCCGTTCTGGCCGGCAAGATCGACTGCCGCGGACGCAGCGTCGCGGTCGTCTGCTCCGGCGGGAATGTCGATGCCGAAACCTTCTGCCGCGCGCTCGCAGAGGGCGACGGACAAGGCTGAGCCGCTCCGCCCGCTCCTTCTCCCGCCCTCATGTCCGGAGCGCTTCGGCGCCGGTCGGCCTCAGCGCGACGGGGCCTCGTTCACGGCGGGGCGGATGATGCCGCCGCCCGTGCCCCCGGCGGGCTTCGCCTCCGGCGTCGGCGCGGCGGTCGGAGACTTGTCCTTGTCCCGCATCATCGTCACCTTCATATCCCCGGAGGCCGATCCCGAATCGATCCGGCGGCAATGGCCGTCGATATAGGCGCCCTGCTCGATCGCCAGGGCCTGATGCAGGATGTCACCGACCACCTTGGCCGTCTTCGCCAGGGTGACCGAGGTGCCCTTGACCTCGCCCTTAATCGAACCGCAGACCCGGATGGTCTCCGCCGTGACCGCGCCGTGCACCTGTGCCGACTCGCCGATGGTGACCATCGCGCTCTGGATGTCGCCTTCGACCACGCCGTCGACCTGAAGATCGCCGGTGCTGACGAGATTGCCCAAAACCTTCAGATCCGCGCTGATGATCGACGGAACCGAAGGCTGCTTGAGCGCGGCCTTCGGAGCCTCGGGCGTGCGAGTGTTGCTTGCCGATTTGCTACCCTTTGAAAACATACCGTCCTGCCTTGAGAAAGTTCATCGGGTCAATGGGTTTGCCGTCTACGAGAATCTCGTAGTGCAGATGCGGCCCGGTGCTGCGCCCGGTGTTGCCCACCGTGCCGATCAGGTCCCGGTAGCCCACCACGTCGCCTTTCTTGACGGATATGGACCGCAGATGGCCGTGACGCGTGTGGATGCCGAGGCCGTGGTCGATCTCCACCATCCGGCCGTAGCCGCCCTTGTGGCCGGCGTAGACGACGCGTCCCGGTGCACTGGCGAGGACGGGCGCGCCGAGCTGGGCCGCAAGATCGAGCCCTTCGTGCTTTGCCGACCTGCCCGTTATGGGATCCTTCCGCACGCCGAACTGGCTGGAGATCCAGTAGCTGTCAACCGGCGAGCTGATCGGCAGCGTCCGCAGGATAAACTGCAGGCTCTCCCAGCGGGCCACCGCATCGTCCAGATCAGCGACGCTTGCGAGCACCAGCGCCGGCTCGCCGCGACCATCGACGGGCAGATAAGGTCCTCCGATGCCATGCCCGTCCTGTTGCCGAGCCCGTGCCAGCAGCATGTCGACGTCGAGGCCGGTCATAGCGACCGTCTTCTCCACCTCTTCGACGCCGCCGCGGGTCCGCTCCGCCAGATTCTGGACGATCTCGTCCTGGGTTTCCCGCAGAGCCGCGAGCCGCGTCTCGAGTTCCAGGATACGGTTGTGAAGCTCGGCCCGCGCGGCCTTGAGATCGTCACGCTGTCCGATCATTCCGGAAAGAGCGGCGAGAACGCCGCCGATTCTCTCCTCGACGGACTTTTCGTCCCCCTTTGAGATCCGTCGCTTGATGCTTGCAACCTCGAGATCGAGTTGCTCCGCCGGATCGAATTCGCCCGCCTCGACCGCGGCGAGATGCGTTTCGAGCCGCGCCAGATGGGTTTCGAGTGCCTGGCTGCGCTCCGCCTCCTCCGCCAGCGCCGCCTCGGCGACACGCAGCCGGTCCGAAAGCTGCTGGCGGTGCTCCTCGATCCGGACCTTCTCCGCGGTGACGGCGTGGAGACGTTCCGCAAGCTGATTGACCTCGCCGGTCAAAACCCGGTTCCGGCCGGCGAGCGTCCGCAGATCGGCACCGTAGCGACGGAGCGCCGCCTGGAGGGCGTGGTGCTCCTTCGGTGCCCGCGCCCGCTCGATCGCGGACCGCTGCAGCCACGCCTCGATCGAGTCGATTTCACCGAGCGGATCGCCGTTCGGTCCTGGCCGGTCCCGCGATACCGGCTCGCGCGCGGCGACGTGGTCGAGCAGGGTGGTGGAGCCATCGTAGGAGGCGCCAACCTCGGCCAGCAGGTCCAGATAGGCGATTTTCGCCTGGCGGATCTGCTGGTCCCGCTCGTCGATCCGGAGGCCGCTGACGACCAGGCCGATGGAGCTGAACGCAAGCCAACCGGCCACGAGAAGGACAGCACCGGCGCCCGCCGCCTGAAGCGGCGTCGAGAAAACGATGTAGCGGACGCGGCCTTCCGAACGGACAAGCAGCTCGCGCGGACGCAACAGCCTTGCGCCGAGTGCTACAAGCGCCCCCCATGTATTGCGAAGCGTCAGTCGCATACCGCCCCCGCCTCGTTCGGTGGCGCACCAAACGGCACACCGCCGGAGAACCGCCGCCCCGGCCGCCCCTCGGGCGGCCCGCGCTACAATTCGAGGCCGCGCGCCCACGGTTCGCCGCGAGGCAGACGTCAGGCCTCAATGCTGACGCCGCATGCTAAAGCCAAATGCTGTATGATTCGTTATCGGGGGCGGTAATGCCTGCGAATCTCTTGAGCAGCCGACAGTCAACGGCCCCTTTGGAGGGCCGTTGACTGGGCTGATTCAGTGAGTTTCGCCGCGATTTACCTTCAATAGAGAAAAATTCTTCTCAACATAGTCGACAATTTTCGCGACGCTCTCTTCGACCGACAGCACGCGCGTATCGACGACGAGTTCCGGCGATTCCGGCGGCTCATAGGGAGCCGAAATGCCGGTGAATTCGGGGATCTCTCCCAGGCGGGCCTTCTTGTAGAGGCCCTTCGGGTCCCGCTGCTCGCAGGTCTCGATATCGGCCTCGACATAGATTTCATGCAGGTTGCCCTTCGCCGCCTCCCGCGCTCGCTGCCGGTCGGCACGGTAGGGCGAGATGAAGGCGGTGACGACGATCATGCCGGCATCGGCGAACAGGGCCGCCACCTCGCCAACGCGGCGGATGTTTTCCGAACGGTCGTCAGGCGAAAAGCCGAGATTGGCGTTCAGCCCGTACCGGACGTTGTCGCCGTCGAGGACATAGACGTGATAGCCCTTGCGGAAGAGCTCCTGCTCGACCGCCATGGCGAGCGTCGATTTCCCGGCGCCCGACAAGCCGGTGAACCAGAGGACGCCGCCGCGATGGCCGTTGCGTTCCGCCCGGGCCTGCGCCGAGACCCGGTGCTCGACCTTGTAGATGTTGCGCGACCGCTTGGTGACCAGCTCTCGCTGGTCGGGGTAACCCTCCATGTCGACGATGCCGCCGGCGACGATGTTGGTCCCGTCGCTGAGCACGAAGCGGCCGGTCCGGGCGATGTGACGCCCTTCGTCAAGGGCGAGCAGCGGCAGGCTGCGCAGGATCACCTCGGCCACGCCGTGCCGCGGCACCTCCACCGCCGGCTTCGCCGAGAGGTCGTCCGCGTCGAAGACGCGCTCGATCGCCTGGACGGTCACCCGGACCTCCCGGGTTGCCAGCCTCAGCTGGTAGGCATTGCCCACCTGCAGCGGCTCGCGGCCGAGCCAGAAGAGACGGCCGCGAAAGACGTTGGTCTCGATCGGCGGGTCGGTTTCCAGGCTCGCGATCTCGCCGCGTTCGAGGAAGAGCTGCTCGTCGAGCGTGATACCGATCGACTGGCCGGCATGGGCCTCGATCACCGGCCCGGTCGCATTCCAGCTTTCGATCGTCGCCACCCGCGCCGTCTTGTTGCTGGGCGAGAACAGGAGCTTGTCGCCAACCATCAGTCGCCCGCTTTCGATCCGCCCGACCAGGATCCGTCGTTCGTCGAACTTGTAGACGTCCTGGATCGGCAGCCGCAGCGGCAGGTCGGTCGGGCGCCTGGTCGGCTGGAAGCTGTCCAGGGCCTCGATCACGGTCGGCCCCTCGTACCACGCCATGGCCGGCGATCGCTCAACGATGTTGTCGCCGCCGCGCGCCGAAATGGGAATGAAGTAGTTGGCCGTGACGCCGATGCCCTGGAGATAGTCGGTGAACTCCCGCCGGATCGCCGTGAAACGCGCCGCGGAGAAATCGACCGTGTCCATCTTGTTGACCAGCACGGCGAGCTGGCGGATGCCCAGCAGATGCAGGAGAAATCCGTGCAGCCGAGACTGCTGCTGAACGCCATGCGCCGCGTCGATCAGCAGAACGGCGGCCTCGGCGCTCGCCGCGCCGGTGATCATGTTCTTGATGAACTCGCGATGGCCGGGCGCGTCTATGATGACGTAATCGCGCTTTCGCGTCTTGAACCAGATCTGCGCCGTGTCGATCGTGATGCCCTGGTCGCGCTCCGACTGGAAGGCGTCCATGAGGAAGGCCCATTCGAACGGCATCCCCCGACGCTCGCACATGGCCTTGATGGCCTCGAGCTTTCCGTCCGGCAGAGAGCCGGTGTCGTGAAACAGACGGCCGACCAACGTCGATTTCCCGTGATCGACATGGCCCACAATGACGATGCGAAGCTGCTCGCGGATCGAATCCGCGATCGCGGCGGTGCGGCTCGACATCACATATACCCCGCGGCGCGCAGTCGTTCGAAAGCGTCCTCGGTTTCCCGGTCCATCGCGCGACCGGCACGCTCCGGCGCACGCGTGACCTCGAGTTCCATGATGATCGCCTCCAGGGTGGTGGCGTCGCTGTCGATCGGGAAGGTGATGTCCTTGTCGCCGAGCGAGCGGTAGCGCTTTCCATTCTTGGCGAAATAGAGATCGACCACGGGAATCCGCTCCCGTTGAACGTAGCGCCAGATGTCGAGCTCGGTCCAATGCAGCAGAGGGTGCACGCGCAGATGCGTACCCGGCGGCAGGTCGGTATTGAACTGGTCCCAGAACTCCGGCGGCTGGTCCCTGAAGTCCCACTGGCCGGTATCGCCGCGGGGGCTGAAGACGCGTTCCTTGGCGCGGACGCTCTCCTCGTCGCGCCGGATTCCCGCGATGATGCCGGTGAAGCCATGCTTGGCGATTGCGTTCTTGAGGCCGAGCGTTTTGCGCGCCGCCGAGCGGGCGGCGGGCGGCAGGGTCGGGTCGACCTCCTCAACCGGCGGGCACTCCTCGAGAAGCAGTTTGAGCCCCCACTCGGCCGCATAGCGATCGCGAAATGCGTACATCTCCGGGAACTTTCGCCCGGTGTCGATGTGCATGACCGGGAACGGAACGTGACCGAAAAAGGCCTTCCGCGCCAGCCAGATCATGACGTTGCTGTCCTTGCCCAACGACCACAGCATGGCGAGCTTGTCGATACGGTTGAACGCCTCGCGCAGAATGTAGACGCTTTGCGATTCGAGTTGGTCGAGGTGGTCCATCAATCCTCCGTCGCCGCTCCATTTCCGCCGGCCGGAACACCCGCGCGCCGATGGCGCAAGGGGGCCGCCGAGGAGGGACACCGGCCGTCTATCTTTTCGCCGTCAACAAATCAATGCTTTCCCTATGAACCGGATGTCCGCCCCTGGGATGCACACGGGAGATTATCGTCTCTGGGGCGGCCTTTGGTTCCATCCGTTGGGTGCCGCGGCGGGCGTTAACCATCCGACGCGACCGACCGGACCATGGAATCCCTTATCTTCCGGCTTCGGATCGCCCTATAAACATACGGATTCGCGGTACAAGGCAAGAGGTCAGGGACCTCCGAACAGTCAGTTCGCCTCCGCCGTGAGGTCTAGATGCGGATGCCGGCGGTCGCCGCGCTGGTTCCGCTTTCGCGAATAGGTGATCATCGCCGCCGGGTATTCGTGCTTGACCTTCAAGGCGGCGATCAGCGCATCCTCGGCCTCGACGGTCACCGTCTTGGATTTCCCGTCGATGTCCATGCCGACCGTATAGTGCTGGGTCATGGTGCCTCCTTCAGGCTTGGTCGCGGTCACGGGATGGGGCCGGCTCCGCCCGTCCCTTGAAATGGTGGGTCAGCAGCCGCGGCCCCTTTACCAGGTACCCGGTTTCCAGATCGGTGAACGCGAACCCGGCGCCACGGATCAAGGCGTCGATCGGCCGGTCGAGGTTGCAGCCGCCCGAGACGCGGCGCCACAGCGGCGTCAGGCGGTGCTGCCACCGCTCCACGTCGTCGTCAGGCGATCGACCATGCTCGACGAAGAGCAACCGTCCGCCCGGCCGGAGCACGCGCCGCATCTCCCGCAGCCCCTTCACCGCGTCCGGAATGGTGCAGAGCGTCCAGGTGGTAACGACGGTGTCGAAGCTGTCATCCGGAAAGGGCAGCGTCTCCGCCGACCCGGCTTCCAGCCGCACCGGAACGGGCGCGCGCCGGGCGGCCCGACGCGCCATGGCGAGCAGCTCCTCCGACGGATCGATGCCGACGACTTCCGTCACGTCGGGCGAATAGAACGGCAGGTTCAGCCCAGACCCGACGCCGATCTCGAGAACCCGCCCGCGCGCCTGCGGGATGACCTGCTGCCGCAGGCGGGTTGCCTCCCGATTCCGCATGGAAAGATGCAAAAGTCGAGGCAGGATGTGTTTTCGGTAGAACCCCATACCGCGACCCTGCTCGCGCCTCCGCTCCGCTATCGGATGTAGGCCTCGCTCGCATAGCGCCGCATCATCCGCTGGCTATTGAAATAGTACGCGATCTTGCTGATTGCCTCCTTCATCATCCAGATCCAACGCGGCCGGTCCCGATAGTAGAGGGGCAAGACCACGTGCTGCAGCTTGTCGTAAAGGGCCGCGGCATCGCCGTCATGCGCCGAACGCTCCGGCCCCTCTCCTCCGATGGCCCAGCCCGTTCGGCCTTCGATGCAGGCCTCTACCCACCAGCCGTCGAGGACGCTGAGGTTGAGCACCCCGTTGAGGGCCGCCTTCATGCCGCTGGTGCCAGACGCTTCGAGCGGCGGCAGCGGCGTGTTGAGCCAGATATCGGCGCCTGCGACCAGATGGCGCGCCAGTGCCATGTCGTAGTTCGGCAGGAAGGCGATGCGGATCTCGTCGGATAACCGGCGGATGTGCCCGTGGATCGCCTCGATCAATGCCTTCCCGCCGGCGTCGCGCGGATGGGCCTTGCCGGCGATGACGATTTGGAACGGGAAGTCACGGTGAATCGCGCGGAGGCGATCGAGGTCGGCGAACAGGAGGCCGGGCCGCTTGTACGCCGTCATGCGCCGGGCGAAGCCGATGATCGGGATCTCGGGGTCCATCGCGGGTCCGCCGAGCGCCTTGACCTTTTCGATCAGCGCCAGCTTGGCGTCCCGATGGGCGTTCCAGACCACCTCGTCCGGGAGCTGGTCGGCGCGGACGAGGATCTCTGGCTCGTGCTGCCAATTGGGGAAATTCCGGTCGTAGACCGCCGCCATGGATGGCGTTGCCCATGTCGGCGCGTGCACGCCGTTGGTGACGGCGTGCACGCGCTGACCGGGGAACATCCGCGCCGAGGTCTCGGCATGGCGCCTGGCGACGCCGTTGACGTAGCCGCTGAGATTGAGTGCCAGGCGCGTCATGTTCAGGTTGTCGCTCCCGGCCAGCCTTTTCAGATCATCGAGTTCGAAGTAGTCCCCGAACATGCGTTTCACGAGTCCGTAGTCGAACCGGTCGTGCCCCGCCTCGACCGGCGTGTGGGTCGTGAAGACGCAGCGGTCGCGCACGCGTACCAGGTTGTACGGGGTCTCGTTCTCGCGGATCAGCCGGGGGTCATACCGGCCGCGGCGCAGCTGCTCCACGGCGAGCAGCGCCGAATGGCCCTCGTTCATGTGATAGGTGTGAATCTCGAACCCCAGCGCCCGCAGCACGCGCATGCCGCCAATGCCGAGGATCATCTCCTGCTTCAGGCGATAATCCTCTCCGCCGCCATAGAGGAAATGGGTGATCTCACGGTCGCTCGGCACGTTCTCGTCCAGGTCGGTGTCGAGCAGGATGACCGGGACGCGGCCGCCGAACCCGCCCTCGAGTACGTAGAGCCAGGGGCGGACCCAGACTTCCCTTTCCTCGATCTCGACGACGATCTTGGCGCCGAGCGGCGTCGCCCAGGCCGCCGGATCCCAAGGATCCGGATGCTCGATCTGCCGTCCCTGGGAATCGATCTCCTGCCGCAGATAGCCCATCCGGCTGATCAGGGTGACGAAAACGACCGGCAGCTCAAGATCGGCGCAGGATCGCGCCGTATCGCCGGCGAGGATTCCGAGACCGCCGCTATAGGTGTGAATCTCGGACCGCAGCGCAATCTCCATGGAAAAATAGGCGATTTGCGTGCCGGCGGTGAAGGGCGCGAGTCTTTCCATGGCACTTCCCGATCCGTCCCGCCCCGCCGATCTTGAGAGCCACCGCCCTCCGTTGTCAAAGAAACCGCGGCTAGCCGCGTCGCCCGAACACCGCCAGCGCGGTCTTGCGGCCCTGCCCGTCGGCCGCCAAAGCGAAGCCGAGATGGGTGAAGCGGGCGTCGAGCAGCCGCATCCGATACTCGGGATTCTCCATCCATCTGCCGAGAAAGAACCGAAGATCGGCCTCGGTCGGACGCAGACCGCAACCGCCGCAGACCCCGACGATGACGGCCAGCTCCCGCCAGCTCTGCCGCTGCCCTTCCGGAAGCGCATCGAAGAGGGCGTCGCCGCTCACCTGAGCGGACATCGCCCGACCGGCGGTGTCGCTCAGGCGCCCGAGCAGCGCCTCGGCGGCCTGGACGAGCGGTGCGCTGGCCGTCAGCGGCGGCGTGCCCTCGTCCCGCCGTTCGCGATTGATCAGACCGAGGGCAGCCTCCGTGCGCCGGGCCGGTGGTAGCAGTCTGCCATCTTCCTCGCCGCCCGGGACCGGCAGACCGCCGGGGCCGGCAAAGGTCTGAACCGCATATTGGCTGCCGTCCGCCGCCGCGATGCCGAAGCCGAAGGACCGTAGGTCCGGATCGAGGACGTTGGCGCGGTGCGTTTCGCTGCCCATCCACCCCTCGTGGAAGTTCCGGACGTCCTCGGCGGTCGGGATCGAGCCGCACCTGATGCAGCGCCCGATGTTCTCCGCCACCTTGCGCCATCGGCTGCCGCCGACCGCGACGAAGCGGTCCAGAACGGTGTCGCCTTCCGGCGAATCATGCGCGAGATATCCACGAGCCAGCATGTCTTCAGCGTGGCGCTGGGCCGCCGTCGCCAACGCCTCGTCGGGCCGAAGAGGCGCCAGATCGCTGCGACGGCGATCCTCGTTGACCAGATCGAGCGCGAGCGTCCGCAGATCTGCAAGGGCGGAGGGCGGTTCCGCCGCCGCATCCGCCGGCCAGACGAGCGCGACGACGAGGAGCACCCGCAGGATGGACCCGCCAGACGGCCTATGTGGGCGCGGAGGGTTCGAAGCCGCGTCGCGTCGCGTCGGATTATGCCCGCACAGGCTGAACCGGAAGAAATCCACGCGGCTCAGAGACATCATGGCGCGGGCTTTCGAGGTCATCGACCCCGATGCCTCTCCGGAAGCGCCGCGATAGATGCAGGACGCAGATTGCCGAGAATGGCCAGCCGTTCGGCGCCCTGACCGATCGCGACATCGCCATCCAGACGGCAAGGCGGATCCAGCCGGCCCGTCAACCGGCCAAGGAGCGGGAACGGGCGCGGACGCCGCCGCGCCCGTTCCCGAACCGGTCTCAGGCCTCGAACGACCACTCCTCGCAGAAGAGATAGTTGGTCGGGTGGATCTGGAAGCCCTTGAGCCGCTTGTCCATGGCGGTGAAGACGGCGCGCCACAGCGGGATGCAGGCGGGGCCGTCCTCGAGCATGATGCGCTCGAGC
>CAZKCM010000047.1:0-33134 GCA_964551315.1 uncultured Rhodospirillaceae bacterium | reverse complement strand
ACCACCTGCACCGTGCCGCGCCCGGTGTCCACCTGGCAGACGCTGAGGCGGTCGGCGTTGGGATGCCGCACGCAGTCCTTCACATAGGCGACCGTGAAGGGGGCGAGGTCCTTCGCCCGGTCCTCGACGCTCTCGACTTCGAGGCCGAGCGCGGTGAGCCGGCGGGCGATCTCCTCGGCGTCCGCCTCCGTGTCCAGATGGTCCTTCAGCCATGACAAGGTGAACTTCATCGCGCCGCCCCCCTCACCAGGCTCGGTACGTCGAGCGGCAGGAACCCGTAATGGCGGAGCCAGCGCAGGTCCGCCTCGAAGAAGGTGCGCAGGTCGGGGATGCCGTATTTCAGCATGGCGATCCGCTCGATCCCCATACCGAAGGCGAAGCCCTGATAGCGCGCCGGGTCGATGCCGCACATCTCGAGCACCTTCGGATGCACCATGCCGCAGCCGAGGATCTCCAGCCAGTCGTCGCCGGCGCCGATCCGGAGCTCCCCGCCCTTGCGCGAGCAGCCGATATCGACCTCGGCCGAGGGCTCAGTGAACGGGAAGAAGCTCGGGCGGAAGCGGACCGGCAGGTCGGCGACGCCGAAGAAGGCGCGGCAGAACTCGACGAGGCAGCCCTTGAGGTGCCCCATATGCGTCGTCTCGTCGACGACCAGCCCCTCCACTTGGTGGAACATCGGCGTGTGGGTCATGTCGGAATCGCAGCGATAGGTGCGCCCCGGCGCGATGATGCGCAGCGGCGGCTTCACCGCCTGCATCGTGCGGATCTGCACCGGGGAAGTGTGCGTCCGAAGCAGCTTCACGCCGTCACCCTCATCGCCGGAGGCTCCGGCGTCGGAGGCGCCGCCGACGAGATAGAACGTGTCGTGCATCTGCCGGGCGGGATGGTTCGGCGGGATGTTGAGGGCCGTGAAGTTGTGGAAGTCGTCCTCGATGTCCGGCCCTTCGGCGACCCGGAACCCCATCTCGCCGAAGATGTCCACAATCTCGTCCATCGTCTGGCTGATCGGGTGCAGCCGGCCTTCCGGCTCGGGCCGCGCCGGCAGGGTCACGTCGATCCGCTCCGCGGCGAGCCGGGCCTCGATCTCCGCCTCGGCGAGTTCCGCCTTGCGCGCCTCGATGGCGGCGGCGATGGCGTCCTTGATCTCGTTGAGACGCGCGCCGACTTCGCGCCGCTCCTCGGGCGGCAAGGCACCCAAGCCCTTCATGCGGACGGTGATCTCACCCTTCTTGCCGAGCGCGTTGACGCGGATGGCATCGAGCGTCCCGCTGTCCGGCGCGGCGGCCGACGCCTCAATCCACTTGGTCTTGAGGTCCTCCAGGTTTTCCAGGTCTTCCAGCATGTCCCAAATCCGCAAAACAAAGGGGGCCGATCTGGCTCGGCCCCCTTTCGCTTCGATATCCGGTCTGCGCCTTACATGCGCACTGCCGGAGGCAACCACGAGAACGCGGGCCGCGCCGGGAGTCTCGGTGCGCTGCTAAATCGAAGATCGGCCGGATAGTCCATGGTCGCGCTTCGGTCCGACGGCAATTCCGTGCCGAAGTATATGGGTCTCGCCGCCGGCCGGTCAATCAGCGCCGCCCGCCGGTTCAGCCGGCCTGGCCCAGGGCGCCGCGCGCCTGTTCGACCAGGGCCCGGAACGCCTCAGGCTCGCGGACCGCGAGATCCGAGAGAACCTTGCGGTCGATGTCGATCCCGGCGCGCTTCATGCCATTGACGAACTGCGAGTAGGTCAGGCCATGCTCGCGCACGCCGGCATTGATGCGCTGAATCCACAGGCCGCGGAAGCTGCGCTTGCGGTTGCGGCGGTCGCGATAGGCGTATTGTAGCCCCTTCTCGACGCGCTCGATGGCGATGCGGAAGTTGTTCTTGGCGCGGCCGCGATAGCCGGACGCCATCTTCACGATCTTCTTGTGCCGGGCGTGAGTCGTGACGCCGCGCTTCACACGTGCCATGGCTCACCCTCCTCAGCCGTACGGCAGGTAGAATTTCTTGACGATCTTGGCATCCGAGGCGCTCATCACCTCGGGGCCGCGGTGCTGCCGCTTCATCTTCTGGGGGCGGCGCCGGAGATTGTGGCGCTTGCAGGCCGGGTTCATCCGCACCTTGCCGCTTCCCGTGAAGGAGAAGCGCTTCTTGGCGCCGCTTTTGGTCTTCAACTTGGGCATTTTCGGGTCTCCTGTCTCAAGGAATAGCGAGCGGTTGGGCATGCCCACCCTGGCCGAGGCCGCTCGAAACGGAGGCAGGGTTATAGCGACCGTCCCCCGGAAGCGCAAGGGGCGGCGCGGCGAATCCGGCGCCCGGGGACGCCGGGCACGGATGGCCGCCCGCCCGGAGCAGTTCGTTTCAGCCGTTAACCAATCGCCTTCAGCCGTCGCGCGGCGTCGGGGTTCGCATCCCCTCCACGCCGGGTGTCGCTCGATCCCGGCGCAGGCGCTCCGCCGGAAACCGGACGGTCGCCGTGGTGCCGACCGAGACCGTGCTCTGCAGCCTCAGGGTCCCCCCGTGCAGCTCGGTCATCGCGTTCGCCAACGGCAGGCCGAGCCCGGTCCCCGGGAACTTCTTGTTGAACGAACTGTCGACCTGGAAGAACGGCGTCATCACCTTTGGAATGTCCGCCTCCGCGATCCCGATGCCGGTGTCCGCAACGATGATCTCCAGCGCCCCGTCGTTCACTGCGGCGGAGACGGTGACGGATCCGCCCTTCGGCGTGAACTTCACGGCGTTCGACAGCAGGTTCAGGAGGATCTGCTTGACCATCCGTTCGTCCGCGCGAAGCGGCGGAAGTTCGTCGCTGACCTCCACGGTCAGGGCGACGCCGGCCTCCGCTGCCCGTCCCTGGACAAGCCGGACGCAGGCATCCACCACGCGGGCAACCGCGACCACGCCCTCCCGGATCTCGAACTTTCCCGTCTCGATTTTCGAGATGTCGAGGATGTCGTTGATGACCTCCAGCAGGTGGGTCGCGCTGTCGTGGATGTCTTGCGCGTAGGCCCGGTAGCGCGGCTCCCCGCTGGGGCCGAGCATCTCGTCCTTCAGAATCTCAGAGAATCCGATGATCGCGTTAAGGGGCGTGCGCAGCTCGTGGCTCATATTGGCGAGGAACTCGGACTTGGCGCGATTGGCCAGCTCGGCCTTTTCCTTCGCGTCCAGCAGCAGCAGTTCGCCCCGCTTTCGCTCGATGGCATAGCGCAGCGCCCGCATGATGAGCTCCCCGCTGCCCTGGCCCTTCACGAGATAGTCCTGCGCGCCCGACTGGACCGCCTCGATGGCCACGGTCTCGTCGTTGAGCCCGCTGAGCACGACGACCGGCAGGCGGGGCGCCCGGTTGCGAAGCCGTTCGACGGTGGCGAGCCCGTGCTCGTCGGGCAGCGACAGGTCGAGCAGGACCACGTCGAAGCTCTGCTGCTCCACGGCTTCGAGTGCGCTGCCCAGGCACTCGACGTGGGTGAAGTCGAACCGCGCGCCCTCGACCTCCGAAAGCAACGCGCGCGTGAGCCGCGCGTCACCCGGATTGTCCTCGACCAGCAGGATCTTGAAGACGGAGGGGTTTAGCATGCGCGGTCTATCGATCGCCGCTTGGCTTCGCCTGGGCCGTCACCATGCTCGGCAGCTTGACGATCGAGAGCCAGAATTCCTCGAGCCCCTTCACGATCGTGACGAACTTGTCGAGGTCGACCGGCTTGGTGATGTAGCAGTTCGCGTGCAGGTCGTAGGTCTTGACAATGTCCTGCTCCGCCTCGGAGGTCGTCAGCACGACGACCGGAATGCGCTTGAGATCAGGATTCTGCTTGATCTCCGCCAGAAGCTCGCGCCCGTCCTTCCGGGGCAGGTTGAGGTCGAGCAGGATGAGGTCGGGCGTCGGCGCACCCTGAAACGCTCCCTCGCGGTTGAGGAAGGCGAGCGCCTCCACCCCGTCCCCCGCGCAATGGAGGTTGTTCAGGATCCGGCTGTCCCGCAGGGCTTCCTGCGTCAGCCGGACGTCGCCCGGGTTGTCCTCGACCAGAAGGATTTCGATCGGTCGGATTCGTGCCGTGTCCATCACTCGGGCCTTTCGGTTTCGGGAATGGTGAAGGAGAAGGTGCTGCCGCCCCCCGGAGCGGCCTCGACCCAGATCCGGCCGCCGTGGCGTTCGACGATCTTCTTGCAGATGGCGAGCCCGATCCCGGTGCCGGGATAGCGCCCGCGCTCGTGGAGCCGCTGGAAGATGACGAAGATGCGATCCCTGTACTGCGGGTCGATGCCGATGCCGTTGTCCGTGACCGAGAACAGCCAGCCGCCGCCATCGGGCTTCGCCGTGACGTGGATCTGCGGCGGAGTTTCCCCGCGGAACTTGATCGCGTTGCCGAGCAGGTTCTGGAAGAGCTGGACGAGCTGGACGCCGTCGCCGGACACCACCGGCAGCGGATCCTGCGTGATCCGCGCGCCGGTCTCGGTCACGACCGCCTGCAGATTGGCGAGCGCGACGGCCAGGACCTCATTGCAGTCGATCGGTTCGAACGGCTTGCCCCGGGTCCCGACCCGGGAATAGGCAAGCAGGTCGTTGATCAGCCGCTGCATCCGCGCAGCGCCTTCGACGGCGTAGGTGATGAACTCCTCCGCGTCCGCGTCGAGCTTGTCCTTGTAGCGGCGCTGCAGAAGCTGGCAATAGCTCGACACCATCCGCAGCGGCTCCTGAAGATCGTGCGAGGCGACATAGGCAAACTGTTCAAGCTCCGCGTTCGACCGCTCGAGGTCCTTGGCGTACTCGGACAGCTTTCGCGCGTGTTCCCGCAGCGTTCGTTCCGCCCGCTTGCGCGCGGTGATGTCGGTGAAGGTCGTGACCGACCCGCCGCCCGGCATGGCGTTGCCGCGCCCCTCGATGACCGTGCTCCCCGAATCGGAACTCCCAGGATCGGCATCCCCGGGGCTGACACTCCCCGACCGCTCGAACTCGAAGCCACAGGGATAGGTTGCGGTGCCCGTGGCCATGCGCACCAAGGCGTGGTCGTCCATGCCGTCCGGGTCGAGTTCGCCGCGCTCCACCTGGAAGCGGATGATCTCGGCCGCCAGTCGGCCGGGCTCGCAGAGGTCCGGGGGCAAATCGAAGATCTCCCGGAACCGCGCGTTGACGCAAACGACGCGCAGGCTCCGGTCGAGGGCAAGGATCCCCTGATCGATGTTGGCGAGGACGCTCTCGAGAAGTTCGCTCTTCTCCGCCTGCTCGGCCGCCAGCCGCTTGATCTCCAGCGTCGCCTCCCGAAAGCTTTCGACCGACCGGACCAGCGCGTGGAGCTCGTAGAGCCGGGCCGGCCGCGGCGGCACCGGTTCGCGGCCGCTCCGCAGCGCATCGAGCGCCCGGCTGGCATCGACGAGCGGAACGAGAACCTCGCGGCGGCCGACCAACGCCAGGATCGACGCCAGCATCGCCAGAAAGCCCGCTGCGATGAGCGCGGTCCGCATGATCTGGTCAATATGCGCCTCGATCTTCTCGACGCCGCCCGCGGCGATCCGGCTGGCGTCGGCGGACAGCCGCTCCGTCAGCGTCGTCAAGGCTTCGATCGCACGCGACCCCTCCTGCCGACCGAGCCGGCCCTCGGTCAGAGCGAGCGTCCGGAGCGAGAAGAGCGTTTGGAGCGCCCGGAACTCGTGCGCCAGCGTGGCGAGCCTCTTCGACGACGGATAGCCGTTCAGAAGCATCAGCATGCTCTCCAGCCGGTTGCTCAGGGCCTCGTAGCCTTCAGCCAGCTCCGTCACCCTTGCATTCGAGTCGGCTGAGGGCAGGCTGAGGAGCGTCGCGCGCATCAGGCCCAACGTCGTGAGCAGGCGGCTGCTTGTTTCGCCGACCGTCGGACGGCGCCCCGTTCTCTCCTCCAATCGGCCGCCGGTCTCCACGGGATCGGCTGACGCACCGGCGGCGATTGCTTCGGCGATTGCCGTGGCCTCCTCGACGAGCATTTCGGTGTTCAGGAGGCTGGTGTGAATCTGGGCCGTCAGCAGGTCGGCCCGGTCGGCATGGCGGGCTGCGGCCCGGACGGCGACGATGGCGTTGTACAGCGTCGCTCGCTCCGACGGGGGGATCTGGTCGGCAAGCCGGCTCGCCAGGTCGTCGGCCGCGCCCAAGGCCGCCTGTCGGCTGACGAAGTCCGGACTCAGCACCACCGTTTCGACGTAGCGGCCGAGCCGCTCGGCATCGAGCGCCCGCTTGGCGTTGGCGACGGCGAAGGGAATCACCTCGGAACGGGTATGCGTCGCCAAGCCCTTGATCCGGAGCAGGTCGCTGCCGATGAGGAACGACACGCCGAGACCGCTGGCGGCGATCACCAGGGCGACGACGGCGGCGGACCCGGCAAGGGTGAGGGCGGGGGCCCTGCCTCTGTCGCCATCGCGCCCGGATATGAGTCGAACAGCCATTCCTTCGCCATCGCAGGTCGCTCCGGCGGCGGACGTGACGTCGCGCCGCGTGCGCATGCCCGGCTCCCGCCGTAACCGATCCGTATGAGCGCGAGCGAACCTAGGATGTTGCGGTTAATGAATGTTCAATGAGACAAAACATTCCCAAAGATGGACCAAATAATGGTTAACTATATATGACGTATTACTGGAATTTCCGCCTGCCGGCTTGATACAGGACTTTGATCCGGCAGGCCCTGGAAGCATCATGCACCGGAGTCGATGCCTCGACGTCCCGCCCGCGGCCGACTTCTCCCTGCGTCCGGCCGGCTGGGTCATCACGGCGGCGGGCGACCGCACCTTCGACGGCCGAAGGGCAAGGCGGCAATTGCTGCGATCCAAGAAGAGGCGCGCCCCGGGAGAGCAGAAAGGCAGGCATCCCGGCGGGTGTGATCGGCGCCTCGGCCCTTGGCCGCGACGTACCCCGCCCTTGCCCGCCAAGCATCGCCCGCGGGTTCAAAGAATCGCGGGCGATGCGCATGGCGGGACGGCGGGGTTAGAAGGTCAGCGAAACGAACGTCATACGCGGCGCGGTCCCCGCGCATGCCCCTCCTGCGGGAAGGATAGGGACGACGCCCCTTACTTGGGGGCCATGACCATGACCATCTGCCGGCCCTCGAGCCTCGGCAGTTGCTCGACCTTGGCAAGATCGTCGAGCTCGTTGCGTACGCGCTCCAGCACCCTGATCCCGAGATCCTGGTGCACCATTTCGCGGCCGCGGAAGCGCATGGTCACCTTGACCTTGTCACCTTCCTCAAGGAAACGATGGATCGACCGCATCTTGACCTCGTAGTCGTGCTCATCGATGTTCGGTCGCATCTTGATTTCCTTGACCTCGATGACCTTCTGCTTCTTCCGTGCCTCGCTTTTCTTCTTCTGGGCCTCGTACTTGAATTTTCCGAAGTCGAGAATCTTGCAAACCGGCGGGTCGGCGTTGGGCGAAACCTCGACGAGGTCGAGCCCGGCATCGGCCGCCATCTGCAACGCTTCTCTTATGGGAACAACGCCGACCATTTGACCTTCCTCGTTGACGAGCCGAACGGTCGGCACGGTGATCTGGGCATTGACCCGCGGTCCGTCACGCGACGGCACGGAATCGAACGGTGGCCTGGCTATAGATAACCCTCCCTTATCAAAAACGGCGGCTTCGGGTTCCGACCCGTCGTTCCCCGAGTTTCCGGCGCCGGCGCTGCCTTGGCCGTTCAGCCGACCGGCGATGCCGCCTCGGACCTAAGTCTATGAACTGCCTCCTCGAGCGCAAGATTTTCTTGCGCGCTGCCACCGAGGCGCCGGACGGCGACCGTCCGCATCTCGGCCTCCCGCTTGCCGACGACGAAGAGGACCGGCACCTTGGCGAGGCTGTGCTCTCGCACCTTGTAATTGATCTTCTCGTTGCGAAGATCAAGTTCGGCACGGAGCCCCGCCGCGTCGAGCGCCGCCTTCACCTCGGCGGCATAGCTGTCGGCGTCGCTGGTGATCGTCGCCACCACGACCTGGAGCGGCGCCAGCCAGAGCGGGAACTTGCCGGCATAGTTCTCGATCAGGATGCCGATGAAGCGCTCCATGGACCCGAAGATCGCCCGGTGCAGCATCACCGGCCGGTGCTTCGCGCCGTCCTCGCCGATATAGGCGGCGTCGAGCCGCTCCGGCAGCACGAAGTCGAGCTGCAGCGTGCCGCATTGCCATTCCCGGCCGATGGCGTCGCGCAGCACGAATTCCAGCTTCGGGCCGTAAAACGCGCCTTCGCCGGGGTTCATCACGTAAGGCAGGCCGGTCGCCTCGACCGCGCGTCGGAGCGCCGCTTCCGCCCGGTCCCAGACCTCGTCCGAACCGGCGCGGACCGGAGGCCGGTCGGCGAACCGGACGTGCACCTCCTCGAAGCCGAAGTCGCGATAGACGGTCTGCAGCAGCTCGCAGAAGGCGACGGTCTCGCCCTCGATCTGATCCTCGGTGCAGAAGATATGCGCGTCGTCCTGCGTGAACTGCCGCACCCGCATGAGGCCGTGCAGCGCGCCCGAAGGCTCATTGCGGTGGCAGGACCCGAACTCCGCCATCCGCAGCGGCAGGTCGCGGTAGCTCTTGAGCCCCTGCCGGAAGATCTGCACGTGACCGGGGCAGTTCATGGGCTTCAGCGCGAGGACGCGATCCTCGGTCTCCGCGGTGAACATGTTCTCGCGGAACTTCTCCCAATGGCCGGAGGCCTCCCACAGCGCGCGATCGATGAGCTGCGGCGTCCTAACCTCGACATAGCCCGCAGCCTCGAGCCGCGCGCGGAGGTAGCGTTCCAGGGTGCGGTAGAGCGTCCAGCCCTTCGGGTGCCAGAAGACGCTGCCGATCGCCTCTTCCTGCTGATGGAACAGGTCCATCTCGCGGCCGAGCCGGCGATGGTCACGCTTCTCCGCTTCCTCGAGCTGGCGGAGATACTGCTGGAGCTGTTTCTCGTCCGCCCAGGCGGTCCCGTAGATGCGCTGGAGCTGCGGATTCTTGGGGTCGCCGCGCCAATAGGCGCCGGACAGCTTCATCAGCTTGAAGGCCTTGCCGAGCTTGCCCGTCGAAGGCAGGTGCGGCCCGGTGCAGAGGTCAAGCCAATTGCCCTGCCGGTAGATCGAGATCTCCTCGTCCTCGGGAATCTCGCTGATCCACTCCGCCTTGAAATGCTCGCCGTGCTCGCGGAACCAGCGAATCGCCTCGTCGCGGCTCCAGACCTCCCGGGTGATCGGCTCGTCGCGGTCGACGATCTCGCGCATCCGCTGCTCGATCTTCTCGAAATCGTCCGGGGTGAAGGGCTCGTCACGGGCGAAGTCGTAGTAGAACCCCGTCTCGGTCGCCGGGCCGAAAGTGATCTGGGTGCCGGGGTAGAGCTCCTGCACCGCCTCGGCCAAAACGTGGGCGGCATCGTGGCGCAGCAGCTCAAGGGCGTCCGGATGGCTACGGGTCACGATTTCGGCACGCGCGTCGCGGTCGATGACATAGGCAAGGTCCTTGACCTCGCCGTCCACCTTCACCGCAAGCGCCGCCTTTGCGAGGCCCGGACCGATGGCAGCCGCAAGATCGGCGCCGGAGACCGGCCCGTCAAAGTGACGCACAGTCCCGTCGGGAAGCGTAATCGCGACCATGAAACTCCAGACTAGCCATGCAAACGGCCGCCACGGCCCGGAACAAGCCGTGTGCCGAACGGGCGAATTTAGAAGGATTCAAACAGCTGTCAAGATAGGGCCGCGACGGCGAAAATCAATCGCAAGTCCATGAGTGGACTCCGCCTTTCACCTCATCTTGCGCCCCCCGCCGCGGCACCGAGCAGCTCCGCATAGACCGCCAGCGTGCGCGCGCACATCACGTCCTTCGAGAAGCGCGCGCGCGCCGCCGCGATCACGGCGGGCGCAAACCGGCTGCGCTCCTCGCCCGTCAGGTCGAGTGCCTCGCCGATCGCCGCGGCGATCGCGGCCGGATCGTCCGGCGCGACCAGCCAGGACATGAGGCCCTCGGCGAGCTGCTCGCGCGCGGCGCCGTGATCGCCGGCGACCACCGGACGCCCCATCGCGCGGGCCTCGGCAATGACGCCAGCGAAGGAGTCCGGGCGTGTCGGGCAGGACACCACGACGTCGGCCAGCATGTAGGCCGCCGGCATGTCGGCGCAGACACCGGCGATGTAGACCCGGTCGCCGAGGCCATACCTGTCGATCAGCCCCTCGATCTCGCGCCGATAGGCCGCCGGGCCCTCAGCGTCACCTTCAGCCGCGACGAGCACGCAGAGCAACTCGCGATCCCCGAGGTGCGTCAGCGCCTCGATCACGGCGCGATGCCCCCGTGGCCGGACGAAGCGGCCAGGCACCAAAACCAGCGGCACACCGTCGGGGAGTCGCCACTGCTGCGAGAGCTGCGCAATCCGGTGCGGGCTGACCTGGTCGGGATCGAAATGCCTCAGGTCGATGCCGCCGTGGACGAGGCGGAGCCTGTCTGGCTCGACGGCGCAGTTGGCTACGACGTGCTCGGCCACGAAGTCCGAGACGGCGATCACCCGGTCTCCCGCCGCCATCGCCGCGTTGTAGCGGCGCCGCAAGTAGCCATCTCCTTTCGGCAGGGCGTGGACGGTGGTGATGAAGGGTCGTCCGGTGCGCCGGGCAGCGACGCGCGCGCTCCAGGCCGGTGCGTGGCCATAGGCGTGGAGGATGTCGATCCCGTTCCGCCGAACGAGCCGGGTCAGTCGACCCGCATTGGCGGCGATCACGAAAGGATTGCGGCTGTCGAGCGGCAGCGAAACATGCCGCGCCCCGACGCGGTCCAGAAGACGCACCATGCGCCCTCCGGCGGAGGCGATGATGGCGACGCCCCCGGCCGCAACGATGGCGCCGGCAATCTCCACCGCGGCCCGCCCCGCGCGATCCGGCTCCAGGCTTGGCAAAACCTGCAGCACCACCGGCGGCTGAGGTTCGTCTTCCAGAAGACCTCTGCCGGTGTTAAGAGTGTCGATGACGGCCTCTGAAACGCCCATCATCGCCACGTCCGATCCATGGCTGTACCCGACTCCCCCGCCCCCGAACCGCCGCGGATACTAGCACGGCCCGACGGCTCGGCAATCGCCTATCATCGCCTCCCTGAACGCGAGGGGACACCCCGGCGGCCGGGTGTCGTGTTCCTCGGCGGCTTCGCCTCCGACATGACCGGGACCAAGGCCACCGCTCTCGAGGCCTTTTGCCGTGCGCGGGGCCAGGCATTCCTGCGCTTCGACTACACCGGCCACGGCCAATCTTCCGGCGCCTTCGAAGAGGGCACGATCGGCCGCTGGACGGCGGACGCACTGGCGGCGCTCGACGAGCTCACGGCGGGACCGCAGATCCTGGTCGGCTCCAGCATGGGCGGCTGGATCATGCTGCTCGTCGCCCTCGCCCGGCCGGAGCGGCTGGCCGGCCTCGTTGGCGTCGCAGCGGCGCCGGACTTTACGGAAGACCTCGTCTGGGCGGCCCTGACGCCCGAGGAGCGCGAGACGCTGCTGCGCGACGGCGCGGTGCGAAGGCCCTCGGCCTACGACCCCGAGCCCTATCCGTTCACGCGCGCGCTGATCGAGGAAGGGCGCAACCATCTGCTGCTCCGGGCGCCGATCGATATCACCTGCCCGGTCCGGCTGCTGCAGGGGATGCGCGACCCGGACGTCCCCTGGCAGACCGCCCTGCGGCTCACCGAGCGCCTCACGGGCGACGACGTCCACCTGCTGCTGATCAAGGACGGCGACCACCGGCTCTCCCGCCCCGCCGATCTCGATCGCCTCTTCGCCGCCGTGGCGGAGCTGTCCGGCGGGGACTAGGCCGCCCGTTTCACGCCGCTCCCTGCCCCGGAAACGCGCGGACACCGCCTTTGCATGGGGGTCGTTTTTAGGTCCGGCAGGGGGGAGTACCACCATGCCCCCAAGGGTCGGCCGATGGCCGGCGGATCACCCCCCGGCTTGCAGGATCGCGGTCAGCCCGGCGCGGTAGTCCGGATGACGCAGGCGCACGCCGAGCTCGGTCTTGATCCGGTCGTTTCGCACGCGCTTGTTGTCGGCGTAGAAGCTCCGCGCCATCGGCGACAGATCGGCCTCGTCGAACGGTACCGGCGGCGGCGGCGCGACGCCCAGCAGCGCGCAGGCGAAGGCCACGACCTCGGCCGGCGGCGCGGGATCGTCGTCGCAGACGTTGTAGGCGGCGCCGGGGTTGGGCCGGGCGATCGAGGCGCGCAGCACGGCGACGATGTCCTCGACATGGATGCGGCTGAACACCTGGCCGGGCTTGACGATCCGCTTCGCTCTGCCGGCCCGGACCGCGTCGAGCGCGCTGCGCCCGGGACCATAGATCCCGGCCAGGCGGAACAGATGAACCGGCGTGCCACCGCGGCGCCAGAGATCGAGCCATGCGGTCTCGGCGGCGAGGCGCCGACGGCCGCGCTCTCCGCTCGGCCGCAGGGGGCTCGTCTCGTCGACCCAGCCGCCGGCGCGGTCGCCATAGACCCCGGTGGTCGAGAGGTAACCGACCCAGGCCAGCCCCTCGATCCCGGCGATGTCGGCCGCGTGGCGATCGAGCACCGGGTCGCCGGCTGCGTCGGGCGGCACGGAGCTCAGCAGGCAGCGCGTGCCGGCGAGGATCGCCGCCGGATCGGCAAGCGGCCGATCACGGTCGAAGAGATGCGCCTCGATGCCGCGCCGCGCCAGCGCGGCCCGGTCCTCGGCCGAGCGGCAGGTGCCGGCGATGCGCCACCCCTCCGCCCGCAGCGATTCGGCAAGCGCGAGCGCGGTGTAGCCGAGGCCGAAGCAGAACAGGCGGGGCGTCGGTGCGGCGCCCGGGGAATGCCTGCCCCCCGGGGCGGAGTCCGTCGGCGACTCGGTCATTGCGGTTCCGGGCTTGCTTTTGCCGGTCATCCTGGTGATTGTCGGCCGCCACTCTATGGATGCGAGAGGCCGAAGACAATCCATGCTCCTGGCCATGCTTCCCGCCCAATGGGGCCGCTCCGCCGTCGCCCTGCTCGCGCTCGCCGCCCTCGCCGCGCCGGCACTGGCGGAGGAAGAGGGCGCCGGGCCGGCGGCGAGCGACCCGTCGCAGGCCTATGCCGATTGCATGACGCTTGCGCGCGAGTCGCCGGAGGACGGGTTCGAGAGCGCTCTCGCCTGGCAGGCGGCAGGGGGCGGCGTCGCGGCGCGGCACTGCGCTGCCGTCGCGTTGATCGAGCTCGGCGAATTCGGCGAGGCGGCAAGCCGTCTGGAGAAGATCGCCACCGACGTGCCGGCGGACAAGCCCTGGCTCGCCGTCGAGCTGCTGGGGCAGGCGGGACGGGCCTGGCTGATGGTCGAGGACGTCGATCGCGCCTATTCGGCCCAGACCGCCGCGCTCGGGCTGGAGCCAGACAATGTCGAGCTGCTGATCGACCGGAGCATCGCGCTGGCCACCGCCGGACGGTACTGGGAGGCGCTCGACGACCTCAACCGGGCCAGCGAGTTGGCGCCGGAGCGCGCCGACATCCTGGTGCTCCGCGCCACCGCCTACCGCTATGTCGAGGGGTTGGAGCTCGCGATGGAGGATGTCGAGCGCGCGCTGCGGCTGGATCCGGAGAACCCCGACGCTCTGCTGGAGCGCGGCATCCTTCGCCGGCTGACGGGCGACGCCGACGGCGCGCGGCGGGACTGGCTCCGCGTCGCCGCCCTCGTCCCCGACACGCCGGTCGCCGAGGCCGCACGGCGCAACCTGGAGAATCTCGACCTCAAGGTCGAATGAGAACGCCGGCGTCAGAAATCCAGGTCGGCGTAATGGCGCGGCGGCGTCACGCCGGGCAGGCGGTCGGCCAGAAGCGGGCGGAAGCTGGGCCGCGACTTCACCCGGGCGTACCAGTCCTTCGCCTCGGGGTGCTGGCTCCAGGGCACGTCGCCGATGTAGTCGAGGGCGGAGAGATGCGCCGCGGCGGCCGCGTCCGCCAGCGAGAAGTCGTCGCCGGCGAGCCAATTGCGCCGGTCGGTCAGCCACCCGATGTATTCGAGGTGGTAGTGGATGTTGGCGCTGCCGGCGCGCAGTGCCTGGGAATCGGGACCACCCATGCCGGCGAGGCGCCTGAGGATCTTCTGATCCAGCAGGTTGGCGGTGACCTCGCGATAGAACTTGACGTCGAACCAGTCGACCAGACGGCGGACCTCGGCGCGGCCGAGCGCCGTCGTCCCGATCATCGACGGATCGGGATAGGTCTCGTCGAGGAATTCGCAGATCGCGCGGCTGCCGGCGAGCGCGACGCCCTCCGGCTCCACCAGCACGGGCACCTCGCCGGCGGGGTTGAGCATCAGGAAGGCATCGCGCCGTTCCCACGGCCGCTCGTCCTGAAGCTCGAAGTCGAGCCGCTTTTCGCGCAGTACGATGCGCACCGCTCGCGAGAAGGGCTGAAGAGCAAAGTGGTAGAGCAGACGCATGGACCGGAACCGTGCTTCACGCCTCGCTTCGGGAGCGGCGCATTAAACAGATTTTGGCAAAATGAATCGAGACTTGAGACGAGGCCCCTCCGGACGGTCGACCGCATCCCACGGACGATCGAACACGGAATCCACCGCGACGCAGAATGAGAGGAGTTCGGCCATGGCCGAGCCGACGCCGGAAAGCGTCTTTCCCAGCGCAAGCGAAGATGCCGCCGCCGCGGCGCGCGTCGTCGCCGACACGCCGCAGACGCGCTCTCCGAGCTATCGGCTCGCCTTCGCCGACGAGGACTTCCTGGTGCGCCGGGAGGTCCGTCCAGTGCGCCTCCAGCTCGAGCTCCTGAAGCCCGATCTGGTCCTTCAGGAAGAGAAGGTCGTCTCGACGATCGTGGTCTTCGGCAGCTCTCGAATCCCCGATCCCGAAACCGCCCGGGCCCGCCTCGCCGAGGCGGAAGCCGCGGTCGAACGGCATCCCCAGGACCCGGAGGCCCGCGCGCGCCTGGAGGCGGCGCGGCGCACGCTGGAGCGCAGCCGCTATTACGAGGAGGCGCGAAAGTTCGCCCGCCTCGCCTCCGAAGCGGGGCAGGCTTCGCCCGAGCGCCGCTACGTCGTCGTGACCGGGGGTGGTCCCGGAATCATGGAAGCGGCCAACCGCGGGGCACACGACGTGGGAGCCGAAAGCATCGGTCTCAACATCGTCCTGCCGCACGAGCAGGGGCCGAATCGTTATATCACGCCGAAGCTCTGCTTCCAGTTCCACTACTTCGCGATCCGCAAGATGCATTTCCTGATGCGGGCGGAGGCGCTCACCTGCTTCCCCGGCGGATTCGGCACGCTCGACGAGCTGTTCGAGACGCTGACGCTGATCCAGACGGGCAAGATCGAGCGCATCCCGGTGCTGCTGTTCGGCGAGTCCTGGTGGCGGCGGATCATCAATTTCGAAGCGATGGTGGAGGAGAACGTCATCGCGCCGGAAGATCTGTCGATCTTCCGCTTCGTCGAGACGGCCGAGGAAGCCTGGCGCGCCATCCGCGACTTCTACGAAACGAACGGCGAGAACGCGGGCTGACCCCTCCGGCGCAATCAACCGGTCGTCGGCTTGACGGACATGTGACTATTTTCCTAGAATAGAGAAATTCTATCCGGGCGCGTAGCGCCTCGGCATTCCAAGCACCCGTCGCGGGACCGCCCGCGGCGGGTTTTTTCGTGCCCGGATTTCGCCCGAGCCCACCGGCTCGCCCCACCCGTCGCCCCGACAGAACGCCCGGACCGATCGCCGCCGCGCTTGCCCTTCGCGCCGTCGCGGCCGGCCAATCCTGCGCACCGTCGGGGCCTTTCTTCGAAAGGAGCCCCCCATATGATCCGGCTTTCCACCAAACGCCCGCGGCCCGGCAGCGTCGATTGGGCGGCGCAAGAGATTCTGCGCATCCTCGACCGCGAAGAAGCAGAGGCGGCGGAGCTGAGCCGCCTGCAACAGGAGGGCCGGCAGCCGCCGCACCCACCGCAATCCCGCATTGCGGACGATCGCCCCATGCTCGGCGATGGTCGTGACGCAGCGATCGACCGCATCCAGTCCGATCTCGACCGGCGGCGGGCACTCCTGCGCGAAGCGCGGCGACCGACCGAGCTGACCGACGATGGAATCGCTGGGCCGAGAACCACATCCCGCGCCGGCGGCTGGGTCGATGGCGGCCTGCTCGCGGACGACCCGGCACTCGATCCAGATGACCGGACGACCGAACCCGATTGGTCGATGGTGCGGCAGCCCCTCCATGGCCTGTGGGCTGCGCCTGCTCCCGCTCGTGCCGGGGCGGCCGCGATGGGCCGCCCGCCGGTTCCCGGGCTTCATCGCGTTGCCGGCGGTGCCAACGCCGCCCGGCCGATGCCGCAGCTCCCAATGTCGTTCTGGCAGTTCCTTGACCCACGCCACCCGTTTGGCGCCGGCATTGGAATCGCGGCGTTCCCGACCACGGCACGGGCGATACAGCACTGGCTGAAGATACGCGACCGCCAAGATGTGCCGCCGCCGGAACCGCCGCGCGACTTCGAGCCGGTCGACGACGGAGCCGGGCGAGCCGAGACCATTCCAACGCTGTCCGACGACGGGAAGGCGCCACCCTATCCGGCGGATGCAGACGCGCCGCCCCCTCTGATCGTTTTCCCCGACCACTCCGAACTCGGTGCCGGCATCTATGTTCTTCACAGCCCCTGGGGCCGCCGGGGTAACCCGATGACCCGCGAACACCTCAAAGAGGTCCAGGAGGAGTTTCTGCGTCAGCACCCCGGGGCCATTCATCTCTCCGGTGGGACAGAGAAGGAATGGGCGATTCCGGGCCCCGGCGTCGTCTGGGAAAGCCTCCCGGATGGCAAGCGTGGCGACGGCCGGCCGGGTCAGCGCTTCCCCGACCTGCTCTTCTGGGTGCGCGACGATTTGCTGGTTGCAATCAATACGGTTGACGTGGACAGGAACGGGCAGATCACGCAGGCGGAGCTCGATGCCGCAGAGGCCCTGCGCCGGGCCGGCCTCCAAGTTTATCTAATCAAGAAGCCGCACCAGTTGAAAAACAACAACTAGAAGTTGTATCCTTCCATGAACAACGGAACCGGGCAGCATCCGGAGCCGGGCGAGCGGCAAAGGGGGGCACGACCATGCCAAACGACGCTATCCTTCGCAAACTGGGGCGGTCCGGAGGCTCTCCGTCGGCCGCTCCCAAGGATCTCAGGAGAGCCCGGGCCGTCTTCATGACGCGCAAGGACGAAGCGCTTTTCTCCGAAGCGCTTCGCGAGAAGTTCCCGACCATCGGCTTTCTCGACGGACTCTTCGCCGACGCTCCGGTCGGGCCGGTTCGAGATTCACTAGGGGATTGCACGCATTGGGCCGGCGCCGTAATCGTCGCGCCCGATGCACCGGGCTGGAGCCCCGACCTCAATCCGGATCCGGGCGCCACCCGCGAACACCGGGTCCGGAACCTGCCGGCTCGCCGTCTGGCGTTTTTCCGGTCGCGCTGGCTTTGGCGGATGCATCGGGGATACGAAAACCGGGATTGGGCGTGGGATCCGCCGACTCTCGAATGCGGGCGTGTTGCAACGGACTTTCCCGACGGGGACCCGAATGCCCAAAGGATAAAAGACTTTTTCGTTGAAGTCTGGCGCGTTACCCGGAAGCTCAGCACCAATCGCCTCAAAATCGGTCACGAACTCACGAACAAGCTGATGGGCGGTGGGCCTGTCCTCATGAAGTCGCAACCTGGCAGCGATTACTGGGCCGGCTTTCATGCCCTCGAGTGGTGCAGCCAACGGCCGCGTCGGATGCTTGGCGGCCGGTACCGACCGTGCGACGATTGGGCGCCACCGGACAGCACTTGGTACCGTAAGCTCGTCCGGGCGGTGGAAGAGCGTTATGGCACCGATTTCGGCAACCCTCCCGAGGAGGAGCCGGAATCGAGTCGCACCCCAACGTTTAGTCCCGTTCACTTCCATTGACCCTCCCGCGCTGGAGCAACGGCCAACTCCAACGCGGAAAAGGGTCGCGGCGCGGCCTCCGTTGCCGGCGGGGCGCGGAAACCACCGATGGGTTGAGGACGGCCTTCGCGGCCAGCGGAAGGCGGGCAGCCGGTCGTGGGCGGATCTGCTGAAATGCCCCTACGACCTCACGCCCGCTTCTCCTCCGCCGCGGTGACCTCGTCGGTGAGCGGGTGCTCGAGCCGGGGCAACATCTCCTTCGGCACCACCTGCCAGAACTTGCCGCGCTCCAGCGGCCAGTCGTGCAGCAGCCGCGCGGCGAAGCGCGACTGGGTCTCGGCAACGTGCTCGGCGATCAGATCCCGGAGCACGCCTTCCCAGTGGGCGGCTCCAAGGCGCTGGAAGATCACGCTGTCCGGGTTGACGTATTGCGGGAAGACCCCGGCCTCGTCATAGACGAAGGCCATGCCCCCGGTCATGCCGGCGGCGAAGTTGTCGCCGACCGGGCCGAGAATCACGGCGATCCCGCCGGTCATGTACTCGCAGCCGTTGGAGCCACAGCCCTCGACCACGACGAGGGCGCCCGAATTGCGCACCGCGAAGCGCTCGCCCGCCTGGCCGGCGGCGAACAGCTTCCCGGCGGTGGCACCGTAGAGCACCGTGTTGCCGATGATGGTGTTCTCGTTGGTGGCGAGCGGGCTCGACGGCGTCGGGCGGACGACGATCGTGCCGCCGGACAGGCCCTTGCCGACATAGTCGTTGGCGTCGCCCAGCACCTCGAGCTTCAGCCCCTGAACGGCGAAGGCGCCAAGGGACTGGCCGGCCGAGCCGCGCAGCCGCACGGTTACGTGGTTCGGCTTCAACCCGAACATGCCGAAGCGCCGCGTGATCTTCGAGCTGAGCTTGGTGCCGATCGCCCGCTGCGTGTTGCGGACGTTGTACTGGAGCTGCATCTTCTCGCCGTCCTCGAACAGCGGCCGCGCGTCCTCGATGAGCTGCGCGTCGAGAGTCTCCGGCACCTCGTTGCGGCCCTCCATCGTGCAGTAGCGCGGATAGTCGCCCGGATCGGCCCGGGACAGCAGCGGGTTGAGGTCGAGGTCGTCGAGATGCGGCGCGCCACGGCTGATCTGGGTCAGAAGATCGGTGCGCCCGATCACCTCGTTAAGCGAGCTGAAGCCCAGAGAGGCGAGGATCTCGCGCACCTCCTCGGCGATGAAGCTGAACAGGTTCACGACCTTCTCGGGCGTGCCCTGAAACTTGGCGCGCAGCCGCGGATCCTGCGTGCAGACGCCGACCGGGCAGGTGTTGGAGTGGCACTGCCGGACCATGATGCAGCCCATCGCCACCAGCGAGGCCGTGCCGACGCCGAACTCCTCCGCCCCCAGCATGGCGGCGATCACCACGTCGCGCCCGGTCCGGATGCCGCCGTCGGTGCGCAGCCGCACGCGGTGGCGCAGGCGGTTGAGGGTCAGCACCTGATGCACCTCGGACAGGCCCATCTCCCACGGCACGCCGGCGTATTTGATCGAGGTCTGCGGGCTGGCACCGGTGCCGCCGCTGTGGCCGGAGATCAGGATGATGTCGGCCTTCGCCTTGGCCACGCCCGCGGCGATCGTGCCGATGCCCGAGCGCGCCACCAGCTTCACGCAGACCTTGGCGTCCGGGTTGATCTGCTTCAGGTCGTAGATGAGCTGCGCCAGATCCTCGATCGAGTAGATGTCGTGATGCGGCGGCGGCGAGATCAGCGTCACGCCAGGCGTCGAATGGCGCAGCCGGGCGATCTCCTCGGTCACCTTGAAGCCCGGGAGCTGGCCGCCCTCGCCGGGCTTCGCGCCCTGCGCGATCTTGATCTCGATCTCCCGGCAGTTGTTGAGGTACTCGGCGGTAACGCCGAATCGGCCCGACGCGATCTGCTTGATCGCCGAATTGGCGTTGTCGCCGTTCGGTCGCGGCCGGAAGCGTTCCGGATCCTCGCCGCCCTCGCCCGAATCCGACTTGGCGCCGATCCGGTTCATGGCGATGTTGAGCGTGCCGTGCGCCTCGGGGCTGAGCGCGCCCAGCGACATCCCCGGCGTCACGAAGCGCTTGCGGATCTCGGTGATCGATTCGACCTCGTCAACGGAGATCGGCTGACCGCCGGGCTTGAAGTCGAGCAGGTCGCGCAGGTTGATGGGCGGCAGCTTGCTCAGTCCCTCGCTGTACTTCTTGTAGGTCTGGTACGCCTCGCTGGCGACCGCGGCCTGCAGCGTGTGGATGAGGTTCGCCTCCCAGGCATGGACCTCGCCGCCGCGGCGATAGCGGTAGAAGCCGCCGATCGGCAGGGCCACGAAGTCCTCGCTCCAGGCACGCGCGTGCTGCTGCTGCACCTTCTGCTGGATGCCGGACATGCCGATGCCAGAGATGCGCGACGGCATGCCCGGAAAATATTCGGCGACCAGCGTACGCGACAGCCCGACCGCCTCGAAGTTGCCGCCGCCGCGATAGGAGCTGATCACCGAGATGCCCATCTTCGACATGACCTTGAGCAGCCCCTGATCGACCGCCTCGCGGAAGGCCTTCAGGCAGTCCTCGAGGGTTCTGTCGCCGAACAGGCCGCGCCGGTGGCGATCGGCGATGCCGGCCTCGGCAAGATAGGCGTTGACCGTGGTTGCCCCGACGCCGATCAGCACCGCGAAATGGTGCACGTCGAGGCATTCGCCCGAGCGCACGTTGAGCGAGGTGAAGGTACGGAGCTGCTGGCGCAACAGGTGGGTGTGGACGGCGCCGGTGGCGAGAATCATCGGGATCCCCGCCCGGTCCGGACCGATCTTCTCGTCGCTCAGGATGACGTGCTCGCAGCCGCCGCGCACGGCGTCCTCGGCCTGCCGGCGTACCCTCTGGATCGCGTCGCGCAGGGCGCCGTCGCCGCCGTCGGCGTCGAAGGTGCAATCGATCTCCACCGCCGTGTCGCCCATATAGGCGCGCATGGCATCGAACTCGGAGGTCAGCAGGACCGGCGATTCGAGCTGCAGCAGGCGGCACTGGCTCTCGTCCTGATCGAGGATGTTGCCAAGATTGCCGAGCCGGGTCTTCAGCGTCATGACCCGCTTCTCGCGCAAGGAATCGATCGGCGGGTTGGTGACCTGGCTGAAGTTCTGGCGGAAGAACTGGTGCAGGCCCCGGTAGTGGTCGGACAGCACGGCGAGCGGCGTATCGTCGCCCATGGAGCCTACGGGCTCCTTCGCGTCCTCGACCATCGGATGGAGGATCAGCTCCAGGTCCTCCATGGTGATGCCGGCCGAAAGCTGGCGCCGGCGCAGCTCGTCCGGCGGGAAGGACGCGGGCTCGCCCGCCGCCGAACGGACCAGGTCGTCGATGACGGTGACGTTCTTGACCCACTCGCCGAACGGCGCCTGGGCAGCCAGATGGTCGATCAGCTCGCGGTGGCGGTAGAGCCGCCCTTCCGCCAGATCGACGCCGATCATCTGTCCCGGCCCGAGCCGTCCCTTCTCGACCACCTGCGCCTCGTTGACCCGGACCATGCCGGTCTCCGAACCGGCGAGCAGCAGCCCGTCGCCGGTGATCGTGTAGCGCAGCGGCCGCAGCCCGTTGCGGTCCATGCCGGCAATCACCCAATTGCCGGCAAAGCCGCAGATGGCCGCCGGGCCGTCCCACGGCTCCATCACCGCGTTGCAGTAGCTGTAAAGGTCGCGATGCGCCTTCGGCATCGTCTCGCGCTCGGACCAGACGTCGGGGATGAGCAGGGCCTTGACCATCGGCAGCGTCCGGCCGACGCCGACCATCGCCTCGAACAGGTTGTCGAGTGCCGCCGAGTCGGACCCGCTCGGCTGGATGATCGGCTTGATCGCGTCCATGTGCTCGCCGTAGACCGGCGTTGCCATTCGCGTCTCGTGCGCCTTCATCCAGTTCAGGTTGCCCTTGAGGGTGTTGATCTCGCCGTTGTGGGCGATGACCCGGAAGGGCTGCGCCAGATGCCAGGTCGGGAAGGTGTTGGTCGAATAGCGCTGGTGGTAGATCGCGAAGTTGGAGACGAAGCGCTCGTCGAGCAGGTCCGGGTAGAAGGCGGTGAGCTGCTCCGCCAGAAACATGCCCTTGTAGATGACAGAGCGGCAGGACAGCGAGCAGATGTAGAAGTCCTTGATGCTCTCCTCGGCCACGCCCTTCTCGATGCGCCGGCGGATCACGTAAAGGTCGGTCTCGAACTCCTCCTCGCTGACGCCCCGGCTGTTGCAGATCATGATCTGCTCGATCTCGGGCCGGGTCGCATTCGCCTTCTCGCCAATGATCTCGACGTTCACCGGCACCTGGCGCCAGCCAAAGATGGTGTATCCGTAGGTCAGGATTTCACGCTCGACGACGACGCGGCATCGCTCCTGCGCGCTCAGGTCGGTGCGCGGCAGGAAGACCATGCCGACGGCGATGCGGTCGTCCTCGCCGATATGGCCGGTGCGGCGGACATGCTCCTTGAAGAAGTCCTGCGGGATCTGGACGTGGATGCCCGCCCCATCGCCGGTCTTGCCGTCCGCGTCCACCGCGCCGCGATGCCACACGGCCTTGAGGGCGGCGATGCCCGCCTCCACGACCTGGCGGCGCGGCTTCCCGTCGATGGCCGCGACGAGGCCGACGCCGCAGGCGTCATGCTCCTCCGCCGGGTCATAGAGGCCGTGGCGGGCGAGGTACTCGGCCTCGGCCTGCCACCGCCGCGAGAAGTCGTCGGGCGTCCCAAAGGGCCGTTCTGCCATGATGCTTCCCCTATTCCGCCGCCGCGGCCGCGGGCGCGACCCGCGCGGCCGCCTTGGCGCTGAGGTAACGATGGATGTTCTCGGCGGCGTCCCGGCCGTCGCGGATCGCCCAGACAACGAGCGAGGCGCCGCGGACGATGTCGCCGGCGGCGAAGACGCCGTCGAGGCTGGTCATCATCGTCCGATAGTTGATCTTCACCGTGCCCCAGCGGGTGACCGCCAGGTCCGGCGCGTCGAACCGGGCGGGCACGTCCTCGGCGTCGAAGCCGAGGGCCTTGATGGCGAGGTCGGCGTTCACGGTGAAGTGCGAGCCCTCGATCGGCCGAGGTGTCTGCCGGCCGGAGGCGTCGGGCACGCCGAGATGAACGCGCGTGGCGCGCACCGCGGCGATCCGGCCGTCGCCCCGATCGAGGAACGCCTCGGGCGCGGCCAGCCAGACGAACTCCACGCCCTCCTCCTCGGCGTGGCTCACCTCGCGCTGGGAGCCCGGCATGTTGGCGCGATCGCGGCGGTAGAGGCAGCGGACTGACTTCGCGCCCTGGCGCACGGCGGTGCGCACGCAATCCATGGCGGTGTCGCCGCCGCCGATCACCACGACGTCCTTGCCGGCGGCGTTAAGCGTGCCGTCATCGAAGGCCGGCACCGCGTCGCCCAGCCCCTTGCGGTTGCTGGCGACGAGATAGTCGAGTGCCGGCACGATGTTGGCAAGGCCGACGCCCGGCGCGGCCAGCTCACGCGCCTTGTAGACGCCGCAGGCGATCAGCACGGCGTCGTGCCGGCGACGCAGCTCTTCGAGGCTTGCGTCGCGGCCGACCTCGAAGTTCAGGGAGAACTGGATCCCGCTGTCGGCGAGCAGCTTGGCACGCCGCTCCACCACCGCCTTGTCGAGCTTGAAATTCGGGATGCCGTAGATC
This sequence comes from uncultured Rhodospirillaceae bacterium, assembly GCA_964551315.1. Taxonomy (GTDB): domain Bacteria; phylum Pseudomonadota; class Alphaproteobacteria; order Dongiales; family Dongiaceae; genus Virgifigura. The sequence goes on along the minus strand of CAZKCM010000047.1, from coordinate 9,666 downwards.
ATCAGCCCGCCGACGCGGTCGTAGCGGTCGTAGACACGCACCCGATAGCCCTTGCGGCGAAGCTGCTCCGCCGCCGCGAGCCCGCCGGGGCCGGCGCCGATGATCCCGACCGATTGGTCGCGTTCGCGCCGCGGCTTCACCGGCCGGACCCAGCCGCGCTCCCAGGCGGTGTCGGTGATGTACTTCTCGACCGCGCCGATCGTGACGGTGCCGTGGCCCGCCTGCTCGATGACGCAGTTACCCTCGCACAGCCGGTCCTGCGGACAGATGCGGCCGCAAATTTCCGGGAAGTTGTTGGTGGCGGAGGACACCTCGTAGGCCTCTTCGAGGCGCCCTTCCGCGGTCAGCATCAGCCAGTCCGGGATGTTGTTGTGCACCGGACAATGGACCTGGCAGAACGGCACTCCGCATTGCGAACAGCGTCCGGCCTGCTCGGCCGCACGCGCCGGGTCGAACTCATCGAAGATTTCGTTGAAATCGGTCCGCCGGAGCGTTGCTGCACGCTTGTCCGGCAATTGCCGGCCGACGGTGACAAATTTCAGCATCCGCGGCGCCATCCCTGCCTCGCGTCCGTGAATTCTCTGGTGGTGCCTTCGATCGTGCATTCCGCGGGGCACCGACAGAAGGAACCGGTTGAACCGGCGCACCCGCGACGGCCGTTTGAACCGGCCGTTCGACCGCTATACGCGATATCAGGCCGGCCCGCGAGTGAAAAATCACGAATGAGTCAATTTTGCTGACTTATTTTACGCGGTTTCTGCGGTGTCAATGCGACACCGCGCCGCGACGGCGCGGGCAGCGGCCGAAAAAGTACCATATTGAGACCATTTGCTCTCTTGGGCGCCCTTTTGCCTGATGCTATAAGCGGCCCTGACCGCCAAGGGGGTTCGGGCTTGCCGCTGTTGCACATCCTGGTCCTGGCGCTGGTCCAGGGAATCACCGAGTTCCTGCCGATCAGCTCCTCCGGACATTTGATCCTCGTCCCCGTTTTCACCGGCTGGCCCGATCAAGGGCTGGCGATCGATGTTGCCGCGCATGTCGGTACGCTCGCCGCCGTTCTGCTCTACTTCTGGCGCGACATCGCGCGGATGCTGGCAGGCCTCGGCCGCTTGGCGGCCGGGCAAACCGATCCTGGCGCGCAGCTTGCCGGCTATCTGCTGATCGCCACGATCCCGGCGCTGATCGTCGGCTATCTCATCGAGCACCACCTTGGAGGCGGACCGCGACAGCTGGAGGTCGTCGGTTGGAGCCTGATCCTCTTCGGCGTCCTGCTCCACCTCGCAGACAAGGCCGGGCTGCGGGTCCGGCGGGTCGAGCACATGACGATGAGCCACGCGGTCATCGTCGGCTGCGCCCAGGTCTGCGCCTTCCTGCCCGGCACCAGCCGCTCCGGCGTGACCATGACGGCCGCGCGCCTGCTTGGCTATGAGCGGGCCGAGGCGGCGCGCTTCTCGTTCCTGCTGTCGATCCCGGCGATCGGCGCCGCCGGCCTGTGGAAAGGGTTGGAACTGTATCGCGCGGGCGATGCGGCGATGCTGGAGACGGCGGGGTTCGCCGCCGCTTTCTCGGCCGTAGCCGGCTTCCTCGCGATCGCCGTGCTCATGCGGTGGCTGCGCCGGTCGTCCTTTGCGCCCTTCGTGGTCTACCGGCTGCTGCTGGGTGGATTTCTACTCTACGTCGTCTACACCGCCGGCTAAGAGTGCCTTCTAACGCTGCCGGGGCTGCTGGACGCCGCCGCGGCGGAAGCGGCTCAGATAGGTGGGCAGGATGACCTCGACGGCCGTCGGCGCGATGCCTAGATCGGCCAGTGTCGGCATCTTTCCGCTGACGACATTGTCCCGCTTCAGGAGCTCGAGCTGATCGCGGGTCAGCGGCGGCTTCGGCAGACGCTCGAGAACGGCCGCCTGCAACCGCGCGAGGGAAAAGGGCAGCGGCACCAGGAATCGCTTCCGGCCGATTTCGCGCAGCAGAAGCTCCATCAGCTCCTTGAAGCTGTAGACCTGCGGCCCGCCAAGTTCGTAGGTCCGCCCCGCAGTGGCCGGATCCTCGACCATCTTCGCCAGCGCGTCGGCCACGTCTCCGACATAGACCGGCTGAAACTTCGTCTCGCCGCCGCCGATGAGCGGCAGGGCCGGCAGAAACCGCGCCATCGCCGCAAAACGATTGAAAAAGTCGTCTTCCGGCCCGAAGACGACGCTGGGGCGGGCAATGGCCGCTTCCGGGAAGGCGGCGCGCACCGCCTCTTCCCCGGCGGCCTTCGTCCGCGCGTATTCCGACGGCGAAGCGGAGTCGGCGCCAAGGGCCGACACGTGGACGAAACGCTGCGCCCCGGCCGCCTTGGCCGCCGCGGCCACGCGCCGCGCGCCGTCGACATGCACCGCCTGGAACGTCTGGGCACCCCGCTCGTACAGGATGCCGACGAGGTTGACGACGGCGTCGGCGCCGGCCACGGCCGCGGCGACGGACGCGTCGTCGCGGACATTCACGGCGATCGGCGTGATCTGCCCGACATGCCCCATCGGCCGCAGGAACAGCGCACCCTCCGGATCCCGGACGGCGGCGCGAATCACCCAGCCGCGCCGCGCCAGGCGCTGCACGAGATAGCGGCCGATAAAACCCGAACCGCCGAAGATCGTTGCAACGCGCGCGGCCATGCCTTGCCCCCCTCCTTACCCCTGCCGGCCGGCCTTCCAATTGCCGGCGCGCGACCCACTGCCCCGCCGCGAGCGGCGGCGCCTTCCGCATGTGGGAACCCTACAGAAGATTTCGCGGCGACTTATATAACAGCTGACCGAGCGGGCAACAGCCTCAATAGCCGCGTGCCCATTAAAAGCCGGTTGACATTGCGGCGGCGCTGGCCACAATCGCGGCCGCCGATGCCCAGGTGGCGGAATTGGTAGACGCGCAGGTTTCAGGTACCTGTGGCCGAGAGGCCGTGGAAGTTCGAGTCTTCTCCTGGGCACCACAATCCACGCATCGGCTGTGCGATCGGACGACCGTCCCCAGCAGCAATCCCGAGCGACCTGAAAGGGGATGGCGCCGCCGCCGGACCCGCGCGAGGCGGATGACGGGCTGGCAGGCGAACACATTCATGCGCCGGGGGCATTGATCATGGACATCCGACTGCACAAGGGCGATCTCCCGGCCGGCCTCGATCTTGGCCCGATCGTCGCCGTCGACACCGAGACCATGGGCCTCAACCCTGTTCGCGACCGGCTTTGCCTGGTGCAGCTTTCGGCCGGCGATGGGGTCTGCCACGCGGTGCAGATCCCCCGCCCCGGCGCGGACGGGCCGGCCGCGGCTCCGAACCTGACGGCACTGCTCACCGATCCGGGCGTCACCAAGCTGTTCCATTTCGCGCGCTTCGACATCGCCATTCTGAAGGCACATTTCGGGGTGACCTGCGCGCCCGTCTACTGCACGAAAGTCGTGTCGCGACTTGTGCGCACCTTCACCGACCGGCATGGGCTCAAGGATCTGTGCCGCGACCTCCTTGGAATCGAGCTGTCGAAGCAGCAGCAGTCCTCCGACTGGGGCGCCCCCGAGCTGACGCAGGAGCAGCTCCGGTACGCGGCCTCCGACGTGGTGCATCTCCACGCGCTGAAGGAACGGCTGGACGCCATGCTGGTGCGCGAGGGCCGTCTGGCCCTGGCGGAGGCCTGTTTCCGGTTCCTGCCCACCCGGGCGGAGCTCGATCTCGCCGGCTGGGCGGATATCGATATCTTTCAGCATTAGTTACGCTGGTGGGATAATATAACCGGCGCCGCGGGTCCGGCACCGGAGGGGTCGCCCGGATTTCCGGCGTATATTATCGGGTTACCGGAACAGATTCATCTGGCGAGGAAGGGTTCATGACGGCCACCCCCCCAACGGTCCTCCCCGAATCGGACGGCGCGAAGCGCAGTGCGGTGGGCGCCAGCGGCGATCTCGCCGCGATGGAGCGGGTCCTGCGCTTCGAGGCGGAGGGGATCCTGGCACTGGCGCGGGCGCTGGACGGTGGCACGGCGAAGGCGATCGACATCCTGGGCCGCGTGTCCGGCCGCGTGGTCGTCACGGGCATGGGCAAGAGCGGCCACATCGCGCGCAAGATCGCCGCGACCCTGGCGTCCACGGGAACGCCGGCCCTGTTCGTCCATCCGGCCGAGGCGAGCCACGGGGACCTGGGCATGATCACGCAGAACGATGCGGTGATTGCGCTGTCGAACTCGGGCGCAACGCCCGAACTCGCCGACATCGTCGCCTATACCCGGCGCTTCGCGATCCCGTTGATCGGGCTGACCAGCCGCGGCGACAGTGCGCTTGCCGAGGCGGCCGACGTCGCGATCATCCTTCCGAATGCGGCCGAGGCTTGCCCCATGGGCTTGGCGCCGACGACCTCCACGACCATGATGCTGGCCCTGGGCGATGCCCTGGCGATCGCGCTTCTCGAACGTAGAGGGTTCTCGCCGACGGAGTTCCGGCTTCTGCATCCGGGGGGCCATCTCGGCCGGCGCCTGCTCCGCGTCGACGACATCATGCATCGCGGCGACCGGATCCCGCTGGTGGGGCCGGACACACCGATGGGCGAGGCGATCCTGGAGATGACGGCCAAGAGCTTCGGCTGCGTCGGCATCGTCGATGCCACGGGGCGGCTGAGCGGAATCATCACCGACGGCGACCTGCGCCGCCACATGGATTCGGACCTGTTGTCGCTCTCGGCCGGCGCGGTGATGACGCCGAAACCGAAGGTCATCCGTCCGCAGGCGCTGGCCGCAGAGGCGCTGGGTTTGATGAATGACCTCACAATCACCAGTTTGTTCGTGACCGAAGACGGGCGCCCGGTGGGACTCGTGCACATGCACGACTGCTTGCGCGCCGGCATCACCTGAGCGAGGAAGAGAGAGACGGATGGCCCAGACCGCAGATGCGCGGTTCATGCCGCACCGCCGCGGACGGTGGGAGCGCCGGTCGTCCGTGGCACGCTATACCCGCTTCGTCGGGATCGCCAAGCTTCTGCTGCTGACCCTGGCGGCGGGCCTTGTCGTCCTGCTGGTCGTGTGGTCGCAAATCAATCTGGACGAGACGCGGCTGCGCATCGGCATCACCGACTTCGCGCCCGAGGACGTAGCCTCCCTGAACATGGTCAATCCTCGATTCGAGGGGATCGACCACCAGAACCGGCCGTTCAGCATCACCGCCGACCTGGCGAGCCAGGTAGACGAGCAGGGCCGGATCATCGGGCTGACGCAACCCAGGGCCGACGTCACCCTGGCCGACGGGGCCTGGGTCGCCCTGATGGCGGATGCCGGCCGCTACGATCGCGAGACGGAGCGGCTGGAACTCGAAGGTTCGGTCAGCCTGTTCCACGACCGGGGCTTCGAACTGCACACGAGCCGTGCGGAGATTGACCTGAAGGAAGGTATCGCCTCGGGCGACGACGAAGTCCGCGGTCATGGACCGGCCGGCGAACTGGTCGGGGAAGGGTTTCGAGTCACGGGCGAGGGCGACCGCCTGATCCTCACGGGCCGCAGCCGGGTGGTCCTCTACCCGAACGACGGGGATCGAAGCGGCAGGGGGGCCGGCGGGTGACCGGCAGACCTTCCGCCCCGACGCCCCGGCACGCCCCGTTGCCCGAGGTTTTCCGGCTGCTCGCTCTGGTGATCCCGCTGGCCCTTGGCCACGCGGTCCAGGCCCAGTCCATCGGCGGCGCGAATCTCGGCGCTTCCGACGAGCCGATCGAGGTGGAGGCAAGCGAAGCCATCGAATGGCGCCGCGATGAGAAGGTCTACATCGCCCGCGGCGACGCGCGGGTCGCCCGCGGTGATTTTACCCTCTATGCGGATGTCGTTACCGCACATTACAGAGAGACCCAGGGAGAGGGATCCGAGATCTGGCGGGTGGAAGCCGAGGGCAGCGTGCGCGTGACCACCTCCTCGGCGACGGTCAGGGGCGACCGCGCCGTTTATGACGTCGACAAGGATGTCGTCGTCATGGTCGGCGAGGACCTGCGCGCCGAGACCGCGCAGGAGACGTTGACCGCCGAGGAGAGCCTTGAGTATTGGGGGGATCGCCAGATGGTCGTCGCCCGCGGCAACGCCGTCGTCCTGCAGGGCGACAAGCGGGTGCAGGCGGATGTATTGACCGGCCATTTCGAGCAAACCGCTGCGGGCAAGCAGGAACTGACCCGGGTCGAAGCGATCGGCGATGTCCGGCTGTCGACGAAATCGGAGTTCGCCCGCGGTGACAAGGGTGTCTACAATCTGGACACGGAGATCGCGACGCTGGAAGGCTCGGTCAGGATCACGCGGGGCGACAATCAACTCAACGGCGAATTTGCCGAGGTCAACCTCAGAACCGGTGTCAGCCGCCTGCTCGGCGGCCGGAGCGGCGATGGCGACGCCCGGGTCCGGACGCTCATCGTTCCCTCGTCGGAACCGGAGGCAAATGCGCAATGAGCGCGGTAAGACAGGACATGGATGATCGATTCGACATGCGGGTCAGGGAAAACGACGCGGCCCCAGAGGTCGAATCGGCCGCCGCAACGCAGGGCCTCGCGGCACAGAACCTGGGCAAGCAGTTCAAGAAGCGACCGGTCTTGCGCAGCGTCTCGCTGTCGGTCCAGCGCGGCGAAGCGGTCGGGCTGCTCGGTCCCAATGGCGCCGGCAAGACGACCTGCTTCTACATCATCACCGGGTTGATCCGGCCGGATTACGGCTCCATCATTCTCGACGGCATGGACATCACCGATCTGCCGATGTACCGCCGTGCGCGACTCGGTATCGGCTACCTGCCGCAGGAGGCGTCCATCTTCCGCGGCCTCACGGTCGAACAGAACATCCGTGCCGTGCTGGAGATCGTCGAGCCGGTACGCGAGCGCCGCGAGGCGCGCCTCGACGAATTGCTAGCCGAGTTTTCGATAGCGCATCTGCGCCAGGCGCCGGCAGTGGCGCTTTCGGGCGGCGAGCGCCGACGCGTCGAGATCGCTCGTGCGCTGGCCTCGGGACCGGCCTTCATCCTGCTCGACGAGCCGCTCGCCGGCATCGACCCCATCGCCGTGGCCGACATCCGCGACCTCGTTTCGCATCTCAAGGACCGCGGAATCGGTGTCCTCATCACCGATCACAATGTTCGCGAGACGCTCGAGATCGTCGATCGTGCCTACATCCTGAACGAGGGCGAGGTCCTGCGCGAGGGCACGCCCGACGAGATCGTCCTCGACGAGGACGTCCGCCGCGTTTACCTCGGGGAAAGGTTTAGTCTTTAAGGGTCCCGGCTATGGCAGTGACCCAGCGGATGGATCTGCGGCAGAGCCAGACGCTCGTAATGACGCCGCAGCTCCAGCAGGCGATCAAGCTGCTAGAGCTATCCAATCTTGAGTTGAGCGCGTATGTGGAACGGGAGATCGAGCAGAACCCGCTGCTCGAACGCGACGAGGACGGCCGCACCGAATTCGACCGCGACGGCGACCACTCGGACGGTGACGCCTCTTACGACGGCGAATCGTACGGCGCGTTGTCCGCCGAACGGATCGAGGCAGGGCTGACCGACACCAGCGACCTTGCCAGATCGGATGTGATGCTCGATTCCGCCATTTCACCGCTCGACACCGATTACGAGAACCTGTGGAGCGACGACGACGCGGCCTTCGGGGCCGCGTCGTCGCTTCACGGCAGGCAATCCGGCGGCCGCAACGGGTCGATGGAGGACGGTGAAAGCAGCCTGGAGCAGACGCTCGGCTCGGACGTCAATCTGCGTGACCATCTTCTGACGCAGCTTGGCCTCAGCATCGCCGATCCGACCGACCGGATGATCGGCGTCCAGCTCATCGACATGATCGACGAGTCGGGCTATCTCGTCGGCGACCTCGCGAAGGTTGCGGAGCTGCTCGGCTGTCCCGTCTCACGGGTCGAGGCCACGCTCGCCAAGCTGCAAGAGTTCGATCCGCCCGGCATCTTCGCTCGAAGTCTGGCGGAGTGTCTGGCGCTCCAGCTACGCGATCGAAACCGCCTCGATCCCGCGATGCAGGCGCTGCTCGACAATCTGCACCTCCTGGCCAGCCGCAACCGGGAGGCGCTGATGCGGGTGTGCGGGGTCGACGGCGAGGATCTCGCCGAGATGGTGGCCGAGATCAAGGCGCTCAACCCCAAGCCGGCGCTCGCCTTCGAGACGACGGTCGCGCCGGCCATCACCCCCGACATCCTGATGCATCGCGCGCCGAACGGCAACGGCTGGATCGTCGAACTCAACAGCGAGACGCTGCCGCGCGTGCTGGTCAACAACGCCTATTTCACCCGAATCAGCCGGGAAGCCAAGGACAAGGCCGAGCGCGACTACATCGCCGAACGGCTCAATTCGGCGAACTGGCTGGTCAAGTCGCTGCACCAGCGGGCGACCACGATCCTGAAGGTGGCCTCCGAGATCGTGCGGCAGCAGGAGGCCTTCTTCCTGCACGGCGTCCAGCATCTGAAGCCGTTGATCCGCCGCGACATCGCCGCCGCCATCGGCATGCACGAAAGCACCGTCAGCCGGGTGACGACCAACAAGTTTCTCGCGACGCCGCGGGGGGTTTACGAACTCAAGTACTTCTTCAGTGCCTCGCTCGCCAACGCGGACGGCGGCGACGCCCATTCGGCGGAGGCGGTCCGCTCCCGCATCAAGCAGCTGATCGATGCCGAAACGCCGGACGCGATCCTGTCGGACGACAAGCTGGTCGAGCTGTTGCATCGCGAGGGCATCACGATCGCCCGCCGGACCGTTGCCAAATACCGGGAATCGCTGCGCATTCCGTCGTCGGTCCAGCGCCGGCGCGACAAGGCCTTGCGAATCGGTTGATATACCATACATCTTTGGGAGCGGGTTGGGCTTCCGTACAGTCATTGACTCCAGAAGCGCACATGCCTATGGTCCCCGCCGCCATCCGGGCCGCCACGGTTTTCATCGAGGAGAATGCGGCCAATCAGCCTGGACATCGTGAGCCATGCACCTGACCGTCAAAGGCAAGCAGCTCGACGTCGGCGAGGCGTTGCGTACCCATGTGGCCGAGACCCTGGACATGGTCTTCGGCAAATATTTCGGCGATCCGATCGAGGCACACGTCGTCTTCTCTCGGGAAGCCTATCTGTACCGCGCCCATATCTCCGTTCATCCGGGTCGCGGTATCCTGCTGCAGGGTCAGGCGCAGGCCAGCGCCCCTTATGCCGCCTTCGACACCGCGGCGGAGCACATCGCCAAGCGCCTGCGGCGCCACAAGCGGCGGCTTCGCGATCACCGGCGGGGCGACACGAACTCCGAGCGGGCGGGCCAGTACATCCTGGCGCCGGAGCCGGAAGACACCGATGAGACGACGGACGGCGCCGATCGTCGACCGGTCGTCATCGCGGAGATGGAGACGGATATTCCGACGCTGTCGGTCGGCGAGGCCGTGATGCGGCTGGATCTTGCCGATTGCGCAGCGATGATGTTCCGCAACCGGTCCCATGGGGGCCTGAACATGGTCTATCGTCGGCCCGACGGCCACGTCGGCTGGATTGATCCCCAAGGCAATCGCCATCATGACGGTTCCCTGGGGAGCCGAAGCGCGTAGAAGCTGCGCCGACGACGTCCAACGCGAGGAATTTCATGGATATCGACAAGCTGATCACGCCTGCGAGCGTTATCGCGGGATTGCGGGTGAGCAGCAAGAAGCAG
>CAZKCM010000046.1:24939-33466 GCA_964551315.1 uncultured Rhodospirillaceae bacterium | reverse complement strand
GGGCTACGGCATGGCGGTCGCCCAGGCTCAGCACGCGCTGCGCGAGATGGCCGACCTGCTCAAGGCAAAGGGCGTGAAGGTCAGATATGCCATCCATCCGGTCGCCGGCCGTATGCCCGGCCACATGAACGTGCTCCTGGCCGAGGCGAACGTGCCCTATGACGAGGTCTTCGAGCTCGAGGACATCAACCGCGACTTCGGGCAGACCGACGTTGCCTTCGTCATCGGCGCCAACGACGTGACGAACCCGGCGGCGAAGACCGATCCGAAGAGCCCGATTTACGGCATGCCGGTCCTGGACGTGGAGAATGCGAAGACGGTGCTCTTCGTGAAGCGCTCCATGGCGTCGGGCTATGCCGGCGTCGAGAACGAGTTGTTCTTCCGCGACAACACGATGATGCTGTTCGGCGACGCCAAGAAGATGTGCGAGGAGATCGTCAAGGCACTCGGCTGACGGTCGTTGCTGAGAACGGACCATTCGCCTGGTTCGCGAGGCTGCGACTCGGCGCGGGCTCGCGTTTTGCGATCGGGGCCGCGCACTTCGCCCGTGCCGCCCCCGCATCGGCCGCCGACCGCCTTGGAGAGCACGGCGGCTGCGGCCGCGATCACCGCGCGTTGACGCCGGTCACGGCGTAGGTCCAAACGAACGTCCCGCCGATCCACGGCATGTGAACGAAATGGGCAAACCCTTCGATGGTCCGCGCTTGGCCCGGCGGGACCATGACGGCGACCCAGACGCTCGCGTCCTGGCCGACGACGTCGCAGGCGGGAAGGCCGGCCGGCGACACCACGAGAGCGAAGCCAAGGGAAGGGTCGCCGCGGCTTCGGGGACGGTCCGGGCATTCGTACGCGGTGACGGCGATGCCGATGCCGGTGATCGTGCGTATCGATCGGTTCTCCACTCGGCCCGTGAGGACGCACGACCCGGCCCGGCATTGACTCAGACGAAGGCCGTCGAGCGCGATCTCGTCGGCCCTGATTGCGGCCGCGGCGCGCCCGCGTTCCGACGCTTCCCGTCCGTCGCGGTGGATCGCCTGCCAGGTGCCGAGCGCGATCACGACGGTGGCCAGCGCGCCCATGCGGATCACGCCTCGACGGGTGACGCGCTTGGCGGTGCGCAGATAGACCACCAGAGCAACGACCGAAATGCCGATGAGCCATTCCATACCGGCCTCTTCAGACCATCAGCGATCGGCTCGCGCCCCTTGCGTGAGCGTCACTCCCCCTGCTGGCTGACGATCTGTCCGAGATTGTCGATGGCGGTCGCAAAGCTGAAACCGGCGCGGGCCCGGCCAAGGGGGAGGTTGTTGCCCGCGCCCGTCGGATCGAACGGTGTGGCGCGTCGCAGGAAAGATATCGGTCTAGGGCGGCGGTTCGGCATGGTGCTCCACGTCCTGAAGAGGGCGCCCGAACGGGCGCCGAGCGATCCGCGCCGCCAAGAAAAAACATTGCGCCCGGGCGCACGCGCAATCAAGCGTTTGCCTCTGCGGGGATCGGCTCCGGACGACCGAGCCTCCGTGCCGTGGATGTTGTCACTGCGCGCGATCGTGGCAGTCGGCCGGCGACGCGGTCCAAATCGGGCGGATGGCCTGCACCGAGACCGCCGTCTTCGCAGGGCGAGGCGCGTCAGGTCTCGGCGCCGCACGCCATGCCTTCGCCGTCCTCGCACCAGCCGCCGCCGAGCGCCTTGTAGAGCGCGACGGCCGCGCTGAGTCGCGCCAGCCGCGTCTGCTCCAGCGCGTCCTCCTGCTGGAAGAGGCTGCGCTGCGCCTCGAGCAGGCTCAGGAAATCCACCGAGCCGGCGCGGTACCGGATCTCGGCGAGTTCGTAGGCGCGCTCGGCCTCGGCCAGGGCCGCCCGCTGGGCCGTCTCGATCTCGGCCAGGTACTTCGCCGCGGCAAGGGCGTCCTCGACGTCCCGGAAGGCGGCGATGACGGCGGACCGGTAGGCGTCGACGGCCTCGTCCACGGCGGCCTCGGCCGCGTCCCGCTGCGCCGACAGCCGGCCGCCGTCGAAGATCGGCGCGGCGAGCCCGCTGGCCAGGTTGGCGAGGAAGCCGGCGGGCGAGAAGAGGGTCGACAGCTGGTCGCTGGCGTAGCCGCCGCCGCCGGTGAGGCGGATCGACGGCATCATGGCGGCGCGCGCCGCCCTCAGGTCGGCCCGGGCGGCGGACAGCGCGGCCTCGGCGCGGGCGATGTCCGGCCGGCGCGCCAAGAGCTCCGACGGCAATCCGGGCGCGACGGTCGGCAGGGTGATCCCGTCGAGGCTGGCGGTCTCGATCCGTACCTCGCCCGGCGTGGTGCCGAGAAGCTGTGCCAGGGCGTTCAGCGTTTCCGCCCGACGCTGCTCCAGCGTCGGGATGTTGGCGCGCAGCGTGGCCACCGTGCCGCGCTGCTGCGCCAGCTCGAGGCCCGAGGCCGCGCCGAGCCGGACCTGCGTTTCGACGAGCGCCAGAATCCGCTCGGCGATGTCCAGGATCCGGCGGGCGTTCTCCAGCCGGTCGTGGAGGTTCAGGTACTGGAAGTAGGTCGTCGCCACCTCGGCATCGAGGCTCAGGGAGAGCGCCGCCTGGTCGAACGCGTTGGCGAGGCTCAGCGTCTCCGCCGCGTCCAGGTTGGCCCGGTTCACACCCCACAGGTCGATCTCGTAGCTCGCGTCGAGGCCCCCTTGGAAGCTGTTTCTGGCCGTGCCTTCACCGGGCCAGCGCCGCGAACCGCCGCCCGACCCCTCCAGCGTGGGATAGAGCCCGGCGCCCGCGGCGCGTGCGCGCGCCGTCCCTTGCGCGATCCGCCGCGCGCTGGCCGACAGGTCCGGGTTGTTCCGCCTGGCCTCGGCGATCAGCCGCGCAAGCTCGCGGCTGCCGAATTCTTCCCACCACTCGGCCGGGACGGACGGTTCCGTCGCGGCGACCGGCAAAAGGTCGGCCTGCATGGCGCCGTCCGTCCCGCCATTGGCCCAGCCCGTCGGCACCGCCACTGTCGGCGGCAGGGTGTCGACGCCGGACGCGCAGCCCGCAAGGCCGCTCCCGAGCGCGAGCGCCAGGCCTATCGTTACGGTAAGGAGCCTTCTCTTCGTCATCGCGCCTCAATCCGCGGTGAGCGCGACCACGGGGTCGAGCCGCGAGGCCTTCCGCGCCGGAAGGTAGCCGAAGATCAACCCGATGCCGGCCGCGCAGCCAAAGGCCAGCAGCACGGGCGCGAGAGAGACCTCGACCGCGCTGCCGAGGCGCGCGACGACCGCGGCGGCGGCCAGCCCGCCGGCGACTCCGACCAGCCCGCCGGCGCAGCAGACGACGAGGGCCTCGGTGAGGAACTGCAGCTGGATGTTGCGGGAGCGGGCGCCCGTGGCCATGCGGATGCCGATTTCGCGGGTCCGCTCGGTCACGTTGACCAGCATGATGTTCATCACGCCGATGCCGCCGACCAGAAGCGAGATGGCGGCAATCGAACCGAGCATCAGGGTGAAGGTGTCCTGGGTCTCGGTTACCGTTTCCAGGATCGAAGCCATGTTGCGCACGCGGAAGTCTTCGGTTCCGTGGCGCGCGCGCAGCAGGTCCTCGACCGCCCTTTGGGTCGCGTCAATGGTCGCGACATCGGCCACCTGCACCGTGATCGATCGCAGGTAGCGCTGCCCGAACAGCCGCAGGCTGCCGGTCGACAGCGGCACGAAGGCGACGTCGTCCTGGTCGCTGCCCCAGGGCGAGGCGCCCTTCTCCGACATCACGCCGATGACCTGGAAGGGAACGTTCTTGATCAGCACGTAGCGGCCGATCGGATCGGTCCCGTCGGGGAACAGCGCGCGGGCGACCGTGCGCCCCAGCACCACGACGGCGGCGTATTCGCGGACGTCGTTGGCGTTGAAGAACACCCCGCGCGCGACCGGCCAGTTCTTCGCGGCGGCAAAGTCCTCGGAGGTCGCCGTGATGCTGGTCTGGTGGTCGTTGTTGCCGAAGCGCAGCGTCGCCGAGCCGTTGGTTTCCGGCACCGCGCTGACCACACCCGGCAGCCGCGCAAGCGCGACCGCATCCTCGGGCACAAGCGTCGCGACCTCGCCGCGGCCCCGCATGTTCGGCGCCCCGGGGCGCACCAGCAGCAGGTCGGTGCCCATGGATTCGATGCGGCCGATGACCTCCTGCTTCGCGCCGGTCCCGATCGCCAGCATGGCGATGACCGAGCCGACGCCGATGACGATGCCGAGCAGCGTGAGCACCGTCCGGAAGACGTTCGCCCGCATGGACCGGAACGCCATGCGAACCGTCTCCTCAATCTCCGCCAGAGGCCGAGCACGTGCCCCGCGGCTCCCCTCCGCGGCCGGTGCCTCGGGTTTGGATGGCACGCGGCGCGGCGGCGTTCCGTCGTCGGCGACGATGCGCCCGTCGGCGATGCGGATGCGACGGTCGGCCTGCGCCGCTACCTCGGCGTCGTGGGTGATGAGGATGACGGTGTGGCCCTGGGCGTTGAGTTCGCGCAGCAGGTCCATGACCTCGCGGCCGCTTCGGCTGTCGAGCGCGCCGGTCGGCTCGTCGGCGAGGATGACGCGCCCGCCGTTCATCAACGCCCGGGCGATCGAGACGCGCTGCTGCTGGCCGCCCGAAAGCTGGCTCGGCCGGTAGTTCAGCCGCTCGCCGAGGCCGAGGCGCTCGAGGAGGGCACGGGCGCGCGCGCTCCGCTCCGCCCGCGGCCGGCCGGCGTAGACCGCGGGGATCTCCACGTTCTCCGCCGCCGTGGCGTCCGGCAGCAGATTGTACTGCTGGAACACGAAGCCGAAGACGGCGCGGCGCAACTCGGCCAGCCCGTCCCGGTCCAGCCCCGCCACGTCCACCCCGTCGAGGCGGTAGCGGCCGCCGCTCGGCCGGTCGAGGCAGCCGAGGATGTTCATCAGGGTGGTCTTGCCCGACCCGGAGGAGCCGAGGATGGCGACGAACTCGCCGGCGTGGATGGAAAGCGAGACGCCGTGCAGAACCGGGGTCTCGATCTCGCCGGTCCGGTAGCTCTTGGTGATGCCCTCGAGCTCGATGAGCGGACGCGCGGCGTCCTGGGTCATGATCGGCCCCGTTGCCCGGGCCCGGCCGCGCCGCCGGCAACGACCTGCTCGCCGGGCCGGAGCCCGTCGAGGATCTCGGCGTGGATGCGGTCCTGGACACCCACCGTGACCGTCCGCGTCTCGATCCGCGTGCCGTTCACGACCTGCACCGAATGCTTGCCCGGCTCCTCGGCGGGCCGCAGCGCGGACACCGGCACGATGGCGGCGTCCTCGGCGCGTCCGAGCACGAAGAATACCTGCGCCGTCATCTGCGGCAGAAGCCGGCCGTCCGCGTTGTCCACCTCGAACAGCGCGTTGTAGAGCACGACGTCGTTCAGCACCTCCGGCGTGGGCAGGATCTGCCGCAGCCGGCCGGTCCAGCGGCGCTCCGGATCGCCGAGCGTGGTGAAATAGGCTTCCATGCCGATCGTCAGCTTGCCGACATCGGCTTCGGAGACCTGCGTGCGCACGGTCATGGTCTCCAGGTCGGCGATCTGCAGGATGATCGGCGCCGACTGGTTGGCGTTCAGCGTCTGCCCCTGGCGGGCGGACAGCGACATCACCGTGCCGGCCATGGGCGCCAGGATCTTGGTGTAGCCGAGGTTCGCCTCGTCGGCCTCCAGCGTCGAGCGCGCCTTGCTGATCTCCGCTTCCAACGCCGCCACGCGGGCCGCGGCCACCTCCGCTTCCGCGGCGGCGCTGTCGAGCGCCTCCTTGCTCGTGGCGTTGGCCTCGTGCAATTCCTTCTGGCGGGCGTGCTGCTGCCGCGCGAGCTTGAGCAGCGCCTTGCGCTCGGCGAGCTGCGCCTCGAGGCCGAGCAGGGTCGCGCGGTCCGCGGCCACCCTGGCCTCGTAGACGGTCGGGTCGATTTCGGCCAGCAGGTCGCCCGCTTCGACCCGGTCGCCGGGCCCGACATGAATCCGTTTGAGCTGGCCGGAGACCTGCGCGCCCACATCCACGTATTCGAGCGGCTCCAGCTTGCCGAGCGCGGTCACCGTCCGTTCGAGGTCGCCTCGGCGGACCGTCACCGTGTCGAACGCCGGTTGCGTCTTCGCCTGTACGTCCAGGTACCACCAGGCGCCGGCCAGCGTGATCGCCAGCGCCGCGAGGACGCCCGGAACGATCCGCCGCATTCTCATCGCCGCCGGCTCCATTCTTCGGCCCACCGGCCCCGGATCTCGGGGGGCATCTCCGCCATCGCCTCAACCAGCGTGCGGTGCACCAGGATCTCGATCGAGTCGCGTCGCGCGCGCAGCTCGGCGAAGGCGGCCTCCAAGGCGGCCGGATCGGCGTTCGGGTCGCGCATCAGCCGGGCGATATCGGCCCGTGCCGCGCGCACCGCGGCGATCCGCTCCTGCATGTCCGGCCTGATGGCCTCGAACCGCGCTTCGACCGTCTCCTGCACCTCCGCGGGCGCGGAGCGCACCAAGCGGCCGAAGCCGGACCGCCGGGGTTCGGCCCAGAGCTCGTGCGTTCCCCAGGCGGCGGCGGCAAAGACATTCAGACTGGCCGAAAGGATCAGCGCAGCGACCAGGGCCGTCGCCTTGCGGCCGGTGATCGTCATGGGAAGGTCTCCTCGTCGATGGCCGCCCCGAAGGCGAGATCGGCGACGTCGACGATCTCGCCCGCGGCCGGGGGTGGTTCGGAGGGCACGAAGGGCGGCAGGCCGGACGCGCCCACATAGATCCCGAGAAGGAGCGACGCCGTGGCCGAGGCGGCGCCGATCCACCAAGGTGGCGCGAACCGAAACCTCCACGGCTCCCGGGCGGCCGCGGGCCGCGCATGGCCGGCCGCGGTTGCGAGGATACGGGCGCGCAGGGCCTCGCTCGCCCGCTCCGTCGCCAGTGTGCGGGCCAGCAGTGAATCGAGCCTTTGGGCTTCGGCCAGCGCCGCGCGCGCCGCGGCCGACCGGCCGAGAAGCGCTTCCGCCTGCCGCCGGTCCTCGGCCGGCCAGGTTGCCGGATCCGGGCCGTGGGTATCGAGGAAGTCCTGAAACTCGTCGAGATCCATCATGTCGCCGAATCCTTGAGTCGCGCGCGCAGGCTTCGCCTGGCCCGCACCAGCAGTTGTTCGAGCGCGCCGACGGAGATGCCGAGGGCTTCGGCCGCCTCGGCGTTCGAGGCGCCGGCGCCGTAGATCAGGGCGATCGCGGCGCGCTGGCGTTCCGGCAACTCGGCCACGGCTTGCGCGACCCGTGTCTCGTCCTGGCGCTCGATCAGCGCCTCGGCCGGATCCGCGGCCGGGTCGGCCGGCTCCGGCGCCGTGTCGAGCGGTGCCGGCTTCGGGTGTCGGAGCTGGTCGAGGCTCTGGTTGAGGACGACCCGCCAGAGCCAGGTGGAGAACCGCGCACCGCCGGGCTTCCAGAACCGCGCGCGCATCCAGACCTTGAGGAAGGCCTCCTGCACGGCGTCCTCCGCCTCGGCGTCCGAGCCGATGACCCGGCGCGCCAGGCGATAGGCGGCGTCGATATGCCGGTCCATGAGACGCCGGAAGGCGCCGGTCTCGCCGGCCGCGATCCGCGCCATCAGCTCGTCATCCTGGTCGCCCGGACGAATCGCCACCCTGCTTCTCCAAAGCCCGGTCCCCTCGGGCGCGGCCGGTCCGAATGGCCGCCGCGTCTCGGCGCGCAGGGCCTCGATCGCCATGCGCCAGGAATTCCGCGCCGCTCGCCAGGATGCCGTAAGGGGCACCGGGCCCCGCGCGCAAATCGTGCCGCTCTCGCTCATGCCCATTTCACGAGCGAGCCGGCGGAATCCTACGCCCGCGGCGCCGAATTCTTTCGGCCCAATGATCGGGAGGGCCGGGGGGATCGTTCAACGAAAATCGGGCATGCGGGATCGATGCCCGGTGCCGAGGCGCCGGAGCACAGAAAAAGGCACGCGAAAACACGCCGCCGCCGGGTGGCGGGGCGGTTGGGAGGGGCGAATCGAATAGGTCGCGGCCGGGGGCCGCTGTGGCGAGGTCTGGAGCTAGGCTATCACGGACCCGGGACAGGTCCGGGGCATTGGCTTGCGCCTGGCGGCACCGATCCGGAGTCGGCGGGGCGGTCGGATCGGGCCGTCATCGAGAAACCGCCCGCTCAGTAACCCTCGCGATCCATGCGCTTGCGCATCAGCTTGCGATGGCGCCGAATCGCTTCGGCCTTCTCGCGTGCCTTGCGCTCCGACGGCTTTTCGTAGTTGCGGCGGAGCTTCATTTCCCGGAAGACGCCCTCGCGCTGCATCTTCTTTTTCAGCACGCGCAGGGCCTGATCGACATTGTTGTCGCGAACGACGACTTGCACGGTTTCTCTGCTCTCCTTTATGTCCGAGCCTTGGGGTTCAGGCACAAAAAACCAATCGGGAGGCCCGTTCCCGCGCTCCTCCCGATCAAGGGGCAAATCTAATACCACAAGCTTCGATTTTTGGGAAGGGGGTGCCGCCGGGTTCCGATTCGGAGAACCGACCCGCGACGGCCGGAGTTTACCGGAATCTCGAAAAATTTTGCCTGTTATATTGGGATGGTT
>CAZKCM010000046.1:0-24839 GCA_964551315.1 uncultured Rhodospirillaceae bacterium | reverse complement strand
ACGGCCGGAGTTTACCGGAATCTCGAAAAATTTTGCCTGTTATATTGGGATGGTTCCGGACCGGGGCAAGGGTGGATCGGCCGTCCCTCGTCGATGCCGCTCTTACAGGCTCTTGCCGTCGATCGGCGTGAGGGGGAGCGAGCCGATGTCCACCTCGTCGAGGCAGCGAACGTTGATCGCGACCATCTCCGCGCCGTTGGGGGCGGTGCCTCTGGCGAAGGATTCGACCCCGCAGGACGAGCAGAACAGATGGTGGATGTTCTTCCGGCCGAACTGGTAATCGGTCAGCGCGTCCTGTCCCGAGCGGAGCTTGAACCGCTCCGCCTCGACGAAGGCCAGCAGCAGGCCGCGCTTCGTGCAGATCGAGCAGTTGCAGGTGATGACCTGCTTCAGGTCGGTCTTCGCTTCGTAGCGGACCTTGCCGCAGTGGCAGCCGCCCGTATAGGTCCTGACATCAGACATAGGGGTCCTTCCGATAACGGCGACGGGAACCGCCCCTTGTAGAAAGCTCCGATTGATTAAGAAAGGCCTATTCGGCTCAAGCCGCGATCGAGCCGGGCGCCGTTTCAGGTTTGCCTTGACGCCTCGATGGTCGAGGTGTAACGACGGCCTATGCCTCAAGCATCGAGACATACGCGCGCGACGCCCCGTCCGGTGCCCGACTATGGAGACCGCGCCTATTGGCAGGGCACGATCAAGATGTCCCTGTCCAAGTTCTTCGTGCTCTGCGTGCTGCACCGGAAGCCCATGCACGGCTACGAGGTCGTACAGGCGGTCGAGAAGACCACCAAGGGCTGCTGCAGCCCGTCCGAAGGCACCGTCTATCCCGTGCTCAACGAGTTCGAGGCGGGCGGCTACCTGTCCTCCCGCACCGAGGTCGTTCAGGGCCGGGAGCGAAAGGTCTATTCCCTGACCGAGAAGGGCCGGCGGGCCTTTCAGGTGGCCGTGGACGCATGGCTGGAGGCGACGGATTGCATCCTGGCGAGCAAGGCGACCGCCGATGCCTTGTCCGGTTCGCGATCGGGAGTCCATGGCCGGGAATGATGCTCTCGTTTTCTACCTTGATACCTCGATGATCGAGGCGTTGATGGCGGAGGTGTTCATGGATCGGTCGTCGCAAGGCCGCGGCCGCCGCGGTGTCGCATGAGGCCGGGTCCTCGAACCCGGACGATCCTGTCTCTCGGGACCGCGCAGACGCTGGCCTGGGGATCGACCTATTACCTGCCGGCGATCCTCGCAATGCCGATGGCGAGGGACCTGGGCGTCTCCGTGGGCCTGGTCTTCGGGGCCTTCTCGGCGGCGCTGATCGTCGCCGCCTTCCTTGGGCCGGCTGCGGGGCGGCGCATCGACCTTCGCGGCGGCCGCGATGTGCTCGCCGCCTCGAACCTGGTCTTCGCTGCGGGACTGGTCCTGCTTGGGCTGTCCGACGGGCCCGTGCCGCTCGTCGCCGGCTGGTTGATCATCGGGGCCGGCATGGCCATGGGGCTCTACGAGGCGGCCTTCTCGACCCTCGCCGGCATCTTCGGCCGCGAGGCCCGCGGCGCCATCACGGGCATCACGCTGCTCGCGGGCTTCGCCAGCACGATCTGCTGGCCGATCACCGCCTATCTCGAAGCGGTCTTCGACTGGCGCACGGCCTGCTTCGTCTGGGCGGCCGCCCATCTCCTGCTCGGCCTGCCGCTCAACCGCTTTCTGGTTCCGCTCGGAACGCAGCCGGCGCCTCCCTTGTCGGAGAATCGCCGCCCCGGCGCATCGGCGCCGACCCTCGGGCTTGTGCTTCTTGCCTTCGTGTTCACCGTCACCTGGTTCACGAGCACGGCGATGGCCGCTCACCTGCCGCGCCTTCTGCAGGATGCCGGCGCGTCGCCCGCCGCCGCCGTGGCCGCGGCGGCGCTCGTCGGGCCGGCCCAGGTCGCCGCGCGCGCCTTCGAGTACGTCCTGCTGCAACGGTTCCATCCGCTGCTGTCCGCCAAGCTGGCCGCGATCGCCCATCCGATCGGGGCGCTCGGTCTCATGATCGCGGGGGCGCCGGCGGCGGTCTTCTTCACGCTGCTGCACGGCGCGGGCAACGGGATCCTGACGATCGCCAAGGGCACGCTCCCCCTCGCGATCTTCGGGCCGGCGGGCTACGGGCTTCGCCAGGGCCTGCTGATGGTTCCCGCCCGGTTCGGGCAGGCGGTGGCGCCGTTCACCTTCGCCCTGCTCATCGAGCGCTTCGGCGTCTTCGCGCTCATCCTGTCGGGCGCGCTCGGGCTCGCCGCCTTGGGCGCGCTTTGTCTCCTCAACCCGAACATGCAGGCTGAACAGACATGAGAGTTCGCCATCTCCCCGATCCCGATCACCTGCCCGCGCTCGACGGGCGGTTCGCCCAGTCGCGCCCCGCCGCGGCCTTCGACGATCCGCTCGGTCATCCGCCGCGGATCCTGCTCCTCTACGGCTCGTTGCGGCAACGCTCCTATTCGCGGTTCGCGGTCGAAGAAGCGGCGCGTCTCCTGCGCTTCTTCGGCGCCGAGCCGAGGATCTTCGACCCGAGCGACCTGCCGCTGCCGGACCAGACGGCGGGCGACGACCACCCCGCAGTGCGCGAGCTGCGCGAGCTCTCGATGTGGTCGGAGGGGCAGGTCTGGTGCAGCCCCGAGCGGCACGGGCAGATCACCGGAGTCATGAAGGCGCAGATCGACCATCTGCCGCTCAACATGGGCGGCATACGGCCGACCCAAGGGCGGACCCTGGCCGTCATGCAGGTCTGCGGCGGATCGCAGTCCTTCAACGCGGTCAACACGCTTCGGATTCTTGGCCGCTGGATGCGGATGTTCACGATCCCCAACCAGTCGAGCGTGCCCAAGGCCTTCCAGGAATTCGACGAAGACGGCCGGATGCGCCCGTCCCCCTTCTATGAGCGCATTGTCGACGTCATGGAGGAACTCGTCCGCTTCACCGTCCTGCTGCGTCCGCATCGTCGGACGCTCACCGACCGATATTCGGAACGCAAGGAGGCCGCGGGGCCGGCGCGCAATCCGACCACGGATCTCTCCGCGATCGCAACCGCTCGTCAGCACACGGGGACGCGTTAACCCGGGCCGCCAAGTCGCCCCTTTCCGGCGGCCTGGCTTTCCCGCATAGTACGGCCCATGGCTATCCTGAAGATTGCCCGCATGGGCCACCCGGTGCTGCGGCGACGCGCCGATCCCGTCCCCGACCCGACCGCGCCGGAGATCCGCCGGCTCGTCGCCGACATGCTCGAGACGCTCGCCGATATCGGCGGGATCGGCCTCGCGGCGCCGCAGGTGCACGTGCCGCAGCGCGTCGTCCTCTTCGAGGTGCCGGCCCGGCGCGCCGAGCAGGAGGGCGATGAGCGGGCGGCGGTGCCGCTCACGGTGCTCGTCAACCCCGAGATCGAGCCGCTCGGCCCGGAGATGGCGCTCGGCTGGGAGGCCTGCCTCTCGGTGCCGGGGCTGACCGGCGCCGTGCCGCGCTATCTTCGGATCCGCTATCGCGGCACGACGCCGGAGGGCGAGACGATCGAGCGCGAGGCCGAAGGCTTCCACGCCCGCGTCGTCCAGCACGAATGCGACCATCTCGACGGCATTCTCTATCCCATGCGCATGACCGATCTGTCGCTGCTGGCCTTCACCGAGGAACTCCGGCACGGGATTCCCGATCTCTCGGGCAAGGGCGACGGGGGAGAGGGGCGATGACCGGCGCGGCGGCGGCCCGGGAGCGCCTGCGTGAGCGCCTTCTGGAAGCGACCCTCGATCACGTGCCCTTCGACGGCTGGACACGTGCGGCCTTGAAGGCCGGCGCCCGGGATGCGGGCATCGCGCCGGCGATGGCCGACAACCTGTTCCCCGGCGGCGGTGGCGAGATGATCGAATTCTTCAACCGGCTCGCCGACCGGCGGATGGTGGAGGCGCTGGAGGCGCTCGATCCCGCCTCCATGCGGGTCCGCGACCGCATCGCCACCGCGATCCGCCTGCGGCTCGAACAGAATGCCGCGCATCGCGAGGCGATCCGGCAGGGCCTCGCCGTCCTGGCGATGCCGCAGAACGCGGCCCTGGCGGCGCGGTGCCTCTATCGCACCGTCGATGCGATCTGGTACGCCGCCGGCGACCGTTCGACCGATTACAACTTCTACACGAAGCGCGGCCTGCTCGCCGCCGTCTACGGCAGCACCGTGCTCTACTGGCTGAACGACAACTCGGAAGGGTTCGCCGACAGCTGGGCCTTTCTTGACCGCCGCATCGCCGACGTGATGCGCATTCCGCAGACCGTCGGCCGCATCGGGCGCGTGGCCGAACGCTTGCCGAACCCGTTACGCCTCTTCCGTCGGCCAACGTTCCGCTGACCGGAACATGACCCCGCAGGGCATTCGGCGCAAACTCAGCACGATCCTCAGCGCCGATGCCGCGGGCTTCTCGCGCCTCATGGGCGCCGACGAGGAGGGAACGCTAAGGGTCCTCAAGCGCCATCGGGCGGCGATCGACGCGCTGGTGGCGGAGCATCGCGGCCGGATCTTCGGCGGCGCGGGCGACAGCCTCGTGGCCGAGTTCTCCACCGCCGACGCCGCAGTGCGTTGCGCGCTGCGCATGCAGGAGGCGATCGCCGCGGGCAACGCGGATCTGCCCGAGGATCACCGCATGCGGTTTCGCATCGGCATCAATCTCGGCGACGTCATGGTCGAGGGAGACAACCTCTTCGGCGACGGCGTCAACGTGGCCGTCCGGCTGGAGCGGCTGGCCGAGCCCGGCGGGATCAGCATCTCGGGCACGGTGTACGATCAGATCGAGGGCAGGTTGCCGCTCCGGTTCGAGCCGCTCGGTGAGCGCGTCGTCAAGAACATCGCCCGCCCGGTCCGCGTTTACCGGCTGTCCCCGGGCGAGCCGGCGAGCGGCGGACCGGATGAGGCTGTCGACTCGGCCGCGCCGCGCGAATCCGGATCGAGCCCGGCGCTGCCGTCGATCGCCGTCCTGCCTTTCGTCAACAAGACCGGCGATCCGCAGCAGGCCTATTTCAGCGACGGGATCGCCGAGGACGTCATCACCAGCCTCTCGAAGTTCCGCGAGCTGTTCGTCATCTCGCGGAATTCCTCGTTCCGGTTCAGGGGCGGCGAAGCCGACCCGCGGCGGACGGGGCGCGAGCTCGGCGTCCGCTATCTGCTGCAGGGCACCGTCCGGCGGGCCGGCGACCGAGTGCGGATCGCGGTGCAGCTGGTCGACACGACGACGGGCCATCATCTGTGGGCGGAGCGCTACGACCGCGACCTCGCCGATGTGTTCGCGGTTCAGGACGAGCTGACGCAGCTCATCGTGGGCACCCTGGCGGTCCGCCTCGAAGAGGCGGAGCGCCTCCGGTTCAGGCAGGCGGAGACGGCGGATCTGGAGGCCTACGGCCTCGTCCTGCGCGGCCAGATGCTCCTGCGCCGATATGCGAGGGACGCCAACGCCCAGGCGCAAGCGTTGTATCGGCGCGCGCTGGAGCGCGACCCGCGCTACGCCCGCGCCCATGCGGCGCTGGCGATGACCCACATCTTCGAATGGCGCTACCGCTGGAGCGACGATCCGGCCGCCAGCCTGGAACGGGCGCTCGCCCACGCGAACCGTGCCGTCACTCTCGACGACGCCGGCGCGCGCGGCCACGCCGCCCTCGGCTTCGTCCTCCTCTACACCAAGCAGCGGGCCGCGGCGGTCGCCGAATACGAGCGCGCGCTCGCCCTCAACCCGAACGACGCCGACATCATGGCGGAGGCCGCCGACGCCCTCATCCATGACGGGCGGGCCGCCGAGGCGGTCGAGCTGTTGCACAAGGCGATGCGGCTCAACCCGTTCTTTCCCGACTGGTATCTGTGGTACCTCGGCGACGCCTATTACACCCTGGGGCGCTACGAGGACGCGATCCGCGCGCTCGAGCGGATGAGCAATCCCGCGGAGGGGCACAGGCTGCTTGCCGCCAGCTTCGCCCAGCTTGGCCGGCGCGACGAGGCGGCCGCCCACGTCGCGGAGGTGCTGCGCCTTCACCCGGGCTTCTCGATCGCAGACTGGGCCGCGCGGCAGCCGGACCAGGATCGCGATGCCCTGGAACATTATCTGGAGGGCCTCCGCAGGGCAGGACTGCCGGAGTGACGTCCGCCGGCCTGCCCGAGCGGATGAGCTGATTCTCCAACGCCGGGCGCGTGGCGGCCATTCAGACCGGCCGGCCCTTCACCCGGGGGAAGCGAACGCGAGGGTGATTGCCACGCGGACCGCGCTTCTCTAAAGTCCGGTCCCCTTCGCAGAGAGCGGGCGCGGCCGAGGAGCCCATGGAGCAGAGACTCGGCACTGTTCTGATGGTGGATCTCGTGTGCGACGGCCGCTTGCCTGCGGCCGGGACCGCCGCGTCGTTCTCCGAAATGACCCCGCGCCTCGAGCGGATCGTCGCCGAGGATGACGGCCGAACCTTTGGCGCAACGGACGGCCGGATCGTCGCCGAATTCGCCAGCGCGGTGACGGCCATGCGCTGCGCCTTACGGCTCCGGCAGCAGGTGAAGATGCCCGCAGACGGGGCGGCGAAGGAGAGGGCCGCGCCGCTTCGGATCGGCGTAAGCCTCGGCGAGATCCTCGTGGAGGCCGGCCGCATCTCGGGCGAAGGCATCCATCTCGCCGACCGGTTGACGAGCCTCGCCGAGCCCGGTGGCATCTGCGTTTCCGGCAGCATCTTCGATCAGGTCGAGGGCAAGCTGGCCATCCGGTTCGACTATATCGGCGCGTTCGCGATCGAGAACAGGATCAGGCCGATGCGGGCGTACAGGGCCCGGTTCGACGTTGCCTCCGACGCCGGACCCGGGGCGTGGGCCGTGCGACGGCTCGCGCTTCCGGCAAAGCCCTCGATCGCCGTTCTGCCTTTCCTCGATCTGAGCGGCGATCCCGAGCGGGCCTATTTCAGCGACGGCATAACCGAGGATATCGTGACCGAGCTGTCGCGCTTCCGATCGCTGTTCGTCATCGCCCGCAACTCCTCCTTCGCCTATCGGGACCGCGCCGTCGATGCGCGGCAGGTGGGGCGCGAGCTGGGCGTGCAGTTCCTGCTCGAGGGCAGCATACGCACGGCGGGGCGCCGCGCCCGGATCACGGCGCAGCTCGTCGACGCCGCGACCGGCCGGCATCTGTGGGCGGACCGCTACGACCGGGATCTGGAGGACATTTTCGCCGTCCAGGACGAACTCGTGCGGACCATCGTCTCGACGCTCGTCGGCCGGCTCCAGCATGCCGGCGCCGAGCAGGCGAAGCGGAAACGCACGGAAAGTCTCGCAGCCTACGACTACCTGCTCCGCGGCATGACGCATTTGAACCGGTACACGCCGGAAGACAATGCAGAGGCCCGCCGGCTGCTCGAACGGGCGGCGGCGCTCGATCCGGACTACGCGCTGGCCCATGCCGGCATCGCTGCGACCCATCTCCACGAGTGGTTCCGGGAGGGCGACGACCGGGCGCTCGACACGGCCTACCGGATCGCCGAAAAGGCGCTCGACCTCGACGACGCCGAAAGCTGGTGCCACATGGCGCTCGGGCGGGTCTGCCTCTATCTCCGGCGGTTCGCCCGCGCGGAGGCCCACCACGAACGCGCACTCGCCCTCAATCCGAACGACGCCCACTTTGCCGCGAACATGGGGCATCTCCAGACCTATCTGGGACACCCCGACGACGGCGTCGCCTGGGTCGAGAAGGCGATGCGCCTCAACCCCCATCACCCCGACTGGTACTGCGAGCATCTGGGGCTCGCGCTCTGTTCGGCGCACCGCTACGCCGAGGCCGTGCGGGCCTTCCGGCGAATCACCGACGCACCCGCCTGGGTTCACGCCTATCTCGCGGGCTGCTTCGCCCATATGGGCGAGTTGGACGCGGCGCGGGCGGAGGCCGCGGAGGCGCTCCGGCTGGCGCCGGCATTCTCGATCGCCCGATCCGTGCGCAGCGAGCCTTTCAGGCTGCAGGCCGACTTGAACCACTGGACCGAAGGCCTGCAAAAGGCCGGCCTGCCGGCCTAACCCGCGCCGCGCCGGGTTCGGGCCTCAGCTCTTCGGGCTCAGCCGGGTGACGTGGCCCATCTTCCGGCCCGGCCGGGCCTCGGCCTTGCCGTAGAGGTGCAGCTTCGCGCCCGGCTCGGCCAGGATTTCCCGCCAGGCGTTCACCTCGTCGCCGATCAGGTTCTTCATGACCGCGTCCGAATGGTGCTCGGTCGAGCCCAGCGGAAGCCCGCAGACCGCCCGCACGAACTGCTCGAACTGGCTGGTGACGCAGGCGTCGATCGTCCAGTGGCCGGAGTTGTGCGGCCGCGGCGCCAGCTCGTTGACCAGCACCTCGCCCGCCTCGGTGACGAACATCTCGACGGCGAGAAGGCCGACGACGCCCAGCGCCTCGGCGACGTGGCGGCTCATCGCCTCGGCCTTCATGGCGGCCGGCTGCGGCAGCCGCGCCGGGGCGATGGTGGTGTCGAGGATGTGGTGGCGGTGCTTGTTCTCGACCGGCGGATAGGCGCTGCAGCTGCCGTCGACCCCGCGCGCGACGATGACCGACACCTCCTGGGTGAAGTCGACATAGGCTTCGAGGATGCCGAGGTCGGCGCCCATCCGGGCCCAGGCCTCGGCGAGGTCGGTCGTTCCGTCGATCCGCACCTGCCCCTTGCCGTCGTAGCCGAAGCGGGCGCTCTTCAGCACGCAGGGCCGGCCGATGGCGCGGACCGCGGACTCCAGCTCCTCGGCGCGCGTCACCGCCACGTAGCGGGTCGTCGGCACCTGGATCGAGGTCAGGAAGTCCTTCTCGCGCAGCCGGTCCTGGGTCGTGTGAAGGACATGCGGCGCCGGCCGGGTCGGCCGCCGTTCGGCGAGGAACTCCGCCGTCGCGGCGGGGACGTTCTCGAACTCGAAGCTGACCACGTCCACCGCCTCGGCGAACGCCTCCAGCGCGGCGCGGTCGTCATAGGCGGCGACGGTGGTCCTCGCCGTGACTTGCGAGGCCGGGCTGTCCGCGTCCGGACAATAGACGTGGACGCGGTAGCCGAGGCGGGCGGCGGCCAGCGCCGCCATGCGGCCGAGCTGCCCGCCGCCCAGGATGCCGATGGTCGCGCCGGGCTCGAAGCTCTGTCCCTGGTCAGCGGTCATTTCGCGGTTTGTCGGTCCGTCGTCGATGGCTGCCCGGACGGCGACTCGGGCACGGCTGCGGTCTGGGCCGCGCGCCAGCCGTCGAGCGCCTCCGCCACCCGCGCGTCGCCGAGCGCCAGCACGGAGGCCGCCAGCAGCGCCGCGTTGATCGCCCCCGCCTTGCCGATCGCGAGCGTGCCCACCGGGACGCCGCCCGGCATCTGCACGATCGAGAGCAGGCTGTCGAGCCCGCTCAGCGCCGCGCTTTCCACGGGCACGCCGAAGACCGGCAGCGTCGTCAGCGCTGCGACCATCCCCGGCAGGTGGGCGGCGCCGCCGGCTCCGGCGATGATGACCTTGAGGCCGCGCTCGCGCGCCGTCTCCGCGTACTCGTAGAGTCGGCGCGGCGTGCGGTGCGCGGAAACGATCCGCGTCTCGTAGGCGATGCCCAGGGCGTCCAGCGTCTCGGCCGCATGGCGCATCGTCTCCCAGTCGGACTGGCTGCCCATGATGATGCCGATCGCCGGAGAATCGGTACCCATCGCGTCGTTGATCCTTCCAGGCGGCGGAAAAGAAAGCGCGATTATAGGGAGCGGCCGAGGCAACGCAAGGACGGGCGGCCGCCTTTTCGCGGCGTGCGGCGTCAGGAAACCTGCACCGCCCGCTCGGCCTCCGGTACGGCCGGTTCGGCCGGGCGCCGTCCCTCGATCGCGGCGCGCTCTTCGCGGAACAGCTCGATCAGCGCGTCCATGACGGCGCGCACGCGGGGCAGGGCGCGCAGGTCGCGGTGGACGAGCAGCCACTGGTCGGCTGCGACCTCCTCCAGGACCGGGCCGACGCGCCGGAGTGCCGGGTCGCCGTCGCCGAGATAGCAGGGCAGCACGGCGAGGCCGGCGCCCGTCCGCGCGGCCTCGTGCAGGACCAGCCAGTTGTTCACCCGCACGGCGGGCCGCGCGCCGTCGAGCAGGTCGAGGAGCCAGCTCTGGCCCGGCATGTAGTTGTGGTCGTCGTCGAAGCCGACCCAGGGCATGCGGCGGAGCGCGCCCGGCGACGGGTCCGCGATGGCCAGCTCCGCCGCGCCATAGACCGCGTAGGCGACGCGGCCGAGCCGGCGCGCGACGATACTGGCGAGGTCCGGCACCTGCTCGCGGATCAGAAGGTCGGCCTCGCGGCGGGACAGGTTGGCCAGCATGTGGCTCGCCACCAGCTCGAACTCGACGCATTGCAGGTTCCGGCGCAGGCGGGGCAGATGATGCGCGACGAAGGCCGTCATGGCCTCGCCGGCCGAAAGCCGCACCGTGCCGTGGGCAGTGTCGCCGAGGCCGGCGCTGCGGCGGTGGATCGACTCGGCGGCTTGCTCCATCGCCTGGGCGTCGGCCAGCAGCTCTTCGCCGGCGGCGGTCAGCGCGAAGCGGTCGGGCAGGCGATCGAACAGGCGCCCGCCGATGGCCTCCTCCAGCGCCTTGATCCGCCGCGCGACCGTCGGGTGGCTGACGCCGAGCCGGCGGGCGGCGGCGGTGAGGTTGCCTTCGCGCGCGAGCGCGAGGAACACGCGCAGGTCGTCCCAGTTCGCGATCATCCCGAAGGGGCTCCCGGTTCGTCAGCTGTACAAGAATGTACGAAGGATCTTCGAATTTGTCGAATGCCGAACGCTGATGTTCACACTATCGTGGCGTTCGCACCGGCCCCGAACCGGGTCGGTCATCGACGCGGCGCCTTGTGACCGGAGAGAACGAATGCACTTCGAGCCCCGCCTGTGGACCTTCACCGAGGGAGTCCGGCTTCGCATCCTGTGGGCGGTCCTGATCGGCCTCGCCGCCGTCGGTCTTGGCGTGGCGCGGCTGGGGCTGCTCGGCTGGCTGATCGGCGAGGTGTTCGCCGGCCGCGACATCGAGGCCCTGGCGCTGCCGATCGCCCTCGTCGCCGTCGTCATGGTGCTGCGCGGCGCCTTCGAGCACTGGCGCACCATGGTCGCGCACGAGACGGCGGCCCGGGTGCAGAAAAGGCTGCGCCGCCGGATCTACGACCAGATCGCCGCGCTCGGCCCCGGGGCCGTCGGCCGCGAGCGCTCGGGCGCGCTTTCCCTGTCGCTGATCGACGGCGTGGAGCAGCTCGAGACCTATTTCGGCCAGTTCCTGCCGCAGTTCCTGATCGCGCTGCTCACGCCGATCCTGATCTTCGCCGCCGTCGCCTTTCTCGACCTGCCGGTGGCGGCCGTGATGCTCGCCTTCGCGCTCGTCGCCCTGTTCGCCCCGGCGCTCTGGCACCGGTTCGACGTCAAGAACGCGCTGGGCCAGCAGAAGGCCTATGCCGCCTTCGCCGCCGAGTTCCTCGATTCGATCCAGGGGCTTTCGACCCTCAAGGCCTTCGGGCAGAGCAAGGCGCGGGCCGACAGGCTCGAAGACCGGGCGCGCGAGCTCTCGCGGCGCACGATGTGGGTGCTCGGCACCAACGTGCTCGCGCGCGGCATCACGGACAGCGCGATCGCCTGCGGCGCGGCGGCGGCGCTGGCCGTCGGCGCCGTCCGCGTCGAGGCGGGCGCGATGGACCTGACGGCGCTGCTCATCATCCTGATGCTGGGCGTCGAGATCTTCCGGCCGATGCGCGAGCTGCGCGCGGTGCTGCACCAGGGCATGGTCGGCCTGTCGGCGGCGCAGGGCATCTACCGGATTCTCGACGGTCGTCCGCTGGTGGCGGACGCGCCCGCGGCACCGCTCGACCGCCCGCTCAAACCGACCATCGCCTTCGAGGGCGTGCGCTTCCGCTACCCCGGCACGCGCCGCACCGTCCATGACGGCCTCGACTTCCGCGTCGCGGCCGGGGAGCGCGTCGGCATCGTCGGCCCGTCCGGCGGCGGCAAGTCGTCGATCCTGCGCCTGCTCCTTCGCTTTTACGACCCGGAGGAGGGGACGATCCGCCTCGGCGGCCACGACCTCCGCCGGCTGTCCTTCGCGCAGATCCGGTCGATGATCTCCGTCGTCAACCAGGACGCCTTCCTCTTCCACGGCACCATCGAGGACAACATCCGCATGGGCCGGCCGGACGCCACGGAGGCGGAGCTCCACGCGGCGGCGAAGGCGGCGAACATCCACGACTTCGTCCTGTCGCTGCCGCAGGGCTACCGGACGGTGGTCGGCGAGAAGGGCATCAAGCTCTCGGGCGGCCAGCGGCAGCGCGTGGCCATCGCCCGCGCCCTGCTGCGCGACACGCCGATCCTCGTGCTCGACGAGGCGCTGTCGGCGGTCGATGCCGAGAACGAGGCGGTGATCCAGGAGGCGCTCGACCGGCTGATGCGCGGGCGCACGACGCTGGTCCTCGCCCACCGGCTCTCCAGCGTCATCGGCTGCGATCGCATCCTGGTGCTCGACGGCGGCCGCGTCGTCGAGAGCGGCCGGCACGAGGCGCTCATGAAGGCGGGCGGCCTGTACGCGCGCCTGATGGCGGAGCAGGCGCGGGACTCCGCGGCCGCCAGACCCATCGATGCCGCGCCGGCCCTCCGCGACGCCGAGGCGGTCGCGGACCTGCCCGGCGGCGCGGCGAAGCCGGTGACCGAAGGGATCATCAAGGCCGAAGGGCTGGGCTGGGTCCAGCTCGTCGCCGCGCTGATGAAGGTGATCCTGCCGTGGAAGGGCAGGCTCACCGCCACCTTCGTCTTCGGCGTGCTGCGTGTCGTCGCCTTCATCGGCGTCGGTGTGCTGGGCGCGCTGGTCGTGCTCGCGCTCAAGAACGGCCAGCCTTACGAGACCTGGCTCTGGGCGCTCGCCGTCGTGGCGCCGCTCTCGGGTCTGCTGCACTGGCTCGAGTCCTGGATCGCCCACGACATGGCCTTCCGCCTTCTGGCCGAGATGCGGATCGACGCCTTCCGCAAACTCGATGCGCTGGCGCCGGCCTATCTCGTGCGCCGACGGACCGGTGACCTGATGGCGCTTGCCACCCATGACATCGAGCTGATCGAGTATTTCTTCGCCCATACCGTGGCGCCCGCCTTCGTCGCCGTCCTGGTCCCGGCCGTGGTCCTCGCGGTGCTGGCCTCGGCAAGCCCGTGGATCGCGCTGGCCCTCCTGCCGTTCCTCGCCGCGGTCGGCTTCAGTCCCTTCCTGATGCGCCGGCGCGTCGACCGGCTGGGGTCGGAGGCGCGCGAGGCGGCGGGCGAACTCGGCGCCTTCGCGGTGGATTCCGTGCAGGGCCTGGGCGAGATCGTCGCCTTCCAGCAGGAAGCGGCGCGCGGCGCGAGGCTGGACGCGCTCTCCGAGCGTCACATCCGGCTGCGCCTGCCCTTCTTCGGCGAGCTGACCCTGCAGCAGAGCCTGCTCGAGGTGTTCACCGGCCTCGGCGGCCTCGCCGTGGTCGTGACCGGTGCAGCCCTTGCGGCGCGCGGCGCGGCGGATCCGGCGGTGCTGCCGCTGCTCACGCTGCTCGCCATGGCGGCCTTCCTGCCGGTCTCGGAGATCGCCCAGATCGGCCGTCAGCTCGCCGACACGCTCGGTGCGACTCGTCGCGTCTACGCGCTGGCGAACGAGCCCGTGCCGGTGACCGACGGGCCGGGCGTGCCACCGGACGCCCCTGGCCGGCGAAGCCCCGCCGCGCTCGCGCTCGAGCGGGTGAGCTTCGCCTATCCGGGGCAGGACAGGCGGGCGCTCTCCGAGGTCAGCTTCGAGATCCCGGCCGGGAAGACCCTGGCGCTGGTCGGCACCTCGGGCGCCGGCAAGACGACAACCGCGCAGCTCCTTATGCGCTTCTGGGACCCGGACGAGGGACGCATCACCCTGAACGGCGCCGATCTTCGGGACTACCAGCTCGACGACCTCCGCCGCCGAATCGCGCTCGTCGCCCAGGACACCTATCTGTTCAACGACACGCTTCGGAACAACATCCTGATCGCCCGTCCGGACGCGAGCGAGGAAGACCTGCGGGCGGCGATCGCCCATGCGTCGCTCACCGACCTCGTCGAAGCCTTGCCCGACGGGCTCGACACGCCGGTCGGCGAGCGCGGCACCAGCCTCTCGGGCGGCCAGCGCCAGCGCGTCGCCATCGCGCGCGCCTTCCTCAAGGACGCGCCGGTGCTGATCCTGGACGAGGCGACGTCGCATCTCGACGCGGTGAACGAGCAGGCCGTTCGCCAGGCCCTCGACCGGCTGCAGGCCGACCGCACCACCATCGTCATCGCCCACCGTCTCTCCACGATTCGCGACGCCGACCGGATCGTCGTGCTGGACGCGGGCAGGGTGGCCGAGATCGGGACGCACGAGACGTTGCTGGCGAAGGGCGGCCTTTACGCCCAGCTCGTCTCCCGCCAGCTCGCTTCGGCCCATGCGCCGGCGGCGCAATGAATGAGCCCGCCACCGGCGCAAGGAACACCTGCGCCGGCGGCGCAGCAAAAGACCCGCACGCCAACGGCGTCGGGAAGGGAACGCGTTCCGTCGGCCGCCTGGCCCCCCGCCCTCAGGCGATGATGTCCGGCAGCAGCTTGCTTTCCAGCCGCGCGATTTGATCCTTCAACAGCAGCTTTCGCTTCTTCAGCCGCTGGATTTGCAGCTGGTTGAAGGGCGCCGTTTCTGCCAGCCGGGCAATCACGTCGTCGAGGTCGCGATGCTCACTGCGGAGCTCCTCCAACTGCCGCCGCAGATCACTCAAGTCCGTCATAATGTCCTGATCGCGTGGCATCGCCCACTCGCCATTGAAAACAAATCATGATAACCGATTGCGCCCGTGCCGTCATCGGTCGCGCAAGGACGGCGACCCGGGCCGTTGCCTGTGGCGATGGCCCGGGCGAAGGGATCCGGCGCGCGCTTCCGGGGTTCTCGCCTCGGACGCGCCTTCGCCGATCGGCGGGCGGCATCTCTTTTAGCAAGGCACCCCCTCCGGGAAGCGAGGAAAGAGCGATGAAGACCGTCAAGCGGATCGGGATCCTGACCAGCGGCGGCGATTGCGCCGGCCTCAACGCCATCATCCGCGCCGTGGTCCACCGGGCGGACGGCTACGGGTGGACGGTGATCGGCATCCACAACGGCACCGCCGGCCTGCTCGCCCGGCCGGTCGAGTACGAAGAGCTCGGCCTCAACGTGACCACCAACAACATCCTGCGCATGGGCGGGACCATCCTGGGAACCACGAACAAGGGCGATCCCTTCGCCTTCCCGATGCCGGACGGCCGGATCGTCGACCGCTCCGACGAGGTCATCGAGGGCTATCGCCAGCTCAATCTGGACGCCCTCATCGGCGTCGGCGGCGACGGCTCCTTTCGCATCCTCCGCGAGCTGGCGGCGAAGGGGGGCATCAACCTGGTCGGCATCCCGAAGACGATCGACAACGACCTCGGCCTCACCGAGGTGTCGATCGGGCACGAGACCGCGGTGGTCACGGCGACGGAGGCGCTGGACCATCTGCAGCCGACCGCGGCGAGCCACAGCCGCGTCATGGTCCTGGAGGTCATGGGTCGGGACGCCGGGCACATCGCGCTGGTCTCCGGCATCGCCGGCGGCGCCGACGTCATCCTGATCCCGGAGATTCCCTACCGTCTCGACCGCGTGGCGGCGAAGATCGAGTCTCTGAAGCGGCGCGGCCGCAACTTCGCCCTGGTCGTCGTCGCCGAGGCGGTGAAGACCGAAGAGGGCGAGCCCCTGCTGACCGCCCACGCCGGGGGCAAGCCGACCTATGGCGGGATCGGCCAGTACATCAGCGAGCGCATCGCGGAGCTCACCGGCGCGGAGACTCGCGTCACCGTGCTCGGGCATGTGCAGCGCGGCGGCACGCCCGTGGCGCGCGACCGGCTCCTCGCCTGCGCCTTCGGCGTCCACGCGGTCGATCTGATCGCGGCGGGCAAGTTCGACCGGATGGTCGCCTGGCAGAACCGCCAGGTGATCGACGTGCCGATTCTCGACGCGATCGAGCAGTATCAGGCGGTGGATCCGCACGGCACGCTGGTGCGCACGGCCCGCGGCCTCGGGATCTGCCTCGGCGACTGACGGGCGGAGGGCGCGATCTTGGCCGACGCCTCGGCCGCCGACCGGTTCTGGGCCTTCTCGCTGGGGCTTTACGACCGTCCCGGGGTGGCGCCGGCCTGTCTGGCGCTGCAGGACCGCTGCGGCCTCGATGTCAATCTGCTGCTGCTCTGCTGCTGGACCGCGGCCGAAGGGCGCCGGGCGCTGCCCGAACCGGCGCTGCGGGCGCTGATCGCCGCGGTGGAGCCCTGGCAGGACACGGTCTTGCGGCCGTTGCGCGCGGCGCGCCGAGGGCTCAAGACCGGCGTGGCCGGTGTTCCTGAGGCCGACTCCGACGCGCTGCGCCGCCGGGTGGCCGCGCTTGAGCTTGAGGCGGAGCGGATCGAGCAACGCCTGCTGGCGGCTGGCCTGCCGGCGCCGGAGGCCGCCGAGGCCGGCGACCCGGCCCGTGTGGCGGCCGCCAATCTGCGGCTTTATCTGGCATTGCGCGGTGTCGAGCCGGGCCCCGCCGAACGCACGGCGCTCGCAACGATCCTGACCGCCGCCTTTCCGGCGGCAGACCCGGCTGCGGTCAGCTTCGCCGCCGCCGGCTGACGGTCCGCAGCGGCCGGGACAGGTCTGCTCCGGGTTCGTCTCCCGCCGGTTCGCCCCAGCGGCGCACCGTTCCCGTGTCGAGCCCGAACAAGTCCGCAACCCGGCCGACGCTGTGATCGACGATGTCGTCGATCGAGCGCGGCCGCGCATAGAAGGCGGGCACGGGCGGCGCGATCACCGCCCCCATTTCCGACAGCGCCAGCATGTTGCGGATGTGTCCGGTGTGCAGCGGCGTCTCGCGCAGCATGAGAACCAGCCGGCGGCGTTCCTTCAGCACCACGTCGGCGGCGCGGGTCAGCAGGTTCGAGGTCACGCCGGTGGCGATCTCGGCCATGCTGCGGATCGAGCAGGGGGCAATCGCCATGCCCATGGTCTTGAACGACCCGCTGGCGATCGCCGCGCCGACATCGGTCACCGGATAGCAGACATCGGCCAGCGCCTGTACCTCGGCAACCTTGAGGTCGGTCTCGTATGCGAGGGTCAGTTCGGCCGACCGGGTCATGACCAGATGGGTTTCCACCGGTAGCGGCCGGAGCGCCTGCAGAAGACGGATCCCGTAGATCACGCCCGAGGCACCGCTGATGCCGATGATGAGACGCTTCCGGGATTGCCCAGGGGAGTCCTCCTCGCGGAACGCCTCGGAGGCGTGCGTTCCCGCGCTCACGCCCGGCTCCGCGGCGAAGGGTAGGAATTTCCTCCAGATCGCGTGATTTGCAATTGCTCGGCCGCGATATTACCCTGAAATCGTAGCATCTCGGTCATGAAACGGAGGATGCGCATGTCTGTTGCGGAGCACGTCGAATCGCTGAAGGCCAAGCATGCCGATCTCGAGCACCTGATCGAGGAAGAGGAAGGCCGACCCTATCCCGACCAGGCGACGATCACGCAACTTAAACGCCAGAAACTGCGAATCAAGGACGAAATCGCTCAGCTGGCGCATAGCTGAGGGGCAGCTTTAACAAGGGACTCCGCCTGCTGGCCGGGCGGCCGGTCAGCAGGCCGGCACATTGATCTACCTTCTCCGGCACCGCACCGGAAACGGCGCTTCCGGCTGCGTTCTGATTTCTGTGACCTGAATTGTCTCGCCCAAATTCTGTAACCCGGCGGCACCGTTGCCCGGCGGCCAGCGCTTTCGCCTTGAGCCTTGGCAAAGCCTGCACTTCTTCGCACAATCCTCGTAACAAGAACCAACACCATCGCAGGGAGGAATGCCGATGCCCGCTTGCAGCAATTCCGCCGTCGTGCTCGGCCGTTTCAACGAGGTCTACGCTCGCTCGCTGGCCGACCCGGAGGGCTTCTGGGGCGAGGCGGCCGAGGAGATCGACTGGATCGAGCGATGGGACCAGGTTCTGGATCGCTCGAATCCGCCGTTCTACCGCTGGTTTCGCGGCGGCGTTCTGAACACCTGCTACAACGCCCTGGATCGGCATGTCGAGAACGGCCACGGGGACCAGCCGGCGCTGATCTACGACAGCCCCGTCACGGACACCGTCCGGCGCTACAGCTTCAAGGAGTTCCGCGATCAGGTGGCGCTCTTCGCCGGCGCTCTGGCGGCGCAGGGGGTGGGGAAGGGCGACCGGGTGCTCATCTACATGCCGATGGTGCCCGAGGCCGTGATCGCCATGCTCGCCTGCGCCCGCGTCGGCGCCATCCACTCGGTCGTGTTCGGCGGCTTCGCCGCGAACGAGCTGGCGACGCGCATCGACGACGCGCGGCCGAAGGTCGTGGTCTCGGCCTCCTGCGGCATCGAGCCCGGCCGGATCGTGTCCTACAAGCCCTTGCTCGACGCCGCCATCGCCGCGGCCTCGGCGAAGCCGGAGCGCTGCATCATCCTGCAGCGGCCGATGGCGCCGGCCGAGCTTACGCCCGGCCGCGACCTCGATTGGGAGTCGGCGATGGACGGGGCACGCCCCGCGGATTGCGTCCCCGTCGCGGCGACGGACCCGCTCTATATCCTCTATACCTCGGGCACCACGGGGCAGCCGAAGGGGGTGGTGCGGGACAACGGCGGCCACGCCGTCGCCCTCAAATGGAGCATGCGCAACGTCTATGACGTGGCGCCCGGCGAGGTCTACTGGGCGGCTTCGGATGTCGGCTGGGTGGTCGGCCATTCCTACATCGTCTATGCGCCGCTGCTGCACGGCTGCACGACGGTCCTCTACGAGGGCAAGCCGGTGGGCACACCGGATGCCGGGGCCTTCTGGCGGGTGATCGCGCAGCACAAGGTCTCCACGCTGTTCACTGCGCCCACGGCCTTCCGCGCGATCAAGCGCGACGATCCGGAAGGCGCGCTCATCCGGAATTACGACCTGTCCGGTTTCCGCACCCTGTTCCTGGCTGGCGAACGCTCCGATCCGCCGACGCTGGAATGGGCCGAACGGCACCTCAAGGTCCCGGTGATCGACCACTGGTGGCAGACGGAATCCGGCTGGGCGATGGCCGCCAATTGCCGCGGCATCGAACCGCTGCCGGTCAAGCACGGTTCGCCGACGCGGGCCGTGCCGGGATGGGACGTGCGCGTCCTGGACGAGAACGGGCGTGAAGCGAAGCGCGGCGAGATCGGCGCCATCGTTTGCAAGCTGCCGCTGCCGCCCGGCAGCTTTCCGACGCTCTGGCAGGCCGACGAGCGGTTCAAGCGGTCCTATCTCGACCGCTATCCCGGCTTCTACCAGACCGGCGACGCCGGCTACATGGACGAGGACGGTTACCTCTACATCATGGCGCGCACCGACGACATCATCAACGTCGCCGGGCATCGACTCTCGACCGGCGGGATGGAAGAGGTTCTGGCGGCTCATCCGGACGTCGCCGAATGCGCCGTGATCGGTGTTGCCGACGCCCTCAAGGGGCAGGTTCCACTGGGCTTTCTGGTGCTCAAGGCCGGCGCCGCCACCGATCCGGCCGCGGTCTGCGAAGGCGCGGTCCGGCTGGTGCGCGAGCGCATCGGTCCGGTCGCCGCGTTCAAGACGGCGGTGGTGGTGAAGCGCCTGCCGAAGACCCGCTCCGGCAAGATCCTGCGCGGCACGATGCAGAAGATCGCCGACGGCGAACCCTACAAGATGCCGGCGACCATCGACGATCCGGCCATCCTGGCGGAGATCGAGGCGGCCCTGAAGGCTGTCGGCTACGGCAAGCCGTCCGCGTAACCCGGCCGCGACCCGCTCACGCGCGGCCTTTCACGCCCGCGGGCGTTTGTCGGGGCGCGCCCCGGCCGGTACGTCGCGGTCGCAGTGCCCGGGGGCGGCGGGCGACAGGCGCATAGGACCGGAGGAAGGCTCGCACCGCCTGCCGGATCGCCTTGTCGAGATCGGTCGAGGCCCGATCGTCCCGGACACCGAGAAGGGCGCGCCACTGGATGAGCCCCGTCAGCATGCCGAAGAACTGTTCGGCGGCGAGTTCGGGCTCGTCGATGGCCAGGAGCCCGGTCTTTGTCTGCGTGGCGAGATAGCCGGCAAGCTCCTTCACCGCGTGGGCCGGCCCCGCCTCGTACAGTTCCCGGCTCAGCTCCGGAAACCGGTTGCCTTCGCCGACCACCATCCTGTGCAGCGCCAGGGCGGACGGCTGCAGCATCTGCGAGAGGAGCCCCCGCGCGAAGGCGGTCAGGACCCGCGCCGGGCCGGACGCGGCGCGGCATTCGGTCCGCAGCGGCGGGACGAGTTGGCCTGCCAGGTCCGCGACGACGGCCCTGAACAGCGTTTCCTTGTTGCGAAAATGGCTGTAAACCGTCTGCTTCGCGACTCCGGCCTCGCTGGCGATCAGGTCCATGCTGGCGGCGTCGTAGCCCATGCGCAGGAAGACGTCTCGGCCCGCCGCCCGAATCGCCTTGCGTTTCCGTTCGGATAAGGGTGTTGCGTCGATTCTGTCCGTGGCCATTCTTGACGGCATGAGGTCCATCAACGTATTTTGAACTGGACCGTCCAGTCTAATTCTAGCTTAGGACAGCAGCCTGGTAATGAAAAGGGGCCTTCGATACAGCGCGGTGGCCGTGCTCCTTGCTGGTCTTGCCGGCGGAGCCGTTTACTACTGGCACTTCGCGGAACAGTCGGCCCCGGCCCAGTCCTCAGCGTCCGGGCCGTCGGCGGCCGAGTCGCCTCAGGCCGCGATGGCCATGCCGGTCGAGGCGGAGGCGGTGACGGTCGACCGGATGACGACGGAGATCAGGGCCGTCGGTACCTTGCAGTCCAACGAAGCGGTGGTGCTGGCGCCCGAGATTGCCGGGCGGATCTCCGAGATCCTGTTCGAAGAGGGCGAGCGGGTCGCGGCGGGAGAGCCCCTGGTCAAGCTCGATTCCGAGATCCTCGAAGCGGAACTCGCCCAGGCGCGTGCCAACCTGGCCCTGAGCCGGGCGAACTACGAGCGCGCAAACACCCTGGCGCGGCAGGGAACCGGGACCGAGCGGGCGCGCGACGAGGCGCTTGCCGAGCTGCGGTCGGACGAGGCCAACCTCGCCCTCGCCGAGGCGAGGCTCGCCAAGGCGACCATCCGGGCGCCCTTCGCCGGCGTCCTGGGCCTGCGCGGCATCAGCGTCGGCGCCTATGTCACGCCGGGCGAAAGGATCGTGAATCTGGAGCAGACCGATCCGCTCAAGGTGGATTTCCGCATTCCGGAGGTCTATCTCTCGGACGTCCGCGTCGGCCAGCGGATCGAGGTGACGGTGGACGCGCGGCCGGGAGAGAGCTTCGGAGGAGAGATCTACGCGATCGACCCGCTGGTCGATGTGAGCGGACGGGCGATCCGCCTGCGCGCCCGCATCCCCAATCCCGATGGCCGGCTGAATCCCGGTCTTTTCGCCCGCGTCTCGATCATCGTCGATGTCCGCGAGAACGCCGTCATCGTGCCGGAGTCCGCCATTGTACCCCGCCGGGACGGCAATTTCGTCTTTCGGATCGAGGACGGAAAGGCGATCCTGACCAAAGTCGAGATCGGCGAGCGGCGTCCCGGCCAGGTCGAGATCCTCTCGGGCCTCGCGCCCGACGCGACCGTCGTCACCGCGGGGCAGCAACGGCTCCAGGACGGCGCTCCCGTGCAGGTCGCTGCCGCCACCACGGCGGGGACGTAGCATGTCCACCTTCGAGTTCTTCATCCGCCGTCCGGTCTTCGCGACGGTCATCAGCCTGATGGTCGTCCTTCTCGGGCTCGTGTCCTTCCGCCTGCTCACGGTCCGCGAGTACCCGAACATCGACGAGCCGATCGTCTCCGTCCGGACCGAGTATCCGGGCGCCAGCGCCGAGATCATCGAGACCCAGGTCACGCAGATCCTGGAGAACTCGGTCGCGGGCATCGAGGGCATCGAGACCATCACCTCGACCAGCCGCGCCGAGCGCAGCGACATCAGCATCCGCTTCACCCTGGAAACCGATCCGGACGTCGCCGCCAGCGACGTGCGCGACCGCGTCGGCCGCGTCCGCGGGCAGCTCCCGGACGAAATCGAGGAGCCGGTCATCGCCAAGGTCGAGGCGGACGCGGAGGCGGTCATCTATCTCGCCTTCACGAGCGACCGGCATTCGCCGCTGGAGGTCACCGACTTCGCCGACCGCTACGTGAAGGACCGGCTCCAGAACCTGCGGGGCGTCGCCGAGGTGCAGATCTACGGCGAGCGGCGCTACGCGATGCGCATCTGGGTCGATCGCTTCCGCCTCGCCGCCTATGACCTGACGATCCAGGACGTGGAGAACGCGCTGCGCGAGCAGAACGTCGAGGTGCCCTCCGGGCGGATCGAGAGTCTCGACCGGGAGTTCACCGTCCTGTCGCAGACCGACCTGCAGACGCCGGAGGAGTTCGAGCGGATTATCGTCAAGCACGCGGACGGGTTTTCCGTTCGGCTCGGCGACGTGGCGCGCGTGGAGATCGGGGCGGAGGACGAGCGGCGGGCGAGCCGGTTCAACGGCCAGACCGCCGTCGCGCTTGGCATCGTGAAGCAGGCCACGGCCAACCCCCTCGACGTGTCGAAGGCGGTCCGCGAGGCGCTGCCGATCATCGTCGGCGAGCTTCCGGAGGGGATGAACGTCGATATCGCCTACGATTCGTCCGTCTTCATCGACCGGTCGATCGACGCGGTCTTCCAGACGATCGTCGAGGCGGTGGGGCTTGTCATCCTCGTGATCTTCTTCTTCCTGCGCACGCTGCGCGCCACGGTGATCCCGCTGGTGACGATCCCGGTGTCGCTGATCGGCGCGTTCACGCTGATGCACATATTCGGCTTCTCGATCAACACCTTGACTCTTCTGTCGATGGTGCTGGCGGTTGGCCTCGTGGTCGATGACGCGATCGTCGTCGTCGAGAACATCCACCGCCACATCGAAGAAGGGATCGCGCCCGTGAAGGCGGCGATGAAGGGCATCGGCGAGATCTCGACCGCCGTCATCGCCATGACGCTGACCCTGGCGGCGGTCTACGCGCCGGTGGCGTTCGCGCCCGGGCGCACCGGGCGGCTGTTCACGGAGTTCGCGCTGACCCTGGCCGGGGCGGTACTGGTGTCCGGCATGGTCGCGCTCACGCTCACGCCGATGATGTGCTCCAAGCTGATGCGGCAGGAGCGGACCCATGGCCGGATCTACACCGCGCTGGAGCGCGGCCTCGATCTCCTCAACGCCGGGTACCGGCGCCTGCTCGAAGGCACGCTTCGGCTGCGTCCGCTGGTCGTGCTCGTCGGGCTGGCGGTCGCCGGCGCCGGCTACGTCCTCTTCACCAATCTGAACTCAGAACTGGCACCGACGGAGGACCGCGGCGTGGTCATTGGCATCGGCATCGCGCCGGAGGGCTCGACGCTCGGCTTCACCGGCCGCTACGCGCGCGAGTTCGAGAAGATCTTCGAGACCGTGCCGGAGATCGACCGCTATTTCGTCATCGGCGGGTGGCCGGACGTCACCCAGGTGATCTCCTTCGCCGGCCTCACGCCCTGGGAGGACCGCGAGCGTTCGCAGCAGGAGATCGTCGCCGAGCTTCAGCCGAGAATGTTCGGGATTCCGGGCATCCTCGCCTTCCCCGTCAACCCGCCGTCGCTCGGTCAGGAAGGAACCTCGACCCCGATCGAGTTCGTCATTCAGACCTCGGGCACCTACGAGGACCTGCAGGGCTATGTCGACCGGCTGATGGCCGAGGCGTACCAGAATCCCGGCCTTCTCAACCTCGATAGCGACCTGCGCCTCAACAAGCCGCAGCTGGATGTGACGCTGGACCGCGAGAAGGCGGCGGATGTCGGCGCGGGTGTGGAGACCATCGGGCGGACGCTCGAAAGCCTGCTCGGCGGCCGCCAGGTGACCCGGTTCGAGCAGAACGGGGAACAGTACGACGTCATCGTCCAGGTTGAGGAGGCGAACCGGCGCACGCCGGATGCGCTCAACTCCATCTACGTCCGCGGCCGGGACGGCGCGATGGTCCAGCTTTCGAACCTCGTGACGATCGAGGAGACGGTCGCGCCGAAGGAGCTCAACCGGTTCAACCAACTCCGGTCGGCGACGATCACGGCCAGCCTGGCCCCGGGCTATTCGCTCGGCG
Organism: uncultured Rhodospirillaceae bacterium; assembly: GCA_964551315.1. Classification (GTDB taxonomy): domain Bacteria; phylum Pseudomonadota; class Alphaproteobacteria; order Dongiales; family Dongiaceae; genus Virgifigura. The sequence continues at coordinate 698 of CAZKCM010000046.1, read as the reverse complement.
AGGCGCTCGCCTTCCTCGAAGACGCGGCCGAGCGGGTGCTGCCGGCGAGCGTGCAGTTCGACTATGACGGTCAGTCGCGCGAGTTCAAGCAGTCGGGCGCGAGTCTCTACTTCATCTTCCTGCTCGCGCTCGGCTTCATCTATCTGGTGCTCGCCGCCCAGTTCGAGAGCTTCATCGACCCGTTCATCATCATGTTGACGGTGCCGCTGTCGATGACGGGCGCGCTGCTGGCGCTCTATCTCACCGGCGGGACGCTGAACATCTACAGCCAGATCGGTCTGGTCACCCTGATCGGCCTCATCAGCAAGCACGGCATCCTGATCGTCGAGTTCGCCAACCAGCTCCAGGATCGCGGCCGCAACCTGCGGGACGCGGTCATCGAGGCGGCGTCGCTGCGCCTGCGGCCGATTCTGATGACCACCGGCGCCATGGTGTTCGGTGCCGTACCCCTGGCGCTTGCCAGCGGCGCCGGCGCCGAAAGCCGGCAGCAGATCGGCTGGGTGATCGTCGGCGGCATCACCGTCGGCACCATCTTCACGCTCTTCGTGGTGCCGACCGCCTACACCCTGGTCGCCCGGCGCCGCGCGCCGGAGGAGGCGACCGCCGCCGCCGAGTTCGAACCCAAGCGGGCGGCGGAATAAGTCAAGCCCCACGGCGGTTCGAACTCATGCGTTCTTGAACCACAGAGGCATGGGGGA
>CAZKCM010000045.1:0-35224 GCA_964551315.1 uncultured Rhodospirillaceae bacterium | reverse complement strand
GCGGCTCGGCTGGCACTCGACCGCCAGCATCGAGGCGCCGGCCATGGTGGCGGCCAGCGGCTGCGCGCCGCCCATGCCGCCCAGCCCGCCGGTGAGGATCCACTTGCCGCGGAGGTCGCCGCCGTAGTGGCGGCGGCCGACCTCGACGAAGGTCTCGTAGGTCCCTTGGACGATGCCCTGGCTGCCGATGTAGATCCAGGAACCCGCCGTCATCTGCCCGTACATCATCAGGCCCTTGCGGTCGAGCTCGTGGAACCGCTCCCAGGTCGCCCAGTGCGGCACCAGGTTCGAGTTTGCGATCAGCACCCGCGGGGCATCGGGGTGTGTCCTGAACACGCCGACAGGTTTGCCGGACTGGACCAACAGGGTTTCGTCGTCCTCGAGCTCCTTGAGCACGGCGACGATCCGGTCGTAGCAGCGCCAGTCACGGGCCGCCCGGCCGATGCCGCCGTAGACGACCAGCTCTTGCGGCTTTTCCGCGACCTCGGCGTCGAGGTTGTTCATCAGCATGCGCAGCGGCGCTTCGGTCTGCCAGCTCTTGGCATTCAGCGCCGATCCGCGCGGCGCACGGATCTTGCGTTCGTTGTCCAGGCGCTGCGGTTGCTCGGTCATCGATGCCTCCCCGATCTGATCGGCGGTTGTATAGACAAGCGGGCGCTCGGCGTCGAGGGGGCAGGGCGGTCCGTACGCGACAGATCCGGCATCGTCTCAACAGGGCGAGGCCCGCATGTTAGCATGAAACGATGCAGGAAGCTTCGACTCGCCCGCCGCGCCGCGGCCGGCACCGGCGATCCGTCCGGGTTCTGGCCGGCTTGGTGATCCTGGGGCTCATCGCTCTCGTCCTCTGGTGGCGGCTGTGGCCGGACCAGCCGCGCGCCGCCCCGGACGATCCGGAGCAGGTCGCGCTCGGCCGGGCGGTCTATGCCGAACACTGCGCGAGCTGCCACGGAAGCCGGCTCGAAGGCCAGCCGAACTGGCGGGAGCGGCTGCCGAATGGCCGGCTGCCCGCGCCGCCGCACGACGAGACCGGTCACACCTGGCACCATCCGGACGCGATGCTGTTCGCCATCACCAAGCACGGCCCTCGGCCACCCTACGCCCCAGAGGGGTATGAGAGCGACATGCCGGGCTTCGCCGACCGGCTGACGGATGCGGAGATCTGGGCCGTCCTGGCCTACATCAAAAGCACGTGGCCGTCGCAGATCCGCGAACGCCACCGGCAGATCAGCGAACAGGCGTGGTGAGGCGCTTGGCGGGCGGGCCGCGAGCGGCTAAGCGTCCCGTCTCGTCGGCACCGCCCGCCGCAGCCAGCGCAGGATCTCCGGCCACAGGCTTCGATGTGCGCTCGCTCCGACGAGGACGCCGACATGCCGCAGGGCGACGCCGCGATCGCCGTCGTAGCGGAGCAGCCGCTTGCGGCGGCTCGGCGCGGCCTCATGGACCGGCAGGACGGAGTTCGGCGGGATGATCGCGCTGCGCGGATCGACGACCGTCAGTATCGGCATCGTCAGGTCGGCGGGGCGCGCGCGGCGTCCGCCGAGGGTCAGGGCGCCGCGCCGGAAGCGGTCCTCGCGATAGAGCCATTCCACGCTCTCCGCGAACAGGCGGCCCGGAAGGGGAAGTTCGTCCAGCGCCCACCGTTCGACCCGCAGGTGGGTCGCCCTGGCAGGGGGATCGCCGAGGCTCTCGAGCCAATCGGCCCAACGTGACCATTGGAAGCTGGCCGGTGCGGCGGCCACGCTGACGAGACTGAGGAACGAGCCCGGCACGGTGCCAAAGGCGGCGGCCAAGGGACCCGCCGGCGGCGCCGCCGCAACGAGCGGGGCGAACGCGCCGGCGTCCTTGCCGAAGCACAGCGGCGCCTCCAGCAGGACAAGGGCGCGCACCCGGCCCGGATGCAGGGCGGCGAAGAGCGCCGCCAGGGCTCCGCCGAGGGAATGGCCGGCGAGGGCGACGCCGCGCCGGCCGGTCTCCGCCTCGATCGCGTCGAGGCAGTCACCGATCAGCCGGTCGGCGTAGTCGGCGAGCCCGAAGCCCTCCGCCGCGGCGTCCGGCTCCGTCCATTCCAGCAGATAGACGCGGAAATCTGCTTCGAGGCATCGCCGAACCACGCTCGTCCGTGGGTCAAGATCCCAGATATAGGCGCGCTTGATCGGCGCCGGGATCAGGAGCAGGGCAGGACCCGCCCCGGCACGGTGGGGATAACATCGGAGCCTGAAGACCGGTCCGGCGCACAGAATCCGCGATGGCGTCTCGACCGGCCCGTATCCCAGCGCGTCGAGCCAGTTGCCGACCTGTCGGCGAATCCGGTCGGCCTGCACGAACCCGTAACGGGCGACGTGAAACGGCACACCATAGAATGCCGGCGAAACGCGGATCGCCGCGCCGTTCATCGTCCATGCTCTCCAACCCGCAGCCGCTGCGGCATGGCCTTGCGATTGGATGGGGAGCGCTCGGCCGGTTCGGAAGGTTCCCTCCCTTTTGGTGTAATTCCGCCGCCCGTCCGCCCGTGATACGCTTCCCTCGGCGCCGGGACCTGTGTCATTTGACGGAATGGGTCTTCAGACGATGGCTGTGACGACGACACGGCGGCGGAAAAAAGGCGAGATCCAGGAAGGCGACTACATCGTCCGCGCGCCCGACGGGCGGCTCTTTGCGATCACGTCCGACTTCGGCTCGATCTTCGAGATCACCGGCGACGAACGGCAGGCGGTCGAGGAGCGCCCGGACCTCTGGCTGGACGCCGCCCGCGCGTCCCGGGAATCGCTCGTCATGATGGCCGCCGCCTGCAAGATCTTTCGCGACTTCCGGGCCGAGAAAGCAAAGGGCGGCGGCACGACCTCCAAGGCAAGCAAGACGTAGCGTGGCCGGCGCGCCGGCGGCATCCTGGTCGTCGATCCTCCGGCAGATCGAGGATCGCCGCGATGCCGCTGCCAAGGGATATCGCCTCGGCACGGAGCGCGTCGTGCCGCCCGCCGCCACCCTCGCCCGGATGCGGCCTCTCCAGCCGATCTTTGGCATCACGCGCATTGCCAACGTGACCGGGCTCGACAGGGTCGGCATCCCCGTTGTCATCGCCCATACCCCGAACGGGCGGTCGCTCTCGGTTCACGAGGGGAAGGGGCTCGACGTCGCGGCGGCTTCGGCGTCGGCCGTGATGGAGGCCGTCGAATGCTACCACGCCGAGCGCGTCGCCCTGCCGTTGCGGTTCGCCGCCTACGACGAACTCGCCCACGACGCCGCGGTCTCGGGCGAACAGCTCGTCCTGCGGGACCGCGTCTTCGATCCGTTCGAAAGGCGACTCTGGGTCGAGGGGTGCGACCTCCTGCGCGGCCGCGCCGTATGGCTTCCCTACGATCTGGTCCATCTGGACTTCTCGGTGCCGGGGCCGCCCGGCGCCGGCTGCTTTCCTCTCTGCAGCACCGGCCTTGCCGCCGGCAACACGCTGCTGGAGGCCGTTGCGCACGCGCTTTGCGAGCTTGTCGAGCGGGATGCCGTTTCGCTCTGGAGCCTTGCCGGGCCCGGCGAGCGGGCCGCCTCGCGGATCGATCTCGGCCGCATCGACGACCCGGCATGCCGCGGGCTGCTGGACACCGTGGAGGCGGCGGGGCTCGCGGTGGCGGTCTGGGATGCCACTTCCGACATCGGCGTCCCGACCTTCGTCTGTCGCATCGTCGAGCGCGATCACCGTCGCGCCCGGCCGTGGGATGGTGCGGCCGGGGCCGGTTGCCACCCGGTGCCGGACGTGGCCCTCGCCCGGGCGGTGACGGAAGCGCTTCAGGCGCGTCTGGTTCATGCGCTCGGCCTGCGGGACGATCTGATCCGGCACCGCTACCGCCCTGCGAGCCGGAAGGATCGTGCCGCCTGCCGCGTGGAGGTGCTGGAAGGCGCTGCGCGGCGCGACATCCGCGCCATCGCCTCCTTCGAAAGCGACTCCTTCCGGGCCGACGTCCGGTGGCTGATCGACAGGCTGCGCTGGGCCGGCATCCGCGAGGTCGTCGCGGTCGATCTGACACGGCCGGAGTTCGGCGTACCGGCTGTCCGGGTCGTCGCTCCGGATCTTGAAGACGTCGTCGGTGCGCCCGGGCGCCGGCTCGGCCTGCGCGGCCGGCGCGCCCTGGCCGCCCGGCCATGAGGGCCGTGGCGGCGCGCGCCATCGTCTTCGTCGGGCCGACGCTCGGCGAGGCGGAGGCCTCGGCCGATCGGTCCCTCGTCTTCCGGCCGCCGGCCGGGCGGGGGGATATCTACGCAGCGTCGCTGCTGATGCCCCGCGCCATCGGTCTCGTTGATGCCTGCTTCGAGACCGGCCCCTCGGTCCTTCATCGGGAAATCCTCTGGGCGATGTCCCAGGGCATTCATCTGTTCGGCGCCGGCAGCCTCGGCGCGCTGCGCGCGGTCGAGCTGGCCCCGTTCGGGATGCAGGGCGTCGGCTGGGTCTACGAGGCCTTTCGGACCGGGCGCCTGGCGGAGGACGACGAAGTGGTGGTGGCCTTCGGCTCCTCCGCGGCCGGCCAGACCGCGCGCAGCGAGGCCATGGTGGATATCCGGCGGACGCTCGACCGCGCCGCAGAGGCCGGCATCCTCGGGCCGGCGACGGCCGCTGCGCTCGCCGGGATCGGCAAGGGGCTGTTTTATCCGCGCCGGACCTACGCGCGGCTGCTCGCGGCGGGGGCGCGGGCCGGGCTTCCCGCGGCGGAGCTTCGGGCGCTGCGCGGCTGGCTGCCGTCCGGCAGGGTTTACCAGCGGCGCGACGACGCGCGGGCCATGCTGACCTTGATGCGCGAGCGGCTCGCCGCCGGGCTGGAGCCGATGCAGGTTCGGTACCGGTTCGAGTACACGAGCCACTGGCACCAGCTGCGGCTCTCGGCGGAGCGCGATTGACCGTCGCGGCGTCAGGCGCGGAGCGTTCTTCCTCTCGCCGCGATGCCCGCCTTGCGGAGCCCGGCGATCAGACGATCCGAGTCCTGCCGCCTCCGCATCGGAGCGACGCCGAGAAGCCAGTGGACGTAATCGCCCATGCCGGGCTCGGACGGGTGGGCCCATCGGGCGCGGACGGTTTCGACGAACCGGCGCGCCGCCTTCCGCGCCGCCTTGAGGTCGCCGAGATGGGCGAGCGAGGCGGCGCGCCACGCCTCGATCTCCGGCAGGACGTTGGGAACCAGTTCGACGGTCGCCGCGGCCCGGTCGTACTGACCCGCCACGAAGTAGATCGTGGCGAGATAGGCGAGGTAGTAGTCGGGATGCTGCGGATTGAGGCCGATGGCGCCCTGTGCCAGTTGCAGACCGAGCTCCGGCGCGCCCAGGTAAGCGGCGGCCTGGGCCCGGGCGATCATGACGTTCGCATCGTTGGGGTTGAGGGCACCCGCCAGGTCGAAATGCTTCTCGGCGCGGTCGAACCTGCGGCGCAGCATCAGGTTCCAGCCGAGATCGACATGCGCCCGCGCATCGGTCGGATCGAGCTCGATCGCCTTGGTCGCGTAGTCGAATGCCCGGTCGAGATCCCCCGTGGTCTGCGGCCCGCGCGGAGATACGATGGCAATGCAGTTGTGAATTTCGGCCAGGCTGGCATAGGCACGGGCGAAGGACGGGTCCAGTTCGATGGCCTTCTCGAAGAAGGCGCGGGCCCGCGCGTCTCCCTCCATCGAGAACTCCCGCGTCAATTGCCGGCCGCGCAGCCAATAGTCATAGGCCGCCAGGCTTGCCGGCGGCCGGCGCTTGATCTGATCGAGCTGTGCTTGCGCGACCCTGTCTTCCAGGGTGGCGACGATGCAGCGGACGAGTTCGTCCTGGACCGCGAAGATGTCGGACGCCCGCCGGTCGTACCGGTCCGCCCAGAGGTGGGTCCCGGACGCACAGTCGATGAGCTGCGTCGTGATGCGAATCCGTTTGCCGGCCTTGCGGACGCTTCCTTCGACGACGTACTGCGCGTTCGTCTCGATGCCGAGCCGCCGCAGGCTCACCGGCCTGTCGCGGTAGGCGAAGGAGGTCGCACCGGCGATCACGTTCAGCGTGTGGAAGCGCGACAGCTCCGTAACGATGTCCTCGGTGATCCCGTCGCTGAAATAGGCCTGTTTCGGGTCCCCGCTCAGGTTCTCGAACGGCAGCACGGCGACGGTCGGCTGACTGCGGATCGCCGGTGCCGCTTCGGAGGAAAGGGCGGGGGTGTGGGGCGCGGCGTCGCCTTGGAATCCGGGCCGGGAATAGACCCTGATCGGCTCGCTGAAGTTCTTGACCATGCGTTCGCCGAGATCGCGGAACTCAGCGCCCAGCTTCTGTCGGATCTGCCGATGAACGTCGCCGGAGATGCAGATTCCGCCCGGTTCCGCCAGTGCCTCGATGCGGACGGCCAGATTCACGCCGTCGCCATAAATGTCGGAGCCTTCGACGATCACGTCGCCAAGGTTTATGCCGATACGGAAGTCGATCCGTCGATCGGCCGGCAGATCCGCGTTCCGCTCGGCCATGCCTTTCTGCATCTCGAGCGCGCAGGCCACGGCATCGATGGCGCTGGGAAACTCGATCAGCATGCCGTCGCCCGTCGTCTTGACGAGGCGCCCGCGATGCGCGGCGATCTTGGGCTCGATCAGCTCCTGCCGGTGGGCGAGCAGGGCGCTCAGCGTGCCGGCCTCGTCCCGCGACATGAGGCGGCTGTAGCCGGCCACGTCGGCGGCGAAGATGGCGGCAAGCCTCCGCTCCATGGGCGCTGCCTCGGAATGTGGCAGAAGAGGCTAATCATAGTGACCATGATCGCGGTGGACCATCGGCTATCGAACCGCGCTGCTCAAGGGGGGACTGCGCGGAGCCGACCCGGGCGGGTTCGCGGCGTCGTATAGACAGGGGGGTGCTCGCCATGCCAACTTCCGGCCGTACGGATCCGAGGATGAAAGGGAGCATCGGCGCGCATGGAGGTTTACGAGTTCACGGCGGGCCGGACGCCGCTTCTGGTCAGCATGCCGCATGTCGGCACCTACATCCCGCCCGGGATCGCCGACACCATGACGCCGGAGGCGCGAGCCGTTCCGGACACGGATTGGCATGTCGACCGGCTCTACGATTTCCTGGAAGAGCTCGGCACGGCGCGCATCCGGGCGACGCATTCCCGCTTCGTGATCGATCTCAACCGCGCGCCGGACGACCGGCCGCTCTATCCCGGCGCCAGCAACACGGAACTCTGCCCGACGAGTCTGTTCGACGAGCGGCCGATCTATCGGCCCGGCGCGGCGCCCGACCCGGCGGAGATCGCGGCGCGCCGGGAGCGCTACTGGCGTCCGTACCACGACCGGCTGGCGGCCGAGCTCGCGAGCTTGCGCGAGCGATTCGGCTTCGCCGTTCTGTTCGACGCCCACTCCATCCGGTCCGAGGTGCCGCGCTTCTTCGCCGGACGCCTGCCGGACCTCAACATCGGCACCGGCGGGGGCGGTACGGCGGCGCCGGAGCTCGCCGCCCGGGTGCTCGAAGCCGCGGCGGAGGCCGAGGGCTACACCAGCGTACTCAATGGTCGCTTCCAGGGCGGCTACATCACCCGGCACTATGGCCGGCCGGACGAAGGCATCCACGCCCTCCAGCTGGAGCTGTCGCAGATCACCTATATGGAGGAGGACCCACCCTTCGCCTTTCGCGAGGACCGCGCCGACAGCATCCGGCCCGTGCTGCGGCGCATCCTTCAGACGATCCTCGATTGGGCGGCGGAGCAGAAATAGGAGGAGGTCACCATGGCAGACGTGGAACCGATCACCCGGGAGCTTGGCTGGCGCGCGGCGGATTTCAGCCTCGACGGCGTCGATGGCAAGCGCTATAGCCTCGAAGACGTCCGCGGTCCGAATGGCACCGTCGTGATGTTCATCTGCAATCACTGCCCCTATGTGAAGGGAACCATTGCCGATATCGTCCGCGATTGCCGCGCGCTGGCAGAGGAAGGGGTCGGCGCCATCGCGATCATGCCGAACGACACGGACGCCTATCCGGCCGATTCCTTCGAGAACATGGTCCGGTTCGCGGAGGAACACGGCTTCACCTTTCCCTACGTGATCGACAGGACGCAGGAAACGGCGCGCGCCTACGGCGCAATCTGCACGCCGGACTTTTTCGGCTTCGACAAGGATCTCGCGCTCCGCTACCACGGCCGGCTTTACGAGACCGCCGGCACCCAGCCGAAGCCCGGGGCCCGGCGCGAGCTTCTCGAGGCGATGCGGCAGATCGCGCGGACCGGCCGCGGCCCGGAGGAGCAGAATCCCAGCATCGGCTGCACGATCAAGTGGCGGCGTTGACGCGTCGGCGCGCGGGCGATGCGCGCGGGTCCGGAACTCCGCGGGCCGCGCGGATGTTTTCGCATTGTCGAGCGCAGCGGGTCGCCATGACCGGCGCGCCGCGTTATCATGACGCCGTTGGAACCAGAACCGTAGAGCAGGCGGGAAAGGCATGAGTTCACGAATCGACCGACCGCGGGAAGAGGACTCGAAGCGCCTCCGCGCGCGGGATGTCCGGAGCTCGACCATGGGGGGCGACGAGGAAGGCGTGGTTCAAAACCCCACCTATGACCGCATCGCGCCCCTGTATGACCTGCTCGATGCGCCGCACGAATATGGCTGGCGCCGGCGGCTGCGCGGACAGCTGTTCGAGGGATTGACCGGCCGGGTGCTGGATGCCGGCGCGGGGACCGGCGCGAACCTGCCCTTCTACCCGCGCGACGCCGAGATGGTGGCGATCGATTCCAGCCCCAAGATGCTGGCGCGCGCGGAACGCCGGGCGTCAGCCAGCGGCCGGACGGACGTGGCGTTCCACGTCAGGGACCTGCTCAAGACCGGCTTTCCCGACGCGCATTTCGACGCCATCGTGTCGACCTTCGTGTTCTGCGTTCTCAAAGACAACCAGCAGCTTCCGGCCCTCAAGGAGGTCCGGCGCATCTGCAAGCCCGACGGCGTGATCAAGCTGCTCGATTACCGGCTGTCGGAGAAGCCGCTGCTGCGGCGGACCATGCAGGTGGTGAGCTCCTGGTCGGGCTGGGCCTTCGATTCCCGCTACCGGCCGACGACGGAAGCCTATCTCGAGGCCGCCGGCCTCGAGGTGGTGGAGAGCCGCTTCGTCCTCAGCGACATCGTCAAGCTTCTGGTGCTGCGCCCGTCCGACTCACGGAACCCGCGCGCGCGGCTGGTGTAGCGCCGCCGGCCTTCGCTTCCGGTCCGATGACCGGCGCGCCGGCCTTCACCACGCCCGCACAGGGGTTGCCGCCAATGCGGTACGCCAGCTCCGCCGGGTGATCGATGTCCCAGATCGCGAAATCGGCCGCCTTGCCGGTCTCCAGCGTGCCGTGGCTGTCTTCCAGGCCGAGCGCCCGCGCTGCGCTCCGGGTGACGCCGGCGAGGGCCTCCTCCGGCGTCAGGCGGAAGAAGGTGCAGGCCATGTTCAGCATGAGCAGCAGGGAGGTGGTGGGCGAGGTCCCGGGGTTGCTGTCGGTCGCGATCGCGATCGGCACGCCGGCCTGCCGCAGCGCGTCCACAGGCGGCAGCCGCGTTTCGCGCAGGAAGTAGAAGGCGCCGGGAAGAAGAACGGCGACCGTGCCGGCCCGGGCCATCGCCGCGACGCCCTCGGCCGAAAGATATTCGAGGTGATCGGCCGACAGCGCCCGGAACTCGGCGGCCAGCGCCGCGCCGCCCATGTCCGAAAGCTGCTCGGCGTGAAGCTTGACCGGAAGGCCGAGCCTTTGCGCCGCGGCAAAGACCCGGCGCGTCTGCTCCGCCGTGAAGCCGATCCGCTCGCAGAACGCATCGACGGCATCGGCGAGGCCCTCCGCGGCGATCGCCGGCAGCATTTCGTTGGCAACCGCGTCGATGTAGTCGTCGGGACGGCCTTCGAATTCCGGCGGCAGGGCGTGGGCGCCGAGGAAGGTGGTGCGTATGGTGACGGGGTGGATCGCCGGCAGCGCGCGGGCGACGCGGAGCATCTTTCGCTCGGTCGCGAGATCCAGCCCGTATCCCGACTTGATCTCCACGACGGTTGCGCCCTCGGCGAGCAGCGCCCTCAGCCGTCGCTCCGTGACCGCCAGCAGTTCCGCCTCGCCGGCCGCCCGGGTCGCCGAGACGGTCGACCGGATACCGCCGCCGGCGCGCGCGATCTCCTCATAGCTGGCGCCCTGAAGGCGCATCTCGAACTCGCGCGCGCGGTCGCCGGCATAGACGAGATGCGTGTGGCAGTCGATCAGTCCGGGCGTTACCCAGCGGCCGCCGAGGTCGTGCACCTCTCCGGCCAGCCGCTCCGGCGCGTCCGGCAGATCCGCCATCGGTCCGACCCAGGCGAGGCGGCCGCCGACGACGCCCAGCGCCCCGCCGTCCTCGATGGCGCCATAGGGGGCGCCGCCGGGCCGCATGGTGGCGAGCCGTCCGTTGATCCAGAGGCTGGACCAGGTGCCGCTGTCCTTGTCCTGCATGTTCAGATACCCACGCGCTGTGATCCGTGTCGGAGGTTCCCGGGATCGCGGCCGATCGGGCGGGCCCTACCGCAAGGGGAAGAGATACTACGCCGCGACCGGATGGAACAGCCCGGCAGGTTCATCGGTTGTCGAGACAGGAACATGGGCTTATGGTCCGCTCCGGCAACCGCAAGGCGGACTAGATATGACTGCGCAGCTTCTTTTTGCCGAGTCGGCGCTTCTGCCAGAGGGCTGGGCGCGCGACGTCTTGTTCGAGATCGCCGAGGACGGAAACCTTGCCGCGGTGACGCCGGAGGTGGGCGCCGGCAAGACCGGGTCCGCGCGCCGGCTCGCCGGTCCGGTGCTGCCGGGGATGCCGAACCTCCATTCCCATGCCTTTCAGCGGGCGATGGCGGGCCTGACCGAGCGGACCGGCGGCGGCGAAGAGGACAGCTTCTGGTCCTGGCGCGAGGTGATGTACCGCTTCGTCGGCAAGCTCCGGCCCGACCAGCTCGAAGCGATCGCCGCGCAGCTCTATGTCGAGATGCTGAAGGCGGGCTACACCGCCGTCGGCGAGTTCCATTATTTGCACAACGATCCGGAGGGGAAGCCCTATCCCGATCCGGCGGAGATGTCCGAGCGCGCCGTCGCCGCCGCGACGGAGACCGGGATCGGCCTCACGCACCTGCCGGTGCTCTACGCCTATGGCGGTTTCGGCGGGCAGCCGGCGGGGTCGGGCCAGCGCCGCTTCCTGCTCGATCTCGACAGCTACCTGCTTCTGCTCGGCAACCTCATGGCGCGCTACGCGGGGAATCCTCAGGTCCGCATCGGCATCGCGCCGCATTCGCTGCGCGCCGTGACGCCGGAGCTGCTCTCCGACGCCGTGACCGGCCTCGACGCCCTGGATTCGCAGGCGCCGATCCATATCCATATCGCCGAGCAGACGAAGGAGGTCGAGGACTGCCTCGCCTGGTCCGGCCAGCGGCCGGTCGAGTGGCTGCTCGACCACATGCCGGTCGGGCCGCGCTGGTGTCTCGTCCACGCGACGCATATGACGGACGCGGAGACACGCCACCTGGCCGAGAGCGGCGCGGTGGCCGGCCTGTGTCCGACGACCGAGGCCAATCTCGGTGACGGCATATTCCCGGCCCGCGACTACCTGCGGCAGGGAGGGCGGTTCGGCATCGGCTCCGACAGCCATGTCTCGATCAGCCCGGGCGAGGAGCTTCGCTGGCTCGAGTACGGCCAGCGGCTGGTCCACCGCCGCCGCAACTTGCTGGCGGAGGGCGCCGACGTCTCGGTCGGCGCGACCCTCTACCGCAAGGCGCTGGCCGGCGGGGCGCAGGCGCTCGGCCGTGAGATCGGCCGGTTGGCGCCCGGCGCGCGGGCCGACCTCCTCGTGCTCGACGCCGAGAACCCGATTCTGCTCGGCCGCACGGGGGACCGGCTGATCGATGCCTTCATCTTCGCCGGCAACGTGAACCCGGTGCGCGACGTCATGGTCGGCGGCCGCTGGGTGGTGGAGCAGGGACGGCACGAGGCCGAGGAATCCGTCCGGGCGCGCTTCCGGATGGTCATGGACGAGCTGACGGCGGAGTAGGGGAGACCGCAGGGGCGCAGAGGCATGGAGAAAGGGAGCACGATCGGCCAGGCCGGTCTCCGTTTTGTCATGCCCGGACTTGACCCGGGCATCCACTGGACCCGCAGGCCAAGCCAGCGGGTGACGGAGCGGCAGAGGCGGCAATTCCCGGCCAACGATCCTCCGTGTCTCTATGCTTCTGCGGTTCACAGATGGAGACTCGATGAAACAAATTCACTTCACTTACCTGAACGGCCCTGACATCGAGCGGCTGGCGCTCACCGACCAGGAGATTCTCGATGCCGTCGAAGCCGGGCTGGTGGCGCAGGGGCGCGGCCAGACGGTGATCGAACCGCGCGTGCATCTGGAGCCGGATCCGGCCTTCAAAGGTCATTTCAATGTGCTCCGCGGTTACGTCGCACCGATGCGGCTGGCCGGGGTGAAGATCGTCGGCGACTATGTCGAGAACTACCGGCGCGGCCTGCCGTCGGAGATGGCGCTGCTCAACCTGTTCGATCCGGAGACCGGTATGCCGGTGGCGCTGCTCGACGCCACGGCGATCACCGAGATGCGCACCGGCGCACTGACGGCGCTCGGCGCCCGCTACCTCGCCCGCAAGGATTCGAAGGTTCTGGGCCATGTGGGCGCGCGGGGCACCGCCTATTGGAACGTCCGGCTGCTTGACCGGCTGTTCGACTTCGACGAGATCCGCGTCCATTCGCGCCGGCCGGAAAGCCGCGAGGCCTTCGCGGCGCGACTTACCGCCGACCTCGGCAAGCCCGTGCGCGCGGTCGACAGCTGGGAGGCCTGCCTGGACGGTGCCGACATCCTAGTGGAAGCCTCGCGCCTCGAGCGGCCGACGCCGCTGTTCAAGACCGAATGGGTGAAAAGGGGCGCCTTCGTCGTGCCCTATGGCACGATGAGCGCGGTCGAACTCTCGCTCACCGACGTGATGGACAAGATCGTCGTCGACGACTGGGGCCAGTGCAAAGGCGGCAAACTGGGCGCGCTGCGCGCCCATGTCGAGGCCGGCAAGCTCACCGAGCAGACGCTCCACGCGGAACTCTGCCAGATCGCAGTCGGCGACCGGCCGGGCCGCGAGCGCGATGACGAGACGATCCTGTTCTGGCACCGGGGCCTCAGCCTCAGCGACATCGCCCTCGGCCACGCCATGCTGGAGAAGGCGAAACGGCTGGGGGTCGGCCAGAATCTTCGCTACGCTTGAGCGGCCGCGCGCGTCGAGCGCCCGAACCACCGGGATGGAGAGGAGACCAGGTTTAGGAACCCTCGCCTTCCGGGGGAGAGGGCTTTCGGAGTCTTTGAATCAGAAGTCGAAGATCTCGCCCAGCAGGGATTTCCGCTTCTTGTAGTAGGGCTTGCCGTGGTAGTGCCCCTGCGGGTAGGTGGGCTGCTGATACTGCGGCCGCGGCGGCGGCGGGACAGCCTCCGCCGATCGCTCGATGATCTTGTCGAGCTCGCCGCGGTCGAGCCAGACCCCGCGGCATTTCGGGCAGTAGTCGATCTCGATGCCCTGGCGCTCGGTCATGACCAGGTCGACTTTATCGATCGGGCATTGCATGACGCACTCCTTCCGCCGTCCCTTGCGCCATTTGGCAACGCGTCCTTCGGCTGCCGGCACACAGAGACGATGGGAACGGGGTGGCCGGCCGTCAAGGCGAGCGGCGAGGAAATCGGTCGATCGGCGATCCTGAAGCTCGAGCCGGCTCAGGATCGCCCCTCGTCACGGAATGCCGATCACGCGCCCGATATGCTCCGGTCGCGGCAGGCGCGCATGGTCGGCGGCGATGGCGGCGACGCGGGCCAGCGGCTCCGGCCGGAACGGGCAAGCGCGCAGGGCTGTCTTGTCCACGTGAAGCAGCATCAGTTCGGTCGTCGCCACCGGCGTCGGATCATCGCCGCCTTCCCGGAGCATCCTGTGGTGGAGGTGGACCCGCTTGGCATCGTGCTTCAGCACCTGCGTCTCGACGGCCACGCGCTCGCCGGCCTTGACCTCGCGGAGATAGTTGATATGCGCCTCGACGGTGTAGACGGAGGTCGCGGTCCGCTCGCGGACCGCCTGGTCCATACCGATATGGTCCAGGAAGGCGTCCGTCGCGTGCCCGAAGATCAGGACGTAGTAGGCCTCGCTCATATGGCCGTTGTAGTCCACCCATTCGGGCCGCACCGTCGCCGCGTGCAGCCGCAGCGGAGCCGCGCCCTCGGTCATGTCAGTCCTCCGGCCGCATGCCGTGGCGCGCCTTGGCCTCCTTCAGCGCCTCCATCACGCTGATCAGCGCATCGTCGCGATAGCGCTCCAGCTCCTGGATGGAGCGGCCGGCCGCCTGCTCCTTCGTGCCTTCGACCATGCGGTCGATGAGCTCGTCCGTCAGCTTCGGCGCCACCAGCTTGGTCCAGGGGAGCTCCAGCGCCGGGCCGAACTGCTCCAGCATGTGGCGCATGCCCTGTTCCCCGCCCGCGAGGTGGTAGATCAGGCAGGTGCCCATGAAGGACCAGCGCAGGCCGGGACCGAACCGGATGGCGTCGTCGATCTCGGCGGTGGTCGCGACGCCCTCGGCGACCATGTGCAGCGCCTCGCGCCATAACGCCTCCAGCAGCCGGTCGGCTATGTAGCCCGGGATCTCCGTACGTACCCGCAGCGGACGCATGCCTATCGACTTGTAGAAGGCGACGGCGCGGTCGATCGATTCGGGCGCCGTCTTCTCGCCGCCCAGAACCTCGACCAGCGGCAGCAGGTACACCGGGTTGAAGGGATGGCCGATGACGACGCGTTCGGGATGCTTGCAGTCGGCCTGGATGCGCGTCGGCAGGAGCCCGGAGGAGCTGGAGCCGATGATGACGTCGGGCCGCGCGGCCGCGTCGATCTGGGCGTGCAGTCGCCGCTTCAGGTCCTCGTTCTCCGGCGCGCTCTCCTGGATGAAGTCGGCGTCCCGGACCGTCTCCTCGACCGTCGCGGCGAAGCGCAGGCGGTCCTGGCTGGCTCCGGGGGCAAGGCCGACCCGGGTGAGGGCGGGCCAGGCGTTCGCGATGCCGTCGCGCAGGCGCTGCTCGGCGCCGGGCGCGGGGTCCCAGGCGACGACGTCGAGGCCGCGGGCGAGGCAGCGCGCCGCCCAGCCGCCGCCGATCACGCCGGTGCCGACGACGGCGACGCGGCGAACGGACTCGGATGTGGTCATGATAGCTCCCTTGTGCTCAACGGGCCTTCAGCCCGAGCTTCTTGCGCCCCTCGGCCGGCGACAGCGGCCGGGCGCCCAGCATTTCGATGATCTTGATGGCCTTCTCGACCAGCTGGCCGTTCGAGGCGAAGACGCCCTTTTCGAGATAAAGGTTGTCCTCCAGCCCGACGCGGACGTTGCCGCCGAGGAGCACCGCCTGCGCCACCATCGGCATCTGCATCCGGCCGATCCCGAACCCGGCCCAGATCGCGCCCGGCGGCAGGTTGTCTTTCATCGCCTTCATGGTCGTGGTGTCGGCCGGCGCGCCCCACGGGATGCCGAGGCAGAACTGGAAGAGGGGCGGCTCGTCGATCAGGCCTTCCTTCACCATCTGGCTTGCGAACCACAGATGACCCGTATCGAACACCTCGAGCTCCGGCTTCACGCCCAGCTCCTGGATGCGCTTCGCGCCGATTCGAAGCTGTGTCGGGGTGCTGATGTAGATCATGTTGCCGTCGCCGAAGTTCAGCGTGCCGCAGTCCAGCGTGCAGATCTCCGGGCGCAGCTCTTCGACATGGACAAGGCGCTCCAGCGCGCCGACGAGGTCGGTGTTGGGCCCGTATTTCGTCGGGTCGGACTCGTCGCCAACTTCGAAGTCGCCACCCATGCCGGCGGTGAGATTCAGGATGATGTCGACGTTGCTGGCGCGGATGCGCTCCACCACCTCGCGGTAGAGCTTGGGGTCCCGGCTGCCCTTGCCGGTCTCCGGGTCGCGCACGTGGATGTGGGCGACGGTGGCCCCGGCGTTGGCGGCCTCGATCGCTGCGTCGGCGATCTGCTTCGGCGTCACCGGGATCGCCGGATGCTTGCCGACCGTGTCGCCCGCCCCGGTCACCGCGCAGGTCACGATCACTTCGTAGTTCATGGCTGGTCGTCCTTCTTGGCCGTCCGAGAAGCATTCACCCGCCAGCATCGTCGATGAAGGCCCGCCGCGTCACTTGCAGAAAATCGACGCAAGCGTGATGCTACACGACGAAAACGTCTAGCCGGGAGCGGTGCTGCCCGCTTCCGGAGTCCACGGGGCTGCCGGATGGCGGCCGGTCAAGAGGGGGTGTTCCGCAATGGATCTCGATCCTGGAATCAAGGCGTACATCGCCCAGGCCGAGGCGGCCGACCATCAGGGGGAGGGAGCGCTATCCCTGGCGGAGCTGCGCGCGAGTTACGCGGCGTTCAGCCGCGCCTATGACAGGCCTCATCCGCCCGGCCTGGTCGTGACGGACGGGACGGTGCCCGGCCCGGCGGGGGACATTCCGGTTCGCGTCTACCGGCCCGGCGGGAACGTCGCCTTGCCCGGCATCCTGTATCTGCACGGCGGCGGATGGGTGCTGGGCAGTATCGATACGCACGACTCCATCACCGCCGATCTCTCGGATCGGACGGGGGCGGTGGTCGTCAGCGTCGACTACCGGCTGGCGCCGGAGAACCCATTCCCGGCGGCTGTCGACGATGGCTACGCGGCGTTGTGCCATGTCGCCGCGAACGCCGGATCGCTCGGCATCGATCCCGACCGGATCGCCGTTGCCGGGGACAGCGCCGGCGCCAATCTGGCCGCAGCCATCGCGTTGATGGCGCGCGACCGGGACGGACCGCGGCTCTGCGGTCAGGCCCTGGTCTATCCGGCCCTCGGGACCGACTTCGACCTTCCGTCCTACCGGGAGAACGCCGAGGCGCCGATGCTGACGCGGGAAGCGATGATCGCCTATTGGGGTCATTACCTTGCCGGCGATCCCGCCGCGGCCGATCCTTACGCGGCGCCGCTCAAGGCGGCAAGCCTTGCGGGCCTGCCGCCGGCCTTCATCACCACCGCATATTACGATCCGTTGCGCGACGACGGCGAGCGCTACGCCGAGAGGCTGCAGGCAAGCGGCGTACCGGTCGAACTGCGCTGCGCCGGGCGGCTCGTCCACGGCCATCTTCGGGCACGCTACATCAGTGACGACGCAGCAGCCGAATTCGATGCGCTTTGCGTCGCCTTGAAGCGGTTCGCTTCGCCGCCGCGCTGACCCGCGCTCAGGAAGGCGAGGCGACGGTCTCGCTCTCGGTTGCGTGTCGCTCGGCGCTGGGCGGCTTCCCGGCCCATTCCCTGTAGCTGCGCGAGAAATGGGCGGAGGAGCCGAACCCGCAGGCGAGCGCGATCTCGAAGACCGGCATGTCGGTGTATTGCAGCAGGGAGCGGGCGCGCTGCAGCCGAAGGTCGAGGTAATAGCGCCGCGGCGTGCACCGGAAGTGGCGCTGGAACAGCCGCTCGAGCTGGCGCAAGGAAACGCCTGCGGCTTCCGAGATCTGCTCGATCGTGAGCGGGTCTTCCAAATGCTCTTCCATCAGCGAGACGACCCGCGCGAGTTCCGAACGAAAGACGCCGAGGCGGCTCTGCGGTTCCATCCGCTGCCGGTCCCGGGCGTCCCGGATGCGGGTGTAGACGAACTGGTCGGCGACCGCGACGGCTAGGCGATGCCCGTGCTGCAGCCGGATGAGGTGCAGCATCATGTCGAGGGCGGCCGTTCCGCCGGCGCAGGTGAGGCGATTCCGGTCGAAGACGAACAGGCCTGCCTCGACCTCCACCCGGGGGAACCGTTCCCGGAAGCTGTCGAGACTCTCCCAATGCGTCGTGGCCCGGTAGCCGTCGAGCAACCCGGCGCGTGCCAACAGGAAGCTGCCCGTATCCATGGCACCGAGCGTGACGCCCTCATGGTCAAGCCGGCGCAGCCAGGCACCCATCCGCCGGCTGAAGTGCGTCTCCGGAGCGAATCCGGCGCAGACGATCACCGTCGAATACCGCCCCGTCGTGGCGAGCGACGCGTCCGCGACCAACGACATTCCGTTGCTGGCGGTGACCGGTTCGCCCGTCTCGGACAGCACCTCCCAACGGTACAGGGCGCCGCCGAAGCGGTTGGCAACCCGCAGCGGCTCGACCGCCGAGACGAAGGCCATCATGGAGAATTTCGGCAGCAGGAGAAAACCGATGCGGCGCGGGTTGTCTGCGGACCCGGCTTGGGGGCGGCCGGACGGCGACTGGTCGGTGGGCGGCAAGGCGGCGAATTCCCTCAATTGGCGGGCGGATTCAATCAAAGACATCCGGCCAAGCGCAATATCGTTTGCGGCGATCGGATGCGCCACGTCGGAAGCGTCCGAGCCCCGCCGCGGTGCCGAGGCGCCGGCGTCAGTGCCCAGGCGCGGGCGAGTCTCACCGGATCCAACGACACAGAGCGAGGCTTCCCATGCGTATGATCAAGTCCGCACTTCTGGCCGCGTCGCTTCTCACCCTTTCCTGGTCGGCCTCTGCCGACGAGACGGCTTGCCGGAAGGTCCGCTTCTCGGATCCCGGCTGGACCGACATCACCTCGACGACGGCGCTCGCCAGCGCGGTCCTCGAAGGTCTCGGCTATAAGCCCTCATCCGACACCCTCTCGGTCGCGGTGACGCTGCAGGCACTGCGGAACGGCGACATCGACGTGTTCCTCGGCAACTGGATGCCGGCGCAGACCGAGATGGTGAAGCCCTATCTCGAATCGGGCGTCGAGGTGGTCGTCACCAATCTCGAGGGCGCGAAGGTGACGCTCGCGGTCAATCGCTCGGCGTGGGAGGCCGGTGTCAAGAGCTTCGCCGACCTGCACAAGTTCGGCGACAGGTTCGGCAAGACCATCTACTCGATCGAGCCCGGATCATCCGCCAGCGAAAAGCTGCACGCGATCATCGATTCGAACGACTTCGAGCTCGGCGACTGGAAACTGTCCGAATCGAGCGAGCAGGCGATGCTGTCGCAGGTCGATCGCGCGTCTCGCCGCAACGAATGGGTCGTGTTCCTCGGCTGGGAGCCCCATCCGATGAACCTCAAATACGAGATCGCGTATCTGGACGGAGGCGACAAATATTTCGGGCCGAATTACGGCGGCGCGACCGTGCGGACCCTGGCGCATACCGCATATCTCGACCAGTGCCCGAACCTGCGCAAGTTCTTCTCGCAGCTCGTCTTCGACGTGAAGGCGGAGAACGAGATGATGCACGCGATTCTCGACAAGGGCATGGACCCGGCCGACGCCGCCGAGGAGTGGTTGAAGGCGAACCCGCAGGTTCTCGAGCGTTGGCTCGACGGGGTGACGACGATCGACGGCGAATCCGGCTTGCCCGCCGTGACCGCGCATCTCGGCGGCTGATCTTCGGGTTCGGCGCGGCCCTCCCGGAACGCGGGCGGGGCCGCGCCGTCCGTTCCTCGGCGCTCTACGCCAGATCGAACAGCAGGATCTCGCTGTCTTCCTTCGCCGCGATCGTCAGCTCGGTCTCGCCGCTGACGGCCGCGCCGTCTCCCTGCCGCAACGGCTCGCCGTTCAGCGTCACGGCGCCGCGGGCGACCTGCAGCCAGGCGTGGCGGCCGGGGGCGAGGCGGTGGCTCAGGGCCGTGCCCGGCTCGGACAGGGCGGCGTAGAGGTCCACCGCCTGGTGCAGGGTGACCGACCCTTCGCGGCCGTCGCGCGAGGCGACGAGGCGCAGCCGGCCACGCTTCTCCGACGCCGGAAAGGTCTTCTGCTCGTAGCCGGGCGCGAGCCCCTGGCGCTCCGGCAGGATCCAGATCTGCAGGAAACGCACCGGCTCCGATTTCGACGCGTTGAACTCGCTGTGGCGGATGCCGGTCCCGGCGGTCATCCGCTGGACGTCGCCGGGGCGGATCACCGAACCGGAGCCGAGGCTGTCCCGATGCGCCAGCGCGCCATCGAGCACGTAGGAGATGATCTCCATGTCCCGGTGGCCGTGCGTCTCGAAGCCGGCGCCGGGCGCGACGCGGTCCTCGTTGATGACGCGCAGCGCCCGGAAGCCCATATGCGCCGGGTCGTAGTAGTGGCCGAACGAGAAGCTGTGGCGGCTGTCGAGCCAGCCGAACCGGGCGACGCCGCGCTCCTCCGCCTTGCGAACCGCGATCATGGCCGTTCTCCCGTTTCCGCGCCGCTCGATCCGAGCGGCGATGCGAGGCTTATGCCCATGATCTAAGACCAGGTATGGCTTGGCGGCACAGGGCGAATCTCGGATAACATCGTTCGCGATGCACGAACGATGGACCCGCTATGGATCGTCTCGCCGCCATGCAAGCCTTCGCCCGCGTCGCCGAAGCGGGCAGCTTCTCCGCCGCCGCTCGCCAGCTCGGCATGGCCAAATCGGTCGTAAGCAAGCTGGTGATGGGGCTTGAGAACCATCTCGGCGCGCGGCTTATCAACCGGACGACGCGGCGGCTCAGCCTGACCGAGGCCGGCATCGCCTACTACGAGTCCTGCACGCGGATCCTCGCCGCGGTTGAGGAGGCGGAGCTTTCCGTGGGGCGCCTGCAGGCGGTCCCGCGTGGACGCCTCAAGGTCAACGCCTCGATGTCCTTCGGCTTCCTTCACCTCGCCCCGGCCATTCCCGATTTCCTGACCCACCATCCCGAGGTCGAAATCGATCTGACGCTCAACGACCAATTCACCGACCTGGTGCAGGAGGGCTATGACGTCGCGGTGCGCATCGGCGCGCTGCCGGATTCGAGCCTGATCGCCCGCAAGCTCGCGCCCTCGCGGCGCGTCCTGTGCGCCAGTCCGGCCTATCTCGATCGGCACGGCGTGCCGCAGGTGCCGGAGGACCTGGCCCGCCACAACTGCCTCGGCTATGCCTATCTCGTCACCGGCAACGAGTGGCGATTCCGCGGGCCGGACCGCGAGCATGCGGTCCGGGTCTCCGGCAACTTCGACGTCAACAACGGCGACGCGCTGCGCGCCGCCGCCCTCGGCGGGCTCGGCATCGCCCAGCTGCCGACCTTCATCATCGGCCAGGACCTCGCCGCCGGGACGCTGCGCTGCCTGCTCTCCGACTATGTCTTGCCCGAGACCAACATTCACGCGGTCTATCCGCACAACCGGCACCTCTCGGCCAAGGTGAGGGCTTTCGTGGACTTCCTCGCCGAGCGATTCGGCCCCGAACCCTACTGGGACGCGGCGCTGCCGAAGGAGCCGGCGATGCGGCGGGCGGGTTAGGGGCAGCCCCGAACCGAAATCCGGGACGCTGCGCCACGGGAGCGCGCCGCTCGATCCCGCCTGTCCGGGTCTTGCCCGAAGTCCGCTCAGCCGACCGTGAGGTCGTGGTTGCGGATCGGGAGTCTGCGGATGCGCCGACCGGTGGCCGCGTAGATGGCGTTGGCCACCGCGGGCGCGATCGGCGGCGTGCCCGGCTCGCCGATGCCGCCGATCGGCGGCCCGCCCTCGATGATGTGCGTCTCGATCAGCGGCATCTCGTCCATGCGCAGCAGCTCGTAATCGTGGAAGTTGCTCTGCTGCACGCGACCGCCTTCGAGCGTGATCTCGCCGCGCAGCGCGGCCGTCAGGCCATAGACGACGGCGCTTTCCATCTGTGCCTCGATGCTGTCCGGATTCACCGCCATGCCGCAGTCCACGGCGCAGGTGACGCGGTGCACGCGAAGCTCGCCATCCTTCACGGAGACCTCGGCGACTTCGGCAACGAGGCTGCCGAAGCTCTCGTGGAAGGCGATGCCGCGGCCGTGTCCCTCGGGCAGCGGCTTTCGCCAGTCGCCTTTCTCCGCCGCGGTGTCCAGCACCTTCAGTGCGCGGGCGTCATGCGCCAGTAGCCGGCGGCGGAACTCGTAAGGGTCGGCCTGCAGGGCGACGGCCACCTCGTCCAGGAAGGACTCGGTGAAGAAGCCGTTGTGCGAATGGCCGACCGAGCGCCAGAAGCCGATGTCGAGATGCGTCTCGGCCAGGATGCACTCGACGAGGCGGGCCGGGAAGGCGTAGCGAAGCTCGACCGCGCCTTCGACGGTGGTGGGATCGACGCCGTCCTTGATGGCGGCCGGAAAGACGTGCTTCATCACCGACGGCGCCACGATCCGAGTGGTCCAGCCGACGATCTTGCCGTCGGCGTCGAGCCCTGCGCGGAAGCGCGCGACCGCCGCGGGGCGGTAGAAATCGTGCTGGATGTCCTCCTCGCGCGTCCAGATCAGCTTGACCGGGCGACCGACGGCCTTGGAGGCGGCGACCGCCTGCGCGGCGACGTCGGGTTCGAAGCGCCGGCCGAACCCACCGCCCAGGAAGGTCGTGTGGACCGTGATCCGTGATGGATCGAGCCCGGTCACCGAGGCCGCCGCGGCGGCCATCGACGCCGGTGACTGGTTGGGCGCCCAGATCTCGCAACCGTCTTCGGTCACGCTGGCGGTGCAGTTCATCGGCTCCATCGCTGCATGGGCGAGGAGAGGGACCTCGTAATCGGCCTCCACGACCGTTGCGGCATCGGCGATCGCCGCGGCGGCATCGCCCTCGCGCTCCGCAACGGCGGCCTCGGGCGCGTCCAGCAAAGCGTGAAGCCCCGCCATGAAGCTCGCCGTCGTGACCCCGTCCTGCGCCGTCGGACCGAAGGTGACGGCGAGTGCCTCCGCGGCCTGCTTGGCGCGCCACCAGCGGTCCGCGATCACCGCGACGCCGCCCGGCACCTCGACGGCGTCGATCACGCCGGGCATGCCCTCGATCGATCCGCGGTCGATCGAGGCGACCGGCGCACCCTTCACCGGCGCGTTGCGCACCGCCGCGAAGACCATTCCCGGGAGCGTCACGTCGACGCCGAAAATCGCGCTGCCATCCACCTTCGCCGGCAGGTCCGGACGATTGAGCCGCTTGCCGATCAGCGTGAGCTCCGAGGGGTCCTTCAGCCGCGGTTCCGCCGGCGGTTCGATCGCGGCGGCGGCGGCCGCGATCTCGCCGAAGCCGATCCGGCGATCCTGCGCCGGGTCGAGGACGAAGCCGTTCTCCGTTCGCAGTCCGTCCGGCGGGACACCCCAGGCTTGCGCCGCCGCCCGCACCAGCATCTCTCGCGCGGTGGCGGCCGCCTTGCGCAGCACGTCGTAATGGGCCCGGATCGACATGCTGCCGCCGGTCATCTGCGTGCCGAACCAGGGATTGTTGTGATCGGGATGGGGCATCGCGCTCACAACCGACACGCGGGACCAGTCGGCGCCGAGCTCATCCGCGAGAATCTGCGCGAAGCCCGAATAGACGCCTTGCCCCATCTCCGCCTGGCCGACGGTCATCGTGACTGCGCCGTCCGGCGCGATCCGGATGAAGCTGTTCAGGGTCGCCGCTTCGGCGGCGGCGCGGGCGCGGCCCATGGGGCCGCCGAGGCCGGGCAGGGCGACCTCGAGCACGAGCGCGCCACCGACTGCGGCGGTCGAGACGAGAAAGGAGCGGCGGGTGACTTCCGTGGTTCCCGTCATGGTCGCGCCTCCCTCAGGCATTCGCCGCCGAATGGATCGCGCGGCGGATCCGCGCATAGGTGCCGCAGCGGCACAGATTCGTCATCGCCGCGTTGATGTCCGTGTCGCTGGGCCGAGGCTTCTCCATCAGCAGCGCCGTGGCCGCCATGATCATGCCCGGCTGGCAGTAGCCGCATTGCGGCACCTGCTCGGCGATCCACGCCTCTTGCACCCGTCGGCCGATCGCCGAGGAAAGCCCCTCGATGGTCGTGACCTCGGCGCCGGCGACGGCCTCCACGGGCGTGATGCAGGAGCGGGTGGCTTGGCCGTCGACATGGACGGTGCAGGCGCCGCAGAGACCGGCGCCGCAGCCGAACTTCGTTCCGGTCAGCCCGATCTCGTCCCGGAGAACCCAGAGGAGCGGCGTGCCCGGCTCCGCATCCGTTTCGATGGTCTGTCCGTTGACGCGGATCTGAACCATGGTGATCTCTTCCCCCAATCGCTGTGCCGGGTGATTGAAGGCGCGAATGCCGCCGCCCGGCGATCGAAGATGAGCAGAAGGGCGACGCGGCCCATACCCGCCGAGCAGGGCTCAAGCGGATGGCCGGCTGCCGCCGGAATGCTGATTGAATCCATTATGACGCCTTGTCGTGACGGCGCAATGACGGCGCCGCCTCGCTGCGGCCCGGCGACCGCGCTCGGCCCCGCGATCAGGGCCGCAGGCGAAGCAGAATCGGCTGGTGATCGGACGCCGCGCTATCCAGTTCCACCGCCGCGCACTCCAGCCGTTCGATCAGATCCTCGGTGACGAAGAAGAAGTCCCGGCAGTGCGGCCCCTCTGGCCATTGCGCGGAATCGAAGAGGCCGCAGGTCGGATCGTGCGGCCTGTCTGCATAGAGCGCCGTCCAGGCGTCGACGAGCGCCGGGGTGCCGTCGTCGAAGGGCGCGAGCAACATTCGGTATTCGGGCGAGCCAGGCTCCAGGTTGAAGTCGCCGCAGAAGACCGCCGTGGATGGCCGCGGCACCGTTGCGTAGGGTTCGCCGGCCGTTGGGTCCGCCGGGGCGCGCTCGTTGGCCGCGACCTCCTGATGCAGCGCGCGGAGCCGGGCGATCTGTGCCCGTCGCTGCTCCGCCGAATGGAATTCGAGATGCGTTGTGACGACGCGTATCGGGCCGGCCTCGGTCTCGATTACCGCTTCGGTCGCCTGCCGCGGCATATGCTTGAGACCGGGCTCGGCCGGCTGCGGCAGCATGTGGCAAAAAACCTGCAGCACCGGCCGCCGCGACAGGATGAGGTTGCCGTATTGGCGCCGCGGCCCGCCCGCCTTGCCCCGCCGGTCCAGCGCCGGTCCGAAGACCGGCTCATAACCGTCGAACAGCCGGCCGAGCTCGGCCACCTGGTCGAGTCCGCTTCCGCCGTCGAGCTCCGCCATGCCGCGCGCGACCTCCTGCAGGCAGATCACGTCGGGGTCGCCGAAGGCGCGGATGGTCCGGGCGATGCGCGCGAGGTCGACGCGTCCGTCGACGCCGCGGCCGCACTGGATGTTCCAGGACAGGATTTCCATCACTTGATCCCCGCGCGCATGAAGGACTGGACGAACTGGCGCTGAAACAGAAGGAAGGCGATCAGCAACGGTGCCACGGCCAGCAGCGTCGCGGCGCTGATCACCGACCAGTTCACGCCCGACTCAGGCGCGCCGAAGATCGCCAGCCCTACGGTCAAGGGCCGCGTCTCCACCGAGTTGGTGATGACGAGCGGCCACAGGAAGTTGTTCCAGTGATGGCTGACCGACACCAGGCCGTAGGCGAGATAGGTCGGCTTGGCCAGTGGCACATAGACCTTCAGCAGGACCTGCAGGAACGAG
The DNA here is from genome assembly GCA_964551315.1 of uncultured Rhodospirillaceae bacterium. Lineage (GTDB taxonomy): Bacteria > Pseudomonadota > Alphaproteobacteria > Dongiales > Dongiaceae > Virgifigura. The sequence goes on along the minus strand of CAZKCM010000045.1, from coordinate 9,924 downwards.
CAGCCTTCCACCCGGGCCGCCTCCTCAAGCTCCTTCGGCACGGTCTTGAAGGTTTGCCGCAGCAGGAAGATGCCGAAGGCGCTTGCCATGTAGGGCAGGCCGATGCCGAGGATGGTGTCGACGAGGCCAAGCTGGCTCATCGTCCGGTAGTTCTCGACGATCAGCACCTCGGGCATGATCATCAGCTGCACGAGCACGAGGGCGAAGGCGACGTCGCGTCCGACGAAGCGGAAGCGCGCGAAGGCGTAAGCCGCCAGCGTGCAGAGGACGAACTGCGCCACGAGTACCGAGGTCACCAGCAGAAAGGTGTTCAGGAAGTAACGAGCGAACGGCGCCTGCCGCCAGGCCGTCGCGAAGTTCTCCAGGGTGAGAGGCGCCAACGGTTCGAAGCGGGTCGCGTAGGCCCCGGGATGAAACGCGGCCCAGACCGCGTAGAGCAGGGGCAGGATCCAGAGGAAAGCCAGCAGCCAGGCGGCGCCGATCTCGAGGATGCGGCCGATGCGCTCCCCCGGCGGTGCCGCAAGCGTAGCGGTGGTTGCGGTCATCGGTAGTGGATCCGCTTGTCGAGCAGGACGAACTGGCCGATCGCGATCAGCGCCAGGAAGGCGAGCAGCACCACGGTCAGCGTCGCGGCGTAGTTCGGGTCGAAGAAGCTGAACGCGACCTCGTAGATGTAATAGAGCAGAAGCGTGCTGGCGTTGTTCGGCCCGCCCTTTGTGAGGATGAACAGGTGATCGACGAGCTTAAACGAGTTGATCAGGGCGTTGATCGCGACGAAAAGCGTCGTCGGCATCAGCAGCGGGAAGGTGACCCGCCGGAAGAAGTACCAGCGGCCGGCGCCCTCCAGCCGCCCGGCCTCCTCGAGTTCCGGCGGCAGCGACTGGAGCGCCGCGAGATAGAAGATCATGAAGAAGCCGGCCTCCTTCCAGATCGTCAGGACGATCAGGCAGGCGAGCACGGTCTCCGGGTTACCGAGCCAGTTGTGGCTGGGGATGCCGAACAGGCCGAGGAACTGATCGATCAACCCGATCCGCGGCGTGTAGAAGAACAGCCAGATGTTCGCCACGGCGATCATCGGGAGGATGGTCGGCGTGAAGTAGGCCATGCGGACGAGGCCGCGCGCCGGCAGCCGGCGATTGACCCAAAGCGCCATCAGCAGCGCGAGCGCGATGCTGACCGGAATGGTTCCGAGCGCGAACCACAGATTGTTGCGGACGGCCTGCCAGAAGACGTCGTCCTCGAGCATGAACTGATAGTTTTCCAGCCCGACGAATTCCGCCGGCCGCGTTGCGGTGCCGCTCAGGAAAAGGCTCTGCACAAGCGTCGTGACCGTCGGGTAATGCGTGAAGGCAACCAGCAGGACGGCCGCCGGCAGCAGAAGCAGCCAGCCGTAAACCTGCATGCGGTACGAGGGCATCGTTCTGCTCTGTTCGCTTTGGGGCGCCTTTGTCAGCCCCTCTCCCCTTGCGGGCTTCGTCCGCGAACGGTCGAGACCGCCGGCGAGGTCAGCGGGAGAGGAGTCGGCGAGGGGACCGCGCGCGTCCGGGGCCCGGAGGGGCGGGTTTGGAACCCGCCCCTCCACCGTTGATCGCGGGCGCCGGGCACGCGTCTACCGATACCGCCGCAGCAGGCGTTCGGCCTGCCGCTGGGCCGAGGACAGGGCCTCCTCGGGGGAGGCCGAGCCGGTCAACGCCGCCTGGATCGCGTCGTCCAGCAGCTTCCGCACCCGGCCGGTCTCGTAGGTCGAAAGTTCGGCCGTCGAGAATTCAAGCTGGTCGCGGGCGACGGCGGCCTGCGGGAAGTCCTTCACATAGGTACGCAGCGCTTCGGTTTCGTAGGCGGCCGGGCTGGTTCCGAGATAGCCGGTCGCGATGCTCCACTCCGCGGTCCGCTCCGGCTGGGTCATCCACCGGATGAAGGTCAGCGCCGCCTTGCGCTCCTCCGGCGAGGTGTCCTTGAAGATGTAGAAGTTGCCGCCGCCGGTCGGTGATCCGCGCCGCTCGTTGGCCGGCAGCATGGCGACACCGAAATCGAACTTGGCGGCGTCCTTCACCGCAGTCAGATTGCCGGTCGAGTGCCACATGATCGCGGTCTTCCCCTCGAGGAAGTTCTGCCGCAGCGTGCCCCATTCGATGATGTTCGCGGGCATCACGCCGTGCTCGCGGCTGAGATCGAGCCAGTACTGCAAGGCCTCGACCACGGCGGGGTCGTCGAAATAGGTCTCGTTGCCGTCGCCGTTCATCAGGACCTGGCCGTTCTGGATCGCCAGGGCGCCGAACATCCAGTAGGCGTAACCGGTGGAGGGGATCATCACGCCCCACCGTTCGACCTGTCCGGCGTCGTTCTTCTTGGTGAGCGCCTTGCCCATGGAGACGAGCTCGTCCCAGGTGGCGGGCGGGCTGTCCGGGTCCAGCCCCGCCTCGCGGAAGGCATCCTTGTTGTAATACATGACGATCGTCGAGCGCTGGAACGGGATGCCCCAGGTCTTGCCCCGCGTGCGGCCGTTCTCCATCAGGGCCGGATAGAAGGAGTCGAGCCACGCCTTCTCCTCCGCCGTCTCGACGATGTCGTCGAAGGCGACGATCGCGTCCTGCTCGATCAACTCGTAGATGTCGATCGAAAACAGCACCGAAAGCTCGGCGGGTTCGCCGCTCTTGAGCGCCGCCAGCGCCTTGATGCGGGTATCGTCGTAGTTGCCCGCGTAGATCGCGTTCACGTCGATGTCGGGGTGCTCCGCCTCGAAATCGGCGACCATGCGGTCGATGATCTGCGTCAGCGGCCCGCCGACGGCGACGGGGTAATACATGGTCAGCTCGGTCTTTGCGAGCGCGGTGCCGGCGATCCCCAGCCCCAGGCCGAGGCCGAGCGCGCCGCCCGCCAATAGTTTCGTGATCCTTCCAGACATCGTCCCGTCCTCCCTTACAGCTTGGACTCTTCCACCATCGGCGTCGCTTCGACCGCGTTTCGGGACGCGGCCGTTTCGCCGCCCCAGCTTAAGCGGCGACCGGCACGGCGCGGACATCCTCCACGCGCCGTCCGCTCGTCCCGTCGAAGACATGCACGTTCTCCGGCGACCAGGCGATCCGGACCGGCTGTCCGGTCGCGAGACCGATGCGGCCGGGCACGCGCAGAAGCACGGACTGGCCGCCGACGCGCGCCGTCACGATCGTGTCGGCGCCCAGATAGTCGGCCGAGACGAACTCCCCCTCGATGCCGGGACCGTCGGTAAGGCGCAGATGCTCGGGTCGAATGCCGATCCGCAGCCCGCGGCCTGGTCCTTGCAGCACCGGCCGGCCGGCAGTGCCGGCGACGATCGCCCCGCCGGGACCGTCGGCCAAATCGATCAGGTTCATTGGCGGCGTGCCGACGAAGCCGGCGACGAAGGTCGTCGCCGGGCGGTCGTAGAGGTCTTCGGGACGGCCCGCCTGAACGATCTTGCCGTCGCGCATCAGGATCACCTGGTCGGCCATCGACATCGCTTCGGTCTGGTCGTGCGTGACGTAGACGACCGTCATGCCGAGGCGCTGCTGCAGCGCGCGGATCTCGACCCGCATGTCGTGGCGCAGCTTGGCGTCCAGATTGGACAGCGGCTCGTCCATCAGGCAGATCGGGTTTTCTGCCACGATCGCGCGGGCCAGGGCGACGCGCTGGCGCTGCCCGCCGGAGAGTTGCGCCGGCCGACGGTGCAACAGATCGCCGAGCCCGACCAGTTCCGCCACGCGGGCGAGGCGTGCGGTCCGCTCGGCCCGGCTCAGCTTGCGGACCTTCAGGCCGAAGACGATGTTTTCCGCCACGTCGAGATGCGGGAAGAGGGCGTAGGATTGGAACACCATCGAGACGCGGCGCCTCGCCGGCGGCAGCCGGGTCACGTCCTGCCCCTCGATGAGGACACGCCCGGCGCTGACCTCCTCGAGCCCGGCGATCATGCGCAGCGTCGTCGACTTGCCGCAGCCGGACGGTCCCAGAAGAACGAGCAGCTCTCCCGAGGCGGCGGTCAGCGAGACGCTGTCGACCGCGACGGTTTCGCCCCAGACCTTCGAGACATGGTCGAGAACGATTTCCGACATTTCTCCCCCGAGCGACCGCCTCCGCCTGGCCCGACTCGCCGGAGGCGGCGCGGGACCGAGAGCCGGCAAGATGCGCCGACTCGATGACGGAACGATGTCAATTTTCTTACGTCTATGTCAATTATCGAAATTCGCGATCGGTGCAACCGTCGGACTGCCGGCGGATCGTTCGGCCGCGGCGTCCGGAAGGAAGAGCGCCACACCCTGCTCCCGCAGCAGGCGTTCGAGCCGCGCCGGCGGCGGGGCGTCGGTGAAGACCGCGTCGACCTCCGACACATGGCAGACGCGGACCATGGCGTCGCCGCCGAACTTGCTGTGGTCGAGCGCGACGAAGCGGCGGCGGGTGATGGACATGGCGGTGATCGAGACCTGGACGTCGCGGTAGTCGTAATCGAGCATCTCGCCGTCCTCGTCGATCACGCCGATGCCGAAGATGCCGTAGCCGACCCGGAACTTTCGGAGGAACTCGCTGGCGGCTTCGCCGGTGATGGCGCGGTCGCGGTTCCGCACCATGCCGCCGGCGACGATGATCTCGAAATCGGTGCGCTCGCTAAGCAGGGAGGCGACGTCCATGTGGTTGGTGATCACGCGCAGCTTCTCGTGCTGCAGCAGCGCCTCGGCCACCGCCTCCATGGTCGTCCCGATATCGATGAAGAGGGAGGCGCCGTTGGGGATCTGGGCGGCGACCAGCCTCGCGATCGCGCGCTTCTCGGCGGCGTTGCGGATCTTGCGATTGCCGTAGGCCAGCCGGTCCGCGCCCTCCGGCAGACCGGCGCCACCGTGGTAGCGGCGCAGCAGCCGTTGCCGCGCCAGTTCCTTGATGTCGCGCCGGATCGTCTGGGCCGAGACGCCGAAATCCTGCGCCAGCTCTTCGATCGACACGAAGCCCTTGCGGTGAACGCGGTCGAGAATCCGGGCGTGCCGCCCCTGCATTTCCACCGCAACCGCTCGCGCCGCGCCGTCCATCCGTGCCCGATCTCCTTCCGGCGCCCCTGTCAACGCCGGTGCCGAGTTTACATCACGTATCGGCGCAATGTAAGAAAACTGACGTGCCGTCCGGCACGAACCTCAAGGCCGGCGGGCGAGGGCGACGCCGATCATGCTGTCGCGGGTGACGAGAGCGGCAAGCTCCGCCTCGCCGAGTTGCTCGGTCCCCGGCGGGCGCATCGGGATCACGAGATAGCGCATGTCGGCGGTGGAATCGTGGACCCGAACGGTGACGCCGTCCGGCAGCTCGGTGCCGAACTCGGCCAGAACGGCGCGCGGCTCGCGCACCGCGCGGGCGCGATAGGCGCGGCTCTTGTACCAGTCCGGCGGCAATCCGAGGAGCAGACGCGGATAGCAGGAGCACAACGTGCAGACGATCAGGTTGTGCACCTCCGGCGTGTTCTCCACCGCCACCAGCCGGGTCGGCCGGATGTCGATGCCGAGCTCCAGGCAGGCGGCGGTGCCGTCGGCCAAGAGCCGCGCCTTGAACGCCGGGTCGACCCAGGCGCGGGCGACCACCCGTGCGCCGTCCGCGGGGCTGCGCGCGTCCATTCGCTCGACCGCCTCGCGGATCTCGCCGGCGTTCAGCACGCCCTTCTCGATCAGCAGCTCGCGGACCGCCACCTCCATCCTCTGATGGTAAGAGAGCGGCTCGTCCTGATCCGGCAGCGTCTCATGCGGGTGGGCGTGGTCCTGTACATGGTTCATGGCGTGCCCTTTCTCAGACCGGCTCCAGCCAGTGCTCGTAGATCTCGATGTCCACCGTGTCCGCCTCCTGGCCGGCGTAATCGGGCCAGACCTCCCGCTGCCGGAAGCGCACCCGATAGAGCGGCGTTGCCGGCAGGCCGTCACGGCCGTAGGCGAGTTCCTCCGGGTTCGGGAAGGCGCCGCAATGGCGTTCGACGACGCCTGTCTTGCCGCGGATGTAGTAGGGTGTGCGGACGTGACCGGGCGGATCGGCGCGGCGCACGGTGACGCGGTCGCCGACCGCGAAGCGGGCGGTCACGACCGGTTTCCCTCGGCCCGCTCTGCCGCCGCGCGGGCCTCGACCTCCGCCATCTTGCGGCCAAGCTCGTCGACCGTGAAGACGCCTTTCTCGATGAGCAGGTTCGCGGCCGAGGCGATCCACTTCTCGTAGTAAGACAGCCGTGCATAGGCCTCGGCGCCCAAGGCCTCGATGCCGCGGCGGCGTTCGTCGACGCTCAGGACGCCCTTTTCGCCGAGCAACACCATCATCGCGTCGATCCGCTTCTCCCAGGGCTCGTAATCGTGCTCGCTCCGGTCGATCGGTCCGGCGGGCTGGCCGCCGAGGTCGTGCGTGCCGCGCATGATCGCCTCCCGTTTCGAATCGACGACTCGCCGTTTCTATATGACTGCCGGCCGCGATAAGCAGTCAAGGCCGACGCGCGACAGACAAGATCGGAGAAGGGCTCGGAACGGGCCGGTTTCCCCTGGATTCTCAAGCGTATCGACTTATATATTGGCGCCTCGAATTTCGCGGGATTCAAGGGATTCGAATGAGAAAGAAGGCCGCGTCCGCCCCGCCGCCGGCAGGTGAGGTGCGCGTTACCCAGCTCGCCGACGCGCTCGGTGAACGCTACCTGTCCTACGCGCTCTCGACGATCATGTCGCGCTCGCTGCCGGACGTGCGCGACGGGCTGAAGCCTGTCCACCGCCGGCTGCTTTACGCGATGCGGCAGCTCCACCTCGATCCGGGATCGGGCTTCAAGAAGTCCGCGCGCGTCGTCGGCGACGTCATCGGTAAGTTCCACCCGCACGGCGATGCCGCCATTTACGACGCCATGGTGCGGTTGGCGCAGGACTTTGCCGTACGCTATCCGCTTGTCGATGGGCAGGGCAATTTCGGCAACATCGACGGCGATAATGCCGCGGCCATGCGCTACACCGAAGTGCGCCTGACCGCGGTCGCCACCGCGCTGCTCGAGGGCATCGACGAGGACGCGGTCGATTTCCGCCCGACCTACGACGGCGAAGGGATCGAGCCGGTGATTCTGCCGGCGAGCTTCCCGAACCTGCTCGCGAACGGCTCGCAGGGCATCGCCGTCGGCATGGCGACCAGCATCCCGCCGCACAATGTCGGCGAGATCTGCGATGCGCTGCTGCACCTCATCAAGTACCCGAACGCGACCATCGCCAAGCTCGTGGACCTGATGCCGGGACCCGACTTCCCGACCGGGGGCGTCCTGGTCGAGAACCGGGAAACCCTGATCGAGGCCTACCGCACCGGCCGCGGCTCCTTGCGCGTGCGCGCGAAGTGGGAGGTCGAGAAGCTGAAGGGCGGCGCCTGGCAGATCGTCGTTACCGAGATTCCCTACCAAGTGCAGAAGTCGCGGCTGGTCGAGAAGATCGCCGAGCTGCTGCAGGCCCGCAAGCTGGCTCTCCTCGCCGATGTCCGCGACGAATCGACCGCCGAGGTGCGCCTCGTCCTGGAGCCGAAGAGCCGCAACGTCGATCCGGCGCTGCTGATGGAATCGCTGTTCCGCCAGACGGAGCTCGAAACCCGCTTCGGCCTCAACATGAACGTGCTGGACGCCACCAACACGCCGCGGCTGATGTCGCTGCCGGAGGTCCTGCGGGCCTTCCTCGACCATCGGCGCGAGGTGCTGCTGCGGCGCACCCGCCACCGTCTGGGCGAGATCGAGCGGCGGCTGGAGATCCTGGGCGGCTACCTGATCGCCTATCTCAACATCGACGAGGTGATCCGCATCATCCGCGAGGAGGACGACCCCAAGCGGGTGATGATGAAGCGGTGGGACCTCACCGACCTGCAGGCCGAGGCCATCCTTAACATGCGCCTGAGGGCCTTGCGGAAGCTCGAGGAGATCGAGATCCGCAAGGAGTTCGACACCCTCAAGAAGGAGCAGAAGGAACTCAAGCGGCTGGTCAAGGACGAAAGCCTGCAGTGGAAGGAGATCGGCAGCCAGATCGCCGCGCTGAAGAAGCAGTTCGGCCCGCAGACGGAGCTTGGCCGGCGCCGCACCGAAATCGGCGAGGCGCCTTCGGCGGTGGTCGTCCCGCTGGACGCCTTCGTTGAGCGCGAGCCGGTGACGGTCATCTGCTCGGCCAAGGGCTGGATCCGCACCCTGAAGGGGCACGTCACCGACACGAGCGACCTCAAATACAAGGAGGGCGACCGGCCGCGATTCCAGATCCACGCCGAGACAACCGACAAGCTTCTGGTCTTCGGCACCAATGGCCGCTTCTACACCCTCAGCGTCGACAAGCTGCCGGGCGGCCGCGGCCACGGCGAGCCGGTACGGCTGATGATCGACCTTGGCAACGAGCACGACGTGGTGGCGATGTTCGTCCATCGGCCGGACCGCAAGCTGCTGGTCGCCTCGAGCGACGGCCGCGGCTTCGTCGTGCCCGAAAAGGACGTGGTCGCGCAGACGCGCGCCGGCAAGCAGGTGCTGAACCTGGCGCCGGACGCCGAGGCGCAGGCCTGCGTTCCGGCGGAGGGCGACATGGTCGCGGCGCTGGGCGAGAACCGCAAGCTGCTGCTCTTCCCGCTCGAACAGGTGCCGGAGATGACCCGCGGCCGCGGGGTGATCCTGCAGAAGTACAAGAACGGCGGCCTCGCTGACGTGAAGGTGTTCACGCGCAAGGAAGGGCTGAGCTGGCGCAACGGCGAACGGACGCGAACCGAGACCGATATCCGTGCCTGGATCGGCGACCGTGCCCAGGCCGGCCGCCTGCCGCCCACCGGCTTCACCAGGGCGAACCGATTCACCTGACCGTCCCGGGGAGCGGGCGTTCCTATTCCCCAAAGACCGCTTTCGGCAGCCAGGTCGCGAGGTCGGGAAACAGCGCCAGCACCGCCAGCGCGAAGATCTGGATGACGATGAACGGCGCTACACCGCGATAGATGTCGCTGGTCTTGACAGTGTCGGGAGCGACCCCGCGGAGGTAGAACAAGGCGAATCCGAAGGGCGGCGTCAGGAACGAGGTCTGCAGGTTCACCGCCATCATCACGCCGATCCACACCGGATCGAGGCCGAGCATCATCAGGATCGGGGCGACCACCGGCACGACCACGAAGACGATCTCGATGAAATCGAGAAAGAAGCCGAGCAGGAACATCACCAGCATGACGGTGACCATCGCCCCCGCGGCGCCGCCGGGCATGTCGGTGAGCAGCGCCTGCACGGTGTGGTCCCCGCCGAAGGCGCGGAACACCAGCGAGAACAGCGCCGCGCCGATGAGGACCACGAAGACCATCGAGGTCATCCGCGCCGTCGATCGCATCGCTTCGACGAGGACGCCGTTCCGCAGCACGCGCCGGAGACTGATGGCGATCCCTGCCGCGACGGCGGCGCAGAGCAGGATGGCGGCGCCGATGGCGATCATATCGCCAGCGGGTATGACCGCGCGGGCCACGCGCAGGTCCGCCACAGCGGCGAGCACCAGCACCGCGGCCGCGCCGCCGCCGGTGAGGTAAATCGGCAGCGGGCTGCCGGCCTCCGGCCGGGAGGCGGCGAGCAGAAGCGCGCCCACTGCACCGACGGCCGCGGCCTCCGTGGGCGTCGCGATGCCGGCCAGGATCGAGCCGAGGACGGCGATGATCAGGAGAGCCGGGGCGAACAGCGCCTTGATCATGTTCCGCCAGAACGCGCCGCGACCGGACGGAGCCGCCTCCGCCGCCGGGACCGCCGGCGAGGATCGCGGCCTCAGCCAGGCCATCAGAACCTGATAGAGGACATAGAACCCGACCAGAACGAGCCCGGGGATCAGGGCCCCGGCGAACAGATCGCCGACGGAGATCGTCTTCGGCGAGAAGATGCCCTGCGCGAGCTGCGCCTGCTGGTAGGCGGAGGAGAGAACGTCGCCCAGGAGAACGAGCACGATCGAC
>CAZKCM010000044.1:20975-35595 GCA_964551315.1 uncultured Rhodospirillaceae bacterium | reverse complement strand
CAGGGTTCGACCGTGGCGTCCGGCCGATGGGCGACTGGTCGATATCGACGATCTTGTCGAGGAACTCGAGCCCCTCGATGCTGTCGTGCTCGCCCGGATGCGTGCGGGCTCCGTTGAGCCGCCGCGCCAGGGCCTTGTAGAGCGTCTCGATGATCAGGGTGGACTTGCCGCCGCCCGAGACGCCGGTCACGCAGGTGAAGGTGCCGAGCGGGATCTCGACCGTAATGTTCTTCAGGTTGTTGGCCCTCGCGCCGACGATGCGGATCGCCTGGCCCTTCGCGCCCGGCCGCCGGACCGCGGGCAGCGGGATCTGCCGGATGCCGGTCAGATACTGGGCCGTCAGGCTTTCCGGGTTCTGCATCACCTGTTCCGGGGTGCCGGCGGCGACGACCTGACCGCCATGCACACCCGCGGCCGGCCCCATGTCGATCAGGTAATCGGCCGCGCGGATCGCCTCCTCGTCGTGCTCGACCACCAGCACCGTATTGTCGAGGTCGCGCAGCCGCTCCAGCGTCGCGAGCAGCCGCGCGTTGTCGCGCTGGTGGAGGCCGATCGAGGGCTCGTCCAGCACGTAGAGCACGCCGGTGAGGCCGGAGCCGATCTGCGAGGCCAGCCGGATCCGCTGGCTCTCGCCGCCGGAGAGCGTCGCCGAGGCCCGGTCGAGCGTCAGGTAGTCGAGCCCGACGCTGTTGAGGAAGCCCAGGCGCTCTTTGATCTCCTTCAGGATGCGGTAGGCGATCTCCCGCTGCTTCTCGGTCAGCCGCCCTTCGATCTCGGCGAACCATGCGCCCGCCTGCGCGATCGACATCGCGGCGACCTCGGCGATGTTGAGGCCGGAGATCTTGACGGCGAGCGCCTCCGGCTTCAGCCGCTGGCCGTTGCAGGCCTCGCACGGGCTCGTCGACTGGTAGCGCGACAGCTCCTCGCGGATCCAGGCGCTGTCGGTCTCGCGCCAGCGCCGCTCCATGTTGTGGATGACGCCTTCGAACGGCTTCTGCGTGCGATAGCTGCGCAGGCCGTCGTCGTAATGCATCGTGATCGGCTCGCCGCCGGAGCCGAACAGGATCGCCCGGCGCACCGCCTCCGGCAGGTCACGAAAAGGCGTGGTCATGCTGACCTTGTAGTGCCGGGCGAGGCTCTCCAGCGTCTGGACGTAGTACTGCGTCGAGGAGGTCGCCCAGGGCGCAATCGCCCCTTCGCGCAGGCTCTTCCGGTCGTCCGGCACGACCAGCTCCGGATCGAAATAGAGCTTGGTGCCGAGCCCATCGCAGGTCGGGCAGGCGCCGAACGGGTTGTTGAACGAGAACAGCCGCGGCTCGATCTCGTCGATCGTGAAGCCGGAGACGGGGCAGGCGAACCGGGCCGAGAAGATCGTCCGTCCCGCGACCTCGCCCTTCTTCGCCTTTCGTCCGGCAGGCGCGGCGTCGGCGTCGTCCACATAGACCAGCCCGTCCGACAGGTTCAACGCGGTCTCGAGGCTGTCGGCGAGCCGCTGTTCGATCCCGGGCCGCACGATCAGCCGGTCGACCACCACTTCGATGTCGTGCTTCAGCTTCTTGTTGAGGGCCGGGACCTCGTCGATCTCGTAGAGCGTCCCGTCCACCTTGACCCGCTGAAAGCCGCGCTTCTGAAGGTCCGCCAGCTCCTTCCGGTATTCCCCCTTGCGGCCGCGCACGACCGGCGCCAGAAGATAGAGCCGGGTGCCCTCGGCCATCGCCATGACGCGGTCGACCATCTGGCTGACCGTCTGGCTCTCGATCGGCAGGCCGGTCGCGGGAGAGTAGGGCACCCCGATCCGCGCGAACAGCAGGCGCAGATAGTCATAGATCTCGGTCACCGTGCCGACCGTCGAGCGCGGGTTCTTCGAGGTCGTCTTCTGCTCGATCGAGATCGCCGGCGACAGGCCCTCGATCGAATCCACGTCCGGCTTCTGCATGAGCTCGAGGAACTGCCGGGCGTAGGCGGAGAGCGACTCGACATAGCGGCGCTGGCCCTCGGCATAGATCGTGTCGAAGGCGAGCGACGACTTGCCGGAGCCCGACAGGCCGGTGATGACGACCAGCTTGTCGCGCGGGATGTCGACGTCGATGTTCTTCAGGTTGTGTTCGCGCGCGCCGCGGACGGAGATCTGCTGACCGCCGGTTTTCGTGGGCATGAACTGGATCGACCGCTTTCGGAATGAGGCCATGACTATATCGCCGCGCCCGGAAAAATCGACTCCCAAAGCGCGGCGAGGGGTATTCGCGAAGGGCGGAAAATCGCCATGGCTTATGTGGCGCCGGCGGCCGGGCATGACAAGTGAAGACCGGGCATGACAAGTGAAGAGTGGCGGGCGGGCCGGCAATCCGTGTAAGGTCTCAGGACAGGCCACCCTTCGGTCGCCGGAGGCGCAAGGGGCCCGGCGCTAGGGGTTTTTCGACAGCGAGGGATGTTTCATGGCTGGAAGCGTCAACAAGGTCATTCTTATCGGCAATCTCGGGCGCGACCCGGAAATACGCAGCACGCAGGACGGGACGCGTGTCGCCAATCTCTCGGTCGCGACCTCGGAGACCTGGCGCGACCGCAATTCCGGCGAGCGCCGCGAGCGGACCGAATGGCATCGCGTCGTGGTCTTCAACGACCGGCTCGTCGACGTCATCGAGAAGTTCCTGAAAAAGGGCTCGAAGGTTTATCTCGAGGGGCAGCTCCAGACCCGGAAATGGACGGACCAGTCGGGGCAGGAGCGCTATACGACCGAGATCGTCCTGCAGAAGTACCGCGGCGAGCTGACGATGCTTGACGGCCGCGGCGAGGGTGGAGGGTTTGCCGAGTCTCCGGTCGACGAGGGCGGCTACGGTGGCGGTTTCGGTGGAGGCGGTGGCAAGGGCACGCCGAGCCGCGGCCCGGCGCCGATGTCCGACCTCGATGATGAGATTCCGTTCTAACCGCCTGGTTTTGCGAGAAGCAGGTCCGACTTGTGCGCCGAATGCGGCGGGAGCATGATCGATCGGCGAATGCCTCTGCGGCAGGGACCGCACAAGGATAGGAACCAATGGAAAAGAATCGGCTTTTCGACCGGCTTCTGGCCGGGAAGATGTCACGCCGGGAGATCAACCGCGTTCTTGCTGCCGCCGGCATTGGCTTGGCGGCGATACCGCTGGTGCCGGGCCGGTCGCGTGCCCACGGCAATCTGACCTTCTTCACCTGGGGCGGCTATGACATCCCGGAGGTGATGCCGAAATATGTGGAGAAGCACGGCGGCACGCCGGAGTTCTCCCTCTTCGCGACCGAGGAAGAGGCGCTGCAGAAGATGAGGGCCGGCTTCGATGTCGACGTGATGCACCCCTGCAGCTACAACATCAAGCGCTGGAAGGACGCTGGGCTCCTGCAGCCGATCGATGTCGGCCGTGTCCCGGAATACGAGAACATCTGGGAGAAGTTCCGGACCATCCCGCAGACCGCCTTCGACGGAGACGTCTATTTCATTCCCTGGGACGCCGGCACCGCGTCGGTGCTCTATCGCACCGACCTCGTCGATCCGGCCGACGTGGCGGAGCCGTCCTGGTCGCTGCTCTTCAATGAGACGTACAAGGGCAAGCTGTCCATGTACGACACGGACACGACGCTGGTGGAGATCGCTGCGCGCGTCCTCGGCTATTACAAGGACTACCTCCATCTGAGCGACGCGCAATTGTCGGAAATCCGCAAGATGCTGGCGAAGCAGCGGGACCTGATGCGGTTCTACTGGTCCGATCAGACGCAGATCGATCAGGCCGTGGCCTCGGGCGAGGTGGTCGCCACCTACGCCTGGGTGGGCTCCCTGACGTCGCTCAAGCAGCAGGGTGTTCCGGTGGGCTACATGATCCCGAAGGAAGGCATTCTGGGCTACTGCTGCGGTCTGGTCCGCCACGCGCGTGCGCCGGGCGACGAGCAGTCCGCCTATGACCTCATCAACGCGATGCTCGATCCGGAGGTCGGGAAGTACCTCGTCGAGGAGCAGGGCTACTTCCATTCGAATCGCCGGACCTATGACCTGGTGGATCCGGCGATCCTGGACGACATGGGCCTGAGCGATCCGGCGGCGACATTCAACGCGATGACGATCGAGCCGGAGCCCGAGGAACCCTATCGCAGCAAGTACATCCGGCTGGTGACCGAGGTGAAGGCCGGGGTCAACTAGTTTTCGCGATAATACGTCGGCCGACAGGAACTTGGAGGAGCGGCGCCGGCTTCGGCCCGGCGCCGCTCTTCTGCTTTCGATCACTCTTTGCGCGGCCACCTTGAAGACTGCCCGTCGGGGCACAATTTATTGTTCGCACCTGCGAAATCTGGTAGATTTTGAGGCCTCGGGGGGCGCGCAGCCGGCCTGTTTTCCACGGCCGGCAGGAACGCCTTGCCCGCGACTCGGCGATACCCGTCATCTTATTGATTCTTCTGGGCAATATTCGTGACCGCGACACCGACTCCACCGTCCTTCGACATCACGCCCGTGACCATCGAGGAGGAGATGAAGCGCTCCTACCTCGACTACGCGATGAGCGTCATCGTCAGCCGCGCGCTGCCGGACGTCCGGGACGGGCTGAAGCCCGTTCATCGACGCATCCTTTTTGCGATGAAGGAGGCGGGATACGACTTCAACAAGCCGTTCCGCAAGTCGGCCCGCGTGGTCGGTGATGTGATGGGTAAGTACCATCCGCACGGGGACGCCGCGATCTATGACGCGATGGTGCGGATGGCGCAGGATTTCTCGATGCGCCTACCGCTGGTTGACGGCCAGGGCAATTTCGGCTCGATGGACGGCGATCCGCCCGCAGCCATGCGCTACACGGAGGTGCGGCTCGCGCGCGCGGCCAGCGCGCTGCTCGACGACATCGAGAAGGAAACGGTCGACTTCCAGCCCAATTACGACGAGTCGGCGCAGGAGCCGGTGGTCCTGCCGGCGCGCTTTCCGAACCTTCTGATCAACGGTGCCGGCGGCATCGCCGTGGGCATGGCGACGAACATCCCGACCCACAATCTGGGCGAGGTGATCGATGCCTGCTGCGCCTATATCGACAACCCGGACATCACCATCGACGAGCTGATGCAGCACCTGCCGGGTCCGGATTTTCCGACGGGGGCGATCGTCCTCGGCCGGGCCGGCATCCGCGAGGCCTACCATACGGGCCGCGGGTCGGTGGTGATGCGCGGCCGCACCCATGTCGAGGAGATCCGCAAGGATCGCGAGGCCATCGTCATCACCGAGATTCCCTATCAGGTGAACAAGGCCCGCATGATCGAGCGCATCGCCGAGGTCGTGCAGGACAAGGTGATCGAGGGCATCGCCGACCTGCGCGACGAATCGGACCGCGACGGGGTCCGGGTGGTGGTCGAGCTGAAGCGCGATGCTGTGGCCGATGTGGTGCTCAACCAGCTCTATCGCTACACGCCGCTGCAGACGAGCTTCGGGGTCAACATGCTCGCGCTCAACGGCGGCCGGCCGGAGCTGATGAACCTGAAGGACATCCTGGCGGCCTTCGTCACCTTCCGCGAGGAGGTGATTACCCGGCGGACCGCCTATGACCTCGGCAAGGCGCGGGAACGCGCCCACCTCCTCGTCGGTCTGGCGATCGCGGTCGCCAACATCGACCGCGTGATCGAGATGATCCGCCGCGCCCCCGATCCGGCGACGGCGCGCGAGCAGTTGATGGCGGTGGACTGGCCGGCGCGGGAGGTCGAGGCGCTGATCAAGCTGATCGACGAACCCGGCCGCGACGTCTCCGAGGATGGCTCCTATCGCCTGTCGGAAGCGCAGGCCCGGGCCATTCTCGATCTGCGCCTGCAGCGCCTGACGGCCCTCGAACGCGACAAGATCGCCGACGAGCTCAAGGAACTGGCCCGGAGCATCACGGATTTCCTCGAGATCCTCGGGTCGCGGGCGCGACGGATGGAGATCCTGCGTACCGAACTGACCGAGATCAAGGAGCAGTTCGCGACGCCGCGCCGCACGACGCTGGAGGAGAACGAGTTCGAACACGACATCGAAGACCTCATCCAGCGCGAGGACATGGTGGTCACCGTAACGCATGGCGGCTACATCAAGCGCGTCCCGCTCTCGGCCTACCGGGCCCAGCGCCGCGGCGGCAAGGGGCGCGCTGGCATGGCCACGCGCGACGAGGACTTCGTGAGTCAGCTCTTCGTCGTCGATACCCATACACCGGTGCTGTTCTTCTCGACCACCGGCATGGTCTACAAGATGAAGGTCTACCGCCTGCCGCTGGGAACGCCGCAGGCGCGCGGCAAGGCGCTCGTCAATCTGCTGCCGCTGCAGGAGGGCGAAACCATCTCGACCTTGATGCCGCTGCCGGAGGACGAGGAGAGCTGGGGGGACATGTTCGTCATGTTCGCCACCGCAAGCGGATGTGTCCGCCGCAACCGGCTGTCGGACTTCGTCAGCGTCAAGGCGAACGGCAAGATCGCCATGAAGCTCGACGAGGGCGACCGTCTGATCGGCGTGCAGACCTGCACGGAAGGCGACGACGTGCTGCTCGCGGCGCGTGGCGGGCAGGCGATCCGGTTCCCGGTGTCGGACGTCCGCGTCTTCAGCGGGCGCAGCTCGGTCGGCGTCCGCGGCATCCGGTTGAGCGAGGGCGACGAGGTGATCTCCATGTCTATCCTCCGTCACATCGAGGTCGATACGAGCGAGCGCGAGGCCTATATCCGCATGGCCAATGCGCGCCGGCGTGCGGCGGGCGATAGCGGCGCCGGTGTCGAGAATGGAAACGGCGAGGCGGCTCAGGGCGGCCTCACGCCCGAGCGCTTCGCCGAGCTGGAGGCCGCCGAAGAGTTCATTCTCAGCGTTACCGCGAACGGCTTTGGCAAGCGGACCTCCGCTTATGAGTACCGCATCACCAGCCGCGGCGGGCAGGGTATCGCGAACATCGAGACCTCCGACCGCAACGGTCCGGTGGTCGCATCCTTCCCGGTGGCCCATTCCGACCAGGTCATGCTCGTAACGGACGGCGGCCAGCTGATCCGGCTGCCGGTCCACGACATCCGGATCGCCGGGCGGAAGACGCAAGGGGTGGTGCTCTTCAAGGTCGCGAACGGCGAGCAGGTGGCATCGGTCACGCGGCTGGCGGACCAGAACGGCAACGGAGAGGCCGGCAACGGCACCGCCGCGAACGGCGAAGCGACCGGCAATAGCGCGGCTGCCGGAGACGGGGGAGGCACGGTCAATGACTAGGATGCGGACCGGCGTCTATCCGGGCACGTTCGATCCGATCACCAACGGTCATATGGACATTGTGCGCCGCGCTGCGCGGCTGGTGGACCGCCTCGTCATCGGGGTCGCGCGGAACGCCGGGAAGAACCCGCTTTTCAGCATCGACGAGCGGGTCGAGCTGGTGCGCGAGGAGGTTGCGGACCTCAACAACGGCGAGCGGGTCGTCGAGGTGATGGCGTTCGATAATCTTCTGGTGCATTTCGCGGAATCGATGGGGGCCGCCCTCATCATCCGTGGCCTGCGCGCGGTCTCGGACTTCGAGTACGAGTTCCAGATGGTCGGCATGAACGCGCGCCTCGCCCCCGGCATCGAGACGGTCTTCCTGATGGCATCGGAGCGCAACCAGTTCATCTCGTCGCGCTTCGTCAAGGAGATCGGGCAGATGGGCGGCGACATAAGCCAGTTCGTCAGCCCGCGCGTGGCCGCGCGCCTGGCCGCCAGCTTTGACCGCGAGCGGCGGCGGGGCGGCAATCCTGGAAAGCCGGACCAGACCCTCGGCGAGCCCTGAGGCCGCAACGGGCGGTTTTCCTGTTTTCAACCCCGGGCCAAAGTGTTAGATGGGGCGGCGTCGCTCCCGCGCCGCTCATGGGCACGTCGCTCGGCGGTTGGGTGCCCGACTTTCAACGAGCGAGGCCGGGACCTATAGGCGCCATCGGAATCGCTCCGTGAGCCCGTAGCTCAGCTGGTAGAGCACGAGACTTTTAATCTTGGGGTCGTGGGTTCGAATCCCACCGGGCTCACCAAAATCAGCGACTTAAGGGAAGGGCGGGGCAACAGATCCGAAAGGCCGGGCCAGGGGCAACACGGGCAAAACAAAGCCCCGGCTACCCTCGGTTTCGGCTTTACGTGCTCGATGCATCGCACCGATCACGATTTCCGTTCCGGCGAAGAATCATTAACATGCATGCGCGGCAGAGTTCATAAGGAGCGCAGCGCATGCGTATCAGCGAGCCGATGACCGGCATTGCCCGGCGGGCATTGGCCGCCCTCACCGTCGTTCTTTGTTCGGCGGTCTGGGCCGCGCCTTCCGCGCAGGCGGATCCGCCACCCTGGGCGCCGGCGCACGGCTATCGCGCCAAGAAAGGGCACAAGCGTGAGCAGATCGTCTATGTTGCGCCGTTCGGCATCGATCTCGGCCGCTGCAACCGCGATCTGCTCGGCAGCGTACTAGGCGGTGCCGCGGGCGCGGCGCTCGGCTCAACGATCGGTGATGGGGATAGGCGCGCCGTCGCCATCGTCGGCGGGACGATCATCGGTGCCATTGTCGGCGGCAGCATCGGGCGCGCGATGGACCAGGTCGACCAACATTGTGTGGGCCAGGTTCTGGAGCACGCGCCGGACGGCGGACCCATCGTCTGGACCGGAGACGGCGGGCCCCGCTATCAGGTGACGCCCGTCCGGACCTACCAGGATCCGGCCGGCCGCTACTGCCGCGAGTACACGGCCTCTGCGGTGATCAATGGCGAGCCGGAGACGATCTACGGCGTCGCCTGCCGTCAGCCGGATGGCTCTTGGCGGCTCGTCAACTGACGCCAATCCGTTGTCGTCCGCGGGCGCCGGCGCTTAACCGGCCTCCGCCGGGCGCGATGCGGCGGGCTTTCCCCGAACGCGGTTAGCGATCCTCTGTCACGGTGTCCCGCTCGGGCCTCCGGGGCGCCCGGTGGGAACCAGGCGGTCTTCTCTGTGTTGTTCCGCCCGTTTGGTTCGCAAAGAAAACGACTATCGGGAGATCGGCAATGTTGAAGCTATTATCGGGGACGGCGCTCGCGGCCGTGCTTGCCGCACCGGCTTGGGCGCAAACGGCCAGCTATGGCCAACCGCTCCAGAAGATGGAGGTCGAGATCTGCAGCTCGGCCAACGGCTCGCCGGCCTGCCGGGGCGTCCCGGATTGGGGCATAGCGCCGCAGGCCGGACTCCCTAGCGTCTCGAATAGTCAGCCGGGCGTCATCGCCGGCGCGGATGCCGACAACGAAGATTGGCAGCCGGATGCCGGCCGCGGCTCCACCGGAGCGAACTCGGCGGGCCGGCGCAACGGCGGCATCGCAACCGGCGGTATCGCTGATGGCGATGACGGTGATACGGGCTCGGTCAGCGATGGCGGTACCGCCACGGCCGGCGGAGAAACCGGTACTGGCGATACAGGTGGGGACGATACCGGCGGCGGCGATACCGCCAGCGGCGGTGATACCACCGGCGGCGATACCGCCAGCGGCGGTGATACCACCGGCGGCGATACCGCCAGCGGCGGTGATACCGGCGGCGGCACCGGCGGGGATGATGCCGGGGCCGGCGGCACAGGCAATGGCGGCACGGGCGGCGATGCCACCGGCGGGGGCGAAATCAGCGGCGGTACCTCGTAATCGCCCCTGTAAGGCGTTTCACGTGTCGCCCTCGGACGGGTGAGAGGATTCGGGCTCTCGTCGTTCCGCCAGTTCCCGAATGGCGACCGCGGCGTCGTGAATGCCCGCCTCGACGGCCTGCTTGATAGTAGGTCCCAGCATCTCCTCGAGGCGCGCCGCTGCGCGGCGATAGGCCGCGCGCTCGGCGTCGCGGATGACCTCGGCCACGCGATCGAAATCGGCCGTGGTCAAGGTGGAGCAGAACAATAGCTGGCGCCGCAAGGCGATCAGGAGCTGCCGGGCTCGTTCTTCCGCCGTCATGACACCGCGCTCCTGAGTTTGGCCGATCGCCTATGACTGCCCGGTGCCGACGATGACGGATCGGAGGTCGCCCGGTGTGATCGGCTTGCTCAGATAGCCGATGTTCCGCTCGAACGCCCTCGACTTGACGTTCGGGTCGACGTCTCCGGTGATGATGCAGGCCGGGATATCGGTGCTCAGCAGCCGGCGCAGAGCGTCGACAGCGTCGATTCCGTTTCGCCCAGGCAGACGGTAGTCGGCGATGATCAATCGCGGCCGAATCTGTTGCTCCGTCACCAGATCGATGGCGGTTTCTGTGGAGGTGGCGGTGATTGCCCGCTCACCGAGTTCCCCGATCATGACAGACATCGACATCGCGATCAGCGCGTCGTTCTCAATGATCAGCACAGCGCGGTCATGCCCGTCGGGTCCATGAGCGTCCCCCGCGGGAGCTGGTGCGATCGGAACCGGCGGTGGGTTCGCCTTTCGCTCCCCTTCCGGGGCAGGGGCAACCAGCGGCGCCGTCTCGTCCGCGATGCCAAGAACGACCGAGAAACGCGAGCCGCGGCCGGGGGTAGACTGAAGCTCGAGCCGATGGCCGAGCAGGGCGACGAGACGCCGCACGATCGACAGGCCGAGCCCGTGACCCTCCGCATATTCGCGTCCGGGATTGGCGATCTGAAAGAACTCGTCGAAGACGGCCGCTTGGTGCTCGGGCGCAATGCCGGGGCCGGTGTCGATCACGTCGATTCGGATCTCGCTGCCACGTCGCCGCGCCCCGATCAACACCGAGCCGCGTTCGGTGTAGCGGATTGCATTCGCCACCAGATTGGTAAGGATGCGCTCGAGCAGAAAGGAGTCGCTGTCCACGCGCAGGTTGCAGTCGACGACGCGCAGCCGCAAACCCTTCCGTTGCGCCTCCTCGACGAACATATCGGCGAGCCGGCGAAACATTGCACCAACGGGAACGGCGGTCCGCTCGACCGGGATCCGGCCGGTGTCCAGCTTGGTGATGTCGAGATAGCTGTCGAGCTGCTTGGCGATGCGGGCGAGCGACTCCTGCCCGCGTTCGATCAATTCTTCCGATGACGGGTCCTTGACGCGCGACCGAAGCAGGCCGAGGAGGAGGCTGAGGGCGTTGAGCGGCTGCCGGAGATCGTGACTCGCGGCGGCGAGGAAGCGTGACTTGCTCCGGTTCGCCTCGGCCGCTTCTCTTGCCGCCTGCTGTGACTGTTCCAGCAGACGCGACGATCCTCGAAGTTCGCGCAGAAGCATCATGAGGAGAAGGCTTCCGCAGACGATGACCAGCATAAAGGACGCGAAGATTTCCGTGTAGCTCCGGATCATCCGCTCCTTGTTCTCGACGGCGGTGTCGTGCGCCATCACGCTCAGGACGATGTCGTGGAGCGCGGATCGAATCCGTTCCAGATCCGCCCGCAGCATCCGATACCCGGCTTCGTCGGTCGGCGTCAGAACCCGGATCGCGCGCTCGATCCGGGGGAGCTGCGCGAAGAGGTTCTCGATCTTTTGCTGGGGCATGAGCTGGCGGACGATCACGGCCTCCTCGCCCTCCAGGAGCAGGGGAATTCGGCTCCAGAAGATCTCAAAGCGACGTAAGACCTCCTCATGGCTCACCTCTTCGCCATGGTGGAACGCGGTGATCGAGTCGAGGAGGCGCAATGCCTCGATCTCGGCCTGGACAGCTGTCCAGGATCCGGCCCGGAAAAGCTCCAGGGACCGATCCCGCTCCTCGACGAGGCGCCAAAGGCTGACGAAACCGGCCGAGGCGAACAGAAGGGCGACGATGGCAATGACCGTTCGTGTCAGGATCCGGCGAGACGGCGTTGTCATTCGACCACCAGCCGCGTTAGCTGCCACACCATTTTCGGGGGAGCGGATTCCCGGATTTCGGGCACCTGATCGAGCGGGTAGGCAATCCAGAGCGGCCCCTTGTCGCGGATTCGCATGTAGCTGCCGTTCAGCTTGACGGCGATGACGACGTCGTAATTCTCGAAGTCGCTCAAAGGAATTTCGCTCTTGTAGTCGTTCAGGGCGATCGCTCTTACGGTGTTGCCGGTTGCGCCAACCAGATCCATGAGATCCCGGGCGAGAGGCCCGGTAAAGGTCAGCGTATCCTTTGACCAAGGCGTTGACGTGACGATCTCATGGCTCGGGAGCGCTTCAAGCATGGCGAGATCGAAGCGGGCCTCGCCCGGTGCGTTTGTGTTCTCGATCGCGCCCGAGACAGTCAGGATGACTTCTCCGGTCGGGGCGGGAATGGATCGGGACTCCGCTGACCCGGGGGGCACGCCAAGAACCGACAGTGCCAGCATCGCGACGCAAAGGGTTTGAAATCGGCGAAAGCCTCTCAGGAAGGCTGCCGCGGCGTTGCCACCGCCGATCGCCTTGGCTCGATAGGAACCCATCCAGAATCGCGCCGGCACCGCCGTCTCCTCGTGGCCTTCTCGAAAGACGCCAAGGCTATACCGAAATACTGCTATTCCATAGCGTGCCGGCCCCTATGGCAAGTCCCATGGGGTTTTCGATCGGGCCGTCCGAGCTGGCGCCCCGTGACGCGTAAGAGGCAGGGGCGGCTGTCGGGCGCAGATTATCCGTCAGCGGCGAGGCGTTGCGCCGGGCAGTAGGTTGTGGCGCTTGCCGAAGCCTGGCCTTGACGCTCGCCGTTGGACGGGAGCGCTATCGGCGGCGGGAGTCCGATCCCGATCGCCCCCGCAGCCAAACGAGAAGCGTTTGGTAAACATTCCACCAGAGCGCTACGGGAACGGCAATGGACATTGCAAGCAGCAAGATCAGTCCAGTTATCTCGCCGCTGCCGTTAAGCAGCGCAGCAAGCCAAGCCGCGCCGGCGTCAAGCCAGATCTGGCCGGACGAAATCAGGTTTGGAAGATGAAGGGCCAACGTCATGCTCCCCCCAGCCGGCCGGGTCGGGCCGGGTCGGTCAGAAAAAAACGCGATCAGCTTTCCGCTTGACGTCACATCCGCGTTCAGCGGCGGGTGCCACACGGCGTCAATGGTGGCGGGCCAGAGTTTTCTCCTCTGTCACCCGTCCGGACGGATGAGGCCGTACTGTCGCGACGGCCAGTACTACTGCATGCGGCCTCGGGCCGTGAAGGGAGAGTTTTGTGGCAGCGTGCGGCATCGCTGGCGGAATCGCGCTGCGATCGGGGAACCGGATACGGTCCAATAACGTTTTTCAGGTGCCGGGGTCTTGCTTCGTATCCCCCTGCGAAGCCTTTCACCCCCCTATCCCCGAGACCCCGGCACAGACCTCTCGCCGGAGGGGCCCCATCGGAACGGGGCCCCTCTTTCGATTCGCCGACATTCTGCCGTAGCCGGCCGGACCCGTGCCCGTTCGACCCTCGTCGCGCTGGGTCTGGGATCTGCCAACCTGGCGATGCGGCTCGTTCCCGAAGACATGCTCTTCCCGATGAACGACGGCCTCGTCGCGACCGAGATCGTCGCGAGGCCTCGCCGGGCGGACGCGGTTGGCCCTCTGCGCCTCGCTCCTGTCCGTCTTCTTCGGATTTCGGTCACGTCCCGCCATAAGGACACCTCCTGCGGCCGTTCCCCGAGCCAACGGACCTGCGGTCCGTTGGTTCGGGCCGTGTGGTCGTCCGGTGTCACTGGACGGCGATGGTCACGCCAGCGGCGGTGCCGGCTATGGTCGCCTGACTGATGACGGCGCCGGCCCTGCGAACCTCGACCGTGAGAGTGCCGCTCCCCGCTTCCTTGCGGATTTCGCAGGTCAGGCCGGAACCCGACAAGACATAGCGCTGCGGTGCCGTCCCCTCCAGGTCCAGGCGGCGAGAACCGGCGCCGGTCGCAAGAATGCAGTTGCCGCTGAAGCCCATGCCCGGGGTCCCGGTGATCTCGAGCGTCAACGAAGGAGCGTCGGCCCGCCCCGGCTCCGGCGCGAGGAGCAGGGCGAGGACCAGAAAGAACGGAACGAACGGCATCGCTGGGACATCCGGGGCCGTGCGAAGGGTCGGAACCGCGCTATCGATGGGCCCATTGCGATATTGAACCCCGCGTTCTGTACGGCGTCGACCGGTTACTGCGGTCCAGAGGTTGCAAAGAGCAGGTCGTCCGTTGCCCGGCGGTCCTCTGGAGGCGTATCCGTCCGGCCGTAAAAGACGTGCCGCCCGATGCTCGGTCCTCGGCTCAACAGCTCTGCCCAAGAGGGCGTGACATAGTCGGCATGATACCAGAGGGCGCCGTCCGTCGGATCGGCGGTGTGCCCGTAGTAGACAAGGCGGGCGATCCGGTGGCACCGATCCCAGCTCCCCGGGCTGCTCGGCTCGTCACTCAGCCCATCGCACCACCAGGTGAACTGGCAGTTGTAACGTATCAGATCGCCGCCTTGCCGGACCACGTCGCAGATCGTTTTTGGGAAGTTGGGGTCCGCGACCCGGTTCATCACGACATGGCCGACCGCAATTTTGCCCACCGTCGGCTCGCCGCGCGCCTCGAAGTAAATGGTCAGGGCGAGACACTCGATCTCCTCCTCTGCATCGGGCCCTGCAGAGGCCGGCCAGGCGAACAGAATGACGATAAGAAAAGCGGCGAAAGCAAGCCGGCTGCGACCTGCAGCAACGTTCGACAATGCTTGGCAAGACAAGCCACTAATGGATTTATGCATCGCGGGATCTGAAGTGTTGTGAACGGGTGATCCCACGCCCCACGCAAGACAACACCCGGACGGACGGAAAGTTGCGTC
>CAZKCM010000044.1:0-20875 GCA_964551315.1 uncultured Rhodospirillaceae bacterium | reverse complement strand
TTTCATCGACCGCCATTACACCCTCGGCGGCGCCGCCCGCCTGCACGCCCGGGCCTTCGGCCGGGATCTCCTGCGGGCGCCGGTCAATGTCGCCTTGGCGGTGCCGCAGCTTGCCCTGACGACGGCGGCAGCGGCGGGACGTGCCGCGGCGCGACGCTTCGAAGGCCGACACGCGGCGCGCCTTGAGCGGTTGGCACGGCGGCTCGGCGGCAGGAGCCTGTTCCTCAGGACCGACGTCGCGGCTGAGATCGAATGGCTGATCTACACCGATCTGCTGGAGTTGCCCTATCGACAGATTCACCCGACGCGGGGGGAGCGTGTCTCCACGCGCGACGCGCTTGCCGAAACGATCCTCAGCGATCCGCGAATCGACGAACCCCTCCGAGCGGCCGTCATGGCCTTGGGCGACCGTGCCGGAGACCCCGGCTTTCGGGCGCGCCTTGCCGAGGCGGTGGCCGTTTACGTCGGCAGCCGCGTTGCGGCGAACGAGATCGCAACGTCACTTGTCAGCATTGGCGTCGGGGCGCTGATGGCACGGCAGTTCACGCCGGGCATGCTCACGCTTGGCCCAACGGTTGCCGCAGCCGTCGCGAAGCACGCGGCCATCGCCAGTTTTCCGCTCGGTGCGAGCATAGGCGCGCTTTGGTATGGGATCTTTCCCGTTTCGGCCGGACCGCTGCTCGTTTCCGGCATCACGGGTGGCCTGGTCCTCACCGCGGCCTGTATCGCGGCCTTCGCGGGCGTCGTGGCCGATCCGGTCCAGCGCTGGCTTGGCCTTCACCGGCGGCGGTTGGAGAGGTTTCTCGCGGCGGTAGAGGAGGAGCTGACGGGCCGCGGAGCCGTGTCCTTCACGGTTCGTGACCACTATGTGGCCCGGCTCCTCGATCTGTTCGACCTTCTGCGGAGCGCGCAGCGTTTGGCACAGTAGCGCGCGTTGCCGGGTGGGGACTTAGATGAAGGCAAAGTAGATGATGATGAACGCTATGATGACGAGCGCCAGGGAGACACCCAGAACATACCGCACGATACCGCGTGTCCGTCCCGCACGCGCTTCTTCGGTGCTCAATTCCTGCGCTTCGTCGGGAGGCGAAGGCACTTTCCCTTTCATGTTCTCCTCGTCGGCCAAGTGTCTCAAATTTCGCGTCTTCGCCGGCGCCGGCCACGCCCTCCCGACCTAACGTTCGCCAGGGACCAAGGTTCCGGCGGCGATCCGAAGGCGCGGCGGGCCGGCCTCGGTCCCAACCTCAGCCCCAACCTCAGCCCCAGGGGCCTCTCCTGCGTCTGCCGAAGAGGGGCGTTCCGCGGTTGCGGAACGGAAAGATCAGGATCAGGCCCGCGATGAACCCGCCGATATGGGCCCAGAACGCGATGCCGCCCTCCTGCCCGACAACCATGGCGCCCTGGACGAACTGGAGGAGGAACCACAGTCCGAGGACGATAAGCGCCGGGATCCGGGCCGTGTAGAAGAGGAACCCCAGCGGGATCAGGACCAGGACGCGGGCATGCGGGTGAAGGATGAGATAGGCGCCGAGGACCCCGCCGATGGCGCCGCTAGCCCCGACCATCGGAACGAGCAGGCCCGGATCCTGAAGACCTTGTGCCATAGCCGCAGCGGCGCCGCAGACGAGATAGAAGATCAGGAACTTGGCGTGCCCCATCGCGTCTTCGACGTTGTTCCCGAAGATCCAGAGATAGAGCATGTTGCCGATCAGATGGAGCCAACCTCCGTGCAGGAACATCGAGGTCAGCAGGGTGAGTTCGGGGGGAATCCAAGCAAGGTCGGGCGGCAGGCGCCGTTCGCCGAAGAATACGCCGGGAATGAACCCGAGCGCATAGATCGCCTTCTGCTGGAGGGCGGGCGGGAGCGTCAGTTGCCAAAGGAAAACAAGAACGCAAGCGCCGATCAGGCCGATCGTGACGACCGGTCGGATCGTTGTCGGATTGTCATCGTGCAGCGGAATCAAGCATGATTCTCCGTCTGGAGGGCGATCTTACGGTTGCCGACCGGCCGTTGCGCAGGTCGGCCGCTCAGAGATGGGACCTTCAGCTTGCCAGGGCCCGGCGGATGGTGAGGACGACGTCGTCGGGCGAGTAGGGCTTGTTGAGGAACCCCTTCGCGAACGGACGCCCCTGCTGGACGGCATCGTCCAGGAAGGCCGTCAGGAACACAACCGGTATGCCGTATTCCTCGGAAAGCTGTTGCCCGGTGGTGATGCCGTCGATGCTGCCGGTGAGCTTGACGTCGACGAGCGCGAGATCCGTCTGGGCCTGACTCGCGATCGATAAGGCCGAGGCGCAGCTGTCGGCGATCCCCAC
Source organism: uncultured Rhodospirillaceae bacterium (assembly GCA_964551315.1). Classification (GTDB taxonomy): domain Bacteria; phylum Pseudomonadota; class Alphaproteobacteria; order Dongiales; family Dongiaceae; genus Virgifigura. Next base: position 18,559 of record CAZKCM010000044.1, on the reverse strand, counting down.
GACGACGAAGCCGGCATTGACGAGCGACGCACGCAGGCTTTCGGCCTGCAGAGCATCGTCTTCGACGATCAGGATCCGGGCGGCGTCGCTCATTCGTGGCGCTCGTGCGTCGACCGGCATTCGAAATGAAAGCTTATCCTTTCCAATAACGTCCGAGCCGCCGTCCCGTTCCGTCCGGTCCGGCGACCGGGTCTGCGGTTCGGCAGAGACAAGAAATATGACGGAACATTTTGCTCCGCAATGTGTTTGTCTTTTTTCTTTTCCTAGAAACTTGGTCCGGAGCGTGGCGATGAACGACCATGTCTATAAGATCATTGAGCTGTCCGGCTCCTCGAGCGAGGGAATCGAAGGCGCCATTCGGAACGCCATCGCCCAGACGGCAAAATCGATTCACCATCTGCGATGGTTCGAGGTCAAGGAGATCAGGGGCCACATCAAGGATGACGGCGTCGCACACTATCAGGTTATTCTGAAGATCGGTTTTACGATCGAGGGAACGATGTCGTGATGCACGGCCAACTGTCCAACCGCATCGCTGCAGTCGTCCGCACGGGCATTCTGGCCCCGATGATCGTCCTTCTTTGCGCTTGCGGAACCACGACCGAAGACCGGACCCTCAGCGGAGTGGGGGCGGGGGCGGCAACGGGCGCGGGGATCGGCCTGTTGGCCGGTGGGATCGGCGTCGTTCCGGGCGCCCTCATCGGCGGAGCCGCAGGCGGGGGGCTTGGGGCTTTGACCGACGCAGAGGATTTCAACCTGGGTACGCCGCTCTGGCGCCGATAGTGCCGTTCCGCCCCTTCCTGCCCGATATGCCCTCCCGCATCCGGCTGTGGTGAATTCGGTACCGTCGGCTTGTACCTCCGGGAACGACAGTCGTTCGGTCCGATCCCTGTATCCGCCCTTTTGAGGGAGCGCGCTTCGGGCGGTCCAATGGACCGAAGCAGACGGCGCAGCGCTCAAGACGGTGCCAAGAACGTTGCCTCCCGCTGGCGGCCGGCCCATAATTTCCCGCAGGTGCCGCTCGGACGGCGCCGCCTTCCGCGACACGAACGATCCCATGGGAGGCCACTCGACCATGCAAATCATCATCGACCAGTCGGATCTGCAGCGCTTGTCGCCATCCACTCGGGCTGAGTTGGCGGCTCTGATGCAACGCAGCGAGGACTCGGCCACGACCTCGGCGCGGAACAAGAAGGGCTTCCGGTGGCGTGCCCCGTACGATCTGACGCCCGAACTGACGAAAAAGCTGATGCGCGGGTTGGGCGCCGAATCGAAGGAACGACTGCGCCTGTTCGCGGACAAGGGAGGGCGCGTCAGCATGCGCGAGCTCCTTGCGGTCACCGGCGACGAGGACTGGCGCGCCCTCACACCTTTCGAAGGAGCCATCACCCGCAAGCTGCGACGCCTTGTCGGCGACGAGAACAAGATGGTCTCGCTTATCATGTGGGATTACGGCGCGGAGAAATGGGACCCGGAGCACAAGACGCTCGTCGATGGGGTCTATTACGTCTCCGACAAGACGGCATCATCGCTCCAGAGTTATTTCGGCCTGAGCTGATACCGGCTCTGCCGGGAGGTTGATGCGCCGGCTGAATCCAATCCCTCTAATTGTTGCGGCAATTCGGAAATCGCCGGCGTTCGAAGTGCCGCAGTCGGACCGGTGACCTGGAAGGCCGGGCGCGGCGCCGGATCTTCGGGACCGTGGACGGGCTTTGTTCCGTGCGCTTAGTCCAGCTTTTGCCGGAACGGCGTGTGGCAGTTGCCGCAGCCTTGCTTGCCGAGCGTGACGAACTGCTCGGCCACTGCCGCCCGGTCGCCCGTTGCGGCGACCTCGACGAGCTTCGCACTCTCCTCCCCGAATCGATGGGCGGCCGCCTCGAACTCGGTCCAGTCCTGCCAAATCGCGGACTTGGCGCCGGTCCGGCCGACATTGTCGTCCATACTCGTGCCTTCCGGGAAGAGGGCGGGGATCCTTTGCGCCGCGGCGGCAAGCGCCCGGGCATGCTCGGCGACTCCGGAAACGTCGCCGCCGTTCTCGAGAATCCCGTTGATGGCCTTCATATGGCGCCCCTGGTCCTTCATCAGGGCTTGGCGTTCCTCGATGATCGATGCCGGATCGCCGGCTGCACGAAGGGAACCGACGGCGATCAACCCTGCCAGCACCACTACCGTTCCGCCGATGACGCCAAGCGCATTCCCCTTCATTCGGGCCTCCCGCAATTTTCGGATCAATCAGTGCCGACGAAGCATTGGTGCCGCCGCGAGGGAGAAGTATCATGCCATCCTTCGCGAGAAGAAATCCCCCTTGAGACGGCCATAGCTTAGAAAATCGAGGCAGGCTGTAAAGTAGGTTCTGCGAAGTAACGAAGTCACCCGGCGCATCCGGTCGTACGCCGCCACGCATGCGGCGGCCGTTGCGGCCGTCGTGCAGGCGCCGCTTCGCGGCAATGACGGATCAGGCGCGGCGGGCTGCCGCCGGAGTGCGGCCGGCGGGAAAGGTCGGGGCCGATCTGCTCCTGCCGCGGCTGGGACCAAGTCGCCGGATATTGCGGAACACGGCGCCGCATCCGATATTTTTGGAATGGACGCGATGTTCCGCAAGATCGCGGCAGGCGCGGCATTCGCGTCGGCGATCACGGTGGCCGGATGCGCGACGGCGCCGCCTCGTCCGGCGATGGTGCCGTTCAGCGAGACGGGCGAATACGGCTTCTCCGAGACGCGGCTCGCGCCGGACCGGTACGAGGTGCGTTATGTCACGCCGCGCCTGCGGGTCAGCGGAACCGACCCGGGGGAGTCCGCGGAAATTCAGGCCGAACGTCAGCGCGCCTTCGATCTGGCTTTGTGGCGTGCCGCGCAACTCGCGCTCGAGAACGGGTTCTCTGCCTTTACGGTCGAGCAGGACAACCGGGACGTCGCTCTGACGGTGCGAACGGAGCCGGTTCTTTCGCCCTTCTGGGGTTATCCTTACTACGACCGTTTCGACCGTTTTGGTCCTTATTACCCCTACTATCCCTATTACCCTTACGCCCCTTATTCCGGATATCGAACATGGGCCACGGCACGCGTCACGGTCGCGCTCGAGGTGGCGATGCTGGAAGAGCCGACAGAGAATAGCTACGACGCCTCGGCGACCGCCGCCCGGCTTCAGGAGGCCTATGGCGCCGCGACGTTTCCGGGTTCCTGAGGCGCACCGGCCGCGCGTCGGGGAGAAAGGGCCGCGTCCTCCACACGGATCCGGTGAAGGAGCACCGCGGCGTTCAGCAGCGAGAACACTAGCGCGATCTTCCAGGCGCCGAAGGCGAGCGGCAGCACCGCGATCTCGGCCGCAACGATCACATAGTTGGGGTGCCGGCAGAAGCGATACGGACCGCTGCGGATCACCGGCGCTCCGGGCAGAGTGATGATCCGTGTCGTCCAGAAGCGGCCCAGCGTGAGCAGGACCCAGAGGCGGCCGAGCTGCAGCAGGCCGAACAGGGCGAGCAGCGGCCAGAAGACGGGACCGTCGGCCGGCAGCAGAAGGAACAGTGCCGCGAGCCAGCCGCCGTGGAGCAGCACCAGAAGCGGGTAGTGGCCGCGGCCCACCTCGCGGGCGCCCCGCGCGAGAAGCCGGGCCGTGTTGCGGCGCGCATAGACCAGTTCGATCAGGCGCTGCAGGACGACGAGGCCGACGATCCATTGGGCGAGGCTCACGGCAGCTCCATCATCTGAAAGCCGGCCGTGAATCCGGGGCCGAGCGCGGACATGAGATAGCGGCCCGGGCGCGCCGTCCGCAGCATGCGCTCGAGCACGAAAAGGACCGTCACCGCGGACATGTTGCCGTAATCCCGAAGCACCGCTCGCGCCTCTGCCAGGGCGCCCGCGGGCAGATCGAAGGCGTCTTCGAGCGCATCGAGAACCTTGGCCCCGCCCGGATGGCATATGAAACCGCCAAGATCGCCAAGGGCGAGGCCGTTGCGATGGAGGAACGCGTCCGCGGCGGCCCGAAGATGACGCCGAACCAGCGTCGGGATGTCGCGCGAGAACAGCACGCCGAGCCCGTCCTCCTCCACGCGCCAGCCCATGACGTCGAGGGACCGCGGCCAGGTGTGGGCGCCGCTCGCACCGAGGATCGGACCCTCGCCGTTGCAGCCGACAAGGGCGGCGGCCGCGCCGTCACCAAACAGCGCGGAGGCGACGATGTTGCTGACCGAATTGTCGCCGTAGCGAAAGGTGAGGGCGCAGAGCTCGACGACGAGGAAGAGAACTTTGCCGGACGGGGCCGCCCTTGCCATCGCCGCGGCGTGGGACAGGCCGAGGACGCCACCCGCGCAGCCGAGCCCAAAGATCGGCAGGCGCCGCATGTCGCGGCGCAAGGCGAGGCGCTCCATCAGAAGCGCATCGAGGCTCGGCGTGGCGATCCCGGTCGTGGACACGGCGACGATGCCGTCCACCTCCGCCGGGTCGCAGCCCGCCTGTTCGAGGCAGCGCTGCGCCGCCTCGGCGAGGAGGGCGACGGCGTTGTCGACGTAGAGCCGGCTCCGCTCCGACCAGCCGTGCGGCTCCAGATACCAGTCGAGGGGAACGCAGGAGTGCCGGGTTTGTATGCCGGCGTTGTCGAATACCGGCATCAGGCGGTCTATCTCTGATCTGTGCCGGTCGAACGCCCGGTGGGACAGGCGCACCACCTCGGACTGCCGGATGACGAAAGGCGGCAGGGCGGTGGCCAACGACAGTAGGCGGGCGGCGGTCGGCATGGCGGTCTGGCTCGCTCTGGCGGAACTCGGCGGGGCACTGAATTATTGCACAAGCGAGGCGATTGGGGAGCGCCCGCGTCTCAATGTTGGTTAATCAATGGATTAGCGCAAAAGGCTCCATTCCGTTCCACGCTCGAGTCCGGTAAGATCGACTCCGGGAAGCGATAAGAGGCTCACGTAGGGCAATGGGAAAGAGAAAACGGGCGAAGAAATCGCGTCCGCAAGGAGAGGGCGCGCCAGTGCCCGACGAACGGCACCCCCCTTCCATTCGGCTCGGCTTGGCGGCCCGGCTTCGGGCCTACTTCCTGGCCGGCGTTCTGGTGACCGCGCCGTTGGCGATCACCTTCTATCTCGCGTGGCTGTTCATCTCGTTCGTTGACAGCCGCGTGCGGCCGCTCATCCCGCCCGGCTACAATCCGGAAACATACCTGCCGTTCAGCATTCCGGGGATCGGCCTCGTCATCGCCATCGTGGCCCTGACGCTCATCGGTGCCGTCACGGCCGGATATGTCGGGCGCCTTTTCGTCCGCCTCAGCGAGCGGTTGCTGGCCCGCATGCCGGTGATCCGCAGCATCTATGGCGCGACAAAGCAGATCTTCGAGACGGTTCTGGCGCAAAAGTCGCAAGCCTTTCGCGAGGTCGTCCTGATCGAGTATCCGCGCCGCGGCATCTGGTCGATTGGCTTCATTACGGGGGTCACACAGGGCGAGGTGCAGGAACTCACCGAGGACGAGGTCATGAACGTGTTCCTGCCGACGACGCCAAACCCGACTTCCGGGTTTCTCCTCTTCGTGCCGCGGCGGGACATCGTCTTCCTCGACATGTCGATCGAGGAGGGGGTCAAGATGGTGGTTTCCGGTGGAATCGTGACGCCGCCCGACCGCCGGCCACCCGAAAAGCGGGGCAAGCGGATTCCGTCACGGGTCCCGCCGCTGCTCGAGCCGGAGCCCGAGGTTCGCGCCGCAAGCGAGTGATCAGCCGGAGCGTACCGTCTTAACCACGGCGTCGCGTTCGAAGAGATAGAGCAGGGTGCGCAGTGCCGAACCGCGCGGGCCCATCAGCGTCGGGTCACGCTCGACGATCAGCCGCGCGTCGTCCCGCGCCGCGGCCAGAAGCTCGCCGTGGACCGACAGGTCCGCCAAGCGGAAGACGGGGAGGCCGCTCTGGCGCGTCCCGAGCAGTTCGCCGGCACCGCGGAGCCTGAGATCCTCCTCCGCGATCCGGAAGCCGTCCTCGGTTTCGCGCATGATCCGCAGCCGCGCCTTCGCCGTCTCGCCGAGCGGCGCCTGGTAGAGAAGCAGGCAGGTGGAGCGCCCGGTCCCGCGACCGATTCGGCCGCGGAGCTGGTGAAGTTGGGCAAGGCCGAACCGCTCGGCGTGCTCGATCACCATCACCGTCGCTTCCGGCACGTCAACGCCCACCTCGATGACCGTCGTCGCCACCAGAATGTCCGTCCGGCCTTCGGCAAAGGCCGCCATCGCTGCGTCCTTTTCCGCGCCCTTCAGGCGGCCATGGACAAGCCCCACGCGTGCGCCGAACCGCCGGACGAGGTGGGCGTGCCGGTCCGCGGCCGCGGCGATGTCGATCGCCTCCGATTCCTCGACCAACGGGCAAACCCAATAGACCCGGGCGCCCTGGCGGATCGCCCGTTCGACGGCGGCCACCACCTCGTCCAGCCGGTCGAGCGGCAGCGTCCGCGTATCGATGGGCTGGCGGCCGGCGGGTTTCTCGGTCAGGCGCGAGACGTCGAGATCACCGTAGGCGGTCAGCATCAGCGTTCGCGGGATCGGCGTCGCGGTCATCACCAGCACGTCCGCGGCACGGCCCTTTTCGGCGAGCGCGAGGCGCTGGTGGACGCCGAAGCGGTGCTGCTCGTCGATGACGACAAGGGCGAGGTCGCGGAACGTGACGTCCTCCTGGAACAGGGCATGGGTACCCACCGCCAGGGCCGTCTGGCCGTCGGCGAGGCGTTCCAGAAGGCGGCTGCGGGCCTTGCCCTTGTCGCGGCCGGTCAGCAGCGCAAGCTCGACGCCGGCCGCCTCGGCGAGAGGGGCGATGGTCTTGTGGTGCTGACGGGCAAGGATCTCCGTCGGTGCCAGCAGGGCGGCCTGGGCGCCGGTCTCGACCGCGTTGAGCATCGCGAGCAGGGCGACGACCGTCTTGCCGCTGCCGACATCTCCCTGAAGGAGTCGCAGCATGCGGGACGGGGAGGCCATGTCGGCGGCGATCTCGGCGAGGGCCTGCCGCTGCGAGCCGGTAAGGGCAAAGGGCAGGGCCGCCACGGCCTTCTGTCGAAGCCGCCCGTCCCCTTCGATCCTACGCCCGGGCAGGCGGCGCTGCTGGGCGCGCACGAGGGCGAGCGCCAGCTGGTTGGCCAGCAGCTCGTCGAAGGCGAGGCGCTGGCGCGCCGGCGCCTCGGGTGCCAGATCGGCCTCGCTCTGGGGACGATGCGCAGCGAGGAGGGCTTCGCGCCAGGGAAGCCAGCCACGGCGCTTGAGATAGCTCGGCTCGATCCACTCCGGCAGCGCCGGGAGGCGGTCGAGCGCGCCCTCGACCGCCTTGAGAAGGGTCTTGGACGGCAGCCCGGCGGTCATCGGGTAGACCGGCTCGACCGCCCGCAGCCGTTCGCCCTCCGCCGGCGTCACGATGTGGTCCGGGTGGGTCATCTGCAACTCCGCCCCGAAGCGTTCGAGCTTTCCGCTGACGACGCGGGTCGCGCCTTCGGGGAGGACCCGGGCCAGGTACTCCGGGCGGGCGTGAAAGAAGACGAGGTGGACGAACCCGGTCTCGTCACGGCAGCGGACCTTGTAAGGGTGGCGCCGATTGGCGGGCGGCAGATGCGCGTCGACCGTCAGCGTCAGGGTGACGATCGCGCCGACGGGGGCGGCGGCCAGCTTTGGCGAGAAGCGCCGATCGATGATGCCGCTGGGCAGATGCCAGCAGAGCGACGCCACCTCCCGCCCGGCCAGCCGCTCGATCAGCTTGGCGAAGCGCGGCCCCACCCCTGGAAGGGTCGTGACCGGCGCGAACAGGGGATAGAGAATCTCGGGGCGCACGGGGGCCTTTCCGTTCGTCGCTTTTCCGTTCTTCAAGGGCTGACAGAGCCGAAGATCGCTTCTATATCCTATTCCCGTGTCCGGGGAACATGACAGCCGAGCCGAAGAGGAAGACGCGCTCGCGACGCGCCGGAAACGGTTGCGCTATCGAAGCTGGCACCGCGGCACCCGGGAAATGGACTTGATCCTCGGTCGGTTCGCCGATGCGCATCTTGGCGCGTTCGCGACGGAACAGCTTGACCGATACGCGGCCTTGCTGGAAAACGGCGACCCGGATCTCTACGGTTGGATCATCGGCCGAGAGCCGGTGCCGCCGGAATTCGATCACGATGTCATGAAGCTTCTCCAGAGCTTCAAGGTTCATGATTTAAGCTCTTGAGTCCAAAAGACCTCAGACTCACTGCGCCCGGCCGGGTTCTGGTCGCCGGGGCCCCCGAAGGCTATGACGCTCTGTTCTTGAGCCGGCTTGCGCGCGCGCATGCCGCGGACGGGACAGGGCCCGTTGCCTTGCTGCATGTGGCACGCGACGATGCGCGCATGGCCCGGCTCGCCGAGGCGCTTGCCTTCTTCGCGCCGGACGTGGGCGTCCTCACCTTTCCGGCCTGGGACTGCCTGCCCTACGACAGGGTCTCGCCGCACCGCGATATCGTCAGCCGGCGGATCGACACGCTGACCCGTCTGATCGGGCCGGCAGACGACGCCGCTCCGCGCATCCTCGTAACGACCGTTGCGGCGGTGCTTCAGCGCGTTCCGGCGCGCGCGAGCTTCGAGGGCGCGGTCCTCGCCCTCAAGGTCGGCGGGACGATGGACCCGGAGGACTTGGTCGCGTTCCTCAGCCGCAACGGCTATGTCCGCGCCGAGACGGTCGGCGAGGCGGGCGAGTTCGCGGTTCGCGGCGGGATCGTCGATCTCTTCCCGGCCGGTGCGGCCATGCCGCTCCGTCTCGACTTCTTTGGCGACGAGCTCGAGGAGATCCGAAGCTTTGATCCGCTGACGCAACGCAGCACCGGAACGCTGCGCGGCTTCGTCCTCAAGCCGGTCAACGAGGTCCGCCTCGACCCCGACTCGATCGCGCGGTTTCGCTCCGGCTATCGGGAGCGGTTCGGGGTGGTAAGCGGCGAAGACCCGCTCTACGAGGCCATCAGCGCCGGACGCCCCTTTGCCGGCATGGAGCATTGGCTGCCCCTCTTTCACGAGGGCCTCGAAACGCTGCTGGATTACGTTCCCGGCGCCCCCGTCACCCTGGACCATCAGGCCGAGGAGGCCTGCCGGTCGCGGTTCGAGATGATCGCCGATTTCTACCAGGCCCGGGCGCAGCTCCAGCGCGCAGAGGCGGCCAGCGGATCGGCGGTCTACAAGCCCCTGGCTCCCGACCAGCTCTATCTGACCGCCGCCGAATGGGAGGACCGTTTGTCCGGGCGGCCGGTGGGCGCGCTCTCACCCTTCGCCGCGCCCGAGGAGGTGCTTCCTCAGGCGGTGAGCGGCGTGATCGACGCCGGCGGGCGGCCGGGCCGCGATTTCGCGGAAGCGCGCGCACAGCCCGACGTCAACTTGTACGACGCGGTGCGCGCCCAGATCGAAGAGCATCAGCGTGCCGGCCGGCGTGTCGTCGTCGCGGCCTTCAGCGCCGGGTCGCTCGACCGGTTGGCGCATCTGCTGCGGGAGCACGGCGTCACCCGGCAGCAGCCGGTCGCGGACTGGCCCGCGGCAATGGCGGTGCCGGTCCACACCGCGGCCTTCGCGGTGCTGGGACTCGAGAACGGCTTCACGGCCGAGGACTTCGCGGTCATCGGCGAGCAGGACGTGCTCGGCGACCGGCTCATCCGGCCGGCGCGGAAACGCAAGCGTTCCGACCAGTTCCTGGCCGAGCTGTCCAACTTCAGCGAAGGCGACTACGTCGTCCATGTCGAGCACGGCATCGGTCGCTACGACGGTCTGGAAACCCTGGAGGTCGGTGGCGCGCCGCATGACTGTCTGCGGGTCATCTACGAGGGCGGCGACAAGCTCTTCGTGCCCGTGGAAAACATCGAGGTGTTGTCCCGTTACCGCGCCGAAGACGCGTCGGTTCAGCTCGACCGGCTGGGCGGCACGGCCTGGCAGGCGCGGAAGGCCCGGGTCAAGCAGCGCATCAGGGATATCGCCGACCAGCTCATCCGGACGGCGGCCGCGCGCGCCGTCAAGCCGGGTGACGTGATGACGCCGCCAGAGGGACTGTACGACGAGTTCTGCGCGCGTTTCCCCTATCCCGAGACGGAGGACCAGCTGCGGGCGATCGAGGACGTGGTTGCCGATCTCGCCTCGGGCCGCCCGATGGACCGGCTGGTTTGCGGCGATGTCGGGTTCGGCAAGACCGAGGTCGGGCTGCGCGCCGCCTTCATCGCCGCGATGTCGGGCTACCAGGTCGCCGTCGTCACCCCGACGACGCTGCTCTGCCGGCAGCATTTCAAGACGTTCACCGAACGCTTCGCCGGCTTTCCGGTGCGGCTGCGGCAGCTTTCGCGCCTGGTGACGGCGCGGGAGGCGGCGGAGATCCGGGAAGAGCTGAAGGCCGGCACCGTCGACATCGTCGTCGGCACCCATGCGCTTCTCTCCAAGTCGGTGGAGTTCGCGAATCTGGGCCTTCTGATCGTCGACGAGGAGCAGCACTTCGGCGTCGCCCAGAAGGAGCGGTTGAAGGAGCTGCGCGCCGATGTCCACGTCCTCACCCTGACGGCGACGCCGATCCCGCGCACGCTGCAGCTCGCGCTCTCCGGCGTGCGGGAAATGAGCCTGATCGCGACGCCGCCCGTCGACCGGCTGGCCGTGCGGACCTTCGTCCTGCCCTATGACCCGGTCGTGGTGCGCGAGGCCATCATGCGCGAGCGCCATCGCGGCGGCCAGGTCTTCTATGTCTGCCCGCGGATCGAGGACCTCGACAAGGTGGCGGAGCGGCTGCGCAAGCTCGTGCCCGAGATCAGGATCGTCATGGCCCATGGGCGCATGGCGCCGAGCCACCTCGAGAAGGCCATGACGGCATTCTACGACGGCGCCTATGACCTTCTCCTGTCGACGAACATCGTCGAATCGGGCCTGGATATCCCGACGGCCAACACGATCGTCATCCACCGGTCCGACATGTTCGGCCTGGCGCAGCTCTATCAGCTTCGCGGCCGGATCGGCCGGTCGAAGCAGCGGGGTTACGCCTACCTGACGCTGCCGCCGAACCGCGTGCTTTCGGAGACGGCGCAGAAGCGGCTGCAGGTGATGCAGACCCTGGATACCCTCGGGGCAGGCTTCACGTTGGCAAGCCACGACCTCGACATTCGCGGTGCCGGCAACCTTCTCGGCGAAGAGCAGTCGGGCCACATTCGTGAGGTCGGGATCGAGCTCTACCAGCAGATGCTCGAGGAGGCTGTGGCCGCGGCGCGCGGCGAAGCGAAGGCGGCCGCTGCCGCCGAGGAGTGGACGCCGCAGATCAGCATCGGCATGCCGGTTCTGATCCCGGACAGCTATGTCGCCGACCTGGGCGTCCGGCTTGGGCTTTACCGCCGGATTGCGACGTTGATGGACCGTGCCGAGATCGATGCCTTCGCGGCCGAGATGATCGATCGCTTCGGGCCGCTCCCGTCCGAGGTCGAGAACCTGCTGGAGATCATCGCCATCAAGCGCCTGTGCCGCGACGCCGGTATCGACCGGGTCGAGGCCGGCCCGAAGGGGGCCGTCCTGTCGTTCCGCAACAACCGGTTCGCCAAGCCGGCGGAACTGGTTGCGTTCATCAACGGGCGGTCGAGCGAAGTCAGCCTCCGCCCCGACCACAAGCTGGTCATCCGCCAGTCCTGGCAGGATCCCCGAAGCCGGGTCGCCGGCGTACACCGGCTGATGCGCGACCTTGCCGCGATCGCGGCCTAGGAGCGCCTTGTGACCAGCGGCGAAGAGGCGCCGCAGGTACTCGCAGCGGCGGCCTCTTCTTCCTGCCGGGCATCATCTTCCCGGGCGAGGTCGAAGAGCTGGATCAGGGCCTCCGGCTCCTGCGCGCCGGAGAGGGCGAAGCGGCCGTTGAAGACGAAACAGGGGACGCCGTTGATGCCGTGTCGTCGCGCCAGCATGTCCTCGGCAAGGGCGGACTCGGCTTCGGCGTCGCTGTCGAGCCATTGGTCGAGGTCCGGAACCACGAGGCCCGCGCTCTCGGCCGCTTCGACGAGGACCCGCGTGTCGCCGATGTCCAGGCCTTCGAGGAAGTAGGCCCGGAACAGCGCTTCCAGCGTCTCGTCTTGCCGGTCCAGCGTGGCCGCGAGCCGCAGCAGACGATGGGACTTCAACGTGTTCGGCGTCCGCCGGGTGCGGTCGAAGGCGAATGCGATCCCTTCGGCCATACCGGCGGCGTAGATCGCCTCGTAGATCCGCCCGGCGCGCTCGACGGTGCCGAACTTGGCTTCGAGATAGGATCGCCGGTCCATGCCTCGGGGCGGCATGTTGGGATTGAGCTGGAAGGTGCGCCAGCGGATCGTCAGATCGCGTTGGGGCCGCAACGCGAGCGCACGCTCGAGGCGCCGCTTTCCGATGAAGCACCACGGGCAGATCGTGTCGGAGAAGATGTCCAGTTTCACGGTTGACACTTCCCGCCGCGTTTCAAGGCGGCCTTGACGTTTAGATTAGGGCACGGGACCATTGCGTGAAAGGGTCAAGCGGGCCGCTCGCGGCTCCGGAGGCAGCGACGAGACAGGCAGATGGCCGATCCGAGCGGGGCGGGCAACGGCATCTTCGACCGGCATCTCGACCGGACGCCGGCCAATCATGCGCCGTTGACGCCCCTGAGCTTTCTCGAGCGCGCCGCTTCCGTCTATCCCGATAAGGCGGCCGTGATTCACGGCGACCGGACCTTCAGCTACAGGATTTTCCGGGAACGGTGCCGCCGCCTGGCGAGTTCCCTTGCGGGCTGCGGAGTCGGTCCGGGCGATACGGTGGCGGTGCTCGCCGGCAACATTCCGGCGACGCTGGAGGCGCATTACGGGGTGCCGATGCTGGGGGCGGTGCTGAACGCGCTCAACATCCGGCTCGACGCCCGCACCGTGGCCTTCTGCCTCGCCCATGGCGAGGCGAAGGTCCTTATCGTCGATCGCGAGTTCGCCGGTCTGGCGGCGCAGGCCCTCGCGCGGCTGGAGCGGCCGCCCGTCGTGATCGATGTCGAGGATCCGGAGGCCGACACGACGGGGAGCGCCGAAGCACCGGCCGGTGCGGTGCCGTACGAGGCGTTCCTCGCGACCGGCGACCCGGACTACGCCTGGAGCCCGCCGACCGATGAGTGGCAGGCGATCTCGCTGAACTACACCTCCGGCACGACCGGCGACCCCAAAGGCGTCGTTTATCACCACCGCGGCGCCTACCTGAACGCCCTCGGCGATGTCCTGGCATTCGGCCTGAACGACCGGTCCGTCTACCTCTGGACGCTGCCGATGTTCCACTGCAACGGCTGGTCCTTCACCTGGGCGGTGACGGCCGCGGCGGCAACGCATGTCTGCCTGCGCCGGGTCGAGCCGGCGAGCGTCTATCGCCAGATTGAGCGGCACCGGGTCACCCATCTGTGCGGCGCGCCGATTGTGCTCAACATGCTGGCACATGCCCCGGATGCGGCCAAGGTCCGGTTCGACCGCACGGTCGAGGTGGCGACCGGCGGCGCTGCGCCCCCGAGCGCCATCATCGCGGCGATGGAACGCAACGGGTTCCGGGTCACGCATCTCTACGGGCTGACCGAGAGCTATGGCCCGGCGGTCCTCTGCGCCTGGCAGGAGCCGTGGGGCGCGCTTTCCGCGGACGACCGGGCCCGGATGATGGCGCGGCAGGGCGTCAACCATTCCACGGTCGAAGCCCTGATGGTCGCTGATCCGGAGACGATGGCCGAGCTGCCCTGGGACGGGCAGACGGTGGGAGAGCTCATGCTGCGCGGCAACACGGTGATGAAGGGTTACCTGAAGAACCCGAAGGCAACCGAGGCGGCGTTCCGCGGCGGCTGGCTCCACACCGGCGACCTGGCGGTCCGGCACCCCGACGGCTATGTCGAGATCAAGGACCGTCTTAAGGACATTATCATCTCGGGCGGCGAGAATATCTCCAGCCTGGAGGTCGAGGAGGTCCTGTACCGCCATCCCAAGGTGCTGGAGGCGGCCGTCGTTGCCCGGCCCGATGAAACCTGGGGAGAGACGCCTTGCGCCTTTGTCGCGTTGAGAGACGGCGCCGGGGATGTCACGGCGGAAGAGCTGATCGCCTGGTGCCGAGAGAACATGGCGCGCTTCAAGGTACCGAAAACGGTGATCTTTGGACCGCTGCCGAAGACCTCGACGGGCAAGATTCAGAAGTTCCTGCTTCGGGAGCGGGCGCGCGCGCTCCCGGCCGCGGATTTGGCGCCGGACGCCGGCGGCGCGGAGGCTTCCGCTCCCACCCGGTCGTGACCGGCGAAGGGAGGGCTTATGCGTGAACTGGCGGGCTACGCCACCGGGATCTTCGATCAACTCAACCCGTTCAATCCCGGGAACCTGATTCTGTATTTCACCTGGCTGGTCGTCTTCACCTTCACCGGGATGGCCGTCTGGCGTTCCGGCCGGCCGTGGGTGCGGCTGCTCTGTTATGTCGTGAACCAGTTGTTCTCGATCGGCTTCCTGTTGTCCTGGACGCTGACCGGCCTTCTTGCGTACACCTACTGGCAGGAGTCGATCGCGGTGCTCGTCGCCACGGCGGCGGGGGCGCTCTACCTGTTCCGGGGACGGCGCGCGGAACGGGCCGACAAGAGCGCGCTGCCATGATGGTCGCCGACGTGGTAGCGTCGCCACGGAGAGAACTCACAGGAGGAAATCGAGGAAGGCATGGCGGATCTGGAAACGCTGCGACGGGAGATCGATTCGATCGACGACCTGCTGCTGGCCCAGCTTGGCCGGCGCTTCGAGGTCGTTCGCCGGGTCGCGGCTTACAAGCGGGAGCACGGTATTCCAGCGATCCTGCCGGAGCGAATCGAGGCGGTGAAGTCCCGATGCGCGGGCTTGGCGGCGAAGCACGGCCTTGACGACGCGTTCGTCCGTGCCCTTTACGACCTGATCATCAAGGCGGCCTGCCGGCTCGAGGACAAGATCATCCAGAACGACGCCGCCTGAGCGGATGGATCCTCATGCCGCCCACGCCCATGCCGCTAGACCTCTTCGACCTGACGGGCCAGGCCGCGGTCGTGACGGGCGCCTCGGGCGGCCTCGGGCGACATTTCGCGATCACGCTCGCGCGCGCCGGTGCGAAGGTGGCGGTGGCGGCGCGGCGAAGCGACCGGCTGACGGCGGTTACCCGGGAGATCGAGGCTTTTGACGGGCGTGCCTTCCCGGTCCGCCTCGACGTCACCGATCCGAAAAGCGTCCGCGAGGCGGTGGCTGCGGCCGAGACCGAGTTGGGGGCGATCACGGTCCTGGTGAACAACGCCGGCATCGCGATCACGAAGCCGCTTCTGGAGCAGGGGGAGGCGGATTGGGACAGCGTGGTCGACACGAACCTGAAAGGTGCCTGGCTCGTCGCGCAGGAGGTCGCGCACCACATGGTCCGGCTCGGCCACGGCGGCAGCATCATCAACGTCGCCTCGATCTTGGGCTGGCGTGCTGTCGCCCAGGTGCCGGCCTATGGCGCCTCGAAGGCCGGCCTCATCCAGCTGACCCGGTCCATGGCGGTCGAGCTGGCCCGCCACGGCATCCGGGTGAACGCGCTCGCCCCCGGATATATCGACACGGACCTCAACCACGACTTCCTGGAAAGCGAGGTCGGGCAGGCCTTGCGCCGCCGCGTTCCGCAGCGCAGGTTCGGCCGGCCGGAGGATCTCGACGGGCCACTCCTGCTCCTCGCCTCCGACGCCTCCCGCCACATGACCGGCAGCGTCATCACCGTCGACGGGGGGCACAGTGTCGGGCTATGACCGGGGCGGCGCGCCCTCCCCCAAGGAGGGAGCGGGAGCATGAGGGGACGTCCGTGGACTTCGGTCTGACACCGGACATCGAGGGGTACCGGCAGCGGATCCGCGCTTTCCTGGCGGAGCATGTCCTGCCGTTGGAGGCGGACCCGGCGAGCTTTGACGCGCATGAGAACATCGCGCCGGCGTTGCTGGCACCCCTCCAGGAGAAGGCCAGGGCGGCCGGGCTGTGGGCCCTGCAGATGCCGAAGGCGCGGGGCGGGCAGGGTCTCTCTGCCGTCGGCATGGCCGTCTGCTACGAAGAGATGGGGCGGTCGATCTTCGGCCCGATCGTCTTCAATTGCGCGGCGCCGGACGACGGCAACATGATGCTCCTGGAGAAGGTGGCGACCGAGGCACAGAAAGCGCGCTGGCTGCAGCCGGTCGTCGACGGGCGGGTCCGGTCCGCCTTCGCCATGACCGAACCGGCGCCGGGTGCCGGGTCGGACCCTTCGCTGATGCAGACACGGGCGGAGAGGCGGGGGGACCGGTGGGTCGTCCACGGCCGGAAGTGGTTCATCACCGGCGCCGGCGTCGCGCAGCACTTCATCCTGGTCGCGCGCACCTCGGACGATCAACGGCGCGGCCTCACCGCCTTCCTGTTCGACCGCGACCAGCCGGGCTGGGAAATCGTCCGCCGCATCCCGATCATGGGGCCGGAGGAGCATGGCGGCCATTGCGAGCTGCGGTTCGACGGCCTCGAGATCCCCGACGAGAACCGGCTGATGGAGGTCGGTGACGGCCTCAAGGTTACGCAGATCCGGCTGGGGCCGGCGCGGCTCACCCACTGCATGCGCTGGCTTGGCATGGCGAAGCGCGCGCTGGAGATCGCCGGCGATTACATCCGCGAACGCGAGAGCTTCGGGACGAAGCTCAAGGATCACGAAGGGGTGCAATGGCTGGTCGGCGAGGCGGCCATGGCGATCGAGGTCGGTCGGCTCCTGACCATGAAGGCGGCCTGGGCGCTCGATCGCGGCGAGCGGGCCCGCAAGGAGGTCTCCATGGCCAAGATCCAGGTTTCCGAGGCCCTGCACAAGGCGATCGACACGGCGATCCAGCTCTGCGGCGCCCGCGGCTATTCGAAGGACACACCGCTTGAATGGATGTATCGCTACGCCCGCCAGGCGCGGCTGGTCGACGGCGCGTCCGAGGTGCACAAGATGGTGCTCGCCCGAGCCTGGCTGGAGGAAGGGGGGGATTTCTGGACATGGCCGCGGACAGGCTGAGACTCGATGATCCGGCCGCGCAGGAGCGGCTGGTCCGCCTCATCAGGGCGGCGAGCGGGGCCATCTCCGTGCGCCTGCTTGGGGTTGCCCCTTTGCGCGGCGGCGCGATCCAGGAGAACTGGGCCATAGACGTCGAGTTTTCGGGCCTGCCCTCGAGCAGTTCTCTGGCGGAGCGGGAGGCCCTGGTGCTGCGGGCCGACGCGCCGTCGCGGGTGGCGGTCAGCCATGGCCGGGCCGAAGAGTTCGCGCTGCTGCAGCTTGCCCGGGCGGCCGGCGTGACGGTGCCGGAGCCGCTGTGGCTGTGCACCGACGGGACCCTGCTGGGCCGCCCCTTCTACATCATGCGCCGGGTCCCTGGCACCGCGGCGGGCCACCGGATCGTCCGCGATCCGTCGTTGGGCGGCCCGCGCGAGGCCTTGGCCGAGCGGCTGGGCGTTGAACTCGCCAGGATTCACGCGATCACGCCGGACTCCGCCACGGCCCTTGCGCCGGGCCTGGCGGGGAATCGGCTCGGCTTTCTCGAGATGCCGCGTCAGAGCCCGGCCCTTGACCAAGTCGCCCGCCACCGACGCTATCTCGACGCGATGGCCGAACCGCATCCCGTTCTGGAATGGGGATTGCGCTGGCTCGAGCTCAACGCCCCGCCGGCGCGTGAGATCGTGCTGGTTCACCAGGACTTTCGCACCGGAAACTATCTGGTCGACGCGAACGGCCTGACCGCGATCCTCGATTGGGAGTTCTGCGCCTGGGGCGACCCGATGGCAGATATCGGCTGGTTCTGCGCCAAATGCTGGCGCTTCGGCGCGGTCGACAAGGAGGCCGGCGGCATCGCCGCGCGCACGCCTTTCTATCGGGGTTACGAGGCGGCGTCCGGTCGCCGGATCGATCCCGCCGCGGTCCATTACTGGGAGGTGATGGCGCATGTCCGCTGGGCGGTGATCGCCCTGCAGCAGGCCGACCGACATCTGAGCAAGGGCGAGGCGTCGCTGGAGCTTGCCCTTACGGGTCGGATTCCGCCGGAGCTCGAATGGGAGATCCTTGACCTTGTCGAAGCGGCGGAGGAACGGCGGAAGCGATGGGCGGGATGATCGACCGGCCGAGCGGCGCGGAGCTTCTGGCAGAAGCGCGCCGGGTGCTTCTCGAGGAGCTTCTCGATCTGCTGCCGCCCGATCGGCGGTACGACGCGCGCATGATCGCCAACGCGATGGCGATCGCCGCCCGCGAGCTGGAGGCGACGGATGCGCCGCTGCGCGCCGCCCTGCGCGAGCTTTCCGCGCTCTACGGCGAATCGGCGATTCCCGGACCCGGCGGGCCGGGACCGGAGGAACGATTCGTTGAACTCAGCCGCCGCTTGGCGGCCGATATCCGCGCCGGCCTGTTCGATGCGCCCGATCCCCGCGGGCAAGCCGTCCGAGATCATCTCCGGGCCGTGACGGCGGCGCGACTTCGGCTCAGCAATCCCAAGGCGCTTGCCGAGGAATAGGCAGTAGGAAGGGGCGCCGTCGTCCGACGGCGCCCGTCCGGTTCGCCGGCCGCGAGCGTCAAGCGCTCGTCGGCTGGACCTTCAGATACAAGGGAGCGCCATCCGGCCTG
>CAZKCM010000043.1:0-37087 GCA_964551315.1 uncultured Rhodospirillaceae bacterium | reverse complement strand
GCTAAACTGGAGCGGGCGAAGGGATTCGAACCCTCGACCCCAACCTTGGCAAGGTTGTGCTCTACCCCTGAGCTACGCCCGCGTCTTGGTGGGTATCGGCCCGGGGCGTTGGTCCCGGGCGGCCGGGCGATAATACGCAAGGCCCCGGCTTTTGCAAGCGCAGTTGAAATGGGGATGCGCGATCGGTCCGTCCAGCCGCGTTCGCGCGCCCCCCGACGATCGCGTCGCGGGATCGTTTCGAGGCTTGAGCCGGGCTCGGGCCTTTGGCTATGGTGCGCGTCATGTCCAGCGACGCCGACACCACCGCCCGCGAGGCCGCGGCCGCGACGCGGGAGCCGCCCGCCACGCCGGAAGACCTGTTCGCGCGGCTCGACGCGCTCGGCATCCGCACGCGCACGGTCGAGCATCCGCCGGTCTTCACCGTGGAGGAGGCGAAGGCGCTGCGCGGCACCCTTCCGGGCGGGCACATCAAGAACCTGTTCCTGCGCAACAAGAAGGGCGCGATGTGGCTGGTCGTCGCGGAGGAGGACCGCCCCATCGACCTCAAGGCGCTGGGCGAGCGGCTCGGCGCGGGGCGGCTGTCCTTCGGCAGCCCGGAGCGGCTGATGACCCATCTCGGCGTCGTTCCGGGAGCGGTCACGCCCTTTGCCGTCATCAACGACCGGGAGGGCCTGGTGCAGGTGGTGCTCGACAAGGCGCTGCTTTCGCACGACCCGCTCAACTGCCACCCGCTGACCAACGACAAGACGACCGCGATCGCGCCGGGCGACCTGCTGACCTTCCTCAGATCCTGCGGGCACGAGCCGCAGATCTTCGACTTCGACGCGCCCGCCGCCGGCTGAAAGACGCCTGCGCGGCGCCCCGGCGACCGGACGCGGGCTTGCCAGCGCGGGATCCGAACGCCATTTATTCCGGATCGGGTTTATTTCGAAGCGAAAGACAGCAATATGGATCAAGTCATTGGCATGACGCCACCGGGCGCCGGCGCGGCGGGCGGCGAGAATCTGATTAAGGACAGCAACACCGAACAGTTCATGGCCGACGTCATCGAGACGTCGATGCAGACGCCGGTGATCGTCGACTTCTGGGCGCCCTGGTGCGGACCCTGCAAGCAGCTGGGCCCGGTGCTGGAAAAGGCGGTGCGCGCGGCCAAGGGCGCCGTTCGCCTGGTCAAGATCAACATCGATCAGAACCAGGAGCTGGCGGCGCAGATGCGCATCCAGTCGATCCCCGCGGTCTACGCCTTCTATCAGGGGCGGCCGGTGGACGGGTTCGTCGGCGCCCTGCCGGAGAGCCAGATCAAGAGCTTCGTCTCCCGCCTGGTGCGGGCAACCGGCGGCGCGGCGGCGGGACCGTCGCCCGTCGAGCAGGCGCTGGAGCAGGCGAAGTCGGCGCTGGCCTCGGGCGACACCGGCACGGCGAGCGCGCTGTTCGGCCAGGTCCTGGCGCACGAGCCGCAGAACGCCGCGGCGGCGGCCGGGCTCGCCCGCTGCTACATCTCGGCCGGCGAGATCGCACGGGCCAAGGAGGTGCTGGACCGCGTCCCCGCGGAGCAGGCGAACGATGCCGAGGTGCAGGCGGCCCGGTCCGCGCTGGAGCTTGCGGAGCAGGCCTCGGCCAGCTCGGGCGCGTTGCCCGACCTGCGGCAGCGCGTGGCGCAGAACCCCAACGACCACCAGGCGCGCTACGACCTCGCCATGGCCCTCTACGCCCAGGGCGACCGGGAGACGGCGGTGGACGAGCTCTTGGAGATCGTCCGGCGCGACCGCGGCTGGAACGACGAAGCGGCGCGCAAGCAGCTTCTCAAGCTGTTCGAGGCGTTCGGGCCGACCGATCCGCTCACGCTGTCGGCGCGGCGCCGGCTTTCCTCCATTCTGTTCTCATGAGACGCGGACCGTTCGATCCAAGCTTCGACGAGCTGCCAGGCGTCGTGCCGATCTTCCCGCTGAGCGGGGTCCTGCTGCTGCCGGGCGGGAAGCTGCCCCTCAACATCTTCGAGCCGCGCTACCTCGCGATGACGCGCGACGCGCTCGCCGGCGACCGGATCATCGGCATGATCCAGCCGGCCCCCTACCGCGAGGCGGCGCCGGATGCCGCGGACAGCCCGTGGCCGCCGGTCTATCCCACCGGCTGCGCGGGCCGCATCACCTCCTTCGCCGAAACGGACGACGGCCGCTATCTGATCACCCTCACCGGCCTGTGCCGGTTCAATCTGGCCGAGGAACTGGCGCTCCACCCCGACGGCTACCGGCGCGTGGTGCCGGACTTCGCGCCCTATCGGCAGGATCTCGAGGCCGAGGCGGACGCGCCCATCGACCGGCCGCGTCTGTGCAAGGCGCTCAGGGCCTATTTCGGCCTCCAGGGCATCTCGGTCGATTGGGAGGCGATCGAGAAAACGGGCGACGAGAAGCTCGTCACCTCGCTCGCCATGATCTGCCCGTTCGAGCCGAGCGAGAAGCAGGCGCTGCTGGAGTCGGCGAACCTGACCGAGCGCTGCTATCGGATGACAGCGCTCATGGAGATGGCGGTGCTGAACGGTGCCGCCGAGGACACACCCCGCCACTGACCGCATTCGTTCCTTCGAAAAGGCCTCAGCCCATGAGCGATCCGAAAAGCACCGTCGACCCCAAGCTTCTGGAGATCCTGGTTTGCCCCCTCACCAAGGGGCCGCTGATCTACGACGCCGAGGCACAGGAACTGATCAGCCGGCAGGCCGGTCTGGCCTATCCCATCCGCGACGGCATCCCGATCATGCTGGTCGATGAGGCGCGGAGCCTGGATGACGACGAGCCGGGTCCGCGTCCGGCGCGCTGACCCCGAACCGTGGAAGGGAGTTCGACCCCCGATGACGGAGTTCGAGACGCCGCATTGGCCGACCGAGATCCGCCTGAAGCAGGCGGAGAAGGCCCTGGAGATCGATTTCGACAACGGCGTCACCTTCCGCTATCCGGCCGAGCTGCTGCGGGTCGAAAGCCCGTCGGCCGAGGTCCAGGGCCACGGGCCCGGCCAGAAGCAGATCGTCGCCGGCCGCGCCCATGTCGGCATCCTCGGCGTCGAGCCGGTCGGCAACTACGCAATCCGCATCCGCTTCGACGACCTCCACGATACCGGGATCTATTCCTGGCCCTACCTCTACAGGCTGGGCGAGAAGCAGGCGGAGATCTGGGACGCCTATCTGAAGGCCCTGGAGGAGCGCGGCCTGTCGCGCGAACCCAAACGCCGCGGCTGATCCGCGGCGCTACAGCCGCTCGCCGCGGATGAGGCGCGGCAACGCGGGGCCGACGGTGCCCATGGCGTGACGCATCAGCATCCGCTTCAGCGGCGGCAGCCGATCGACAGCGGCGAGCCCGAGATCGCGGGCCAGGCGAAGCGGCGGGAAGTCGTTGGAGAAGAGCCGGTTCAGGCCGTCGGTCACCGCAATGAGCACGAGGTTGTCGAACCGGCGCCGGCGCTCATAGCCCGCGAGCACGTCGGCCGCGCCGATGTCGAGGCCCAGCCGATGCGCATCGACCAGCACTTCGGCGAGGGCGGCGACGTCGCGCAGGCCGAGATTCAGCCCCTGCCCCGCGATCGGATGGATGGCATGCGCCGCGTCGCCGACGAGCGCCAGCCGCCGGTCGACGTAGCGCTCCGCATGCAGGAGCCGGAGCGGATAGGCCCAGCGGCCGCCGACCGGCGTCAGCCGGCCGAGGGAATCGCCGAAGCGGTGCTGGATCTCGGCCGCGAACTCCTCCTCCGGCAGCGCCATCATCGTGGGCGCGAGCGCGGCCCGCTCGGTCCAGACGATGGAGGAGCGGTGGCGGCCCTCCGCGTCCATGACCATCGGCAGCATGGCAAAGGGCCCGGAGGGCAGGAAGTGCTCATGCGCGACGCCGTGATGCGGCCTCTCATGCGCGACGGTGCAGACGATGCCGGTCTGCGGATAGGCCCAGTCCGTCACGCGGATGCCGGCGAGGCCGCGGACCGCTGAGTCGCGGCCGTCGGCGGCGATGACGAGCCGGGCGGCGACCGCCCGCAGGCCGGCCGGGTTCGGCTCGAGCGCGACGCGAACGCCGCCGGCCTCGCGCGTCATCCCCGCCGGCCGGGCCGGCGCCAGATGCGTGACCCCCGGCAGCTCGGCGAGCCGGCCGAGGAGCGCCCGGCGGGTCACCCGGTTCTCCACGATATAGCCGAAAGGCGGTGCATCCGCCGCGCCGCCATCGCCGAATGGCCCGGCGAGGTCGCGGTGGTCATAATGAAGGAAAAGCCCCGAAGTGCGGCCGCGGGCGTCTCCGTCGGAGACGCGGATGTCGAGGATCGGCTGCGCCTCGGCGGCCATGGCGTCCCAGACCCCGATGCCGGCGAGGACCCGTTGCGAGCCGAAGGCGATCGCCGAGCTGCGGCCGTCATGGGCCTCGGCCGTCCGCGTCGCTACGGGTTGCGCATCGACGAGCACGACCGTGATGCCGGCGCCGGCGAGCGCGGCGGCCAGCGTCATGCCCACCATGCCGCCGCCGACGATGACCGCGTCGGCGGTCAGCACCTCCGTCGATGGCTGCCATGTCGTCAGGGGTTCCATGGCGCCAGCATCCTTGCTGCCCGACGCCTTGTCCAGCCCCGAAACAATGCACAATAAATGATCAGTTATTCTGATATGCACAAATATTGTGCATATCAGAAGCCGCCGCTCGATTCTGACCCTGATCCGTTGCCCTGATTTCCGGCAAGTTCGCGCCTCACCGAGAGCGGCACGCTTCTTGAACCAGCCCCGGCGGAGAGGACGCAACTCACGAGGAGGCTCGGCGCATGAAGCTCGTCCTGGCGATCGTCAAGCCCTTCAAGCTCGACGAGGTCCGCGACGCCCTGGTCGCCATCGGCATTCAGGGGCTGACGATCAGCGAAGCGAAGGGCTTCGGCCGCCAGCGCGGCCAGACCGAGATCTACCGCGGCACCGAGTACCGCGTCCATTTTCTGCCGAAGATCATGCTGCATGTCGCGGTTCCGGACGATCTGGTCGACCGCGTGGTCGAGACGATCCAGGCCACGGCCGCCACCGGGCGGATCGGCGACGGGAAGATCTTCGTGCTCGAACTCACCAATGCGGTGCGCATCCGCACCGGCGAAACCAACGAAGCCGCTTTGTAGGAGGAGCCTCGATGTCGCTTGCGCGAAGAATCTGGACTTCGGTGGCCTCGGCCGGAGCCGTCGTCCTGACGACGATGCCGGCCCGCGCCCAGGTCGGGGAGGAGACGGTGTTCGTGCTGAACTCCTTCTCCTTCCTGGTGCATGGCTTTCTCGTGATGTTCATGGCCGCCGGGTTCGCCATGCTCGAATCGGGGCTCGTGCGCATGAAGAACACGGCCACCATCTGCCTGAAGAACATCGCGCTCTATTCCGTCGCCGGCTTCGTGTTCCTGCTGACCGGCTACAACCTGATGTATGCCGGGGTCGACGGCGGGGTGATCGGCTCCTTCGGTCTCTGGGGCGCGGACGACGGCGCCGCCCTGGCCGGCGACTTCTCCGGCGGCTACGCCGCCGCGTCGGACTGGTTCTTCCAGATGGTGTTCGTGGCCACCACCGCCTCGATCGTCTCCGGCGCGCTTGCCGAGCGCATCAGGCTCTGGCCGTTCCTGATCTTTACGGCGGTGCTCTCTGGCATCCTTTACCCGATCACCGGCGCCTGGCATTGGGGCGGCGGCTGGCTGGCCGAGCTCGGCTTCGTCGATTTCGCCGGGTCGACCGTGGTCCACTCCGTCGGCGGCTGGGCGGCCCTCACCGGCGCCGTCATTCTTGGCGCCCGCTTGGGCAAGTACGGGCCGGGCGGGCGCATCAACCCGATGCCCGGCGCCAACCTGCCGCTGGCGACGCTCGGCACCTTCATCCTCTGGCTCGGCTGGTTCGGGTTCAACGGGGGCTCGCAGCTTGCCTTGGGCTCCGCCGCGGACGCGATCGCCATCGCCACGATCTACGTCAACACGAACATGGCGGCCGTGGGCGGAGTCCTGGCAGCCACGGCGCTCACGCAGATCCTGCACAAGAAGGTGGATCTGACGATGGCGCTCAACGGCGCCATCGGCGGGCTGGTTTCGATCACAGCCGGCCCCGACACGCCGACGCCGCTCGTCGCCACGGCGATCGGCGCGGTGGGCGGCGTGCTCGTGGTGCTCGCGGTGCCGATGTTCGACCGCCTGCGAATCGACGACGTGGTCGGCGCGATCTCCGTCCATCTCGTCTGCGGCGTCTGGGGAACGCTCGCCGTGCCGCTCACCAACCCGGACGCCAGCTTCGTCACGCAGCTTGCGGGGGTGATCGCGATCGGCGCGTTCACGGCGGTCGCCACCGGCGTCGTCTGGCTTGCGCTCCGGCAGTCCATCGGAATCCGCTGCAGTGAGGAGGCGGAACTGGTCGGCCTCGATCAGACGGAGCTCGGGCTGGAAGCCTATCCGGAGTTCGGCCGCGGGTCGCAAACCGTCTAGAGCGGTTTGTTTCCTCCCTTACCGCTCACACTGGCCCGGAAGGCGCCCTGCCTTTCGGGCCCTTTTTCTCTCGAACCATCGGGGCGACACGGCCGGGACGCAAGAGCGACTCGGCCGGTCCGCATTGGCGGCCGCCTCGGCCGGCAGCCGTTCTCCTATGCAATCATTGCGTATGCCGTCGTCCCCGGCTCCTTCGCCATTGGCGGGTTGCCGAGCCCGGTGCGAGTCACCCGGATCTGCGTCGTTCTGATCAGTCAGCGGTTTGTGCGTCGTACGATGTTCCGTAGCCGAAACGATCGAGAGTGGCTCGGTCTGACGGGCGGCTGCGGCGGCCGGCGGCATCTCGCACCACGACCAGGTTCGAACGCCGGTCTTGTCGCCCGGACGGCGCCTCGCCATCCGGGCTTTCATCAATTCTTAACCGTTCCTAACTGTCCTGCCCCGGGCCGGGAGCGGGTCGGCCGCCGCCTCGCGCCCCGACGCTTGTACGACGGCGGCAGGATCGATAGAACCATGCCCATGCTTTGGACCGATCGCGCCGAATGGCCGGGCAAAGGCCGGGTTCCGGCGGTATAGAGCGGATGTCGACCGACCGGCTCGAGCCGCTGCTCCGCTTCCATCCCTTTACCCGGCTGAACACCTTGCTCCAGGATCTCGCCCCGGGCGGGCCCGGCGAGCCGCTGCTGTTCTCGGTCGGCGAGCCGCGGCACGCGCCGCCGCCGATCCTGCGCGACGAGCTGGACCGCCATGCCGCCCTGTGGTCGCGCTATCCGCAGGCGGTCGGAACACCGGATTTCCGCGCGGCGGTCCATGAGTGGCTGACGCGGCGATACGGGCTGCCGCCGGGCATGATCGACCCGGACCGCCATCTGCTGCCGGCCGCCGGCTCGCGCGAAGCCCTGTTCATGGCTGCCTTGTCGGCGGTGCAGGAATGGCACGGGCAGGGACCGCGGCCGGCGGTGCTGATACCGAACCCGTTCTACCACGTCTATGCCGGCGCCGCCGCGGTCGCCGGGGCCGAGCCCGTGTTCCTGCCGGCGACCGCGGAGACCGGCTTTCTGCCGGATCTGGAAGCGCTCGACCGGGCGCTTCTGGATCGTACCGCGCTCGCCTATGTCTGCTCGCCGGCCAATCCGCAGGGCGCCGTGGCGGATCTCGGCTATCTGCGCCGCTGGATCGAGCTGGCGCGCCGGCACGGCTTCGTCGTCGCCTTCGACGAGTGTTACGCCGAGATCTACACCGAGGCCCCGCCGCCGGGCGCGCTGCAGGCCTGCGCCGCCCTCGGTGGGGACCTCACCGGCGTGCTGGCCGTCCACTCGCTCTCGAAGCGCTCGGGCGCGGCGGGCCTGCGCTCCGGCTTCGTCGCCGGCGACGCGCGGCTGATCCGGCGGCAGGCCCAGCTCGTCAACTTCGGCGGCGTGGCGCCGCCGCTGCCGGTGCTCGCGGCCTCGGCCGCGCTGTGGCGCGACGAAACGCATGTCGAGGCGGTGCGCGCCCTCTACCGGGAGAACTTCGCAGTGGCAGCGGAAATCCTCGACGGCCGCTTCGGCTTTGCGGCGCCGCCGGCCGGCGGCTTCTTCCTCTGGCTCGACGTGGGCGACGGCGAGGCGGCGGCCCGGCGGCTTTGGGCCGAGGCAGGGGTTCGCGTCCTGCCGGGCGCCTACATGGCGCGGGCCGACGCGACCGGCCGCAGCCCGGGCGACCGTTACATCCGCGTCGCGCTGGTCTATGATCCGGCAACGACGGCCGAGGGGCTCCGGCGCCTGGTCGCGACGCTGGACGGCGGCCGCGTCGGTGCGACGGCCGGGGCCGGCGGGGGCGCCGGCAAAACGGCAGCGTTCAGGGACGAAAGATGAGCGATTCCAGTGGCATCTTCGGCCGGGTCGGCTTCCTGCCGGCCGCGGCGAAGGCGTTCATCCGGCGACGCCTGATCGAGCTGGCGGGCTGCGTGCTGATCGCCGCGGCGCTGGCTTTCCTCGTGGCCCTGGCCAGCTTCGATCCGGGCGATCCGTCGTTCAACAAGGCGGTGGACGGCCCGATCCGAAACCTGGCGGGGCGGCCCGGCGCCTACGCGGCCGATCTGACGCTGCAGAGCGTGGGGCTGGCCGGGCTCGTCCTGGCCGCCGGTCTCCTCGCCTGGGGTTGGCGCCTGGTCCGCCAGCATCGGTTCGAGCGCGGCTGGCTGCGGTTGGCGCTGATGCCGGCCGCCATTCTCACCGCCGCCATCGCGCTCACGCCCCTGCCGGTGCCCGACGGCTGGCCCGCCGCCGCCGGCCTGGGCGGGACGGCCGGGGCGCTGCTGCTTTATGGACCGCGGGGCGACGCGGGGCTGCGCGCGCTGGTCGGACTCGGCGGCGAACCGATCGGCCTGGCCGCCGCCGCCGTCGCCTTGCTTCTGATGTTTTTCACCCTCGGGATTCCGTGGCTGGAATACCTCGCCTTCGGCCGCGGGGCGGCCGCAATGGTCGAGGGCGCGGGCCGGGGCCTGGTGCGGCTTTGCGCCCGGCTGACGCGCGGCCGGTCTTGGGGCGACGGAGAGGCGGAGTCCTGGCGCTGGCCCAGGCTGCGGTGGCGGTCGAAACGGCGCGCCGGGGAGCGCTACGAGCCGCAGCTGGAGGGGCCGGGCCAGGCGGCGCCGATCGACATTCCGCCGCCGCCGCCCAGGAGCGCCCGGGCGGCCACGGAGGACGAAGGCGGCCGGCCGGCGCCGAAGGCCCGTGTCGAGATCCGCAAGCCGAAGGCGAAGGCGAGCCGGCGTGCCGCCAGCAACCAGGCGACGCTGGACCTGATCCCCAGCGACGACTACACGCTGCCGCCGCTCGACCTGCTGGAGGCGCCGCCGTCGCGTGCGGCGCAGCAGCGGGTCAACGAGGAATCGCTGGAGAAGAACGCGCGACTCCTCGAATCCGTGCTGGAGGACTTCGGGGTCAAGGGCCAGATCGTCAAGGTCCGTCCGGGTCCGGTGGTGACCCTTTACGAGCTGGAGCCCGCGCCGGGCACCAAGACGAGCCGGGTGGTCGGCCTCGCGGACGACGTCGCCCGGTCGATGAGCGCGGTGTCGGTGCGGGTCGCCGTCGTGCCGGGCCGCAGCGTCATCGGCATCGAGCTGCCGAACCGGCAGCGCGAAACCGTCTATCTTCGCGAGCTTCTGGCCGACCCCGCCTATGAGCGCACGGCGGCGAAGCTGGCGCTCGTCCTCGGCAAGGACATCGGCGGGACGCCGGTCGTCGTCGACCTCGCCCGCATGCCGCATCTGCTGATCGCCGGTACGACCGGTTCGGGCAAGTCGGTCGCGATCAACACCATGATCCTGTCGCTGATCTATCGGCTGCCGCCCGACCGGTGCAAGTTCATCATGATCGACCCGAAGATGCTGGAGCTGTCGGTCTATGACGGCATCCCGCATCTCCTGACGCCGGTGGTGACCGACCCGCGGAAGGCGATCGTCGCGCTGAAGTGGACGGTGCGCGAGATGGAAGAGCGCTACCGCAAGATGTCGAAGCTCGGCGTCCGCAACATCGAGGGCTACAACGCGCGGATGGTGCAGGCGCGCGAATCCGGCGAGGTGCTGACGCGGCGGGTGCAGACCGGCTTCGATCCGGAGACCGGCAGCCCCATCTACGAGGAGGAGCCGTTCGACCTCGAGCCGCTGCCCTTCATCGTGGTCGTCGTCGACGAGATGGCCGACCTCATGCTCGTCGCCGGGAAGGACATCGAGGCGGCGATCCAGCGGCTGGCGCAAATGGCCCGGGCCGCCGGCATCCACCTCATCATGGCGACGCAACGGCCGTCGGTCGACGTCATCACCGGCACCATCAAGGCCAACTTCCCGACGCGGGTGAGCTTCCACGTCACCTCGAAGATCGACAGCCGCACCATCCTGGGGGAGACGGGGGCGGAGCAGCTCCTCGGCCAGGGCGATATGCTCTACATGGCGCAGGGCGGCCGCATCACCCGCGTGCACGGCCCCTTCGTCGGCGACGGCGAGGTCGAATCGGTGGTGCAGTTCCTCAAGCGGCAGGGCGAACCTACTTATATCGAGGACGTGACCCGCGACGAGGACGGCGGCGAGCCGGATCTGGGCCTGGGCGGCGGCGGAAGCGGAGATGCGCTCTACGACCAGGCGGTGGCCCTGGTCTGCCGCGAGCGGAAGGCATCGACCAGCTTCGTCCAGCGACACCTGCAGATCGGCTACAACCGCGCGGCGCGGCTGATCGAACGGATGGAGAAGGAAGGCGTCGTCAGCCCCGCCAACCACGTCGGCAAGCGCGAGGTCCTGGCCCGCAACATCGACGCGATCGAGTGAGAGGACACATGCCGAAGGAGAGAACCGGAACAGGACCGAATCGCCGGCGGGTGCTCGCCGGCTTCGCGGGCGGCGCCGGCGCTTTGCTGCTTGGATCGGCACTGGGCCCCGTTGGGTTCGGCGCCGCGCCCCGGCCCGCCGCCGCGGCATTGACCGGAACGGACCACGCCGACATCCAGCGCGTCGAGCGATACCTCAACGACGTCGACACGCTGAAGGCGCGCTTTCGGCAGATCGCCGAAGACGGCGGGATCGCGCAGGGAACGATCTACCTCCGCCGGCCCGGCCGGATGCGGGTCGAGTACGATCCGCCCGTGCCGGTGTTGCTGGTCGCCGACGGCATGCTCGTCAGCTACTACGATTCCGAGCTCGATCAGCTGACGCAGGTGCCGCTGCGCTCGACACCGGCCTGGTTTCTGCTGCGCGACCCGATCGATCTCGGCGGCGACATCACCGTGACGGAGGTCGAGCGCGCGCCGGGGGCGCTGCGCGTCAGCATGTACCAGACCGACGAGCCGGATGCCGGATCGGTCGAGCTGGTCTTCGCCGAAGATCCGCTGCAGCTTCGGCAATGGACGATCACCGACGCGCAGGGCAAGGAGGTGCTGATCCGCCTCGAAAGCGTGAGTTATGGCGCGTCGATGGCCAACGAGCTGTTCGCCACGCCGCGGACGCGCCGGCAGCAGGGCACCCGGTAACGGCGGCGGCAGCCGGTCGATCTAGCGGACGGCCATCGGGCGCATCGGCCCGCGGCGCGCGAAGGGCCGCACCAGCAGGCGCGCGAAGGAAAGCTCGCGCTGCCCCTCGACGCCGATCGCCATGTCCGGGCGGCGAACCGTCCGGCTTCTCGAACCGAACAGCCGGTCCCAGAAACTGAACAGCGTGCCGTAGTTCGAGTCGGTGTCCGATCGGACGGCGTGATGATGCACCCAGTGGATCGAGGGGGTGATCACGAGCATCGCCAGGCGGCGTTCCAGCGCCGGCGCCAGCCGCAGGTTCGAGTGGTGGAAGACGGTGGCGAGGAGCAGCAGCGTCTCGAACAGGAGCACCGACGCCAGCGGAAATCCGATCAGGAGGATCACGCCGGCACGCGCCACGGCCGACAGCAGCACCTCGCCGAAGTGGAACCGCAGCGCGGTCGTCGTGTCGAGGAACCGGTCGAGATGGTGGACCTGGTGAAACCGCCAGAGGATCGGCAGTTCGTGATTTGCCCGGTGCCACCAATAGATCAGGAAGTCGAGGAGGGCCACGTCCGCCGCCAGGCCGAGCCAGCCGCCCCACCAGGCCGGCCGAAGGCCGAGGCCGTTGGCGGCCGCCCAGGCCGTGACCGGCAGGACGATCAGCGGCGACAGGACGAGATTGATCGCCCAGAAGGCGGCGTTCCGGCCGAGACGGCGAAGCCCGCCGGCCGGCTCCTGCGGCCGGTCGACGGGCGGGGGCGCCGCGGGGAGGAGCCGCTCCCCCAGGAACAGAAGCAGCAGCCAGACGGCGACGACGAAGCCTTTGTAGGTCAGCAGGAGCTCGATCGACGGCGATTGCATATCAGGAATATGGCGGGGCATCGGCCGGCCGCCAATGGCCGGGTCCTCGGCCCGCCCGCTTGGCCCTTGCCGCTCCCGCTGGGAATCGCCACATTCGGGAAGGTCTTCGGGGGAGCGAAGGGCATCATGCAGATCGATGGAGCCGCACCGGTGATCGGCATTCCCGCCTGCGTCAAGGAGGTTGACGGGTTGCCGTTTCATGCCGTTGGCGAAAAGTACATCACGGCTGTCGCGTTCGCAGCGGGCGGTCTGCCGCTTCTGATCCCTGCGCTGGGCCAAAGCTACGACATTCCGGCCCTCGTCGAACGGCTTGACGGGCTGTTCGTCACCGGCAGCCTGTCGAACGTGGCGGCGCATCTTTACAACGGGCCGCCCGACCGGCCGGAAAGCCCGCAGGACCCGGCACGGGACGCGACCACGCTGCCGCTCATCCGCGCGGCGTTGGCCGCCGGCCTGCCGCTGTTCGCGGTCTGCCGCGGGCTTCAGGAGCTGAACGTGGCGCTCGGCGGCACGCTGGATCAGCAGATCCACCTCGCCGAGGGGCGGCTGGACCACCGCGCCCCCGAGGGCGTCCCCGTCGAGGAGAAGTACGGGCCGCGGCATCCGGTGTCGCTGACGCCCGACGGCATGATCGCCCGGCTGGTCGGCCGGACCGAGATCGAGGTCAATTCGCTGCACTGGCAGGGCATCGACCGGCTTGGTGAGGGCTTGGTCGTCGAAGCGGTGGCGCCCGATGGCGTGATCGAGGCGGTGCGGGTCGACGAGGCCAAGAGCTTCGCCTTGGCCGTCCAGTGGCACCCCGAGTTCAGGGTGCTGGAGAACCCGGTTTCGCGGGCATTGTTCGCCGCCTTCGGCGCCGCCGCGCGGGCCCGGGCCGAATCCCGGCGATCGCGGAGCGCCGCCGACGGTTCGGGCCGTGGCTTCGCCGCGTGACGGGGCGGAGCCGCGGGAGAATCGCCCGGAAATCGGCGGGAAAGCCCGCCTCGTAAGGCCGTTCCGCTGGGCCCAAAAAATTTTCGCGGAGACAGTTGAAAAGGACTTAACAGGGCACCAATCTTATGTCTGACAGTGGTCGTAGCCGCAATGGTTACGATCGTCTGGGGTGGCCTCCCCTACCACCACCAGGCTCCGAGAGGAACTGAGAACGCCCGGTCCCCCCCTGGCCGGGCGTTCGCTTTTGGACAAATCAAATTCGAACGAAATGCCCCCTTCCGGGGTGCGGCCGCGCCGTGCATCGGCTATAAGGGCCGCAATCGGTCGGACAGGCGCAGCGGTCCCCTGTCCCGTTTCGATGGGAGACGGGCGGCCCGCGCCGCATTGGTTGGGGGGACACCTTCATGACCCGAGATCGCCGGTCGCGGCCCGTCGCCGCGACCCCGCCTGCGACTGCGCCGCATCGACGGGGCGGGGTGCCGCAATGAGCCTGCGCGTCGCTACCTGGAACGTGAATTCGATCCGGCTGCGGCTCGACAATGTCGCGCGGCTGGTCAACCGCTGGTCGCCCGACGTCCTGTGCCTGCAGGAGACCAAGGTGCGGGACGAGGAGTTCCCGCTGGAGCCGCTGGCCGCCCTTGGCTACCGCCACGCCCTGATCCATGGCATGAAGGGCTACAACGGGGTGGCCATCCTGTCGCGCCTGCCCTTCGAGGGGCAGGAAACCATGGGCTGGTGCGAACGGGCGGACTGCCGCCACGCGATCGTGCGACTTCGCGGGGGCATCGAGCTGCACAACTTCTACGTTCCGGCCGGCGGCGACATTCCGGATCCGGAACAGAATCCGAAATTCGAGCACAAGCTTCGTTTCCTGGACGAAATGACCGCTTGGTTCCCGGCCAACCGTACCCCGCGGGACAAGCTGCTGCTCCTCGGCGACCTCAACGTGGCGCCGCTGGAGACCGACGTATGGTCGCACAAGCAGCTCCTCAACGTCGTCAGTCACACGCCGGTGGAGACGACGCGGATGGCCGACCTCCAGACGACGCTGGGCTGGGTCGATGCCGTCCGGCATTTCATTCCGCCGGAGAAACGACTGTACAGCTGGTGGAGCTACCGGGCACGGGACTGGGCGGCTTCCGACCGCGGCCGTCGCCTCGACCATGTCTGGGTCACGCCGGCGCTCGCGCCGGCACTGCGGTCGGCCGAGGTGATTCGGGAGGCCCGCGGCTGGGACGCGCCGTCCGATCACGTGCCGGTCGTTGTGGACCTGGAATAAAATCGGTCCTCAATCGGGCTCTCGCCGATAGAGATGATAGCGCCCGGCGTGGACGCGCCGGGGAAGGGGCAGTGCCGTCAGCGCCGACGTTTCCGGCATCGGCTGGTCGCTCGCCAGCAAGCCACCCGGCCGCAGAATCCGCACCAGATAGGGGGCCAAGCCGGCGACCAGGGTCCGGTTCGCCGCGGCGTCGCCGCTGCCGATGTCGGCGTGGATCAGGGCGGCGCACCGCCCGAACCGATCCGCCGCCAGCGGGATCGTCTCGCGGAGATCGCCGATCAGAAGACAGTCGTCCGGAGGAACGCTGTCGGGATGGGCCGCGATCTGACGGTCGAAGACGAAGATGGTGCGGCCGGGCAGCCGCTCGCGCAGATGGTCGTAGGTCCGCCCGTTGCCGAGGCCGAGTTCCAGGACCGGCCCCTCCAGGTCGCGGATCAGCATGGCCGCGCGATCGAGGCAGGCGCGCTGCGCCTGCAGCCGTCGGATGAAGCTATCGAGCCGGCTCATGCCGGAACGGCACCGGCCGAGGCGACCGCCCCGTCAGGAGTCCGCATCGGCAGGCGTCTCGCGGAGCCGCATGTTGGTGTGCTCCAGCCGCTGGGCGAGAACCCGCATGATCTCCACCGCCATCGCCGGGAAATCGGAGATCATCTGCAGGAAGAGTTCCTTGGTGATCTTCAAGGTTGTCAGGCGTGCCACGGCCCGGACCGTCGCCGTACGCGGCACGTCGCAGATGATCCCGATCTCGCCGACGAAGTCGTTGACGCCGAGGGTCGCCACCGTGATCGGCCCCCGCGGCGTGTCGATGATGACCTCGGCGGCTCCTTCGATGATGATGTAGGCGGCGTCGGCGACGTCGCCCTGGCGGAACAGCTCCTGACCCGCCTCGAAGGTGATTCGCTCGCTGGCGAAGGCGAGCAGCTTCAGCTTCGCCGGATCGACCTTGGCGAACATCGGGATTCGGCGGAGCAGTTCGACTTCTTCGTTGAGGCTCACGGGCTTCCTCTCCTTCTTTCGGCGGCGACCCGTCTCGATCGGCTCGTCACCGCGTCGCGACGATCAAGTGGTCGGCCGCTTTTCCATCGCCGCCTTTCTGTTCGACGAGCCGGCCCTCGCGGACGACGAGAACGCGGTCGAACGCCTCTGCCAGATCGTCCCGGTGCAGCACCCAGAACACGCCACGACCCCGCCGGGCGGCAAGGATCTTTTCCAAGAGCCGCGCCTGGGCGCCGCCGTCGAGCACCGCCGTCGCCTCGTTGACGATCAGCAGATCCGGCCGCTTGATCAGCGCCCGACCGAGCCCGAGCTTCTGCCGCTGCGCGGGAGCCAGCCGCTTGCCGCCGTTCCCGACCTCAAAGTCAAGGCCGATCCGCAGGATGGCGGGCCGCAAACCGTGCGCGTCCACGACCTCGGCGATCAGGGCACCGATGCGCGACCCCGCCTGGGCTTGGCCGTAGACGACGCGGCCGAACAGGATGTTGTCCTGGAGAGAGGCGGCGGCGTTGTAGCGGGCTTCGTTATAGAACTCGACCGCGCCCCGCAGCGCATCCGGAAAATGGTCGGCAAAGGCGCGGCGGGTCGCGAGGATCCGTTGCTCCATCGCCGCGTCGATCAGGGCGAGGCGGTGACGGGCTTCGATATAGGGAAAGGACAGCCCGATCAGCTTCGCCCTGTCTTCGTCCGTCAGGCGGTCGAGGCCGCCGCTGGCGATGCGCCCCAACAGGGCCCGGAACTCCGGCAGGTCCTCGGCGCCGATGAAGCTGAACTGCTCGAAGAAGGGATGGCCGGGCGGCAGGTCGGCGAACAGCTCGACCATCGTTTCGGCGATCCGCCGCCCCATCTCGAGGAGCTCGCCGGTCAGCCCGACCCGCTCGAGGGTCTGTCGGACATAGGCGTTCTGGGCGATCCGCTCCGGGGCGAAGTGGTCGCCGACCGGCGTTCCGAAGAGGATGTTCTCGGCCACCGACATGTTCCGGTTGTAGCGTCGGCGATCGAAGGGCTCGAACAGCCCGGCCGAGGACGGGTCCGTCAGCCGGGCGCGCAGATCGCGCCGGGCGGCGATGATCTTTGCCGCCAGCTCCGGCGCCCGCTCCGGCTGGATGGTTCCGCGCAAACCGAACTGGTAGACGTCTTCGTCAAGCTCGACCAGCCGCAGGATCTCGATCAGCCGCTCGTCGAGCTCCTCCGGCGTCGCGGCCCCGGCGGCCCGGTAGTCGGTCCAGTCGGCGGCGATGTCCAGCTCCGTGTTGCCGGCCCGTCGCGCCTCCGCGATTTCGGCCCGCCGCCGCCGCGCCGCCTCCTCGTCATACGCGGCGGGAACCAACGGCCGATGTTTGAGCCCGTAAAGGAGATTGCCGCGCACGCCGCCCGGGAAGAAGTACGGATCCTGCCCGACATAGGACATGCGGCGTCCGGTCACCGCTTCGGGGATGGTCGCGAGGTCGCGCCCACCGATCGAGACCACGCCGCCAGACGGTTCGATCAGCCGGGCGAGGACGAGCGCCAGTATGTCCTTACCCTGGCCTTCAGGGCCGATGACGGCGACGTGCTCGTTCAGGTCGAAAGCGAAGCTGACGCCCTCCAGCAACCGCCCAACGCCTTCCTCCGCCACCGTCAGATTGGTGACGACAACCCGGCCGGCGAGGGGCTCTTCCGCCGCGTTGGGGTCTTGCAGCGCCGCCGGCAGCAGACGCGGCGGACTGAACTGCTGGATCACCTGCTCGTACTTGATCTGCACGTCCTGGCGCTGCTGGTCCCAGTCGATTATCTCCTTGACCGGCCCCGGCAGGTCCTTGTAGGCGGCGATCACGGCGACGAGTCCACCGATGTCGAGCCGGCCGGTGATCGCGAAGTAGCCGCCCACCAGATAGAAAAGGAACGGTGTGATCTGCGCCAGCAGGTTGTTGAGGAACTTGATGGCGAACTTCCATTGGTAAAGGTCGAAGCGGATCTGGAAGATCCGCCCGAGCCGCCCGGCGATGTCGGCGCGTTCCAGGTTCGACGTGTCGTGGACGTGGATCTCGGCGACACCGTCGACGACCTCGGCGATGCGGCCGGCGAGCTCGCGAGCGGTAAGCTGCCGCTCTCTCGCGAGGCGCAGGACCCGGATCCGCAGCCGCGGGATGATGACCGCCTGCAGCAGCAGGACGGTGATCGTGATCAGGCCGAGCCAGACGCTCTGCACCAGGATGAAAACCAGCGCCGTCAGGGCCTGCCCGCCGAGGAAGGCCGGCTGCACGAAGGCGTCGCCGATGAAACCGCCGAGCGGCTCTACTTCGTCCTTGATCATCGTCGCGATCTCGGCCGGCTTCGCCCGGCGGAGATAGGTCGGCGGCGAGCGCAGGACGCGGTCGAACAGCTCGTAGCGCAGGCGCCGCAGCACGCGCTCGCCCATGCGGCCCTTGCGGGTGTTGATGACGAACTTGAAGCCGCCGTTGATGATCACGAGCAGCAGGAAGGTCAGGCTGAGCGCGACCAGATAGGGAATCCGCTCCAGATCGATCCCCTCGAACAGCGTGATCCGCTCCTGGCCGCCCAGACCGGACAGGAACGCAGGCATCACGAAGCCGATCTCGAGAAACCGGGCGGTGTCGCCCGGACCGGCGAAACCCTGGCCCTGGATCGCCTCGTTGACGATCCGCTTCGGCAGCTCCAGCGACAGGAAGTAGAAGACCTGTGCGACGACGACGATCAGCAGGATGTTGACCTGCTCGCTGCGGCTGTGCCGGAGGATATATCGGAACAGACTGGAATCCATTGGCGGCCCAGTACCCGAATCGCGCGGGCCCCGGCAAGGCGGCCGATGCGCAAACGCCCGCGCGAATGGGCGCGTCCGCAGCGGCTTGGCGCGGGGACCCGGTCACCATAGCCGAGTTCCGCGCCCGGTAAAACGACACCGGAGCGTCAACGGTGTCACCGAAACTTCGCTTTTGCGTGATCCGAGTGCTGTGGCATAGTCGGCAATCTGCCAATCGACAGCCGCCGGCCAGGGACGGCACCCTGACATGACCGAGATCCGAAAACCGGGTCGTGTTCTTATCTACAGTCACGACACCTTCGGCCTTGGCCATCTGCGCCGATGCCGAACCATAGCGCACGCCCTGGTTGAACGCGACAAGGACCTGTCGGTCCTGATCTTGACGGGCTCGCCGATCATCGGCAGCTTCGATTTCCGGGCACGGGTCGATTTCGTCCGGGTCCCGGGCGTGATCAAGCTCCGCAACGGCGGCTACACGCCGTTGAGCCTCCACATCGACATCGAGGAAACGCTGGCAATGCGGGCCTCGATCATCCGCCACACCGCCGCGATCTTCGACCCCGACCTGTTCATCGTCGACAAGGAGCCGCTCGGCCTGCGCGGCGAGGTCTACGAGACGCTGCTCATGCTGAAGGAGCGGGGAACGCCGCTCATCCTGGGATTGCGTGACGTGATGGACGAGCCGAGCCTGCTTGCGCCCGAGTGGGAGCGGAAGAACGTCCTGCCGGCCTTGCGCGAC
The DNA here is from genome assembly GCA_964551315.1 of uncultured Rhodospirillaceae bacterium. Lineage (GTDB taxonomy): Bacteria > Pseudomonadota > Alphaproteobacteria > Dongiales > Dongiaceae > Virgifigura. The sequence continues at coordinate 18,077 of CAZKCM010000043.1, read as the reverse complement.
CTGTTCGACGAGATCTGGGTCTACGGCCTGCCGCAGATTTGCGATCCGCTCGCCGGCATCGACCTGCCGCGGTCGGTACGGCAAAAGATGGCCTTCACCGGCTACCTGCCGCGCAGCCTGCCGGAGGGCGCCGCGCCAGGGGTGGTCTTGCAGAAGATCGACGATCCCTTCCTGCTGGTCACCACGGGCGGCGGCGGCGACGGCGAAGGGGTGATCGATTGGGTCCTGCGCGCCTATGAGGTCGATCGAGCCCTGCCGCTTCCGGCACTGCTGGTGCTCGGCCCCTTCATGGAGTCGCATCGGCAGGCCGAATTCCTGGCGCGCGCGGCGCAACTGCCGAATGTCGAGGCCATCACCTTCGACGCGCATCTCGAAACCCTGATGGCGCGCGCCGCCGGCGTGGTGGCGATGGGCGGCTACAACACCTTCTGCGAGATTCTGTCCTTCGACAAGCGGGCCCTCATCGTCCCCCGGAGCACCCCGCGGATGGAGCAGCTTATCCGCGCCGCCCGGGCCGACGAATTGGGCCTCGTGCGGATGCTGCCGGAAGACGGCCGGCGTGACGGGCGGGTGATGGCCGCCGCCCTGCGCCAGCTGCCGCGGCAGAACCGACCGTCCGAAGTCATGATCCCCGGCCTGCTCGACGGCCAGATCAATCTCGGGCGGCTCGCCGATCGATGGCTGCTCCACCGCCGACAGCCGGCCCTGGGGCTGGCGAGACGCAGGGTCGCCGTATCGTCTTGACCGACACCGTTCTCTTCGTCCTCAAGGGCTACCCCCGCCTGTCGGAGACCTTCATCGCTCAGGAGATCCGGGCGCTCGAGGCGCGCGGCCTCGACATCCGGATCGTCTCGCTGCGCCACCCGACCGACAAGGCGGTCCACCCGGTTCATCGGGAAATCCGCGCCCCCGTCTCCTACCTGCCCGAATATCTTTATCAGGAGCCGATCCGGGTCCTGCGGGCCTGGTGGCGACAGCGTCGTCGGCCCGGCTATCGTGCGGCGCGCGCGGCCTGGTTCAAGGATCTTTGGCGCGACCGGACGGCGAACCGCGTGCGTCGCTTCGGCCAGGCGCTCGTTCTGGCCGACGAGCTGCCGCCCGGCGCCACGCGGCTGCACGCCCATTTTCTGCACACCCCGGCCTCGGTCGCGCGCTACGCCGGCCTCCTTACCGGCCTGCCCTGGAGCTGCTCGGCGCACGCCAAGGACATCTGGACCACGCCGGATTGGGAAAAGCGCGAAAAGCTGGCCTCCGCGGACTGGGTGGTGACCTGCACGGCCGCCGGCCACGCCGAGCTGGCGCGGCTGGCGCCGGACGAGGCGCGGGTGACGCTCGTCTATCACGGGCTGGACCTCGCCCGGTTCGCCGCCGTTCCGTCGCGGCCGCAAGGGGTCGGGAGCCGGGCGGCGCCGGACGGCCGCGACGCGGCCGACCCGGTGGTCCTTCTCTCGGTCGGCAGGGCGGTCCCGAAGAAAGGCTACGACGACCTGCTCGAAGCGCTGGCGCGCCTTCCCGCGACGCTGTCCTGGCGGCTCGTCCACATCGGGGGCGGGCCGCTGCTTCCGTCCCTGCGGCGGCGTGCGGCCGCGCTTGGGCTCGCCGACCGGATCGACTGGCTCGGCCCGCAGCCGCAGGACACGGTCCTGCGGCACTACCGCCGGGCGGATCTGTTCGTGCTGGCGAGCCGGATCGCCGCCGACGGCGACCGCGACGGGTTGCCGAACGTGCTGATGGAGGCGCAGAGCCAGGGCCTCGCCGTGGTCTCGACCCGGGTCTCCGGCGTTCCGGAACTGGTCGTGGACGGCACCACCGGGGTCCTCGTCCCGCCGGGTGATGCAGCCGCGCTGGCCGAGGCGCTCGCCGCGCTGATGGTCGATCCGGCCCGGCGCGCCGCGCTCGGCGAGGCGGGACGCGCCCGGGTCCGAAAGGACTTCGACATGACCCGCGGGATCGACCGGCTGGCCCGCCGTTTCGGGCTTGTCGAAGGGGTCGTTTCGGACGAGGAACGATCATGCGCATAGCCTTCTACGCGCCGCTCAAGCCGCCGACGCATCCCAACCCTTCGGGCGACCGACGGATGGCCCGGCTGCTTATGAAGGCCCTGGCGCGGGCCGGTCACGAAGTCGAGCTCGCGGCTACGTTGCGGAGCCGGAACGATAGCGGCGATCCAGCCCGCCAGGCGGCGATCGCCCGGCAGGGTCGTGAGATCGCGGAAGGCCTGATCCGCGCCTATCGGGCGCGGCCGGTCAGCGAGCGGCCGGAAGCCTGGTTCACCTATCACCTGTATTACAAGGCCCCGGACTGGCTGGGACCGCGGGTGGCCGATGCGCTGGACATTCCCTATGTCGTGGCGGAGGCCTCGCACGCCCCGAAGCGTGCGACCGGGCCATGGGCCATGGGCCATGCCGCCGCCGCCGCCGCCATCCGGCGCGCCGACGCGATCCTCCTCCTCAACCCGTCCGATGCGCCCGGCCTCAGCCCGGCCCTCGTCGAGCCGGAGCGGCTCGTGCCGCTGAGGCCGTTCATCGAACCGGCCGGCTTCGCGGCGGCGCGGGCCCGCCGCGACGTCGTGCGGGCGGCGTTTGCGGACGCGCTCCGGCTCGATCGCGAGCAGCCCTGGCTGCTGACCGTGGCGCGGATGCGCCCCGGCGACAAGCTGGCGTCCTATCGGCTGCTGGCGGACGCGCTGCGGCGGATCCCAGAGGAACCGTGGCATTTGCTGATCATCGGCGACGGCCCGGCGCAAGCAGCGGTGCAGGCGGACTTCCAGGGCTTTTCGAAGGACCGGATCCGCTTTCTCGGTCCGCGCCGGCCGGAAGATCTGCCCGACCTGTATGCGACCGCCGATCTCTACCTCTGGCCGGCGGTCAACGAGGCCTATGGGATGGCACTCCTGGAAGCCCAGGCGGCGGGCCTGCCCGTGGTGGCCGGCGCCTTCGGCGGCGTGCCCGCAGTGGTCGGCGACGGCGTCACCGGGCTCTTGACCCGGCGGGGCGACGCGCAAGCCTTCGCCACGGCCGTTCGCGGCCTGCTCGCGGACCCGGAGCGGCGGCGGGCCATGGGGGCGGCCGCGGCCGCCAGGATCGCGGCGGAGCACGACCTCGATGCCGCCGCGGGCATCCTGGACGGGGCCGTCCGGCAAGCCTGCGCCCGCCATTGTGACGCCGGAGCGGTCCGACGAAGGACCGCGTCATGACCCTGCTCGCCGTGATCCGCCACGGCGCCACGGCCTGGACCGAAGCGCGGCGCCTTCAGGGCCGGACCGATCTCGGCCTCAGCCCGGCCGGCAAGGCGGCCCTGCGCGGTTGGCGCCTGCCGGCGGCGGTCGCCGGATTCGCCTGGTTCTCCAGCCCGCTTCGCCGCTGCCGCGAAACGGCGGCGCTGCTGCATGAGCAGAATTGTTCCGGTATAGAAACGAATGGCGACCTGGTCGGTAAGCCGCCGATTCGGATCGAGCCGCGATTGATCGAGATGAGCTTCGGTGCCTGGGAAGGCCGGACCCTGGCCGATCTGCGGGCCGAGCTCGGCCCGGCCATGGCGGAGCGGGAGGCACGCGGCCTCGACTTCCGGGCGCCGGGCGGCGAAAGCCCGCGCGAGGTGCAGGACCGGCTCCGGCCCTGGCTCGCGGAGCGCGCGGCCTCCGGCGCCGACAGCCTGGCGGTCACGCACCGCGGCGTCATCCGCGCGCTCTATGCGCTCGCTACCGGCTGGCCGATGGTGGGCAAGCCGCCGGTGCGGCTGCGCGACCCGGCGCTGCACCTGTTCGAGCTGGAACCGGGCGGCTCGGTCGCCGTGCGGGCGCTGAACCTGCCGGTCGCGGCGGCCGACCGGGCCGACGCGGCACCATGGGTTCTGGCTTCGGGGGCGGCCGCCCCATGAGCGGGCGCCGCGTCTTCTTCTATGTCCAGCATCTTCTGGGCATCGGCCACCTGCGCCGGGCGGCGACGATCGCCCGCGCGCTGCGAAAGGAGGGGTTGTCGGTCGCCTTCCTGTCCGGCGGCCCCCCGGTCGCCGGGCTCGATCTCGGCGGCGCCGAGCTGGTGCAGCTGCCGCCCGCGCTGACCGCCGACGCGGCGTTCTCCGGTCTCGTCGATGCCGACGGGCGTCCGGTGGACGCGGCCTGGCGGGAGCGGCGGCGTGCCGCGCTTCTGGAAGCGTTCGACCGGATCGAACCCGAGGTGGTGCTGATCGAGCTGTTTCCGTTCGGCCGGCGCGCCTTCCGGTTCGAGCTGCTGCCGCTGCTCGAGGCGGCGGCGAAGCGGCGGCCGCGGCGCCCCGCCTGCGTCTCTTCGGTGCGCGACATCCTGGTCGCCAAGAACGATCCCGGGCGCCTCGCGGAAACCGTCTCGGTGACGCGGCGGTACTTCGACCGCGTCCTCGTGCATGGCGACCCGCGGCTGGTTCGTTTTGACGCCACCTTCGCGGCGGCGACGGACATCGCCGACCTCTTGCATTACACGGGCTATGTCGTGGACGGCGAACGGCCCACGGAACGGCCCGGGGAGCGCGGCAAGGACGGCGAGGGCGAGGTGCTGGTCTCCGCCGGCGGGGGCGCGGTGGGAGAGGCGCTGCTGCGGACCGCGCTGGCGGCGCGGCCGCTCACCTCGCTCAAGGCGGCTCCCTGGCGCTTCGTCACCGGAACCAACATGCCGGAAGCCGCCGCTGCGGCGCTTGCCGCCGCCGCCCCCGCCGGGGTGGTCGTCGAGCGGTTCCGCGAGGACTTCCCGAACCTGTTGCGGAACTGCCGCTTGTCGATCTCGCAGGGCGGGTACAATACGGTCCTCGAGCTGCTTTGCGCGGGGGCGCGCGCCGTCATCGTGCCCTTCGCGCGCGGCGGCGAGACCGAGCAGACGCTGCGCGCACAACTTCTGGCAGAGCGAGGTCTGTGCACCGTGGTCGACGAGTCCGGATTGACGCCCGAAAAGCTGGCCGCCGCCATCGAAGCGGCCTTGGCGGCCGGGCCGGCACGGATCGGCGACATCGACGTCGCGGGCGCCGCGGCGACCGCCCGCGCCGTCGCCGCGCTGGCGACGGCGGCGGCGGACGGAACCTTGCCGCCGCTGCCCCGGAGGTGAGGGCGATGGCCGGCTGGTCGGATCTCGACCGGGAGCTGGCGGCCTGGGGCGAAGCCGGGCGGGTGGCGACCTTCTGGTGGCGCGACGACGACGCCGCGGCGCCGAGTCCCGCGCTCGATCGGCTGCTGCGGCTCGCTGCGGCGGCGGACGTGCCCGTGGCGCTCGCGGTCATTCCGGCGGAGACCGGCCCGGCCCTGGCCGCCGCCCTTCGCGGTCGGCCGGGCGTGAGCGTGCTGCAGCATGGCTACGCCCATCGGAACCACGCCCCGCCGGACGCCAAGAAGGCCGAGCTGGGCGCGCATCGTCCGCCCGCCGAGATCGGCGCCGAGCTGGTTCGGGGCCGAAACAAGCTGCGCGGGCTGTTCGGGCCATCGTTCCGCCCGGTGCTGGTGCCACCCTGGAACCGGATCGACCCGGCGCTCGCCGCCGACTTGCCCCGCCTCGAATTCGCCGGATTGTCGACCTATGGTGGAATGGCAAAACCGTTTTCCGCGCCTGGATTGACCGTCATCGACACCCATATCGATATTATCGACTGGAAAGGCGGTCGCCGTTTCGTCGGGACGGCGGCCGCGCTGGACCTTGCGTTGCGCCATCTGGCGGCGCGCCGCCGTGGCGTGGCCGCCCGCGACGAGCCGACCGGCCTTCTGAGCCACCACCGCGTCCACGATCGTGACGCCTGGGCCTTCATCGAAGCCTTCGCCGAGCGGTTGGCGGCGCATCCGGCGGCGCGCTGGTGCGACGCCACGGCGTCGATCGCGCCGCGAAACAATCCGACGACCGACGACCGACCGCGGACCTTATGAGTACACACCGCTACGCCCCGCGCGACCTGATCCCGGACTACGCCCGCGGTCTGACCGGCGCCGCCGTCAGCGGCGGCGCCCTGACGCTGGTGCCGTCGACCTCGGTCACCGCCCTTGTGCTCGCCGCATTGACGGCGCTGTTCGTGCTGTTCACGATACGGACGGCGCTGCGGCAAAGGACTCGCGTGGAGGTGACGGACCGGTCCATATCGAGCCGGCCGGGCCCGAAGGACCCGCTGACCTGGAACGAGATCGACGGGATCCGGCTTCGGTACTACTCCACCCGCCGTGCCCGGGACCGGGGTTGGATGACGCTGAAGCTGATGTCGCGAAGACGCAGCATCGTGGTGGATTCGAACCTGGAAGGTTTCGAGGCCATCCTGGCGCGCGCCGCCGAAGCGGCGAGCCGCAACCGTCTCGATCTGAGCGACACCACGCGCGCCAACTTCGCGGCGCTCGGATTTCCCGTGGAGGACGCGCCGGGCGACGCCGTCAGCGACCTCGAGGCCGACACCAGGGGCGACGACAGCCCGCGCTCGCTGCGGCCCGGAGCGGGCGCCGCGGAGCGCTTCGATGGACGGTAGAAGCCGGTGAAGGACCTGCTGAGCGTTCGTGACCTGGCCGTCGCCTTCCACCTCGACGAGGGGGTGATCGAGGCGGTGCGCGGCGTGTCGTTCCGCGTGCCGGTCGGCGGCACCGTTGCGCTGGTGGGCGAATCCGGCTCTGGCAAGTCCGTAATCAGCCAGGCGATCATGGGCATCCTGCCGCGCCCCGCGCGGATCCAGAGGGGCCAGATCCTGTTCGCAGACCCGGCGGCGGACGGGCGCGTCACGGACATCGCGGCCCTGCCGCCGGACGGCGCGGCCATGCGCGCGATCCGCGGGGGCCGCATCTCGATCATATTCCAGGAGCCGATGACGTCGCTGTCGCCGGTCCACACCATCGGCGACCAGATCGGGGAGGCGCTCCATCTGCATCGCCGGACGAGTGCGGCCGAGGGGCGCGAGCTGGTGGTCGAGATGCTGCGGCTCGTCGGCTTTCCCGAACCGGCCAGGGCGGTGAACGTCTATCCGTTTGAGCTTTCGGGCGGGCTGCGTCAGCGGGCGATGATCGCGATGGCGCTGATCTGCCGTCCGGCGCTGCTGATCGCGGACGAGCCCACCACCGCCCTCGACGTGACGATCCAGGCGCAGATCCTGAAGCTGGTGCGGGACCTGCAGGCCGAGCTGAACATGGCCGTGCTGATGATCACCCACGATCTCGGCGTGGTGGCCAACATGGCCGAGGAGGTAATCGTCCTCTACCGCGGAAAGGTGGTGGAGAGCGGCCCGCTGGACGCGATCTTCCACGAGCCGAGGCACCCCTATCTTCTGGCGCTTCTGCGCGCGGTGCCGCGGTTCGACATGGCGCCGGGCGAACGGCTGGTGCCGATCCGAGAGATCCAGGGACAAAGCGGCCAGCTCCTCGTCGCGAAGGAGCCCTGGCCGCAGGGCGCCGACGCGGCCGGGCCGCTGCTGTCGGTCCGCAACGTGACCAAGCGCTACGGCATTCGCAAGAGCGGCTTGTTCGGCGGCCGGCCGGAAGCGGGACTGCTTGCGGTCGATGACGTCAGTTTCGACATTCGCCGAGGCGAATGCCTGGGCCTGGTCGGCGAAAGCGGCTGCGGCAAGACGACGCTGAGCAAGATCATCATGCGCGCCCTCAAGCCCGACAGCGGCGAGATCCGCTTCAACGACCGCGGCCAGATTCTCGACGTGCTGCGGGCCAAGTCGGACGAGCTGATGCGCTTTCGCCGCAAGGTCCAGTTCATCTTCCAGGACCCGTTCGGTTCCCTCAATCCGCGCATGACGGTCTTCGATATCGTCGCCGAGCCGCTGGTGATCCACGGCATCGGCAACGCCGCTTGGCGCGCCGAGATGGTGAGGGAGCTGATCGAACTGGTCGGCCTCGACGTCCGCGCGCTGAGGCGCTACCCGCACAGCTTCTCGGGCGGGCAGAGGCAGCGGATCGGCATCGCCCGGGCGCTCGCGCTCAAGCCGGATCTGCTGATCTGCGACGAGCCTGTTTCGGCGCTCGACGTCTCGATCCAAGCGCAGATCCTCAACCTGCTCAAGGACCTCCAGGACAAGCTGGGACTCACCTATCTCTTCATCTCGCACAACCTCGCGGTCGTCGATTACATCGCCGACCGCATCGCCGTGATGTGCGCCGGCCGCCTGGTCGAGGTGGCGCCCCGGGCGCTTCTGTTCCGTGACCCGGTGCACCCCTATACGCGGGCGCTGCTCGCCGCCGTGCCGGAGCCGAACCCGGAGCGCCGTCTCGACTTCGACCGGCTGATGGCGGACAAGGCGTCGAACCCGGCGGCGTGGCCCGCGCCTTTCACCATCAACGGTGCCGAGCGACCGAAGCTGGTCCATCTCGGGGACGGGCACTATGTGCGTGTGTGCGCCGACGGCGCCGCCGCGCTGGAGCTCGCGTCGTGACCGGTGGCCTGCACCGCCCGGGCGTCGCGTCCTGGGCCGTCGGATTGCTGATTTTCGGCCTGCTTGTCTCGGGCTCGGTTCCCGGTCCCGTCCTTGCGCAGATGGTCGCGCCCGTCGCGCCCGCGGTTCCGACCCGGTACATCGAGCCGCCCGTTCTGGCCGAGCGCGTGGCCAAGGGCGAGCTGCCGCCGGTCGAGGAGCGGCTGCCGAAGACGCCGGCGGTGGCGCGCATGGACCAGCCCGGCATGACGCCCGGCCGCCACGGCGGCACCCTCACCATGCTGATGGCGTCAACCCGCGACACCCGGCAGATGGTGGTCTATGGCTACGCCCGGCTGGTCGGCTACGACCGGGACTTTCACCTTGTCCCCGACATTCTGGAAGACGTCGAGGTGAAGGAAGGGCGGATCTTCACCTTCCGTCTGCGGCCGGGCCACAGATGGTCCGACGGCGCACCCTTCACGACGGAAGATTTCCGCTATTATTGGGAGGACGTCGCCAACAACGAGGCCCTGTCGCCAACCGGGCCGCCGAAGGTCATGATGGTCGACGGCGAGCCGCCCAAGGTCGAGATCCTCGACGAGACGACGATCCGCTACAGCTGGTCGAAGCCGAACGCTGACTTCCTGCCGGCCCTCGCCGGCGCCCTGCCGCTCTATATCTACCGGCCGAGCCATTACCTGAAGCAGTTTCACGCCGACTACGCCGACCCCGAGACGCTGGCGGCAAAGGTGGCGGAGTCCGGCCAGCGCAACTGGGCGGCGCTGCACAACCGGCTCGACAACCTCGACAAGAACGACAACCCCGACCTGCCGACACTGCAGCCCTGGAAACTGACGACCAAGCCGCCGTCGCAGCGCTTCGTCTTCGCCCGCAACCCGTACTACCACCGGGTCGACCCGCAGGGGCGGCAGCTTCCCTACATCGACAGGGTCGTCTTCCACATCGCCGACAGCGGCATCATCCCGGCGAAGACGGGGGCCGGGGAGTCGGACCTGCAGGCGCGGTATCTGCGCTTCGACAACTACACCTTCCTCAAGGAGGGGGAGGAGCGCGGGAACTATACGGTACGGCTGTGGCGGAGCGGCACCGGTTCCGAGTTCACCCTTTATCCCAACCTCAATGTCGAGGACCGGCAATGGCGGGCGTTGCTGCGCGACGTACGGTTCCGCCGCGCGCTGTCGCTCGCGATCAATCGGCGCGAGATCAATCAGGTGATCTTCTATGGCCTTGCGACGGAGGGCGGCAACACGGTTTTGGAAGAGAGCCCCCTCTACCGCCGCGAGTACCGGACCGCCTGGGCCGCATTCGACCTCGATCAGGCGAACGCCCTGCTCGACGAGATCGGCCTCACGGAGCGCGACGACGACGGAATCCGGCTGATGCCCGACGGGCGGCCGCTCGACATCATCGTCGAGACGGCAGGGCAGGTGCCCGCCGAGGCGGACATCCTGGAGCTGATCCGCGACAGCTGGCAGGAGATCGGCATCCGGCTTTACACCAAGCCGCTTCAGCGCGAGGTGTTCCGGAACCGCATCTTCGCCGGCGAAACCGTGATGTCGGTCTGGAGCGGCCTGGAGAACGGGCTCCCGACGCCGGACATGGTGCCATGGGAGCTGGCGCCGACGCGGCAGGAGCAGCTGCAATGGCCGCAATGGGGCCAGTATGTCGAAACCGGCGGCGCGGCCGGCGAGCCGATCGACATGCCCGGGCCGCGCAGGTTGAAGCGGCTCCTGGAAGACTGGCGCGGAGCAGAGGGACGGACCGAGCGCGCCGCCATCTGGGACCGGATGCTGCGCATCAACGCGGAGCAGGTGTTCACGATCGGCACGGTCGCGGGCGTGCCGCAGCCGGTGGTGGTCAGCAACCGGCTGCGCAACCTGCCCGAGGAAGCGGTCTGGGCCTGGGACCCGGGGGCGCATTTCGGCGTATACCGGGCGGACACCTTCTGGCTGTCCGAGGCGGATGCGACGGCCGCGGAGGCGGCGGCGCGATGAGCGCGGCGGCGGCGATGCCGCGGTCCGTCGCGGAGCCCGGGCGATAGAGGAGGGACCGCGATGTTCGGCTATGTGGTCCACCGGCTGTTCATCATGATCCCCACGCTGTTCGTGATCAGCGTCCTCACCTTCCTGATCATCCAGGCGCCGCCGGGCGACTACCTGTCGACCTATATCGCCGAGCTGCAGAGCCAGGGCGAGGCGGTCGATCCGGCGAAGATCGCCTATCTGCGCCAGCAATACGGCCTCGACCGGCCGTTCCACGAGCAGTACATCCGCTGGATCGCGGCCCTGCTGCAGGGCGACATGGGCTATTCCTTCGAGCACGGGATGCCGGTCAACCAGGTGGTCGGCGACCGCCTGCTGCTCACGGTCATCGTCTCCGCCGCCACCATCCTGTTCATCTGGGTGGTGTCCTTCCCGATTGGCATCTACTCGGCGACGCATCAGTACAGCCTCGGCGATTACGGCCTGACCTTCCTCGGCTATCTCGGGCTGGCGACGCCCAATTTCCTGCTGGCGCTGGTGTTGCTCTACTTCGCCAACGTCTATTTCGGCATCTCGATCGGCGGGTTGATGGACCCGGTCTACATCGACGCGCCCTGGAGCTGGGCGAAGATCCGGTCCGTGCTTGAGCATCTGTGGATCCCGGTCATCGTCATCGGCACGTCCGGGACGGCGGGCATGATCCGGCGACTGCGCGCCAACCTGCTCGACGAGCTGCAGAAGCAATACGTCGTCACCGGCCGGGCAAAGGGCCTGCCGCCGGGGCGGCTGCTGATCAAGTACCCGCTGCGGATGGCGCTCAACCCGTTCGTGGCCGACATCGGCGCGCTGCTGCCGGAGGTCGTCTCGGGCGCGGTGATCGTTTCGGTGGTTCTGTCGCTGCCGACGACCGGCCCGATGCTGCTCGACGCGCTGCGCAGCCAGGACATGTACCTCGCCGGCTCGTTCCTCATGTTCCTGGCGCTGCTGACGGTCGTCGGGCTGTTCCTGTCGGACCTCGCGCTGGCGGCGCTCGACCCGCGCATCCGGCTCGGCGGGACGGCGGCGCGATGACGACGGCGAACGACGGGACCGCCAGCGGGACCGCCGTCGCGCGCCCGGGGCGGGAGCCCATCCCGCACGAGGTTTCGGACGAGCCTTTCGACCCGGCGGCGGTCGAGGAGCTCACGCCCGAGCAGGAACGCTACTACATGGCGTCGCAGTGGCGGATCATGTGGTGGCGTTTCCGGCGCCACCGGGTGGCCGTCGTCTCGGCGGTCGTCCTGCTGGCGATGTACGCCTCGATCCTGGTCAGCGAGGTGCTGGCGCCCTACGACCTGCACACCCGCAACATCGAGTTCATCTTCGCGCCGCCGCAGAGGGTCCATCTGTTCCACGAGGGCGAGTTCATCGGCCCGTTCGTCTACGGCTACCGCTATCGGCTCAACATGGAGAACCTGAAGCGGGAGTACACGGAGAACCCGGAAGCCATCCAGCCGATCCGCTTCTTCTGCTCCGGCGACTCCTACAAGTTCTGGGGCCTGTTCGAAGCCGATTTCCACCTGGTCTGCCCGGCGCCGGGCGGCACGCTCTTCCTGCTCGGGACCGACCGGCTCGGCCGCGACATGTTCTCGCGGATCCTCTACGGCGCGCGGATCTCGCTCACCATCGGCCTTCTGGGGGTGGCGGTGACCTTCGTCCTCGGGGTCGCGATCGGGGGGGTGGCGGGCTATTACGGCGGCTGGGTCGACAGCCTGAGCCAGCGCGTCATCGAGATCTTCCGGTCGGTCCCGAACGTGCCGCTGTGGCTCGCCCTGTCGGCGATCCTGCCGGTGACCTGGAGCCCGCTGCTGATCTATTTCGGCATCACGATCATCCTGGGGCTGCTCGACTGGACGGGGCTGGCGCGGGCCGTGCGCTCGAAGCTGCTGGCGCTGCGCGAGGAGGACTATTGCGTGGCGGCGCAGCTCATGGGCGCGCGGCCGCGGCGGATCATCTTCCGGCACCTGCTGCCGGGCTTCACCAGCCATCTCATCGCCTCGGTGACGCTGGCGGTGCCGAGCATGATCCTCGGCGAGACGGCGCTGAGCTTCCTCGGCCTCGGCCTGCGCCCGCCGATCACGAGCTGGGGGGTCCTGCTGAGCGAGGCGCAGAACATCAACGTCGTCGCCCTGTATCCCTGGCTGATGCTGCCCGTGCTGCCGGTGCTGATCACGGTGCTCGCCTTCAACTTCGTCGGCGACGGGCTGCGCGACGCCGCCGACCCGTACAGGTAGGCCGGGCGATGGGCCGGGGGAAAGCCGGTCGCGATCCTCAGCCCGTCAGCACCACGAGGTCGAGCGGCTCACCGAGGCCATCGACGGCCTGGGCGGGGAGGCGCCGCGGCGGAACGGGCGGCGCGTAACCCTGCGCACGCGCGAGGTCGTAAGCAGAAGCGGTGGCGAGCGCCCGGACGCCGAGGCGCTTGTTGTGCTTCTCGAGCTTGGCGGCGAGGTTCACGGCGGCGCCGATCACCGTGTATTCGAGCCGCGAGGAATCGCCGACGGCGCCGAAGACGACGCGCCCCGTCGAGAGCGCGCCGTTGACCGCCGGCGCGGGCCGGCCGGCGGACGCGCGCTCCGCGGTCCAGCGGTCGGCCTCTTCCATGAGCGCGTCCATCGCCCGCAGGGCGTCGGCGGCGTAGGTGGCGCTCGGCGCCGCGGCGCCGAAGGTCGCCATGATGCCGTCGCCGAGAAACTTGTCGACGCTGCCGCCGTGCCGTTGGATGGCCGGGAGCATGCGCGCCTGATAATCGCCGAGGGTCTCCATCACTGCGTCCGGCGGCAGCGTCTCCGCCAGCTTCGTGAAGCCGCGCAGGTCGAGGTTGAGGATCGCGGCGTCGTGCGCCTCGCCGGCGCCGGCGCCGATCGGACGGTCGGCGGCCGCGATCCTGCGCGCGACCTCCGGCGCGAAGAAGCGGGACAGCTCGCGCGCCGCCAAGCCTTCCGCCACCGAGCGGACGAGGAGGAGACGGCCGCGGCGGATCGCCACCGCGAGGATCGCGGTCACCACCAGGATGGAGAGGATCTTGTCGAACTCCGCGCCGAGCAGCACGGCGTTGTCGGTGAGGTATTCGACGTAGTTCCGGGTGATCATCGTGTCGGTCGGGTCGATGGTGACGACGTAGACCACCAGGGCAAGCCAGCCCGCCGAGGCGACGAGGCCGGCGGTGAGCACGAACCGCGCTTCGAACCGCAGCGCCCGCAGCGCGATGAAGATGAAGACGTAGAGCAGGGTGGGGGCCTTCAGGTAGAAGGAGGCGGGCTGCTCGTACTGCAGGTGGAAGCTCCAGATCAGGCCGAACAGCAGGCCCATGTCGATGGCGATCGACAGGACCAGGAACCAGCCCGGAAGGCTGATCCGGTGGGCGAGGACCAGGCGCAGCCCGGTGAACAGGAAGTAGAGGCCGAGCACCCAGGGCACCGGCCGGAACGTATCGTGCGCGCCATCGGTCTTGGGCGAGACGGCGTACAGGACGGCGAAGGTCGCCAGCACCGCGAGCTGAATCCAGCCGATCAGGCGTTCGGTCTGGTCCTCCTGGGCGCGGATCGCCGCATGCACCCGGGCCGGCAGCATCTCGACCGCGGTCATCCGCTTGAAGCGCAAGACGTCCTCGCTTCGTTGGCCGGTCCAGTCTGGCCAGTATAAACGGCGCCGCGCCGGACACCGTTCATTTTCCGGTGATCGGCGCGTGAGGGCTCAGGGCGTGAGCGTCAGGCCTTCGCGGGCGACAACTGTGCCCGGGCGCGCCCGTTCCATCTCCGCGGCGATGCGGTCCATGAACGCGTCATCATGGCCGGGATCGTGGTGGAAGACGACGAGCCGGCCGACCCCCGCCGCCTCGGCGAGGCGCACGCCTTCCTGCCAGGTCGAGTGGCCCCAGGTGACGAAGTGCGGGAACTCCTCGTCGGTGTAGGTCCCGTCATAGATCACGAGATCCGCGCCGCGGATGAGCGCCAGGACGTTCTCGTCCGGCTTGCCGACGACGTGCTCGGTATCGGTAACGTAGCAGACCGACTTGCCCCGATATTCGATGCGGTAGCCGGTCGCCCCGTTCGGATGGTTGAGGGGGGCGGTGCGAATCGCGATTCCGGAATGCGGGTGCAGGGTCTCGCCGGCCGTGAAGTCGCAATATACCTTTTCGGCAGCGAAACGGTCGATCGGTATGGGGAAGAAGGGCGCCACCATCATGTCGCGGAGAATCTGCGCCAAGCCCGCCCCGGGTCGCAGATGGCCCGCCCACAGGCGGAAGCGGTTGGCCTTGGCGAAGAACGGCTTGAAGAAGGGCAGGCCGGAGACATGGTCGAAATGGGTGTGGCTGAAGAAGATGTCGGCCTCCAGCGGCTTGTGACCGGCCAGATGATGGCCGAGCGGCCGCAGGCCGGTGCCGCCGTCGAGGATCAGCAGCCGGTCGCCGCACCGGACCTCGACACAGGAGGTGTTGCCGCCGTATTGGACGTAATCTGGACCCGGACAGGGAATGCTGCCGCGCACCCCCCAGAAGCGCACGGAGAAGTCACCGAGTTCAGACACCATCCGCTCCGTCGTTCCCTCGTTCCCCGGAACCGGTAGGATACAGGCGGCGGTAGCCGAACGAAACCGGAGTTTCCCGGCCGGGCCCGGGGACGCGCCAAGGCCTTGATCCGGCAGCTGAAACGAAAGGGGGACCGCCATCGAAACGAAGATCCGCCGAGGCGATCGGCCGGCATCGCCGGCGCCGGCCGGCCGCGAAGGCACGGACTGGGCGATGGTCGCCTTCGGCGTCGGGCTGGGCGCGCTGGTGGCGTTCCACCAGTTCAAGCTGCCGCCCGTGCTGCCGGCCCTGTTGCAAAGCTACGATTACGACCGGGCGCTTGCCGGCGGGTTCATGTCGATCTACGCGGTCGCCGGCCTTCTGCTGTCGCTGCCGCTCGGCCGGCTGATCGACCGCCGCGGTGCGGGGCGCTTCATCTGCCTTGCCTTTGCCCTGCTGGTCGCGGCGAGCGCCCTGGCCGTGGCGGCGCCGGAGAGCGGTCTGGTCATGCTGAGCACCCGTGGCCTGGAAGGCGTCGCCTTCGCCGTCTGCGCGATCATCGGACCGGCCTTGGCCAATCTGAGCGCCAGCCCGCGGCAGCTTCCGCTGGTCGCGGCGCTGACCGCCACCTGGGTCCCGATCGGCCAGCTTGCCGCCACGCTGTTCGCGCCGGTGGCGCTGGCGGTCGGCCGATGGTGGTGGCTGTGGGCGGCCGGGCTTCTCGCCACGCTCGCCATGGCGTGGTGGACGCGGGCGCTGGAGCGTGCGGGCCGGCTGACGCCATCCGGCATCGGGGCGGGCGGAGGGCCGGAGGACCGGGCGCGCCGAACGGCGCCGCCGCCCTGGTCGCGGCCGCAGCGGACGGCCCTGATCCTGGCCGCGGCGACCTTCATGCTGTGGTCGGCGCAGTACTTCGCCTACATGACCTGGCTGCCGCAATACCTCGTTGAGGTCCACGGCCTGTCGGAGATCGGGGCGATCGCGGGCTATACCCTGCCGGTGGCGGTGCTGCTGGCCGTGAACCTGCTCACCGGCCTGGCGCTGCGGGCCGGCGTGCCGATCGGGCCGCTGCTGGCGGCGGCGATGGCCTCGCAGGCGGCGGTATGGTGGCTGGTGCCGGTCACGACCGGCCCGGTCGCCGGCATTGCGTCGCTGATCGTCTACGGCGTCGGCGCGGGAATCGTGCCGGTCTGCCTGTTCGGCCTGCCGGGGGCGATCCTGGGCGGGAGCCGCGCCGGGCCGCGGGCCTTCGCCGTGCTGATGACCGGGCGCAACATGGGCGTCCTGGTCGGGCCCGTGCTGCTGGCCGCGGCCTATGAGCCCACCGGGTCCTGGGCCGCGGCGGTGCCCATCTTCGGCGCGGCGACGACCGCTGCGGCGGCCGTGGCGCTGTATTTCGCGGCGCGACGCGGGACCGCGCCGCGCCCTCACTGACCGAAGTCGAACAGGTGGCGGTGCTGCGGCGGCTCGGCGCGCAGGTACTGGTCCGGCGCCTTGACGCGGGCGCCGAAATGGGCCGCCGCGTGCCACGGCCACCGGGGATCGAAGAGGATCCCGCGCGCGAGCGCGATGAGGTCGGCGTCGCCGGTGCCGATGATCGCCTCCGCCTGCTCGAAGCCGGTGATCTGGCCGACGGCGACGACCGGCATCCGGGTCGCCGCCTTGACCCTGCGGGCGAGCGGCACCTGGTAGCTTGGGCCGACCGGGATTTTCTGCTGCGGCGAGAGGCCGCCGCTCGACACGTGGATGGCGGAGCAGCCGCGGGCCTCGAGCGCCTGGGCGAAGGCGACCGTCTGCTCGATGTCCCAGCCGCCCTCGACCCAGTCGGTGCCCGACACCCGGACCGAGACCGGGCGACCGGCGGGGAAGGCCGCGCGCACCGCGTCATACACCTCGAGCGGGAAGCGCATCCGGTTTTCCAGGCTGCCGCCGTACTCGTCCTCGCGCCGGTTCGACAGTGGGGAGAGAAACTCGTGGAGGAGATAGCCGTGGGCGGCGTGGATCTGGACGGCGTCGAGCCCCAGGCGGGCGGCCCGCGCGGCGGCCGCGGCGAAGGCGTCGCGCACCCGCGCGAGCCCGGCGCGGTCGAGCGCGACCGGCGGGTTCTGGCCGTCCTGGAACGGCACCGCCGAGGGCGCGACCGTCTGCCAGCCGTTCTCCCGGTCGGGCGGGATCTGCCCGCCGCCCTTCCAGGGCAGGTCGGTCGAGGCCTTGCGACCGGCATGGGCGAGCTGCACCGCGATCGGCATGTCGGACCAGCGCCGGATGCCGTCCAGAACGCGGGCCATCGCCGCCTCGGTCTCGTCCGACCAGAGACCGACATCGGCGTAGGAGATCCGGCCCTCGGGCAGGACGGCGGTGGCCTCGATCGTCAGCAGGGCGGCGCCGGACAGCGCCAGATGGCCCAGATGGATGAGATGCCAGTCCGTCATGCAGCCATCGACCGCCGAGTACTGGCACATCGGCGCGATCACGATCCGGTTGACGAGTTCCAGATCGCCGATCCGCAGCGGGGTGAAAAGGCGGGCGTCGCTCATCGATGATCGGTCCTCCGCAGGGCAGCGTCCGCTACGCTATACCCGGCAAGCGAACCGGAAACCAGACCGATCCTTCCGCACGGCCAGTGCGCGAAGGACGGAAGAGCCGCGGCTACGGCACCAGACGGTAGCCGCCGGGTTCGGTCACCAGGATGGTGGCGGCCGAGGGGTCGCGCTCGATCTTCTGGCGCAGGCGATAGACATGCGTCTCGAGCGTGTGGGTGGTGACGCCGGCGTTGTAGCCCCAGACCTCGCCCAGCAGGGTGTCGCGGCCGACCGCCCGGTCGCCGGCGCGGTAGAGGAACTTGAGGATCGCCGTCTCCTTCTCGGTCAGGCGGATCTTGCGGTTGGTCGCCGGATCGACCAGGAGCTTCGTGCTCGGCCGGAAGCTGTAGGGACCGATGGTGAAGGTCGCGTCCTCGCTCTGCTCGTACTGGCGGAGCTGGGCGCGCAGCCGGGCGAGGAGCACGTTCAGGCGGAACGGCTTGGCGACGTAGTCGGTGGCGCCGGCGTCGAGGCCGAGGATCGTGTCGGCATCGGTGGTGGCGGCGGTCAGCATGATGATCGGCGCGGCGACGCCGTTGCGACGCATCAGGCGGCAGACCTCGCGCCCGTCCATGTCCGGCAGGCCGACGTCGAGAA
>CAZKCM010000042.1:20403-37834 GCA_964551315.1 uncultured Rhodospirillaceae bacterium | reverse complement strand
CAACGCCGACCGCCTCAGCGTCTGCCAGGTGGACACCGGGCGCGGCACGGTGCATGTGGTGTGCGGCGCGCCCAACGCCCGGGCCGGGATGAAGGGCGTCTTCGCCCCGCCGGGCAGCCGCATCCCGGGCACCGGCCTCGAGCTGAAGAAGGGCGTGATTCGCGGCGTCGAGTCGAACGGAATGCTCTGCTCGGCCCGCGAGATGGGTCTGGGCGAGGACCATGACGGTATCATCGAGCTGCCGGAGGACGCGGTCGTCGGGCAGCCGGTGGCCGTGGCGATGGGCCTCGACGACCCCGTGATCGACATCGCGGTCACGCCGGACCGGGCCGACTGCCTCGGCGTTCGCGGCGTGGCGCGCGACCTCGCGGCGGCCGGCGTCGGCCGCCTGAAGCCCGTGAATTTCGATCCCGTGCCGGGCCGTTTCGAAAGCCCGATCCGCTGGCGCCGCGATTTCCCGGAAGGCGCGGGCGGCGCCTGTCCGCTGGTGGTGGGACGCTACTTCCGCAACCTGCGTAACGGCCCGAGCCCAAAATGGCTGCAGGATCGGCTGACCGCGATCGGCCTGCGGCCGATCTCCGCCCTGGTGGATATCACCAACTATGTGACCTTCGACCTCGGCAGGCCGCTGCACGTGTTCGATGCGGCGAAGCTGTCCGGCGATCTGACGATGCGCTTCGCGCGCGCGGGCGAGGAGATCTTGGCCCTCGACGGCAAGACCTACCGGCTGGACCCCTCGATGGTGGTGATCGCCGACGAATGCGGTGTCCACGGCATCGGCGGCGTCATGGGCGGCGAGCTTTCCGGCTGCACGCCCGAGACGACGGAGATGTTCCTCGAGGTCGCGCTGTTCGATCCGGCGCGCATCGCCGCGACCGGCCGGAAGCTGGGGATCGAGAGTGACGCGCGCTACCGCTTCGAACGCGGCGTCGATCCCGTCTCGGCGCTGTGGGGTGCCGAGGTGGCGACGCGCCTCGTGCTCGAGCTCTGCGGCGGCGAGGCGAGCGAGGTGGTGAGCGCCGGCGAGATGCCGTCCTGGCAGCGGAGGCTGACCCTGCGGCCGGAGCGCATCCTCGGCCTCGGCGGGCTCGAGATCGAGACGGCGGAGGCGGAGCGCATCCTGCGGGCGTTGGGATTCGAGATCGCTTCCGAGGAGGGCGGCCGCCTTTCGGTCGCCGTGCCTTCCTGGCGCGGCGACGTCGAGGGCGAGGCCGACCTGGTCGAGGAGGTGTGCCGCGTCGTCGGCTACGACCGAATCCCGGCGGTGCCGCTCGAACGGACGACGGCGCTGCCCGAGCCGGCCCTGACGCCGGCGCAGCGCCGGGTTGGGCTCGCCAAGCGCACGCTGGCCGCCCGCGGCCTGCTGGAGGCAGTTACCTACTCCTTCATGTCGAGCGACCTGGCGGAGCTCTTCGGCGGCGCAGACATCCGGCTGGCCAATCCCATCAGCGCCGATCTCGACGTGATGCGCCCGTCGATCCTGCCGAATCTGCTGACCGCGGCCGTCCGCAACGCAACGCGCGGCTTCCCCGATCTCGCGCTCTTCGAGGTCGGACCGCAATATGCCGACGACACGCCCGAGGGCCAGCATCTGGCGGCGACCGGGATCCGGGTCGGGCAGACCGGGCCGCGCCACTGGCAGGCCCCGCCGCGCCCCGTGGACGCGTTCGACGCCAAGGCCGACGCGCTGGCCATTCTCGGCGCCTGCGGCGCGCCGGTGGAGAACCTCCAGGTAACGACGGATGCGCCAAGCTGGTACCACCCCGGGCGCTCCGGCGTGTTGCGGCTGGGGCCGACGGTGCTGGCCAGCTTCGGCGAACTGCATCCTCGCCTGCTGCGGCGACTGGAGCTGAAGGGACCGGTGGTTGCCTTCGAGGCGATCCTCGATCGCATCCCGCTGCCGCGGGACAGGGGGGCCGCGCGGCCGCTGCTCCGCGCCTCGCCCTTCCAGCCGGTGGAGCGCGATTTTGCCTTCGTCGTCGACGAGTCCGTGCCGGCGGACCGGCTTGTCCGTGCCGCCAAGGGGGCCGACAAGGCGCTGATTGCCGATGTCGGCGTGTTCGACGTCTACAGCGGCCCGGCGATCGGCGCGAACAAGAAATCGGTCGCCCTCAGCGTGACGCTGCAGCCGATGGAGCGTACCCTCACGGACGCCGAGATCGAGGCGGTCGGCGCCAAGATCGTCGCCGCCGTGACCAAGGCGACGGGCGGCGAACTGCGGGGCTGAACCTCCTTCGCTTCCGGGCTTCCTGGCCCTGGCCTTCCCCATTGAGGGGAGGGCCGGGGAGGGCTTGAATGAATCGTAAGCATGCTCATATTAGGCATGCTTCTGATTTGCATAGCGCACCTCCCATGCCTACCAAGACCCTGGATCGCCATCTCGGCTTTCTTCTGCACGACGTCGCTCGCCTGTTGCGCAAGCGGTTCGACCAGCGGGCGCGGGCACTCGGCCTGACCCGGGCGCAATGGTCCGTCCTCGCCCATCTGGCGCGGCAAGAGGGCATCAACCAGAGCGCGCTCGCTGATGTTCTTGACATCGAGCCGATCACGCTCGTTCGTCTGCTGGACCGTCTGGAGGCCGCGGGCTGGGTCGAGCGCCGGCCCGACCCCAACGATCGCCGCGCGCGCCTCCTGTACCTCACGGAGAAGGCGCATCCGGTGCTCGAACGGCTCTGGGCGCTCGGCGCGGAAACGCGCGAGGAAGCGATGGCCGGACTCTCCACCGAAGCGCGCGAGCGGCTGATCGATACCCTCCTCGCGATCAAGGCCAACCTCTCCGAAAGCAGCTCGGCCGAGCCGGTGGTCGAGGACGCGGCGCCGCAGAGGAAAAGCCATGGCTGAAGGCGACGCGTCTGCTCTGCGGACGGGGGCTGCCGATGCTTCCCCCGGCCTGTCACCCGAGTCGCCTGCCGATTCGCCCGCCGGACCCCCCCGCCCCAGGCGGCTACGGTGGGCGCTGCTCGTTCTCGGGCCGCTGCTGGTGCTGGCGATCGGCCTTTACCTCTACCTCGCGGGTGGGCGGTACGTCTCGACCGACAACGCCTATGTCAAGGCGGACAAGGTCACGATCAGCGCCGATGTCGCCGGCCGGGTCATCGAAGTGGCGGTGCACGAGAACGAGGCCGTCTCCGCCGGGCAGCTGCTGTTCCGGCTCGATCCCGAGCCCTACCGGATCGCCCTGGACGCCGCGGAGGCGCAGCTCGCGATCGTCCGCAACGACATCGAGGCGATGCGCGCGAGCTACCGCCAGAAGCTGGAGGAGATCGAGCGGGCCCGGGCCGACATCGCCTTCTTCGAACGCGAGTACGAACGGCAGCAAACGCTTGCGCGCAAGAGCGTTGCCTCCCAGGCAGGGCTCGATCGGGCCCGCCACGACCTCGTGACGGCGCGCCAGGCGGCGGCGTCTCTCCGGCAGGAGGCCGAGTCCGTTCTGGCGGAGCTGGGCGGCGACCCCGACCGGCCGACCGAGGAGCATCCGCGCTATCTGGCGGCGAAGGCGCGGCGCGACGCGGCCGCCCGCGATCTACGCCACACCCGGGTGACCGCGCCGATGGACGGCGTTGCCACCAATGTCGATAGCCTACAGCCGGGCGAGTACCTCCAGATCGGCGACGCGGCCATCAGTCTGGTGGCCTCCGATCACCTATGGGTCGAGGCCAATCCGAAGGAGACCGATCTCACCTATGTGGAGCCAGGCCAGCCGGTGACGGTCACGGTCGATGCCTATCCGGGGCACGAATGGCACGGCACGGTGGCCGGATTGAGCCCGGCGACAGGCGC
Organism: uncultured Rhodospirillaceae bacterium; assembly: GCA_964551315.1. GTDB lineage: Bacteria > Pseudomonadota > Alphaproteobacteria > Dongiales > Dongiaceae > Virgifigura. The sequence goes on along the minus strand of CAZKCM010000042.1, from coordinate 34,054 downwards.
GGAGTTCGCGGTTCTGCCGCCGCAGAACGCCACCGGCAACTGGGTGAAGATCGTGCAGCGCATCCCGCTGCGAGTGCGGATCGAGACGACGCCGGCGGACGGCCAGCCGCGCCTGCGGGCGGGCATGAGCGCCACCGTCGAGATCGATACGGGGCATGCGCGCTCGCTGTCCGGACTCGTCAAGAGCGCCTTTGCCTGGACCGGGCTGGGGGTCGGCGGGGGGACGACCGGCCAGGGGACGACCGCCCGGGGGACGACTGCCCGGGGGACGACCGCGCAGGGAACAGCCGCCCAGGGGACAGCCGCCCAGGGGACCGATCCGGCGGCGGGCCCGGAGACCGGACCGCGCTCATGAGCGCCGCCTCCCTCGCGGCGGCGGAGGCGCCGATCGGCTCGCACCGGGCCGCGGTCACCGTCTGCGTCATGCTGGCGACGATCATGCAGGCGCTCGATACGACGATCGCCAACGTCGCGCTGCCCTACATGCAGGGCAGCCTCTCGGCGACGCTCGACCAGATCAACTGGGTCCTGACCTCCTATATCGTCGCCGCCGCGATCATGACGCCGCCGACCGGCTGGCTGGCTGGCCGGTTCGGGCGAAAGCGCCTGTTCCTCATAGCCGTTGCCGGCTTCACCGTCACCTCCGTGCTCTGCGGCATGGCCGTGTCGATCGGGCAGATGGTGCTCTTCCGGCTGCTGCAGGGCGCCTTCGGTGCGTCCCTGGTGCCGCTCTCGCAGTCGGTGCTGCTCGACAGCTACCCTCGGGAGAAGCACGGCTCGGCAATGGCGATGTGGGGCGTCGGCGTAATGCTCGGGCCGATCCTCGGACCGACCCTCGGCGGCTATCTGACGGAGATCTATGACTGGCGTTGGGTCTTCTACATCAACCTCCCGGTTGGCATCCTGACCTTCCTGGGCCTGTCCGCCTTCCTCTCCGAGACGCCGCGGGACGGGGCCCGGGGCTTTGACTGGTTCGGTTTCGGCGCCCTCAGCCTTGCGATCGGCGCCTTGCAGATGATGCTCGATCGCGGCGAGCGGCTCGATTGGTTCGCCTCGACGGAGATCGTCATCGAGGCGGTGCTCGCCGGCCTCGGCCTTTACCTCTTCCTCGTCCACATGGCGACCGCGAAGCGGCCCTTCATCGAACCGCGCATGTTCAGGGATCGCAACTTCACCACCGGCCTCGTCTTCATCTTCGTGGTCGGTATCGTCCTGCTGGCGACCCTGGCCCTGCTGACGCCCTTCCTGCAGGACCTGATGGGCCTTCCGGTGCTGACGGCGGGGCTCGTGCTCGCCCCGCGCGGCATCGGCACGATGGTCGGGATGCTCGTTGTCGGCCGCCTGATCAACCGGGTGGACGGCCGCCTTCTCATCCTGTGCGGCCTCGCCCTGACGGCACTGGCGCTGTGGGAGATGGCGGGGTTCACGCCCGAGATCCCGCAAGGCACCATCATCCGCACCGGGCTGGTGCAGGGGCTGGGGCTGGGCCTCATCTTCGTGCCGCTCACCACGATGACCTTCGCCACCCTGGAGCCGGCGCATCGGACGCAGGGAACGGCGCTCTTCAGCCTGATGCGGAACATCGGCAGCAGCATCGGGATCTCTGTGGTGATCTTCCTGCTGAGTCGGAACACGCAGGTGATGCACGCGTCCCTCGTCGAGCACATCACGCCGTTCAACGACCTTCTCAGAGGGCCGGGGCCCGAGGCATTTTGGAATCTGGCCGAGCCGGCCGGGCGCGCCGCCCTCAACGCGGAGATCACGCGCCAAGCCATGGCCGTCAGCTACATCGACGACTTCAGGCTGATGATGACCGTCGTCCTGATGGCGATGCCGCTCGTACTCCTGTTCCGCAGGCCGGGCCGACCCGCCGGCGGCGCGCCGGCGGCCGCCGCGGCGGAATAGAGGGACGGCCGGCAGGGCCGAGGCGGTCAGTGCCGCGAGATCGATCCGGCGGCCGGATCCGGCAGGTCCGCCTTTTCAAGCCGGCTGCTCGCCCAGCCCATCGCCTGGGCGAGGGTCTGCCGGCCGACCTGTCGGGCGACGATTTCCGCCACCTCGTTCATCGCCGCTTCGAGATTGATCGCGTGCAGCTCCTGCCCGTGAGCACGGAGCAGCCTCGCGAGGCACGCGGCGTGAGCCATCCAGAAGGCAGCCGCCCGAGCCTGATGAACCTGGTTCTGCACGCGGGTTCCTCCTGGGTGCATGGCGCCGGGCCGGCCGCGAGTCGACCGACCCTTGTGTCCGTTCCGGAACGTGCCGCAGGCCGTGGCCCCGTGAATGAATACAGACCCGATAATCGCACGACTCGGTCGTGCCCGAACATCGTCTTGGGGACGTTCTTGCGTAATACCACCATGCACGGCGATCGGCGGATGCCCGGACGGACCAAAGGCAGAGGGAGGCGGCCGAAAGGGCGTGCGCCGGGACCGGCCGGAATAAAACCCTATGGCTAATCGCGGCGGATCGTCGTTAACTTTTTGCTGAAGCTGCTTACGCTCTGCGGGAGTTCCGAGCCTCCCGCGGGATCGGCCCCGAGACCAGCCGGGCATCGGCCGGTCGCCGTCGTCCGGCGGGCCCGCATCCTTCGAACCGAGGACGGAAATCGGCGTATGGGCGGCGCTCGGCGGCCGGCGATCGCGACGGAGAGAACACAAATCGGAGGACAGGAGCGATGGCGAAAGCGAGCGAGGCTAGCAATACCGCGAAGACGGAAACGGAAAGGGTCGATTATCTCGGCATGCTCCAATCGAACGGCGCCAATCTGGACGCCGCGATGAAGGCCACGGACGCGGTGATGAAGGGCATGGCCGCGTTCGGACAGGAGATAGTCGAGTTCGCGAACGCGCGCCTGCGGCAGAACATCGAGACCTCCCAGTCTCTGATGGGGTGCAGCGACATAACCCAGGCCTTCGGTCTGCAATGCGACTTCGCCCGGAATGCGACTCAGCAATATCTCGAGGAGGCTAGCAAGCTGATGACCCTTGCCGCCGAGGTTACCCGCGAGACATGGGAGCCGATCGAGGCGCGCACGCGGGAGACGCTGACCCGGCTGAACAACCGCTGATCGGCACCGCAGGCCGGGTCTGCAGATCGGACGGGAGGTCCGGGTTGTCGTCCCCGGGCCGCTTGCCCAAGCGCAAAGGCAGCTGCTTCCCATTGGGCTCGCCGATCTGGCCCCCGATCCGGCCGGGCCCGGCGTCCGCGCTGCGGAGCAACTCGACGGCGTTCGGCACCGCGTAGAGCCCACTTTCGGATGGCATCATTGAGTCCGGCGAGGCCGCCGAACTCGCCCGGATCGAAGCCTGGCGGCGGACCATCCCAGGCTCATCTGGCACAAATGGACCGGTTTTGGGGAATCTGACACTCGCGCCGTCCATCCGCAACGGCCACAACTGAGCGACGCGGGCATGGCCCCGCCGCCGCTCTTCAGGAGAGAGGCCAAGACGGAGGAGACAGCGCATGACGACCGTGACAGTCGAACAGCGGAGCGAGTTCGTCGACTTCTGGAACGAGATTCTCGCACCGAAATTCATCAAGTACCGGCACATTCTCGTCGGCGGTCTGACGGATCACAGCGCCAAGGTCTTCCCCTCGCTCGGCGTGGGCGAAGGCGATCGCGTGATCGACGTCGGCTGCGGCTTCGGCGATACGGCGATCGAACTCGCGCGGCGCGTCGGGTCGTCGGGATCGGTGCTCGGGATCGATTGCTGCGACGCATTTCTCGAGTACGGGCGTCGGGACGCGGCCGCCGCGGGCCTCGGCAACGTCGCCTTCGTGGAGGGCGACGCGGAGACCTACCCCTTCGAGGCGGTCCATGACTTCTGCTTCTCGCGCTTCGGCACCCAGTTCTTCGAGAACCCCGTCGCCGCGCTCCGGAACATGCGCAGGGCGCTGAAGCCCGGCGGGACCATGACCATGATCGTCTGGCGCACCATCGACGACAATCCGTGGCTCGGCTTGCCGAAGGAGATCGTTCTGCGCTACCTGCCCCCGCCGGGCGACGGGGCGAGGACCTGTGGCCCCGGGCCGTTCTCGATGGCGGACCAGGCCACCGTGACGAAGCAGCTGGAGATTGCCGGCTACACGGACATTGCGTTCGAGCGCATCGACGCGCCGCTGGCCGTGGGAAGGAGCGTGGAGGATGCGATCGGGTTCCAGCTTGCCCTCGGACCGGCCGGCGAGGTCTATCGCGAGGCCGGCGAACTGGCCGAACGGCGGCATGGCGAGATCGTGGCCGCACTGAGTACGGCGCTGCGGAAATACGAGAGGCCCGAAGGTATCGTCATGGAGTCCAGCTCCTGGAAGATCAGCGCCCGGCGGCCCGATTGACGGCGGCCCGACGGACGGTGATACGGGCCGGCGGCGTGCCGCCGGCGCCCGGGCGGCGCTTCGCGAGGATGGCGCATGGCGGCTGCCGTTCCAGCCGCCTTGTGAGCCAATGAAGGATTCGTCCTGAGACGTGCAAGAAATCCGATAAAATCCGTGTTACTTCGCGCGGCGAATTTTCTAACATTGTCCAAGCGGGGACGCGGGCATTGGCGAATCGGCAAAAAGGGAGGTGAGCGATGTCGTTGAGGATCAATTCGGAGGCGCCGAACTTCCAGGCGGAGACGACCCAGGGAACGATCGATTTCCACGAGTGGATCGGGGACGGGTGGGCGATTCTGTTCTCGCATCCCAAGGACTTCACGCCCGTGTGCACCACCGAACTCGGCTACATGGCCGGGCTGAAGTCGGAGTTCGACAAGCGCAACTGCAAGATCATCGGTCTCAGCGTGGATCCGGTGAGCAGTCACGAGAAATGGGCGCAGGACATCGAAGAAACGCAGGGCCACGCCGTCAACTATCCATTGATCGGCGACCCGGAACTGAAGGTGGCCAAGCTCTACGACATGCTGCCGGCCGACGCCGGTGACAGCTCGGAGGGCCGCACGGCAGCGAACAACGCCACGGTGCGTTCGGTGTTCGTGATCGGGCCGGACAAGAAGATCAAGGCGATGCTGACCTATCCCATGAGTACCGGGCGGAACTTCGACGAGGTGCTTCGGGTCCTGGATTCCTGTCAGCTGACGGCCCGGCACCAGGTGGCCACGCCGGTCAACTGGAAGCAGGGCGACGATGTCATCATCGTCCCCTCGGTCTCCGACGACGAAGCCCGGGAGAAGTTCCCCGGTGGTTGGAAGGCCCTGAAGCCCTACCTCCGCATCGTTCCCCAGCCTCAGTAAAGGACAAGGGGGCGCATCGGTCCCGGGGCCCGCGGCAGACGCGGGCTCCGCGAGCCGGGAGGGCGGCGGCCGGCGGCGCGGCCCTTCGCCCGTCGCCGGCGGGACCGATCCGCTCTCGATGACGGCCGCCGTCATGGCGGTCTGTTTCGGCGTGGCGGCAGGCTTTGCCTTCGGCCGGACCCATGCCCGGAGCCACCCTGACGGCCCCGGCGGCGGGCGACGAGCGTCGTTGCGTCCGGGGCCCGGCATCCCTATCTTCCTGCGGCAATCTTTGGCTTCGAAGCGCTTGACCGGCCTGCCGTGACCGACCTTAAGCACATCCGCAACTTCGCGATCATCGCCCATATCGACCACGGAAAGTCGACCCTGGCCGACCGGCTGATTCAACTCTGCGGCGGGCTGACCGACCGGGAGATGAAGAGCCAGGTGCTCGACAACATGGAGATCGAGCGCGAGCGCGGCATCACCATCAAGGCGCAGACGGTGCGCCTCACCTACAAGGCCCGCGACGGCGAGACCTACGAGCTCAACCTCATCGACACGCCGGGCCATGTCGATTTCGCCTATGAGGTGAGCCGCAGCCTCGCCGCCTGCGAAGGCTCCCTGCTGGTGGTCGACGCCAGCCAGGGCGTCGAGGCGCAGACCCTGGCGAACGTCTATCAGGCGATCGACAACGACCACGAGATCGTGCCGGTCCTGAACAAGATCGACCTGCCGGCGGCGGAGCCGGAGCGGGTCAAGGCGCAGATCGAGGAGGTGATCGGCCTCGACGCCTCGGACGCGCTTCTCATCTCGGCCAAGACCGGCCTCGGCATCGAGGACGTGCTCGAGGCGCTGGTGACACGCCTGCCGCCGCCGGAGGGCGATCCCGATGCGCCCCTGAAGGCGCTGCTGATCGACAGCTGGTACGACCCCTATCTCGGCGTCGTCATCCTGACGCGCATCAAGGACGGCCGGCTGCGGACCGGCATGAAGATCCGCATGATGTCGACCGGGGCCGTGCATCCGGTAGACCGGGTCGGCGTCCTCACGCCGAAGGGCGTGCTGGTGGACGAACTCGGCCCCGGATCGATCGGCTTCCTGACGGCCGGCATCAAGACGGTGGCGGACTGCCAGGTCGGTGATACCATCACCGAGGAGCGTCGGCCGGCGGCCGCACCGCTGCCGGGGTTCAAGCCGAGCGTGCCGGTGGTGTTCTGCGGGCTGTTTCCCGTCGACGCGGCCGATTTCGAGCATCTCCGCGACAGCCTGGCCAAGCTGCGTCTCAACGATGCCAGCTTCCAGTACGAGCCGGAGACATCGGCCGCGCTGGGCTTCGGATTCCGCTGCGGCTTCCTCGGGCTCCTGCATCTCGAGATCATCCAAGAGCGGCTGGAGCGCGAGTTCGGCCTCGACCTCATTACCACCGCGCCCAGCGTCGTCTACAAGCTGCATTTGACGAACGGCGAGGTGCGCGAGCTGCACAACCCGGCCGACATGCCGGACCCGGTCAAGATCGAGCGCATCCAGGAGCCGTGGATCAAGGCGACGATCCTGGTGCCGGACGCCTATCTCGGCGCCATCCTGAAACTCTGCGAGGACCGGCGCGGCATCCAGCAGGAGCTCACCTATGCGGGCAGCCGGGCCATGGTCGTCTATCGCCTGCCGCTCAACGAGGTGGTGTTCGATTTCTACGACCGGCTGAAATCGGTCAGCCGCGGCTACGCCAGCTTCGACTATCAGCTCGACGGATATGAGGACGGCGATCTCGTGAAGCTGTCGATCCTGGTCAACGGCGAGCCGGTGGATGCGCTTGCCTGCATCGTCCACCGCAGCCAGGCGGAAGTGCGCGGCCGCGCCCTCTGCACGCGGCTCAAGGACCTGATTCCGCGGCAGCTCTTCAAGATCGCCATCCAGGCGGCGATCGGCGGGCGGATCGTTGCGCGCGAGACTGTCAGCGCCCTGCGCAAGGACGTGACGGCGAAGTGCTATGGCGGCGACGTGACCCGCAAGCGCAAGCTGTTGGAGAAGCAGAAGGAAGGCAAAAAGCGGATGCGCCAATACGGCAATGTCGAGATCCCGCAATCGGCCTTCCTCGCTGCCCTCAAGATGGGCGACGGTTCATAGGCGGCGTTCGGCGCCGCGTTCAGGACCGCTTCCGGCGCCACCGTCGCCAGCGCGCGAATCCCAGCAGGAGAAGTCCCGGCACGCCGAGGGCGGCCCAGGCCGGCCACTGCAGTACGGCGAAGATCGCCGTCCACAGTTCCGGCAGGACGTGTCGTTCGATGGCCGGCTGGGCGAGCAGCAGGCTTTCGCGGTGGATCTCGGCCCAGACCTGGCCCGCGGGGATGATCGTCCAGTGGCCGGTGACGAACCAGGCCACCGCCTCCCGCCCCGCGACGATGAGCGCGGCGAGGACGAGTAGCCAGCCGACAATGCGCAGGACGATCATGAAAGGGGCTGTTCCGTCGCGGCGGGTGACATCGCGATACTTGTAAATCACAGGGGCGCAGAGAAAAACATTTCCTCTGCGCCCCTGTGGCGACCGCGCGGGCGGTGCTGATCCTTCGCCGCGAAGGGCCTACGCCGCGAAGGGGCGCGGGGCGTCGGCGGCGGGCACCGCCATGCCCCGCTTCACCGCCGGCCGGGCCCCGATCTCGGCATGCCAGCGGGCGAGATTCGGGTAGGGGGCGAGGTCAAGGCCGAGGCCCCGGCCGGATTCGATCCAGGGCCAGGTGGCGATGTCGGCGATGCCGTAGTCGCCGGCAATTCCGGGGCGATTTGCAAGCCGGCCGTCGAGGACGCCGAAGATCCGGTGCGCCTCCGCCTCGTAGCGCGCGATGGCGAGCGGCACCTCTTCGGGTGCCGACCGCCGGAACCACCAGAGCTGCCCCAGCATCGGCCCGACCGAGGCCATCTGGAACATCAGCCACTGCAACGTCTCGTAGCGCGCCGCCGGCGATTCCGGCAGGAAGGTCCCGGTCTTCTCCGCGAGATAGACCAGGATGGCCCCCGATTCCGCCAGTGTGATGCCCGTATCCGGGTCGTGGACGACCGGGATCTTGCCGTTCGGGTTGAGCTTCAGGAAGCCCGGCCGGCGCTGGTCCCCGGCGCCGAGGTCGAGACGGTGCACCCGGTAGGGCAGCGCCGCCTCCTCCAGCATGATGGAAACCTTGCGGCCGTTCGGGGTCGCGCTGGTGTAGAGATCGATCACGGCTGACGTCCTTGGATGGTGCTCGGATTTGCCTGAGGCAGGGGCATTTGGCGCTAGGCGAGTCCCTCCGCCTTCAGCGCTTCCTGGACCTTGGGCCGGGCCGCCACCCGGTCCCTGTGGGCCGCCAGATTCGGCCAGGGGGCGAGGTCGATGCCGAAGTGCTTCGCCCAGTTGGCGATCACGAACGCGTAGGCGTCGGCGACCGTGAACCGATCGTTCACGAGGTACTGGTTGCCGGCGAGCCGCTGGTCGAGATGGCTGAACCGCTTAGCGAGGTTGTCCTTCACCACAGTCTTGTAGGCCTCGGGCGTGTCAGGCTTCCACAGTGGGCTGAAGCCCTTGTGCAACTCGGTGGCGATGAAGTTGAGCCATTCCTGCAGGCGGTAGCGCTCGATCGACCCGGGCGCGGGGGCAAGGCCGGACTCCGGCTTCTGGTCGGCCACGTACTGCAGGATGGTCGCGGCCTCCGTCAGGACCTGACCATCGTCGAGCCGGAGCGCCGGGACATAGCCCTTGGGGTTCACCTCGGTGTAGTCGGCACCGCTCTTCGTCCTCTTGGTCTGAAGATCGACCTGCTCGAGCTCGAAATCGAGGCCCGCCTCCCGCAGCGCGATATGCGGCGCGAGCGAGCAGGCGCCGGGGGTGAAATACAAACGCATGGTCATTTCCTCCTCCTTTTGTCGTGCCTCGGTTCGTCCGCCCGCTGGGCGCTGCGCGCCTCAGCAGGCGGGAAAACCGTCTAAAGCACCTATTGTAACTAGTTGTCTGTGTAAAGTAGGTACTATATAGTAACTACTATGCACGGAGCGGCGACATGACCCTGCCCAGGAGCCCCGTCGGCTGCCCGATGGATTCGCTGCTGCGGCTGCTGATGGGGCCGTGGACGACCTATATCCTCTGGGTCCTCTCGAGCGACGGCCCGACCCGATTCGGCGCGCTCAAGCGCCGGGTGCCGGGAGTGTCGGCCAAGGTGCTGACGGAGCGGCTTCGCATGCTGGAGGAGGCGGGCGTCATCTATCGCGAGTACGAGCCGACGATTCCGCCGAAGGTGACCTATGGCCTCGCCCCGCGCGGCGAAGAGCTGCGCGAGATTCTCGCCCAGCTCAACGCGATCGCGCTGCGCTGGCAGGAGGCCGACGGCGCCGCCTCGGGGACCTATGTGTGCGTGCCGGGGCGGCCGGAGCCGGACGGGACGGAACCGGAAGGGGCAGAGCCGGAAGAGGCGGAGAACCCGACCGTCGCGCGGCGGTGAACCGGCGCGGCCAAGTGATCGATCGGCGCGCCCGCGTGGCGGCTCGCCTTGCATCGCTGGCGGGCCTCGGTTAGGGTGCGCCGGTTTCCGGAGGGGTGGCCGAGCGGTTTAAGGCGCACGCCTGGAAAGCGTGTTCGGGTTGATAGCCCGTCGCGGGTTCGAATCCCGCCCCCTCCGCCATTGACCGTCGATTACCGCACAAATTGCTTGCTGCACCGATGCGATCGGGGAACCAAGCCCGGCCGGTTGCCGGTGAGCCTTATCACCTAGCGCCAATCGTTCAGAGCACGGTGCGCCCGCAAGGTTCCCACCCGGACCGCCGACCTACCGCGCGATCCCGAACCTTTGCCGGTAGAGATTCGGCGTCAGGCCGGTGATGCGCTGGAAGACCTTGCGGAAGGCAGCCGGGTCGCCATAACCGACCAACCAGGCGATCCGATCGATCGACTGCTTCGTCAACTCCAGCGCCTCACGTGCTTTGGCCACCCGCACCTGTTGCAGGTACTCGACCGGGCGGAATCCGGTGGCACCGCGGAATCGACGCAAGAAGGTGCGCTCCGTCAGCCCGGCCAATGTCGCAAGATCGCCCACGCCCAGCGGTTCGGCATGACGGGCATGGATATGCCGCTGCGCCCGCAGCACCGCCGCGTCGCCGTGGTCAAACCGCGGAGCGAACTGGCTGAACGGCGATTGGTGCCGCCGCGGCGGATCGATCAGCAGAAAGCGCGCGGTGGCCAGCATCACGCCGGGCCCCATGAGCCGCTCGACCAGCGTCAGGCCGAGGTCCGTCCAGGCGAGAATGCCCCCTGCCGTCAGGATGTCGCCTTCGTCGACGAGCATCCGTTCTTCGGCCAGCTCCACCTCGGGGAACCGTTCGGCCAACTGTCGGGCAAAGGCCCAGTGCGTCGTGGCGCGACGTCCGTTGATCAGCCCGGTCTCGGCCAGCACGAAAGCCCCGGCGCAGACGGAACACACGATCGTCCCCTCGGCGTGACAAGCATTCATCCAGGCCGCAGCCGCGGGCATCGGGCGCATGGCCTCGGGCATGACGATGCTGGGCGGTGCGATCGCGTGGGTAAGCCGGTGGGGCGCCCCGGGATGGCTGTCCCAGACGCAGGTGACGGCGCCCTCGTCCCTGGCCTGCCAGTGTGAGACGCGGATCGCCGGAACCTCAGCTTCGATGATTCGCCCCGCCCATTCCCCCGCAATGCGGAACAGGTCTGTCAACCCATACACCGCGGCCATCTGGCAGTCCGGATAGATCAGCAGGCCGATTTCGGCCACCGGCTTTTCCTGCGCCATTTGTCCGTTATGCCTTGCTCATTGTCAGTTCCGCCAAGTTTCAACCCTGCCCGTATCACTTAGCTTTGTCCATGTCGGAACACGGCGGTGAGGAAAAACGTCATGACATTCGGACCACGGATCACCGTGACGCGGCGCAGCGTCCTGCTCACCGGCGCTGTGGCGGTCGTGGCCCTCGGCTTGCCGGTCCCGGCGAGCGCTAGCGAACGGACGAAAGGAGAGAACATGGCCAGCAACATCCTGACCACCAGCGACGGCACCCGGATTTTCTACAAGGATTGGGGCCCGCGCGACGCGCAACCGGTGGTGTTCCACCATGGTTGGCCGCTTTCGGCCGACGACTGGGATAACCAGATGCTGTTCTTCCTGGCCCAGGGGTACCGCGTGATCGCACATGACCGGCGCGGCCATGGCCGCTCGGACCAGACCGACACCGGAAACGATATGAACACCTATGCCGCCGATGTCGCGGAACTGGCTGCTGCGCTGAACCTCAGGAACGCCATCCACATCGGCCATTCCACCGGTGGCGGTGAGGTCGCGCGCTACGTCGCTCGCGCCGAGCCGGGCCGCGTCGCGAAGGCGGTGCTGATCGGCGCCGTGCCGCCGATCATGCTCAAGACCGAGGCGAACCCCGAGGGCTTGCCCAAGGAGGTCTTCGACGGCTTCCGCTCGGCGCTCGCGGCAAACCGGGCGCAGTTTTTCATCGACGTGCCTTCGGGGCCGTTCTACGGCTTCAACCGTCCGGGTGCGGAGGCCAACCAGGGGCTGATAAACAACTGGTGGCGGCAAGGCATGGCGGGCGGCGCCAAGGCGCAGTACGACTGCATCGCGGCGTTCTCCGAGACGGATTTCACCGAGGATCTCAAGGCGATCACGGTGCCGGTTCTCTTGCTGCACGGCGAGGATGATCAGGTCGTGCCGATCGAGGACTCGGCGCACAAGGCGATCAAGCTGCTTAAGAACGGCACGCTGAAAACCTATCCGGGCCTGTCGCACGGCATGTTCGCGACGCATCCCGACCTCATCGATGCCGACCTGCTGGAATTCGTGCGGAGCTGAACCATCGTTCGGCGTCAGCGCCGAAGAGACAAACCGCGGCTGATCCGCCGGCCCCGCCCGTGGTGTGGGAGCGGCAGTTCGCAGAACCTCCCCGGCCAGGAGGCCGGGGAGGTTCGCGGCGCGAATCCCGTCCACGGCACACGGAGCCTCCCTGTGCCCCTGGTGGGATCATCGGGTTGCTTTTGAACCTCCGAATTTCAGGCTCAGCCCGAGGCCCCTGGCCAAGATCTCGCTCGAGGTTGGTCGTTACGAGGGTCTTCCGGACTCCGGCCTCGGTGTCGTCGAGCTCAACACCCTTTCAGTCGTGACCAACACCGCCCCGCGCGCTCCAGCGGCGGACCAACTGCGAATGCTCGAAGAGGAGCACGACGACGAGCGAAAGGGCGAACGGGATGAGCAGGTAGAACAGGCGGAACACCACCAGGGCGGCGAGCACGTCGGCCGGGTCGAGCTCCGGCAGGCCGGCCAGGAAGACGACCTCGAGGACGCCGAGCCCGCCGGGTGCGTGCGACAGCAGCGCGGTGCAGAAGGAGGCGAGGAAGACGCCGAGGACAACGAGGAAGCCCGGGTGCCCCGCCTCCGGAAGGGCGAAGTGGATGATGGCCGCGGCACAGATCAGCTCGGCCGGCCCGATCACCAGCTGGCGGGCGACGATCGGCAGCTCGGGGTAGCGGATCTCGACGCTGCCGATGCGCAGCGGCCGCAGCCCGAGCCAGCTGCCGAGCACGTAGAGCAGGACCAGCCCCAGCATCGCCGCTGCGGCGGCCACGGCCACGCCGTGCGGCGCGTCATCGACGAACCGTTCGACGAGTCCCGGCTCGAGCAGCAGGACAACGCCGCCGAGAAGGACGGCGCCGAGTACGAAGGTGAATGAGCACAGCGCCACGAGGACGCCGATCTCGGAGGCGGTCAGGCCGCGGGTGGCGTAGGCCCGGTATCGGACGACTGCGCCGGACAGGACGGAGGCGCCGATGTTGTGCGACAGCGCGTAGGTGGTGAACGAGCAAGCCGCGATGAACGCCCAGGGAATCGACCGGCGCAGATGGAGCAGGGCGATGCGGTCGTAACCGGCCAGCGCGGCGTAGGCGGCGACCGCCGCCCCCGCGGCGAGCAGCCAGTGCGCGGGCGGGATCGCCTCCAGGCTGTCCAGCATGTCGCCGAGGGACAGGCCCTTGAGTTCGTGGTAGAGCAGCCAGGCCGAGAAGCCGGTCGCCGCTACCCCGACCGCCGGCCACAGGCAATCCTTGAGCCTCATGCGGGCCGACCGCGGCCGGTTGAACCCTGGGACCCGTCGGCCGTGCACCGAGGGCCGGCTCGATCCGCGCCACGCCGGCGGCGCCGGGCGGCGGCCTCGCGGCCGTACAGCGCAGAGGGATGGGGCGTCAGCGGACGGTCCATTGGTTCGGCCGCCGCCCGGCGCCGGGTGCGAGAGAGATGACGCCGATCTCGGCGCGGATCGGGACGGGCACATGATCGGCGGCGCCGGAAGCGAACACGCGTCCGAGGCCGGCGACAATCGCGGCGATGAGAGACATTTCGTGCGGCATTGACCGGAAGATCGTCCTTCGAAGGCTCTGCGCTTGGAGCGGCGGCGGCCGAAGATCGGACGCCTTG